>CAKVIM010000049.1 GCA_934754775.1 uncultured Candidatus Melainabacteria bacterium | reverse complement strand
TTCAAAAGAGATGTGGGCTGATTGCCAAGTTCAGAAAAAGAAAAATTCAAGGAGTTATCAAAGAACACTCACCTATTTGTATTTACAAAAACTAAAATGTCCTAAATGCAATCGTATTTTAGGTGGTAAAGCTACTACAAAGAAAAATGGAAAAACATACTTCTACTATTATTGCAATGATTGTAAAATTCAATTTAAAGAAAATGTAATAAATGAATATTTCGAACAATTTATAGATGAATTAACTGAGTATGATTCTGTTGTAAATCAATTCTTTTTGCCTATGATAAAACAAAAATTTGATGAACCTAAAGAACAATTAGAAACAGCAGATAATAGAGCCCAACAGATTATTAGTGAACTAAAAGTCAAAAGCGATTTGACAGAAGATATGAAAAATACAGATATGTTTTACTGGGTTGGCACAATGAACTCTATTAAAGCACAAGCAGAAGAAATTGTTTTTAGTGAATTGATTTATGCTTAAGAGTTATTAAAAGTGAATGACTCAAAATCATTCACTTTTTACAAAATGTGCATATTAGTTGAAAATATACGGAATACATGCTATAATTATATTATGTAACCATAAAACTATTACAGAAAGGTTGGTAAAAAATGATTAAGTATTTTATGCGGAGGACTATTTATAATGAGTTTGACAAAGAATCACAAGATATGCTTTTGCAACTGACTTCAAAGCAACACATAATCGAGAAACTTTGTGTTATGTTTTGGGTAGTTGCGTTTATTTTCCCATACATTCCAGTATTTATAATTGATGTATGTGAAGATATCGAGCTTTCTATGACTACTCAAATAGCAATTATAGCTTTTATGCTAATATGCATGGCTGGATTACTAGTATCTATGAAGGTATTTAAAAGAGCTATGTTGGGATTCTCACAATTGTTGGCAGAAAGAATTTACTTTTTAGTATGCACAACCAAAGGTAAAGCCATTTGTAAAAATGATCTTAAGATTATCAATCAGGCAAACGAAAAGTTATATGCATTGATTGCAACTCAAATGTGTCTGGGATATTGCTACGCAATCTGTTTTGAAATATGTAAAGCATTAAAAAAAGGTTGCATAGAATTTCTTGCAATAAAGAAATTTTCTCCACATGATGATGAAGAAGATGACGGAAAAGATTTTACAATGCATGTTCTCTATGTAAACAACAGCTGGGCTTTTGATACATATAGTTCTCGCCAATATCCGATTGAGAAATTGCACGAAATCTACAAAGCTAAAATTTATAAGTCTTTTAGTTTTGATGAAATTAGTAACAAATCTTATGAAGAATTTAGAGAAGAACAAGAGCCTGAACTTGCAAAGTGGTCTATTGATAATGACTGTTCTATGTTTAGGAAAGATGACAAGGAGGAAACTTAAACATTTCACGACTGGTTATACAACTTATAACCAGCCGTGTTTTTATGTGTAAAGATATGATTTTTTATAAATTTGTTATAATTTTATTGCAATTTATTAAATTTATGATATACTTTAGTAAATT
>CAKVIM010000048.1 GCA_934754775.1 uncultured Candidatus Melainabacteria bacterium | reverse complement strand
TCTTTTATTTCCCAATTCTTGACACCAGATTGTTCTATTGCAGCATCCATTTTTACCTTGTGCATTCCCGCATGAACCTTACCACCTAGCATATATTCTATAAAGTGGTTCATTATTTTCAATTTAGGTAAAAATTCTAATTGCTCTTTTCCAGCAGTTACAATATCTTGCCCTTCTGTAACAACCTCTAAACCGGTAAACGCTGCTACATCAGTTAAAAAAGCACCTCCCTTTGTTAAAACTTTATTACCACCTTTCATCAAGTTTTGTACTAATTTATCACCGGTGATTGTTGTTGTCTGAACTCCACCCGTTGTAACTTTTGCACCACCTTCAAACATTTTTGATGCAACACCAATCTTCCCGAGTTGTTTGGATACGACCTGTGCAAGTGGACCACCAATATATGAACCAAAGTAGATATATTTAGCGGAGCTCTTTGTGCTTTCCCAAAGTTCTTCACCATCTACTCCATGTTCGCTGGTTACTTGGTTCAATAGAGTTAAACCAACGTCTGTAGCCAATGTTCCGCTTGTCATCGCAAATCTTATGCCCTGTGCTACTGCCGTTTGACCATACTTCGTAACCAAAGTTCTCATCAGATTTGCTACCGCACCTGTTGCTTCAGCACTACCGACAATTGCACCATTAATTTGTGCCATAATAGGGCTTCTGGTAACAATTATTGAGACGATTGTTATTGCAGCAAGTTTTACCATCCCACCGGTTGCTTTAGCATCCATAACTTTTTCTGTTAATTCATCCGGCACAAAATCAGTTCCATACATTTCTTTGTATTGAGATTTGTACTCGTTTTGGATTTCATCAAAGGATTGACCGTTTAATATTGTTTTGTTAAGTTTTTCCGTATCATTTAAAATCTCTTGAATTCTTTTTAGTGTCGCATAAGCATTTCCAACAGTTCCATCTAATAGCATATCGACAGCTTCTTGATCACCACCAACACATTGGAGCAATAAGTTCTTAGCATTTAAAATATGGCTTGACGGATTAAGTCCTTCACCCTGAGTTGGTGTAAAACTTTGGATACCTTGCTCAGATTGGAACATCCTAATTTCAGAAATAGCTTCTTTTAAAAGATTGATTCTTGTATTTAAAATCATTGCATTCTGATATTGTTCAGTCTTTTCTTGAAATTTTGCACCTTTTTCTGTATCAATATTACCGACTTCACCTCTGAAGTACCCCTCAGGATTATTTTGAACAACTTTTAGTGTCCCTTCCATTTTTAACGCTTTATCATAGTTTGGCTCAAATTTGTCTTTGAGTGAATAAAAATCTTGATACTCTTCTTCTGTACCGTTCCAAACATTTTTAATCTTGTTCCAAGCGATGCCGGCACCTGCGTTAATTAAAGCTCCCGTATCATCCAGCAACCCCATTGAATCAAGTGCTTCTTTTGCAGCTTTATGAGTTTCAATGTAGTGAGTTAAGACAAACTCTCTAACTGCTGCATCTTTTTTTCCACGCTCTGAAAGCTCGATATCAAGCTTATCGGTTTTATTTATAGTAGTAAAAGGCAATATATTATTTTTAGAAATATAGTTTTGGGCAAATGTATCAAATGGCCAAACAAAATATGTGCGAGCACTATCTAATTTTGCACTTTGCTTATTTTTGGCTTCTATATCTTTTTTATGTTGTTTATACGCAGAGTTAATGTTTTGTTTTAATTCTGCCACAGAATATAGTTTATTGGTATTTCCATTAATAGTATAGTTTGTTTGTGTAGTTTCTTGATGAGCTTCTGTTCTTCTAAACTTATAGTCACCGTCAGGATAGTATCCGATTGTTTCAATTGTTCCGTCGCTATACGTTGTTGT
>CAKVIM010000047.1 GCA_934754775.1 uncultured Candidatus Melainabacteria bacterium | reverse complement strand
AATAGGGTAGAGAGAAAATAATTAATATTTTCGTCCCTCCCATTGCACCGTACGTACGGGTCTCGTATACGGCGCTACATCTATATTGATTACAAACTACTAAGATAGTAATTCAAAGGGTTGACCAGTCCTGGTCTTCCCTTTTTCTTATTGGCTATTTCGAGTACCTTAGGACTTAACAAGTAGTTGACTACATCCATGCCACTTCTTCTATACCAACCAAGTCTTGAATTTGCAACTTTGCATATCGCCTCATCATCAAGGTTCCATTTAAAAACTTTGTTCAATCTTTGTAGATTGGTATAGATTCTACTAGGAATCTTCCATTGTTTGATAATAATCACTCTTACTTTATGTCTTAGCCATTGTCCAAATTTTTCAAGAAATTGTTTCATACTCCCTATTTTAAAATAGTTAATCCAACCTTTAATAATTTGGTTTAGTTTAGTAAAAGTAATTCCTAGTGGTTTAGATACTGCATGTTTCCTTTTCAGTACTACTTTAATCTTTTCATAAAGTCTTATTTTCCTGTCATTTCCAGGTTTACATTGCCAGCCTTTTTCGTTTTTCCAAAATGTGAAACCAAGAAAGTTACTATTACTTGGTCTATTTATTTTGGTTTTGGTGGCTGATACTTTAAGAAATAATTTTCTTTCTAGCCAAGAAGTAATTGATTTCATTACACGATTTGCTGCTACATCACTTTTAACAAATATGTTGCAGTCATCCGCATATCTTACAAAGCGTAATCCTCGTTGTTCAAGTTCTTTATCAAATTTATCTAGATAAATATTGCTAAGAATAGGACTTAATGGACCTCCTTGAGGTACTCCTATGGTAGTTGATGAAACTAAGCCATTATCCATAACTCCCGCTTGCAAGAATTTACGAATTAAATGTAGTGTATGACTATCATTTACTTTCTCTCTTAGTATTGAAATTAATTTATCGTGATTTACTGTGTCAAAATACTTCTCGATATCTAAGTCGATTACCCATTCAAAGCCTTGATTAAGATACTCTAATACTTGCATCATTGCTCCATGACAATCTCTATTTGGTCTAAAGCCATAAGAATAATCACTAAATATTTCTTCATATATTGGTGATAGTTTCTGAGCAATAGATTGTTGTACTACACGGTCAATAACTGTAGGTATTCCAAGTGGTCTTAATTTGCCATTGGCTTTTGGAATATATACTCTTCTTACGGGTTGAGGCTTATAAGTCTTATTCATTATTGATTCAATAATTTCATCCTTATGTTCATAGAAATACGTTTCAATTTGATTAACTGACATTTTATCAACGCCACTTGCTCCTTTATTGATTTTAACTCTATGAATAGCCTCTTTTAGATTTTCTTCACTTAAAATCTCCTCAATTAATTTCATTTGCTGCTCCTCCTCCATTCGTAGATTGTATAGAAATATCTTCGACCCCTTTACCATCATTGATTACGTTTCAATGTTTTAGGCTATCTAATCTTACAGACTATCTATACTTTGCTTATAGTGATTTGCACTATATAAACATTAGGTCCTTTTGTGATTGGCATTTCACATACTACGACCTCAGCTGACTCCCTAACTATCTGCTTTTTTATCGCACGTATATTTTACGCATTAGGGCCTCCCAGGGTAATTCATTAATCTTTCATCCCACAACCTCTTGATTTACTGTCTTGGTTTTACGTTTACCATTAGGACTTCAGTTTGTTAAGCAACCTTATCCACTTACCATTTAGCCTCATCAAGTTTCTATTCGTAGGCTCAAGGATTTTGCTACACCTCTTCCTTCACCCATAGGATTACTCTCCTAACGGCTTGAGGTTCGCTACACTTGGTGGTAAATACCCGTGACTGGACTTTCACCAGTAAGATTAATGCCATGCCTGGCACACTTA
>CAKVIM010000046.1 GCA_934754775.1 uncultured Candidatus Melainabacteria bacterium | reverse complement strand
AACCATTGTTTGGATATGAAGGAGAGTAAGTTCCACTACTGCCACTATAGCTACCTCGCTTTCGTATCAAAGAACAGGTCGTTACAGAGGATGGAGCAGTTTGTCTTTTGTAAACATATACATCCCCATTCTCTAAAACAACATTTAGTACACTCAAATCCGATTTAAATTTAAATGTCGCAGCATCTCCCCAATAACTGTTGCCCATATAAAATTTAAAACGGCTATCACTATAACTCTTATTAAGTTTTAGTGTACCATGACCAACACCAATACTGTTTTTATTTGACTCATAGCAAATCTCATTAAGAAATGAAATAAATTGTCCACCAGAAACCGACATTGAAACTTTTCCGTCAATTATCTTTTTAGTCAATCCATAATAATATGTAGTTTGCGATTTGATACTGTGATTTGACAAAAAGAACAACAATATTGTATATATAAGTCTATTCATATAGAAAATCACGATTTGTTGCTTTTGGCTCTAATTCACTCTTGCTTATTCTTACATAATGAACTTTGTCACCTCTTATTTCTCCATTTTTATTTTCACGCCAAACTATTATACTTTTTTTATCTGTTGAAAAGGCATAATAACGAGTACCAACTTTAGGACAATCCCAATAACCAGTAAGCGGCCCTGTTCTAATGTATTGAAAATCCCCTTTCCAATCTTCAGAATAAACTTCACGAGATGACGTTGATAAAGAAGATTCATATTCCATTACATTTTGAACCTTATCTATTTTTCTCGCTAGTTCATCTTCCCAAAAACTTTTAGACTGACGAATTTTATCAGTCACATAATTCTTGTTTCCCCCAGTTTGGGCTATCTTTCGTCCTGCAAACTTAAATATTCTAATATATGTAGACGAATTCAAATCTTGTCCTGCTTCTATATAATAACATACGTCACCACCATAAATTTGGGCGTCTATCTCATAAAAGGAAAACAGGAAAAGAATAATAACTAAAATTTTATTCATTGTCATTTTATTAATATTCCACACTAATATTTAGTACAAGGTATGCTTAAACATGACTTGTCTTTAATAATTTATTCGGAATTCTCAATTGTATCTGACTCTGCTTTGTTATTTTCAGACTTAAAGAGATTTACACAATAAAAGAATGCCTATTTTACCCAATGCCTTGATTGGGAGGACGAGCTATGTAGGATGTCATCGGCTTTATATAAAAAAGTATAAGTATAAAATTATTCCCCAAGCAATAAAAAATATGAATGGAGAGAATTTTGGCAAAATAAGTTTCAGACTAATCTTACGAGACCACCCTAGTGTAAATTTACCAAATATCCGACGAATATCATCATCTAAAATCACATTTTCTATTGGATTAGTCCATACTGGAGGAAATGCATAGTAAGAAAGTTCTTTGCATTTTCTGTAACCGTCCCAGAAATAAAGGATTCGTTTAATTTTTGCCTCACTTGCCCAATATGTCGCAAAAGAACTTACAGATGCAAGAATACCAACAACAATGATAGCAATCAGATAATCATCGTTTTTCATCTGCGTAATAGCTCCAAACAAAAAGGTTTGAACGGCTATATTCCACTTCATAAAAGAATACTGCCTATCTGTCTCTTTTGAAATCATATCTCGGATAACAACATCATATCCTTGATAGTTGTCCAAACCTTCCAATACAGACTTTTTGTTAGTAATGCCCATAGATAGAATGTTTTATTGCTATCTGGCATCCTTATAGCTTATGTTAATATTAGCATTCTCATATACACAAAAAAGCGTGGAGCCAGTCCTGTCACTCGTTCCACAGTGTAAAGGCCTTCGCATTGCCCTGCTAGTCGAAACGAGCAACGCCGAAAGCCCCACGCCAGTGTAAGTATATAGAAAGCACCCATAACCACGAACGACAAAATCGTCCGAAGCCAATGAGGGCTGTATATAATACACCTCATGAGGCGTTCCCGTTGCTTTGTTCTTGACCAGCAGTTGAGAGTTTGCGAAGTTCTTACACTGTCAAAACCAAAGCGTACAGT
>CAKVIM010000045.1 GCA_934754775.1 uncultured Candidatus Melainabacteria bacterium | reverse complement strand
GGAGAAACCGACCATGTAGGCATTGTGGAGAAATGCGAAAACGGTGTTGTTTACACCGTGGAGGGTAATTCTGGCGACGCTTGCAGGCAAAAGCAATATACGGTTGGCAGCAGCTCCATCTATGGCTATGGTATTCCTGCCTATTAATATTAAGAATGGGCAAAAGAAAAACCAGAGGTTTATTCCTCTGGCTCTTTTGCCTTACATAGTCCTCCGACGGTTGCTTCAACTACGGACAGCTCTTTATCGTTTAGTTTGTCGAGTTCTGCGTCTAAGCGTCTGCGGACGGAACTTCTTTTGACATCATTATCTGGGAATATGTATTCATCAACCGATACACCGAACATTGTTACAAGCTGAATGAACAGCTCCAGACTTGGGTATTGTCCTTCGTTTTCGATTGCTTGCAGATGCCTTGGGTCATAATCTACAATACGGGCAAGCTCATCTCTGGTCATACCCATTGTTGTCCTTGCTTTCTTAATTGCCTGTCCTATCGGTGTAAAATCGAAGTCAAAATCATTGTTTCTTGCGTCCATAAACTCACCACCTTGTAGCAATATAATATTTCTATTATATTTTACAGAAATGGGAGTTCTTATTGAACGCTTTGAAATCTCTTGTAATGAGATATTATATCTCTTATGCATAGTTATAAAAAATCCGAAAGCAAATTGTTTATAAACTTTAAGCAAGATGGATTGACAAAAGCGACATCAGTGTCGTATAATAAAAGCGACACAACCGTCGCAAAAATGGAGGCGAAAATAATGGGAATTAAAGGAGATAAAACAAAGCAGTTTATAAAACAACAGGCAAAAGTATTATTTGCTGATAAGGGTTTTAAAAATGTTACGATGAAAGATATTTGCGAGGTAACAGAGCTTAGCCGAGGAGGATTATATCGCCATTATAATAGCACGGAACAATTATTTTCTGAAATAATATCAGAATTTTTAGAAGTGCAGAATGATTTGTTTTCGGAAAGCATAGATAAAGGTTTGCCTGCCATTGAGATATTGAATGAGATACTTAACAGGTATAAGTCTGAAATGAACGATACTCAAGGTTCTTTAAGTATGGCAATTTACGAATATTTTAGTAGTAGAGAGAACGAGGAAAATGTTTTATCAAAGCAGTACAATTTGTCATACCATTCTTGGAAGAAGCTAATCGAATATGGTATTTCTCGTAACGAGTTTAAGCAAGTTGATATAAAGGGGGTCTTCGATATAATCTTGTTCACATATCAAGGAGTACGGATGTATAGCCAGCTTATGCCTATTCCTAATGAAACACCTGAAAGAATAATTGAACAGATAAAGTTACTTTTGTTAAACAAAAAAACGGAGGAATGAAAGATGACATGTGAAGAAATACGGCTTGTAAAGCCGACATTGGAACTGGAGAAAGAAGCACTTAAATACCGACAGGAACATTTTGATTTTGGGGAACAAGTAATCAATGGGAGTGAATTGTTCGATAAGATTAGTTCTTATTCTGAATGGCTTGAGAAAGTAATTGCCAATGCAAGTTTGAAAACGGTTGACCCAAATTGGGTTTTGACAGATACCTTTTTTGCAGTTAGAGTGTCAGATAATAAAATTGTTGGTATCGTCGATTTGAGGTATCGGTTAAATGATTTTCTGAAGGATTTTGGTAATTGTGGCTATAGTGTAAGACCGTCAGAAAGAAGAAAAGGATATGCTACTGAAATATTAAGACAAATATGTCTTGTTGCAAAAGAGCACGGTTTGAAGCAGTTGCAATTATCAGTTGAAAAAGACAATGTTGCTTCAATAAAAACGATTGAAAAAAATGGTGGGGAATTTAGCAGGAGTTTTATCTTTGAAAATGAAGAAGCGTATGTGTATTTATTAAGATTATGAGATAAGGCTGTAGTGCTTATACCTTTTTCGAATTTAATGTAATCAATCTCCGCCCTATTCTAATAGGTGGTATTTTGGAAGCATCTTATCCGTCATCTATCGCAATGATTGCTATGTGTGTGCTTCCGACTGCTATGATGCAATATCATCGGCTGATTAAAAAACATAAACTATGTAATACAACAAATGCTTTGTGTGGCTTGTTTACTGCCTTTATGGTTATTAGACGGCTTATTTGCGGTGTGCATTTGTTTACCGATATGTTAGGTGGATTGATTTTTTGTGTAGCTATGATTTGACTTTATTGTTCGACAAACAATTTTATTGATTTGAAAAAGAATAACTTTACGAAAGGAAGTACGGGCGTATGATATTAAAAACAGAATGGGTTTTATGTCCTGTTTGCGGAAATAAAACCCGTAATCGGATACGAGAAGATACAGAATTAAAAAACTATCCTCTTTACTGCCCGAAATGTAGACAGGAAACTTTAATTGAAGTCGAGAATTTACAAGTAACCGTCATCAAAGAGCCAGACGCACAGACGCAGAGCCGATGAACTTGTGAGATACCTCACAGCTCATCGGCTCTTTATAAATTTGACTATGCGTTTTTATT
>CAKVIM010000044.1 GCA_934754775.1 uncultured Candidatus Melainabacteria bacterium | reverse complement strand
CCCTGAAATAGCTGTTCTATTTCTTTCCCAGACAATGTTCCTTCAAACAGATCATCATATTTATCACACCGGGCATTGAAAATAATCCTGGACATAATAAACCTATTGGAATAGGCTTTCCCGCCAAATTGGATATTTATCCCATTTCCTAACAGAACTGATTTCTTTTGTTTCTGATTAATTACTAGCACCCCTATTTTTTTGTTAATATCTTTATGATAATATCGTTTTATTACTTTGTCAAGCAAAAAAAATACCAGGCACTCATTTAGGTGCCTGGTAAGAATATTGTATGTTCTATTAATGATTTTCTAATTATCCCAAAGCAGAGAAGAAAATAACAGGCTTGAAAAGCTTAAATCAAAAATTTATCCACAGTATATATATGAATATATTGTCGCTTTATATGAAGACACTCTATTTTTTTTAATAATTCTGCCTTTTTCTCTTTTAATTCCTCTTTTTTGCACAAAACATAAAAATACCACGCCGCATTTTTTACAATATGTCTTTTTATTTCCTTAAAATATGGCATATCCACTTCACCTAAAGAATGTCCATATACATAAACCTCTGTTATACCTCTATATCCATTAAATATATCTTCGTTTGCTGCTATAATCTTCTTTGTATCCTTAAACGATGCCTTATAAAAATTATAAATTCCCTTCGAAATTTCAGCACCGTTCTTATCAAAGATTTTCTCTTTTTCATGTGCCTCTTCTCTATATTTTTCTATGGATTCTAAATTTCCATGTCCTATTTCAACTGTTCCTTCACTTATTGACCCATGAATATGGCAAATCTGCTTCTCTGGAACTTTATATACTTCTTCCAAAAGCTCTGTGTAATTAAAAGTAAAAAAATAACTGTCTGCTGCTTTGACTCTTTTAAAAATTCGCTTCGCCTGATTCACATCAATCGTTTCAATCCACTGTAACACAGTCTCATTCAATTTATTCATAAATTCATAATAAGGTTCAAAATGATACCTCAATGTATCTTCTACATCTGGCATTGGTTCCCCTTCATCGGTAACCATTTCATCAATTGCAGATTCCCCCATTATTTCGAAGTCTGTTTCAAAAGAATCTCCCTTTCCCAAATTAGTTTCAAAGTCTTTCCACCAATATTCTGTATTTTCGCCTAACCCATAAGTATTTTCCATTCTTCTGCAAAAATCAGAATTTTTACTGCTGCTCTGTAGAAACTGATGATAATCCCAATATTTTGTTGGCAAATCATGCGCTAGATCAAATCCATTACCCACAATATACAATCGTTGCATCTTATCTACCTCACTACATCTTTGTGTTTTTAATATGTTCTGAACTTTCTCTGCCGCATATGGCTGGAAAAATAGCTCAGCACTACTGTCAGAAAGAAGAACTTTATTCCTGTATTTCCGAATTTCAGCCATCTGCATAAATTATCCGCTTCACACCCTATTGCCAGATTAACGGCATCATTAAACGAAACTGCTACATGCCTGAAATTCTGTGTTACCAGATAGATTGCAGCCACGTCTAGTTCTACTTCTATATAATTGACAATCAACATAATCAAAGATCTGCTTAAATTAGCCGAAGGTCTCTGGATATCTGCAAAAAACATCAAAGCAATCAAATACGTTACGGTATCTGCAAGATTATATAACAGCATTATTAAAATCAACCATTTTACAACGTTATTTCCAGCATATCCCTGATATAAAAGCATAAGCGGTACCGGAATAAGCATTTTTATAAATGTCATTATTTCTACTGTCTGCCTTCTGAGCACCCAATCACGTTTACTTATGAGATCCTTCACATATGTCCAGAGTCCCAGGATTATTCGCAACACCATTAAAATTTCCCTTATAAATTTTGCAATAGCAAATGACCCTTTTTGTGTATCATATGAACGGATTTCTTTAAAAAACTCTATCTGACTTTTCATTGCACCTCTGGCAACTGCTCTGTGCTCCTTTTGAAAAACTTTTTGATACTTTTTGAATACCTCACATGCCGTTTCATAATTTCCCATTTCATCCGGTACAATAAAATATACTTTTTTGAGTCCTATATATTCGAATAGTTCCGCTGTTTCTTTTTTCTTTTCCAGCAATATATTATATACAGATGTCAGACCAATCGTAAATGCATATTCAAAATCAAATCCGTAATTCCCCGCTGATATTACAGGTATTGCAATTTTTTCGATATTCTGATATTGAAAAACCTGTTCCATGATACTTTGGTAACATTTTACTAACTTTTCAACACAAGAGCTGGAATATATACCGTTCCATTTCCCATTATTTCTGTCACTTTCCGGCCCAACAGCATGAATAACATATTCACACACTCCATATCCTTCTGTTATTACTGCCTCTCCCCTGTTACATCGAATAACCTTTTCTTTTTCTGTATGTATCTTATCTTTCCATTCCTGTATGATCTTCTTTTTAAAGAATCCCTGTTCATGATTTTCATTATCTATCGCCTGGTGAATGGCTCCGTCTACATTACTGTCACTCCCCATCAAGGTGGGATTTGCACAGTTTACTATCGCATCAACCTGTAGGCTTTGTGGTGCATTTTGTATCTGCCCTTTTCGTATTTCAATCATAGTTTCAATGTTCATTTAATATTTCCTCATATTTTCAGCATTTGTTTTTCACAGTATACAATCCCACCGAAATCAAAAACGTTATTCACATTTTTTTTCTTACATATTTCATCCTTTTTTGCATACAGATCCTTCAGTTTTTTTACATCAGAATCATACCTGGCTTTTGA
>CAKVIM010000043.1 GCA_934754775.1 uncultured Candidatus Melainabacteria bacterium | reverse complement strand
ATTGGTAGGTCGGCATTGCTATGCCGACAAGGTAAAGAACTTAGTGCCCTAGTGCCTCAGTATCTTAGTAACTTTTCCGATACGGTCTTTTCACGTTTCACTTCTCACTTTTCACTCAACCGTAAAGTTGCATTTACCCTTGCAGAAGTCCTTATAACTCTTGGTATTATCGGGATTGTTGCTGCATTGACCATTCCTGTTTTGTATAGTAAATACCAGCAAAAAGTTACAGAAACGAGGTTTGAGCGTGTTTATTCTGATTTGACAAAGGCTTTTAACGCTGGCGCTATTGAGAATGGTGAAGAATATTTTATGCAATCTTGGCAGATGTCATACAATGATTATATTGAATATGTTTATCAAAATTATTTAAAACCGCATATTCAAATGATGGATGTTGTAACTATGGGAGATTTGCAAAAGAAATATAAAGCTAAAAATCCTCGAAAAGCATTTTGGAATTTATCACAGCATATTTTTATTATAGATAAACGAACATTTATATCTTTTGATTCTGATGGAAAAACAATTCTAGTTGTGCTTTTAAATAATGATAATTTTGATTTTTCGAATATAAAAGATGGGGTTAACCGTTTTGCGTTGGGTGCATGGGGGTGTTGTAACAACGATAAGTGTAGCAATATTTCTCTTTGCCCAAATCATAATTTAAAGTCAATTGCTGGTTGGGCAAACTATTCTACAGAAGAACTTGTTGAGTTTTGCAAGGAAGGTAAAAGTATTGCTTGGGTTGGAATAAAGATTGGTTTTTGTACTCAAGCCTTAGTGCAAAATGGTTTTAAATTTCCTAAGGGCTACCCATTTAAATAAATCCTTTATGATTATTAAGCTTATGTAAAGGCATGGTATTGTTGTGCTAAACTAATAGTAAGGACGGTAGATTAAGAAGGAGATATATAGATGATACCTATTTTAGATTCAAAACGTCAATATGCGACTATTGGCTCAGAAGTTGAAAAAGCAGTATGCGAAGTTTTACGTTCAGGTTCATATATTCTTGGACCAAACACAAAAGCTTTCGAACAAGAAATGGCAGATTTTATCGGCTGCAAATATACAGTTGGCTTGAACTCAGGTACTGATGCATTGCACTTAGCTTTGCGTGCGTTAAATATTGGTGCAGGTGATGAAGTTATTACTGTTGCATTTACATTTGTTGCAACAACGGAAGCAATAGGTATTGTTGGTGCTAAACCAGTTTTCGTTGATATTGATGAAAACACATTTGATCTTGATGCTTCAAAATTGGAAGCAGCAATTACACCAAGAACAAAAGCTATTATTCCTGTTCACTTGTATGGTCAACCTTGCGATATG
This sequence comes from uncultured Candidatus Melainabacteria bacterium, assembly GCA_934754775.1. Classification (GTDB taxonomy): domain Bacteria; phylum Cyanobacteriota; class Vampirovibrionia; order Gastranaerophilales; family Gastranaerophilaceae; genus CAG-196. Next base: position 1,638 of record CAKVIM010000043.1, on the reverse strand, counting down.
GACGCTATTATGGCTGTTGCTAAAAAACACAATTTACATGTTATTGAAGATTGTTGTCAAGCTGTTGGTGCATTGTACAAAGGTAAAATGGTTGGTACATTTGGAGACTTTGGTTGTTTGAGCTTCTATCCTACTAAAAACTTAGGCGGTATGGGAGATGGTGGTCTTATTATGACTAGCGACGAAAAACTTCGTGATAGAGTTATTGCTCTAAGAAATCACGGTGGTGCTGTTCGTTATCATCACGATGAAATCGGTGTAAATAGCCGTCTTGACGAAATTCAAGCAGCTATTTTGAGAGTTAAACTTCCTCACATTAAAGATTGGAACGAAGCTAGACGTAAACACGCTTATTATTACAACGAATTGTTCAAAGATTGTGCAGATATTCAAACTCCGGTTGAATTGGACGACACATATTGTGTTTACCACCAATATACAGTTAAAATTCCTAACCGTGATGAAGTTCACAAAATGTTGCAAGAACGTGGAATTGGTGCAATGCTTTATTACCCTATTCCTTTGCACTTGCAAAAAGTTCATGAATATTTGGGTGTAGGTAAAGGATCATTACCTGTTTCTGAAAAAAATACAGAAATGGTTATTTCACTTCCAATGTTCCCAGAATTGACAGAAGAAGAACAAAGAACAGTTGCTTCAACTTTGATTGATTGTATTGAAAAATCAAAATCTAAAGCAGCTGTATAATTAAAACAGTAGAATAAATAAAACGATACTTGTGAATTTCATAAGTATCGTTTTTTTATGCTGTAAAGATTTTTGTTGCGGTTGCAGGAGCTCGGAAGAATGGATTCATTCCGACCGTCCCTGCTCCGTCGTTGAATGCAATGTCAAAATTCCGAGAATCAAACTTGGTTGTAGTGTGCTGTGCCGTTAATCCCAAAAATTGCGTTTGGTTTTGCAAAGCATTTGTTTTTGCAGGGTTTGAATCATAGTTTTGTAATGTGATTTTTTCAATTGCGGATGTCGTTGGAGGTTGTATCCCATCGACCGGCTTCATTCCGCCTTGATTGTATGGCATGTTTTATTCCTTTTGTTTATGCGAATAAGACCAAAGATCTTTGTACTTCTTCGCAGTAACCGTTTTTGTATGTATATTCTGTTGGGGGTTCACCGTTTACCTGTCCGACATAACCCATGGTCGGTTGTTGCCATAACCCCATGCTTCTTCTGGTGTTTGCAAATGGGTTTTCGCCACCGACTGTGCTAGTTGCGCGATTACTTACATCTGTGTATAGTTTAATCGCATCAACCGGATTGAAGTATCTTTTAGATACGGCTTCGACTTTGTTAACTGTCATGATATTTTCCTATTTTATACTCTTGTATATATAAAGTATATAATGTTTGAATAATTGCTAATTTTAAATAAATTGATTAACATTTGTTAATATTGTTTCGGTGCAATTACTTATACCCAAAAGAAACTAAAATCAAACAAAATGTTAAGAATTGTAAAGTGTAAATCGTACACTATATAAGGGTTTTCAAATTTAATAAAAAAATATTATTTCCTTCTGTTGACATTTATTTTGTTATGTGGCATAATAATTACATAAGATTTAAGTGTAGTCGAAACACTAAATATAAATAGATTCATTAACCCCAAAAACATAT
>CAKVIM010000042.1 GCA_934754775.1 uncultured Candidatus Melainabacteria bacterium | reverse complement strand
GATGTTTACGGCTGCAAATATACAAAAATTGCGGTAAAAACACCGCAATTTACCAAAGAAATTGCTGTATTTTTACTGCAAAATCGTGTTTCTTTAAATTTTTAATTTATCGGAACACCAGACAACCATTAAAAGGATAGATATATTTTACGTATTCTATCTTGAGAAGAGCCAAACACTATATTACAAAAATCCCTTCATCCTTCACCACATCACCGAAAAGCCTAGCATTTATCGGTTTCCGAGGGGTGAAGGATTGGGCTTCACCCTAAAAGGATTGAAAATCTATAAAAGAACTAAAACTTTAAAAAGCCTGCATCAAACAGAGAGTATCATCCCCTTTTTGATGCAGGCTAGCATTAAACTTTTATCTTTTCCTTACCATAAACTGCTCTTATAAATCGCTCTTACGGTATATGTTTTATTTTTATATTCAACCTTAAATCTACATGTTACTGGAGCATAAATACCTAAACGTCCAATTGTCACAGTATACATTACTCCTTGACCTGCAGGAACATTGTCATTTACAGCCATCTCATTACCTGCATTTCCTGTTACACCATCAACTAATTGTAATGATTTCAGTATGACATCAAACTTGCTATTATTTTTGAGAGACCAATTCATCTTACTTCCAGCTTGGACTAAGCCATTAATTGTAACGCCGTTAAGTCCAACACAAGACGCATCTAAATAATCGGTAATATCCTTCACGGTAATTTCACACTTGTCACAATAATTACCATCGGCTGAAGTTATTGTTATTGTCGCATTACCCTTTGACACGGCATTAACAGTACCATCTTCGCTTACTGTGGCGACCTCGGTATTAGAACTTGCAAATGTTACGTTCTTATCATTCAAATTATTAGTATATTTCAATTTCTCTGCCTCACCCTCCAACAAATCAATTGTAGAATAAGCAAATTTTATCGCGACACCCTTTTCTTGGGTAATTTTCACCTCTTCTGACAAACTACTATTTTTATCGAAAATTCTCACAGTTGCACTTCTTTCTGTAACGGTTTTATTCTCGGCTACATTAAATTTCACAACATGAGAAGATACGGCTCTAGTCATCGAAGCATCTACTTTTTGCAACCAATCTACATTAGGCATTTCAATTTCAAAGTCGAAATTACTATTTACTACGATTTCCGCAGTTCCACCTTCACTACCTACAGAGATGTTATTTGAAGTCAATGTCAAAAGACCGCCACCTCCTTGGTAAATGTGAACGATTTCTTCCTTATTAGCACTCTTAACAACAATCTGACCTTCGCGCTTTTCATATTCCTCACTTGCATCAATTGCAAATGACAAATGATGAGAGGTCAAAGCTCTAGTTCCACGAGAAGAAGATGCATGAATCCAAGATTGAAACTCTTCAGGAATAGTATATGTGAAATCTATATTAGATTTAACCTCCACATCAATACTTCCTCCCTCTTGAGGCACTTCAAATTTATCTGCAGTCAATGTCAACGCATCTAGTTGTTTTTGATTTACAATTATTGTCTTTGTAGAATCTCCTACAGAGAAACGCAAAACTGCACTACGATCATCATAAGTGTCATTATCTGTGACGCTGATTGTTACTTTTTGAGTTCCTGCGCTACCTGCCTGAGGTGACACTTTACACCAATCAATACCTTGAGGAGCCTCAACTTTCCAATCCATATTGGCATTAAAAGTAATGCTTTTCTCTCCTGCGGAAGAATCAAAATCAATGTTCTTCCCAAAATAGTTCTCTGTCCCAACAGGAACAGTAATGCTTGGAACCAAAGGGTCATCACTAGAACATGCTGTAAAAGAGACCATCATTAATGCTACTAAAAAATAAACAAATCTGCTCTTCATGATTATAAAAAAAACTGTGGTCAAAAGCTGCCCAACTAAGACCCTTTTATAAAATATGTATACCACTAAAGAAAAACGTGGGCATCCATACAAGTTGTTTTCGAATTGAGGTCCTAGGATAAACCCTTGCTAGTAAACAACCCGATGAACGCCCACAAAGAATATAGTACACAATCCAAAAGTGTGCTTGAGGGAGTTTTCCCCTCTGCACACTCCGGATATAGATACAATCTATCCTTAGACGGCACATCAACATTGTTCTTGACTAGCAATGAAATTTCCTAGGTTCCAATTCGCCAAAAACAAGCATCTATGACGCTTCCCTTAAGTAGTGTCCAAGCCTCCATCCATAACAGGATTATTACTTTTAGACATTGCAAAAATACAAAAACTTTCTTTATCCACAACATATTTAGCTGAAAATTTATCTTTTTCACCCTAAAATTTTGTTTTCTCATACAAAAAGCATATATTTGCATTCAAAATAAAATATAAATTATGGAATGGTTTGAAGAACTTCCACCAAGTTGCCCTCCATTAAACGCAGTTGATTGCAAGGGCATTTATTACAGAGTTTCACATGAAAAACCTGCTGAATCTCATGACATTTTCTCACAAAGGCTTCTTGCACCAGACAAACAAGTCAAGGGAGAAGGGATTGACGAATGTATTGTTAGAGCGGTGTCTGTTTTCTCTGAATTAAACGATGCCAAGAATTTGCTCAAACTTCCCAAATTCAAGAAAGCAAACATTGCAGAACTACATTTACAAGAACAAGATGGGAAGATTAAGAAAACTTTCAAGAAATCCCGCTATTCTTGGTGGAAAAGTAAATCATTCAATGTAAACAATGTTGAAATTATAGAATTATGAACAAGAAACAATCCATGTTAAAGGTAGATAGCATCTTGGAATACTACGACAATCCTCAATTATTGACGGCTAGGGATTGTTTCGACACATTGTACCTCTATCTCTTGTATGAGGATTTTCCTCAATGCAAATGTACAGCAATCAAGATTTCCTCCAAAAGCTAAATGATTTTAATAAGGGAAGAAAGATTTACGCAGTTTGTTCCTCACACTCCTCACACCAGAGGATAACAAAGAATATTTCTACGTAACCTATGATGATAATAAATTCTTTCTCCATCAAGAAGCAGCACATGACATATCAGAAGATCGATTGCCTGCCGAAGGCTATTTCCTTGATAAATCAGGAAAAGAAAGCATCACAGTAAATATCCCGACAAAAGACAAAGGGCTTTTCACTGAGCTTACCAAAAGGTTCGGGTGGACATATATATAAAAACTGTATCACACACAAAAACAAAGCCTGCATCAAACGGGAAAATCATCCCCTTTAGATGCAGGCTTTTACCTTATTCTAAATTCAAAAAGTCTACCTTTAACTACTGACTTTCATCTATTTTCCTTGCTCTCTTTCCTAAGATTACTTCTTCTTAGGTCTGCGACGAGCCCAGCCTTCTTCCTCGAAGTTTGGCTCCTCGCCCTTGAACTTCACGTTGTCGTTGTTCTGGAAGAACTGGCGCCAATCGCCTGTATCCTCCTGAGGGCGAGACTTTC
>CAKVIM010000041.1 GCA_934754775.1 uncultured Candidatus Melainabacteria bacterium | reverse complement strand
AAGTCTTTATTAGATGATAACACATCAGTTTATATCAGAGACCGTTTTGGAATAAGAGGAATTCTCTTGAACAAGGAAACATCTACCGAAACTATCAAAAAAATCGATATTATCTTTAATGCCATTAAAGATATACTGGTTAGAGAATCCCCTGCAAAAGATGAATTCACATCTTGGTATCTGAATAATAGCTCCATAAACCGTATAAACCGGTATAAGTTAGATGCTTTTGTACAAGACATCCCATTCGCGATAACTGACATAAGAGATTATGTCCATAAGCCTAAAGCTAATGGATATCAGTCGTTTCAATTTACCTTACAGACAAATGCTTATTCAAAGATATTGCCTGGAGTGAAAATTGAATTTCAGCTTCGTGACTTAGACATGCATAACCGAGCTGAAGGTAAGGTTGTTGCAGAGTCTCCAGAAATGGATCAGTCTCACAAATCTTACAAAAGTGAGATTGATGAGCGGATTTCAAGAGTATTCAAAATTGATGATTTTTCAAAAGTCAATCTGGCTGGTTTTGTTAATTACGACGATAAGGATGCGGATAGAGACGGTTTACATCATCCGAAACATTTCGCTGATAGAAGATCGAAATAGTTTCGCTCTTGTAGCTATATCTCATTTCTTCCCCTCAGAGAATTTTTCTCCGAGGGGATTTTTCTGATTGGGAACGGTTCTTTTTCCGAAAAAGAACCGTCCCCAATCAGAAATGTACCAAAAAGACCCGGTCCCAATGGGACATTTCCCAATCAAAAAAGCAATGCTATTTTCAGCATTGCCTTTAAAATATAGGTTGAAAGTCAATAGTTGGGGTGGAAAAACGTGAAGTTTTTCTGCCTCAATATTTTTATGCTCTAAACAAAAATAGAGTGAAAATACGAGATAAATATGAAAATTGAGTATGTTTAATAAACCATTCACAGTAGTGGATGGTTATGTAAACCATAAATGTGTATAAGAATTATGGACGATTTAGTAACATAATTCTAGCTTTGAAATTTTTAAAGTTTCTCATACCAAAAGTAACGCGTTTAAGTGTTTTAATTTTGTTGTTAAATCCTTCTGTAGGTCCGTTAGAATAAGGAACGCAAAGAGAGTTTTTTATTTCTGTATACCAATGTTGATAGGTTTTAGCACAATCATGTAGTTGAGGAATATCGGATTCGAGGTTATGTTTTACCCAAGAAGAAAATCTTTTGGTTTTAGTTGAAGCATCTTCATCAGAGTGAAGGATGTCTAAAAGTTCTTCCTTTTCTCTATAAGCAATCCTAAGATTTTCAGAATAATTAGTTAAAATATTTGATAGTTCATCTTTCTGTTCATCATATTTCAAATTACATTGCCTAGAAAGAAGCAATTTGCGGGAATGTTTAAAGTAAATTCTTTCCTTTTTAGGAAGATTTTTTTGAACTTCAATTCTAATTTTATTTACCGCATCACAAACATAACGAGCCCAGTGAAAGTGATCAGCGATAATTTTAGCTTTTTTTAAATACGTAAAGGAAATATCTTTGTATGTTTCCCATAAATCAGTAACAAAGTATTTAACATTATCTAGTTCTTCTTTAGGAAATTGCCTAAAATAATCACAAAGGACATGTTTGTGTCTACATTCGAGAATATCAACTACTTCGTGAGTTTCACCATTAATAAGAGCAACTTGATACTTATATTTTCCAGAATTTCCTTTAAATTCATCGATACAAAGAACTTTAGGAAGATGATAGTTGGTAACGGAAAAATATGGTAATAATCTAGAGATGAAATTGGGTGAGGTGTGGCATTTTTTAGCTATATCTTTAGCCGAAGATAAATTTCGAAGTTCTTCTGTAATGTAGGAAACTAAGCGTTTAGATTTTCTGGAGAAACGACCAACAAGATCGTTTTGTTCATAAAATCTTTTACCACAAACGCAGCACTCGTAACGACGTTTTCTATAAAATAAAGTTGTAGGTTTAAATGTAACAGGAATATCCTGAATAGACTGAGTCCTATAGTCGTGAACTTTAGTTGTTTCAAAAGCACAACGAGGGCAATACTGTGGTATTTTAGGCAGTTCTACATAAATTTGTAGAGAATCCTTTAAATTTTTAATTTTTTTTACTTCAACATCTTTAAAATCTAATAATTCTTTGATATAATTGTTTTGCACTTATCAATACCTCCTTTAAATGTTTTGTGGTAATTACATTTTATCAGGTATTTTCGATAAGTGCTATATTTTTATAAGAAAAAATAAAAATGTTGAGGTAATCACCCCAACATTTATTATACAACCAGTAAAAAAAGGTGGCAAAATTAATTGCCATCTTTTAATTTTGATCAGGTTCAATTCCCATAGCAGGTAAAACTTCTGAAAGTATTTTAGATACAACGGGAGCAGCAGTTTGACCACCTTGGTGACTATGGCCTTTAGGGTCATAAAGAGTAACAAGTATTGCAACCTGAGTATTTTCTATAGGAGATATTGCTGCAAAAGATGTTGTATAACCAGAACTTGAATCACCTACAACTGGTTCAGAAGTACCAGATTTACCACCAATAGAATAACCTTGAACTTGTGCATTTTTACCAGTTCCATCTGTTACAACAGATTTCATCATAGATTTTACTTGATTTGCAGTTTGTGTAGATAGAACTTGTCTAATTTTAGTTGTATCAAAATTTGTAACTTCTCCAGTATCAGTATTTGTCATAGATTTAACAATTTTAGGCTGAAGAAGGTTTCCATTATTTGCAATAGCAGAAATTGCTGTAATCATTTGAAGTGGTGTAATAGTAAACCTTTGACCAAATGACATTGTTGCAAGTTCAACACTTCCAACTTTATCTAAATCGTGGAATCTACTTGAAGATTCTCCAGGAAGCCCTGAATTTGTTTTATCAAAAAGTCCAAATGCCTTATAATATTTATATAATGTGTTTGCACCAATTCTTTTTCCAAGTTGAATAAATGAAGGGTTACAAGAATGCATAAGAGCTTCTCTTAAAGATTCTCCCTCGTGTTTGCTATAATATGGTGCTTGGTAATACCAACATTGAATTGGTTTATCAGCAACTTGCTCTATACCATTACAGTAGAAATCGTTTTCAACATCTGTTTTAGTAATATTTTCCTCAAGAGCAACAGATGCAGTAATTAACTTAAATACGGAACCAGGTTCATAAGTTTCAAAAACAGAACGAACATGCCACATATTATATATTCTAGAATTCTTTTCTTCATTTGATAAAGAATCCCAATTATCTGCATAATATGAAGTAGGTGTAAAAGGACTATTTAAGTCATAATTTGGATATGAAGCCATAGCCAAAATGTTACCAGTTTTAGGGTCCATAATTATACAGTTACCACCCTTAGAGCAAGCATTTTCCTCAACAGCTTCTTTTAAGTATTTTTCTACAATAGATTGAATATTAATGTCTATTGTAAGAGTAAGGTTGTACCCGTTTTCTGCTGGTATAAAAGACTCTTGTGAATTTGGAATTTCACTTTGAGAGGCATCTGTAGACATTACAATTTCGCCAGAAGTTCCTTTCAGTATAGAATCATAAGAAAATTCGATGCCAGATAAACCTTGATTATCTGTACCACAAGCTCCTATAACCTGAGAAGCTAAAGT
>CAKVIM010000040.1 GCA_934754775.1 uncultured Candidatus Melainabacteria bacterium | reverse complement strand
TTTTAACATATGCTAGACTAAATCTGGCACAAGTTGAAGAGGCTCAGGATAATGGCATAGTCATTACAATCAACATGTCTGATAAATTATCCGACAGTGGTATTATTGCAATATTAGTCGCAAACAGATCTAATAAAGGCTTTATTAATCTTCAGGAAATGACTGTGAGTTGTAGGGCGTTAGGAAGAAATTTAGAAAACATTATGCTTCCAAAAATGTTTGAACTTGCTAATAAACATTTGAACGGTAACGGACAGATTTTAATTAATTATAAAAAAGGTCCTAGAAATATGCCTGCGATGAATTGGTTAAAGGATTTAACTGGACAAGCTCTCCAGGAAGAGGGACAGATATTGTATGATATTCCCGCAGATATAAATACAGAAGGATTAAAAATTTCTGAGGAAGGTTCAGTAAAGTATGTTTAATGATGTTGTAAATGAGCAAAGACAACTGGACTTTGCTAAATTGTCAAATGATTTTAATCCAATTCATGTTGATTCGTTGTATGCTTGGCGTTCTATGTTTGGCAAACAATTGGTACATGGTATCCATCAAGTATTAATTTGTTTAGAAGATTTGGCAAAAAATGTCAATGAAAAAATATTTATATCTAAAATTTCTGCTAAATTTGAATACCCGGCGGGGGTTAATGAAACTATTTGCATTGATAATATAAATTTTTCTCAAACATATTCTGAATATGTTATAAAAAATGAAAGAGGATTAACCTTAACAACACTAAAAATAAATTATAAAAAAACATCATTTGATGATATTAAATTTAAACCAATAAATTATGCAACATCACCGCTTGAGCCGACCGATTTTGCAAAAGAGAATTTAGTAGAATATTTATACTATGATAAGAAGTTTTTAAAAGAACTTTTTAAAGAACTGGATTCATATGTATCGCCCGTAAATCTTGCAGTATTACTAGCTAGCACAAGAATTGTCGGAATGAAATATCCAGGACTAAACTCTATTTACAACGCCTTTGATTTTGAATTTAATGAAGTAGCAAAATCAGATGATTCTATTCATTACAGTGTTTCTGATAAACATATTGCTTTGAATATGTTAAACATAAAGTTAGATGATACGTTTGTTAGTGGTCAAATAAAAGCGTTTATTCGCCCAGTTGCACCCAAACATAAAACATTAAAAGAACTGGAAGGATTACTACCTATAGATAGTTTTAAAGGCCAAAGAGCACTTATTATAGGTGGCACAAGAGGTATAGGCTTGCAATGTTTGCGTTTATTAGCATCTGCAGGAGCATCAACCCTGTTTACTTATTTTAAGAATTCAAATGACGCAGATAAAATTGTTAAAGAATTTGCAAACGAATCTATTAATACGAATTACATCAAGTTAGATGTATCAAACTTGACAAAAGAGTCTTTAGAAACAATTAAAGCGTTTAATCCTACCCAAATATATTACTTTGCAACTCCTAAAATTTTAAATAATAATTCAAGTTTAGATGCTGCACTTCTGCAAGAATTTATTAATTATTATGTTATTGGTTTAGACAAAATATTGGTTAGTTTAAAATCTGAACTTAAGCCTGCTGTTTTTGTGCCATCTACAGTGTATCTGGATGAAAAACCTACAAATTTATCAGAATATATTATTGCTAAATCGGCATCAGAAATGTTCCTTAAATTGTTGGAGAAAAAAGGATACAAAGTATACAATCCCAGATTTCCAAAAGTCTCTACAGAACAAACAATGAGTTTGTTTAAACAAAAGACTGTAGACCCCGAAGAAGTACTTTTAGATGAATTGAAAAATATGATTAAATAAGTTTTGAAAAAACAAAACTCTTAAGGTTTTCTGATTTGAATTTATAATACTTGTACATCAATTGAGCAGGCTTATTCTTAACTATATCAACCCACAAATAACAAGTCTTAAAATTTTTGTACTTAAGTTCTGATACAAAATAGTCCATCAACTTCATTGTATTTTTAATATTTTTATCTATACTTAAGAATTGATCAAACCTTGCCTGCATGCCTTCTGGTTTATATACAATAAAAGATGCCAATTTATTATCATCTTTAACACAGAGTACTTGTTGGTTATTTATTAGATCTAACAATTCCTTCTTGTTTGGTAGGTGCGATGTATGATAAAAGAATACCGAATACAAAGCATCATACACAACATCTACATCTTCTTTTGTTGCAAACTGAATTTCGTTATGATCATATATTTTTGAGGTTAATATATCATCGCATTTTGCACGCATTCTCTCAAATGTAGTTTCATAAGGAATGTACTTGTTTACACAATCATATAAAGCTACGTCAAGCTCACCTTTTGTAATTATTTCTAAAGAAATCTTTTTATCCAAAGGAAGCTGTTGCATAAGTTTTTCAAAATATTCCAGTTCTAAGAATGCATAATAAAGTCTAAAAATATCTCTATCCGGCTGCAAAAATATAATTGCCTTTTCATTATAATAACAATCTGTACCTTCCGCTATCGGAGTTAAAAAATAATTTGTTTGGAAATGTTTAATATCCTCTTTTCTCAAATTATTGTATATGTTCGAAATTTTTTCACTTGATAATTTCATATAAAAATCCTTCTTTATATAATACTATAACAAATACATGCTATAATAAAGTAAATTAGGAGATTAAACATGCAATTATATAAAACTTTTATAAGAATTTTATTTAAGTATAGCCCTTTTTTTAGATATCAATTATCGCATACATTGCTCAAACTCGGCAAATACAGCTACTTGGGGGGGGGGTGCACGGTTCTAAACCCCGCCAATACTGAGATTGGGAGCTATTGCTCTATCGCAGAAAATGTTCAAATAGGAGTTTACCAACATCCTACAAATTGTTTTACAACACATCCTTTCATTTTTCTAAAAGATTTATACAACAAAAATATACATGGCAATTTCCCCATTCAAAAACAGAAGATGATTGATTTTAAAAAATTAGACGCTCCGTGCACTATCGGCAATGATGTGTGGATAGGTAGAAATGCTATTATAATGAATGGAGTCAGTATTGCAGACGGAGCTATAATTGCCTCTGGAGCAATTGTTACAAAGGATATTCCTGCATACGCTATTGTAGCAGGTGTTCCTGCCAAAATAATCAAATATCGTTTTGACCAAAGCACAATTGACAAACTTCTAAAATTGAAATGGTGGAATTATCCAGAAGATTTTTTAGCAAACCTTAACTACGACAACATCAGCGATGTTATCGAACAATTAGAAAAGAATATTGCTTTAAGACAAGATTAATTATGCTAACGAATTTTTTAATTTCAATCTATCAATTTTGCCGTTTGTGTTTCTTGGCAACAAGTCCATTTGGTGATAAACCGTCGGAATCATATATTTAGGCAACATTGTTCCAATTCTTTTGCGAAAATCTGCAGGAGTCAATGTTTCGTCCGCTTCATAAAACATTGTAATTTCTTTTTTTGCTTTGTTATAACATACGCAACCATTTTTAACGATTTTCAAAGTATTGATTACAATATGCTCAATTTCATCAAGCTCTATTCTATAGCCCATGTGTTTTATAAGGTTATCTTTTCTACCTTTAAACACAATCTCTCCTCTCGAATTTACGGTAACAACATCACCGGTTCTGTAAATTATCTCCGGATAAGATTTATTCAATGGATTTTGAACAAACGCAGCGGCTGTTTTTTCAGGATTATTGTAATATCCCATTGCCAAAGAGGTTCCTCTGACACATAATTCACCCTCATCCGCAAGTTCATTATTCTCATCTAAAATAAGAACATCTGTATTTTTGTATGCATGACCTATCGGAATAGGTTCATCATCTGACAATTTTCTATCTACTATATAATACGTACAATCAAGTGTAATTTCTATTGGCCCGTAAAGGTTAGCAAATGTTACATTTGCCAAATGGTCATGCCAGTAATTAAACTGTCTTGTAGGGAAAACTTCACCTGCAAACCAAATGATTTTCAAAGATGGTAAATCGATTTTTGACAACAAATCCATATTTGCAATATTCACCATTATTGTCGGAACCCAGAACAAGTATGAAACATTATGCTCTTTTAACATCTTTAAAATTTCGATAGGGAATGCTGACAAACCATCCGGAATCAAAACCATTGTCGCAGATTTTGCCATCAAAAGACACAATTCACAACTATAAATATCAAACACAAGCGGTGATAATGAACCGATAACTTCATGGTCTGTAATATCAAAGCTTTCGAGGGAACGTTCCGTAAAATCAATAAAACTTCTATGATTCAAAACAACCCCTTTTGGAGTCCCCGTAGAACCGGATGTATTAATAATACAATAAGGGTCTGTATCTATTATTTTTGCTAAAGTTGAGTCAATAAGTTTTT
>CAKVIM010000039.1 GCA_934754775.1 uncultured Candidatus Melainabacteria bacterium | reverse complement strand
CCGCTGCACTACCTGCTACCATATCTTTAGCGTAATCTTTTGTTACATCAAGTTTTGTGCCACCAACAAGAACTCCTGAAGAATCGTCAGTCTTAATTACAGCTGATATAGGAATCTGTGTTCCATACGGAGTGTAAATTTGCGTAAATCTTACACAAAGTTTACCATTCATGCTTCCTCGCTTTGCTTTAGAAGCTTCTATTACTGTGCCGTAAATAGAGCTTCCTGCCGGTGCAATAAGCTTATTGTTATAATAAAAATCTGAACCGAGCAACATACTTACGCTCTGTCCTGCTGTTAATGTAGCAGATGATAGTGGTGCGGTTAAAGTTGCAGGGATAGCAGTTCCTGCCGGTACCATAATTACACTACCCTGTAGAGGTTGTTTTGCACTATATTGCATAGGTTGTTGTGTATAATTACTGTTATATACAGGTTGAGTTTGTGTTTGCTGATAATTAAAATTAGACGCTGCAAAAGCGGTGTTTAGAGAACACAATGATACTAACATTAAAGATGAAATAATTTTCTTATTCATAATTTATCCTCTCCCCTATATATATTTTATTATTAATCAGCAATTTGTCAATTTATTACAGTATGTGTCATATGTATTGGAGCGACAAGAACGACTAATAAATTAGCTCCTGCCGATATAGTGACGTGTTCGCCCATTTTTCGTTCTCCGCCAGGAACGCATTGCAGAACCCCCATTGCTCTGAACATAGACCATCTCTGATAATGTGGCATTCTTATATATTTAGCAGGTGGCGTTAATTCCCCGCCGATTGTATTGTTATTCGCTGTATATATATAAGATTTTACAGGAATTTCATATCCGTCAGGAAGGTACATTTTGTTAACAAAAACTCTCATAGCTGCATTTGTGCCAATAATCGGTTCATTTTTCTTCTCAATAAAGCCGGTGAGTTTTGTTCCCTGAGGAATAACATTTTTGTTATATAAATATATATCGGATGATGTTATAAACTTAACGCTATCACCTTCTTCGCAATAAGCAGTAGAAAATTCTTGTAATGAAATGACCGGAATATGAGTCCCCGCAGGGATATCAAATTCGTCATACTTACGTAAGTTGACTTCTGCTGCGAATACAGCAGAGCAAAGAAGTGTAAATATTAGCGTTAAAAACTTTTTCATAATAATCATTATAACTATTTGTCAAAAATAATCAAAGAGTTTTAGCCTCTGGTGTTTGTATTTTCAAAAATAGCTCTTCCTTGACTGAGTGCTAACATTTTTAGTGAACATTCTCCGTTTGCTCTATCAATCACGCCAATGGAAGATAATCTCGCTGCAACAAATTCATTGAGTTCATCCGGAGAAATGAACAACGGACACATCTCGTTGCAGACTCTATTTTCTGCAAAAGGGCAAGTTTTTATGTTTTCTTCGTTCATTATTTTTCTCCTTCAAATTCGCAAAGAGCAGCTTCTAACTGTTCATCACTTGGAGCTTTACCATGCCAACCGGCTTGGTTTTCCATAAATGAGCAACCTTTACCCTTAGTAGTATGAGCAATAATTGCACAAGGTCTGTCAGATTTTTTTGCCTGTTCTACAGCATCGTATATCTCTTCATAGTTATGTCCATCGATTTCAATAACGTTCCAGTTAAATGCTCTGAGTTTGTCGTGCAAATTGTCAAGAGCCATGACATTTTCTGTGCAACCATCAATTTGAAGCTTGTTTCTATCAATAATGGCAATCAAGTTATTCAAATTTTTATGTGCGGCTTGCATAAATGCTTCCCAACAAGAACCTTCCTGAAGCTCGCCGTCACCTGTATATACAACAACATGTGCTGGATTGTTTTTTAATTTTAATCCTAAAGCCATGCCGCAGCCGATAGAAAGTCCTTGACCGAGTGAACCGGTAGATGTTTCAACTCCTGCAACATACCCTTTTGCCGGATGTCCTTGAAGCTTTGTCCCAAATTTTCTAAAGCCCATTAAGTCTTCAGTCGGAAACATTCCGTGCTGAGCAAGTACTGAATACAAAAGCGGTGATGCGTGTCCCTTTGATAAAATAAATCTGTCTCTGTTCTCAAACTCAGGCGATTTATCCCATTCTTTAGGAATATTCAAGCACTTATTGTAAAGTACGCTCAAAATATCAGCACCTGACAATGAGCCGCCCGGATGACCTGATTTTGCGTTGTGTACCATTTTAACAATGTTTTTACGTGTTTCACATGCGAATTCTTTTAATTCTTTGATTTCTGAGTTTGATAACATTACACCTTATCCTTATAGTTGATAACTTTTAATATAAATAACGGCAAAGTCGGAAAAATTCTTTTGAATCTGGATGGTTGAGTAACAGTTCTGTATAACCACTCTAACCCAAGTACCTGAAAAATCTTCGGAGCTCTTTTTACCGTTCCTGACCATACGTCTAAACTTCCCCCAACTCCAATCATTAAGGCAGGATTTAGGATTCTTTTAGCGTTGTATATAAACTGTTCCTGTCTTGGAGAACCCAATGCGACAAGTATTAGTTTTGGAGCCTTGCTTTTAAGCTCATTATAAATCGGTTCATCATCTTTAAAATACCCATCGTGGTAATAAACAATGTTTAAACCGTTTATTTCTTTTTGCAAATTTTCTACAGCTTTTGTAACGACTTCTTCTTTAGAGCCGACAATCGCAACAGGAATTCCACTTGAAGCTGCTTCTTTAAGCAATCTTTTTGCAAAATCTATTCCCGGAATTCTAACTGCTTTTTTGCCTGTAATCTGTAGTGCAATTTTAACGCCAACTCCGTCCGGAATTACCATTTCTGCTTCTCTTACTATGTTCGCAAAATCTGCATTCTTTTCTGCTTCCTGAAACATCTCAGGATTAATTGTAACGACTTGAGATACTTTCTCCCCGTCGATTAGTGATTTTGCTTTGACTACAGCTTCTTCAAAAGTGTAGTCATCAATATTTAAACCCAATAATTCAACACTCATATAAATATTATACTTGAAAAATAAAAAAAAGTATTTTAAAATTCATGTACGCAAAAGAAAGGGGTTTTATAAAATGAAAAAGTTATTAACAGTTTTAACATTAATTGCATTAACTTCAACTCTAGCTGCTACAGCTGCAGAATCAAGATTGCAAAACTATGTAGATAAAAAATTAGCACCTATCACAACTAAAGAAAAGGAATTGAATTCTAAGGCTGAAGCTCAAAAGAAAGCTAACGAAGCTAAGAAAGCAGAATACCAAAAACAACAAGCAGCTCGCCAAGCTCAAGCTGAAAAACAAAAGAAAGAAGCTCAAGCTAAGCATGAAGCAACAAAGAATGCTATTAAATCAGAAGTTAACTACTGGAAATCTTTGAAGAAGTAGTTTTGTTCTTTAAATTTTTAATTGGAAAAGGAAGGATGTTATTTTGCTCCTTCCTTTTTTTGTTGATGTAATATATAATACTCTCTATGATAGAAAGATATTCAAGAGAAGAAATTAAAAAGATTTGGGAACTTCAATCAAAGTTTGAGCACTATTTAAAAGTCGAATTGGCGGTGTGTGAAGCTTATTTTAAGCTGGACAAAATTCCGCAAAATAATCTCGATGAGATTAAAACAAAAGCTTCATTTTCGTTAGATAGAATTGAAGAAGTTGAAAAAGAAGTTCGGCATGACGTTATTGCGTTTCTTACTGCGGTTAACGAATCAGTAGGTGCTGAAAATGCTAAATACATTCATATGGGCTTGACCAGTTCTGACGTAATTGATACTGCTTTTGCTTTGCAAATTGTTGAGAGTTCAAAAATTATTCTTGAAGATTTAGATAAATTAATTACGACTATTAGAAATAAAGCTTTTGAATATAAAAACACTGTATGTATGGGACGCTCTCACGGAGTGCATGCGGAAGTTACTACTTTCGGGTTTAAACTCCTAAACTGGCTTGATGGGCTCCAAAGAGCAAAGAACAGTTTTGAATATGCCTTAAAGGAAATAAGTGTTGGTCAAATTTCCGGTCCTGTTGGGACTTATAGTAATGTTCCTATCGAAATTGAAACAATTACTTGTGCTGAATTAGGACTTGAGCCTGCGAAAATTTCTACACAAATTATCTCAAGAGACAGGCATGCGAAATTTTTTGCGGAACTTGCTCTGATAGCGTCTTTAATAGAACAATTTGCAACAGAAATCAGGCATTTGCAAAAAACAGAAGTCCGAGAAGTAGAAGAAGGGTTTGGGGCACATCAAAAAGGTTCATCAGCCATGCCTCATAAGAAGAATCCTGTTTTATGCGAAAATTTATGCGGCTTAGCAAGAGTTGTACGTTCAAATATGGTTACTGCTTTTGAAAATATTAATCTTTGGCATGAAAGAGATATTTCCCATAGTTCCGCAGAAAGGATTATTTTCCCGGATTCTTTAATCTTGATAGATTTTATGTTGCATAGATTCAATGGTGTAATGGAAAATCTTGTTGTGCATGCCGATAATATGCTAAAAAATACTCAACTTTATGGCGGAATTGTTTATTCTCAACGAGTTCTGCTTAAACTTGTTGAAAAAGGTTTAACAAGAGAAGAAGCTTATACAATTGTTCAAAACTATGCTCTAAAAGCTTTGGACGACGGCGTTTTGAATGGTAATTTTAGAGAAAATATTTCTAAAGACAAAATTGTAGTAGAATTGCTTTCCGAGGATGAATTAAACTCTTGTTTTGATATAAGAGATTACTTAAAAAATATAGATAAAGTTTTTGAAAGATTTAACTAAAACTCTTTGATAGAACAAATTTCAGCTTATATAAAATCTTGCTGGAATTGTCATTGTAAATTTTTGTAAACAAACCACTTGAAAAATTGTACTTTATACCCTTATTAACTTGACGATACTTTTTGATGTAGTACGATGATAAGACATGCTGTATATGGGATAATTATGTCCGAAATAAAAGTAGATAAAAAGTAATTTTTATATAGTAATCACTAGAATAGATGAGGTGAATTAATGTCGACAGAATATGCAAAAAGAGTAACGCCAATGGGTATTCCTAATACACGTTTGGACGATTTACCGGATTTAATTGACGTGCAAAAAAAATCATTTGAATGGTTTTTGAAAGAGGGCTTAAAAGAAGAATTATTAGCATTCTCTCCTGTAAAAGATTATACAGGCAGATTGGAATTGCACTTCTTGCCTAACTACACGTTCGATAATGCAAAATACACAATTGAAGAAGCTCGTATTCATGACGCAACTTATGCAAAACAGCTTCGTGTAATGGTTAGACTTGTTAACCGTGATAGCGGTGAAATCAAGGAACAAGAAGTATACATCGGTGATATCCCTACAATGACTGACAAAGGTACTTTCATTGTAAACGGTGCAGAACGTGTTATCGTTTCTCAAATCGTTCGTTCTCCTGGGGTTTACTTCAAGAGAGAAATCTCTCCAACCGGTAAGAGACTTTACAACGCAACTATGATTCCTAACAGAGGGGCTTGGTTGAAGATAGAAACAGATTCTAATGATATTATTTACGTTAAGATTGATAAGAACAGAAAAATCTTGGCTACAACATTGCTTAAAGCGATGGGTATCACTGTTTCAGAAATGGAATCTTTGTTTACTCACTTCGAATTCTTGAAGAAAACATTAGACAAAGATACAACAGAAACAACTGATGATGCTTTAATTGATTTGTACAAAAAATTAAGACCTGGTGATCCTGCTTCTGCTCAAGGCGGACGTCAAATCTTGGAATCAAGATTCTTTGATGATAAGAAATATGATATCGGTCGTGTAGGTCGTTATAAATTAAACAAAAAATTAA
>CAKVIM010000038.1 GCA_934754775.1 uncultured Candidatus Melainabacteria bacterium | reverse complement strand
GTTCCATTGGTCTGTATGGTGTTGTCGATACGTCGGCCACCAGCATATTTCTTTTGCAACTCGACAGCCTTACGAAAGAACGATAGCGGGCGCATGAGTGTCTCGCCACCATGCCAGGTAAAAAGCACCTGACTCATGGTTTGTGCCTCGATATACTCTTTCGTAAACTGTTCCAGCATCTCTTCGCTCAGCACCCGTGTGGGCGTGTGCTTATATAGGTTTGCCTTTTCAAGATAATAGCAATATTTGCACCGCAGGTTGCACGACGCACCCACGGGCTTTAGCATCACGTAAAGGGGCCGTGCAAAGGGATTGACAGTATTCATAATGTTGATGATTTAATTCGTTTTATTTAATATTCGTCTATCTTTCAACCGATGCAATGACAGCCATATAGTCGTGCACGTAGTTTTATTTTCTTATTCATAATTGTTTGGTTTTGATAGCAAAATTAATGAAAAATTCAATATTTTTTAATTACCTGCATCTATTTTTTGCGTTTATCAACGCTCTTTTGATAAAAACATTACCGAAAAGGGCTTAGCCCCCCAAAAGCATTAGGGAAAGCACGACAATTATACGAAACAACACATGTTTTATCTTTTACGGTTAAATATTTTTAATTTATAAAAAGTGAAAACGTTATTGCAGAAATAATAATGTATTTTTGTAGACGAAACATCATTGCTGTCCCATTAAAACTGGGAAAAGTTCTTTGAAATCATTAGAACATAGTTGATTACAGAGGTTTTTCAAGAAATAAGATTCATCATATATCACGCTCACACACAAAACTGGCATGAGAAACCTTCTTAAATTAACGAATGTCCTATATAACAAAAACCGATTCAACCAAATCGTTCACCTATTTATTAACCGTTCCAACTATAACGGAACACTAATTGAATGACTTTATGAAAAAATTATTAATGTTTATCACCTGCTTATTGTGTATCAGTGCTGTATACGCAATCGACATTTCACGATTAGAACCTGCTTGCTGGTGGGTGGGGATGAAAAATCCCGAATTACAAATTATGGTATATGGTAAAGACATCGCAAGCTCACAAGTGCATGTTGACTATCCTGGGGTAAGAGTAAAAGAAGTTGTTGGCGTAGAGAACCCTAATTACTTGTTCCTCTATTTAGATATCGCCAAAAATGCCGCTCCTGGTACAATGAAACTGACATTTCAAAAAGGAAAAAAGAAAGAAATTCGTACCTTTGAGTTAAAGGAAAGAAGCAAAAAGCCTGGAGCTGCAGGTTTTTCATCGGCTGATGTGATGTACCTGATTACTCCCGATCGTTTTGCAAATGCTGACCCTTCTAACGACAATCTTGATGATGTAAAAACCGATCGTAAGAGCGCGTGGGCTCGCCACGGAGGTGATTTACGCGGTATCATAAATAAATTAGATTATATCCATGACTTAGGTTTTACCACCATTTGGGTAAATCCGGTATTAGAGAATAGGATGCCCGGAGGTTCTTATCACGGATACGCTATTACTGATTTTTATCAGGTAGATCCTCGTTTTGGAACGAATGAAGAATATTGCGAAATGATTGACAAGGCCCACCAAAAAGGAATGAAAGTGGTGATGGATATGATCTTTAATCATTGCGGAAGCTCGCATTGGTGGTTAAAAGATTTTCCTACCTCTGATTGGCTGAATCATCAAGACAACTTTGTTCAAACCAATCATTTTAAATGGACTATTATGGATGTACACGCTCCTCAGTCGGAGCGAGAGACCTTGGTAAATGGTTGGTTTGGTAGAGGTATGCCCGATTTGAACCAGAAAAATAAACACTTGGCTCGATATTTAATTCAAAATAGCATCTGGTGGATAGAATACGCACGTATTGATGGTATACGTCAAGATACACATCCTTATGCTGATTATGATTTTATGTCTTCTTGGTGCAAGGAGATTGAAAACGAATATCCTAACTTCAACATTGTGGGAGAAGCTTGGTATCCAAGAGGAACAGCTTCGGCTTGGTGGCAAAAAGATTCGAAAATGAATGAATCGAATAGTAACTTAAAGACCGTAATGGACTTTGATTTGACCTTTACATGCCAAAAAGCCTTTGGAGAGGTATGTTCAAACAATGAAGGCTCTGAAGCAGGATTATTTAAAATTTATGAAGTCATCGCACAGGATTTCTTATTCCCAAATCCTAACAACGTACTCACCTTCTTAGATAATCATGATTTAGGCCGCTTTATGCAAAAAGGCGAAACTGATTTAAGAAGATATAAACAGGCCATAGCTTTCTTATTAACAACTCGAGGAATTCCGCAGATCTATTATGGAACAGAAATTCTGATGACAGGAACAAAAGCTGAAGGTGATGGCGTTATCCGCACCGATTTTCCTGGAGGTTGGGCAGGAGATCCAAAAGATGCTTTCACCCCTGAGGGACGTACCGACTTGCAGAATGAAGCTTGGAACTATATGAAAAAAATATTGAATTGGAGAAAGCAGTGTGATGCTGTTAAAGAAGGAGAGCTGATTCATTATACTCCTGATAGAACAGGTTGTTATGTATATGCCCGAGTAAAGGATAACAAGACGGTACTTGTTTTAATGAATGGAACAGATAAAAACCAATCATTAGATATGAATCGTTTCCATGAAGTGGTAAAAGATTATAAATCAGGAAAAGATATTATAACTGATACGACCGTTGCGATAGACACGGCGGTTCAAATTCCAGCTCGTGGTGTTTATATTTTAGAGCTTAGCTAACGTTAAGTTTGTTACGTCATAAGGCCATTAGTGTCACGATTATAACGAGACACTAATGGCTAAATTTATATAAAAGCAAGAGGCACCTATATTTCAGACTAGCTGGTCTCGTCAAACTCACGTTAATTGATTGTTATGATTGACTTTACAATACTTGATACAATTGAACCCTTGCCAGACGATTATAGAGAGTCGGTGAAGAGAATGGATTTAGAAGTAGAATTGAATTCTATCCAAAACCAAATTGACGAAATCAGTGTTGATCGAATGTCGTTTGATAAGTATGATTACATTTGCGTTTTTGCAACAGCAATTATTGAAATTTTCACAGATTATTTTACATGTGATCCTACAAATCCTAATAGCCTTGCAAGTAAATTCAACGATTCAAAAAATCCTCTCGGAAAGTGGTGTAACGAGCACATACATGAGGGGATAAATCATTCAAACAACCCAATAGATTTTCAAGGGAAATTTGATGAACTTGGTAATCAGATTATTGGTGAGAAACATTCTGGTCAAACCATATCTTTTGGTGGAGGAGATCATAGGGGGTTAACTTATGATCACGACCTTTTAAAATTTTTCCATGCTTTACATGATTACCAAACAGGCACATTCAACGATGGAGGTTATGCCAACGAAAAATTTGTTGAAGTAGCAACTAATTTAAATAGATTAGGTAATGAATTTACTAAATCAGAAAATCCTTTAATCGATTTAATTTGCCATCTATTCGCCGATTTTTGGTCTACACGAGGGTTACCAATACCAGGATGGTCGTTTTTAACCCATGCTGAAGATCGAGAATTGAGACAATGGGCAAGCAAAGAATATCATGAGGGTTTCAATTTCAGAACAGAGTTATTAAAGAATGTTTCTGTTGCAATGGGTGAAGCCGTAATAAGAGTATATTCTTATGTAAGATTTAGAGATAAAGATCATCCTGGAACGGTTTATAATTTTAATGGAGTAGAATACTCCCCTGAGGCCTACCAAAGTAAACGCAATTTAATGCTTTTGATGGCTCACGGAATGGCATTATCTTTTAGTATGGGTAAAGCTGTTGTTACAGAAAATCCACTGTTCGTTAATACAGCAACAATGCTTAGAGTAATACAATTAACATTAAAAGTAATAACTGATGAGGTAAACCTTAATCATCGACGATTAACTCGTATGGCTTTTGAGCAATGCAAAGCCAGATTAAATCAAACTGAATATATCGTTGTTACCCAAGAGAATATATATTATACTGCCAACTATCTTAGATTAGCAAAGCATTGTCAAGAACATGCCGATATTGCTATTGCTGCAAGACAAAGTAAGGCGGAAGAATTGTTAAATTTACAAACACAGTACAATTTAATCAAATTAGATAATGAACGTCTGCAAGAAAAGAATAATTCAGAGATAGAACAATTAACAAAACAGTTAGGAGGGGTTGACAACCCTCAAACATCATTATCTGATTTACTAAATGATTGTGATAATAACTTTGAAGATATTGATTTAGAAACTTTAATTAAAGAATAAAATATGGATGAAATCGTAAAGAACAATTCTTCGTTTGAAATGAGTGGTGTCATAGAAGAAGAAGCATTAAAAATGTTATCTAATCCAAAACTATTTGTAGCCACTATTAATAATATGGCCCAAAAGCTTGATGCGGATAAAGCAGCTGCGCAAGAGTTGAAGGACATGAATGGTTTTAAACGTTTCTTCAAAAGTAGCTCTAAAATTCAAGCTGAAGCCAATTTGCGACAAAATGATATAATGCATGATTTCTATCAATTATTAACCGCATTATCTTTTTTATCAAAAGGAAATTCTGCATTACTTCTTGGTCTCTATAATAGCCTTTGCGAGTCGGAAAAAGCAAATGGCATGGAAGGAAATACATTCTTTGAAATGGCTAAGTCAAATTTACAAACAGCTATTGATAGTGCAAAAAACGAAGAACTTCGTGAAAAGGCACTAAAAAAAGCTCTTGTAGAGAATAAAGTTCAGCAAGACAAACTTGCTGAACAAAAATCGAATTTAGATAAAACAAATAGCAAGCTTGATGAATTCAAGGAAAAGGTCATGCAGAAAATTAAAGTTTCTGTTGAACTTGTAAGGTCACATATTAACGTTAAGGTGGATAAGACCCAAGAATATATCAATTCAAAGATTTCGGCATCGGTTAAATATAACAATGAGCAAATACATATAATAAATTCTAGGTTAGAAGAAAATCAAAAAATAGCAATCCAATTAATAGAATCTCTAACAAAAGACCTGTCTACTTGGAAAATTGTTGCAATTTGCTCAATAATATTTAATGTCATTAATCTTATATTGATATTTGTACTTAAATAACTAACAATAGAATTAACAGAGTATTCTTGGGGCTATAGAAACCAAACAACATACATCACCACTCTTCCAACACTGTATCGTTTTTTGGGTAAAAACCCAAAGGATGTGTAAAGGAAATAGGTAAAAGAACAGATCAAATAATATTGTTGTGTTTTTAACAACCTATTTCACGTGTTTTGATAGAAACACAAATCTCAATAAATTATCCACGAGATTTATTTTTCTCTATAAAGAACGGAAGCGCCCTACAAAGTTTGTACCCACGTCCTACTAAGTTTATGCCAGCATTAGTAGGACGGTGGTCTCCGCGCCCCGTCCTCCCGACATTAGAAATAGGAAATAATTTATAGGAGGTTATCAACAATATGTGATGAGGTATTGGGGGCTGGAGGACGGGGCACGGAGGCCCTCGTCCTACTAAGTTTATGCCTCGTATTACTTGAACCAAAATAACTGAGAACGTGTAAAGCAAATCAGGAAAAACGTAAAGAAATTGGGAAAAGACGTAAAGCAAATCAGAAAAGACGTAAAGCAAACCAGGAAAGACGTAAAGCAAACCAGGAAAAGACGTAAAGGAACTATTGAAAAAGGCATATCGTAAACCTAAACAAAGCGAAAAGCGCCCCAAAACCAAACGAAGAGTAAACCAAAACAAGCTCAAAAGTAACCCAAACAGGGCGGAAAGTTGTCTCACACCGACCGCAGGGCCGACGCATTACTCTATGACATCACCTTATCAAGGTAAGAGCAGTCCCAACCAGCTCTTTTTCTTTTTCCTGACTTCGTCATCGTGTCACCCAAAATTCTTCATCAAAGAGTTTGGCGATTTTCTGATGCCTTGCCATC
>CAKVIM010000037.1 GCA_934754775.1 uncultured Candidatus Melainabacteria bacterium | reverse complement strand
GGTTTACGGCATTTTTCTCCCAAAACTTTAGCGTTTTGCCCCTTTTTTACAAAAATTGTTACATTTCGTAACAAAAAGTCTAAAAATTTTACTCTAATGGACTAAGATAAAAATTCGTTATTATGATATTCTTTTTATATGAAAAAAATTATAAGTGTAATTTTCGTTATTCTATTGGTGGGGATATTTTTAAAAGCTTGTATAAGAAGGGATGTAGCAGAGAAACTTCCATCAAATATTACGCCTAGTCAAATAGGCGAGATAACTTATCCTGCTGCGAACAAAAATATTGTCTTAAACGGCGTTGATTATCTTCAATCACAAGCACCGGTCGGTAAATTTGGCGGCGAGTTAATCATCTCTACAATTGGAGAAGGACCAAAGACCTTTAATCCTTGCAACACAAAAGATGCAACTTCATCCGCTATGGCAGGATTATTATATGACGGACTTGTAACAACAAATCCGCAAACAGGTGCTGTAGAACCATTATTGGCAAAGAGTTTTGAAATCAGCGGCAATGATTACACAATACATTTGCGTCGTGGAATCAAATGGAGCGACGGCAAACCAATTACAGCCGATGACGTTATGTACACGTACCAAGAAATCGTATTCAAAGGCTTAGGCAACCCTTCAACGATGGATGCAATGATAATTGACGGGAAATTACCGGAGCTTGTTAAGCTTGACGATTACACAGTGAGATTTACGACCCCAAAAGCATTTGCACCATTTTTGCGTCAACTTTCATACCCGATTGTACCAAAGCATTATTTTAAGCCATATTCAGACAAAGGCGAATCAACTTTTAACGCATTTTTAAATCCGAACACAAAGCCTTCTGAAATAGTTTCTAGTGGAGCTTTCAAGTTAAAAGAATATGTTGCGGCACAAAGAGTTGTTTTTGAGCGAAACCCTAACTATTACAAAGTTAATCTCAAAAACGAAAGATTACCGTATTTGAATAAATTGGTTTACATGATAGTCGGTGACAGCAACAACGAGATTTTGAAATTTGAAGCAAAAGAACTGGACGTTTTGAGCTTAAGAGGTTCAAACGTAGCCAGATACAAGTTAAGAGAGGCTAATTCTGATTACACAATTTACAATCTCGGAGCCGACACAGGAACGCTGTTCTTAGTCATCAATCTTAACAACCGCAAAGACAAAAATGGCAAGCCTTATGTTAACCCTATCAAGCATAATTGGTTTGCTTCAAGAGATTTCAGAGCGGCAATAGATTGGGCGATTGATAGGAAAAACATGGTGCAAAACATCGCATCTGGGGTTGCAGAGCCGCTATTCACGGCAGAGAGTTTGAATTCTATATATCTTAATAAATGTATTAAAGGTCATCCTTGCGACTTAAATATTGCGAAAGAAAGCCTAAAGAAAGCAGGATTTAACCTAAAGAACGGCATTCTCTACGACGCTTCCGGTAATAGGGTAGAATTTGATTTATACACAAATGCAGGAAATCTGGAGAGAGAAGCTCTCGGAGTTATGGTTAAACAAGACCTTGAAAACCTTGGGATGAAAGTTAACTTTAAGCCCGTTGAGTTCAACTCTTTGGTAAACAAGCTTACAAACACACACGATTGGGATATGGCAATAATGGGGCTTACGGGTTCACCTCTAGAGCCACACGACGGGAAAAATGTTTGGACTTCCACAGGAAGTTTGCACATGTTCAACCAACGTCCTGCTAATTACACCATAGACGATAGATTAGACTGGGAAAAAGAGTTGGACGAAATATTTAAAGAAGGAGCTCTCAAATTAAGTTTTGAAGAGAGAAAACCTTTGTATGACAGGTATCAGACAATAATCTACAACCAAAAACCTATAATATATCTGTATTCGCCAATCAGAATTACTGCAATAAGGAAAAAGTTCAAAAACATTTTCCCGACGCCATTAAGCGGTTTGCTATACAATCTGGACGAGATTTACGTTGAATAAGGAACTATTAATGTTTAAATACATATCAAAAAGAATTTTACAAGTAATACCACTGCTAATCATAGTGTCATTGATAAGCTTTTTCATAATCAGGCTTTCGCCAGTCGATCCGCTTGCAGAATTAAGGCTAAACCCTTCGATTTCGCAAGAAACCTTAAATAAGGAAGTTGCAAGGCTCAGACTAGATAAGCCAATCTACATTCAATACATCTACTGGGCGAAATCTTTTGTCAAAGGGGATTTAGGCTACACTTCTGCCGGAGAGAAGGTTTCAACAAAACTCAAAGAGCGAATACCAAACACACTGCTTCTAACCTCAATTGTCATATTCATGACTTGGTTAGTCGGGATTCCGCTTGGTATACTTGCAGCCATAAAAAAAGAAACAGCACTGGATAGACTATTAACGATTATATCCAGTATCGGAATGGCAATTCCATCGTTCTTCTTCGCAATCCTGATGCTGATTTTTGCTGTAAAAACCGGTTGGTTCCCGGTAGGCGGGCTAACGAGTTACAACTTTAATGAGCTTAGCTTCTGGGGGAAATTTATTGATTTATCGAAGCATCTTGTATTACCTGTAATAGTTTTGTTCACAATTTCTCTATCAGGTTTGCAGCGTCAAATGCGAGCAAATATGTTAGAAGTCCTTGACAGCGACTATGTTAAATTTGCCAGAGCAAAAGGTTTGAGCGAAACAAAAGTCATATTCAAACACGCACTCAGAAATGCGATAAATCCGATGATTACACTGCTCGGTTTCGAATTCGCAGGGCTGTTAAGCGGGGCGGCATTAACAGAATACGTGTTCCAGTATCCGGGACTTGGAAGGCTTATTCTTGAAGCTGTTATGAAATCTGATATAAACTTGGTAATGGCATCATTGATGATGGGTACAATAATGTTAATCTTAGGGAATTTGATTGCAGATATTCTACTAATGATTACAGACCCTAGAATCAGGGGGTAAAAATATGAGAGGTGAATTGAAAATTGAATACAGGGAAAACTCTTGCGGAATGCTACCCATCCCAACCTTCCCTAACTAGGGAAGGAGTGCTAAATACGTTTGTTGAACGACTTTAGCACCAACCGCCCTAGATAGGGAGGTCGCAAGCGTGCGAACGAGAGTGAGCTACGCATGCGGGTGGGTTACAAACTGAAACAGAGAAAAAGGAAATCGATGGAACTAATCAGAAAAATATTTCAGGATAAATTTGCAAAAGCAGCTTTTATTGTACTCGCTGTTTTATATTTCGTTATCATTTTTGCTAATTTTATCGCACCGTATTCTAACACATACTCTAATAGAGATATGGCGTACGCTCCGCCGTCTAAGATTTACACAATCGACGAAAACGGAAGATTTTCAAGACCATATACTTACAACTATATCAGAGAATACGAACCGCTTCTTATGCAAACTGTGTTCAAACAAGATAGAAGCCACAAATATTATATAAAACTATTTACGCACGGACACCTATTCGGAGTCGAAAACGGCGGACAATTATATCTTTTAGGGACAGATATAAACGGTCGAGATGTGTTTTCCAGACTGCTTTTTGGTGGCAGGATTTCTATGACGGTAGGATTTCTTTCTCTGCTCATAGTTTTTCCAATCGGCTTGCTGTACGGCGGAATTTCGGGATACTTTGGCGGAATCGTAGACACTATTATGATGAGGTTTGCAGAAGCAATAATGGCAATCCCAAGTTTTTATCTCTTAATAATCCTTGCAGCAATACTCCCGAGCGGCATGACTAGCGTGCAACGATTTGCCTTAATTGTAGTAATCCTTGCCCTAATCGGATGGTCCGGATTTGCGAGAGTCGTTAGAGGGATGGTACTTTCTATCAAGAACGAGGATTTTGTTCTTGCTGAAAAAACAATCGGAGCTTCTAACCTAAGGATTATCCTCAAGCACATAATCCCGCAGACTACAAGCTACGTAATTATTGCAATGACTCTGAGTGTGCCGTCATATATATTGGCAGAATCCGGTTTAAGTTTTTTGGGCTTAGGTATCCAACAGCCGGACGCAAGTTGGGGCAACATGTTGAAAGAAGCACAAGAATTCACTAATATTTTATACCGACCTTGGCTGCTTACTCCGGGAGCTTTGATTTTTATTGCGGTTTTATCATTCAACCTGTTAGGAGATGCAATCCGTGATATTCTTGACCCGAAATCTCAAGGACAAAGAAGATAAAAAAATGGTCGGGAAGCTTCGCTTCCCGACCATTCTAATTGAAATATGTACTTAACTTAAGATCTTGTTAAGGTCATCTAAGATACCTTCGTGGTTCTTACCGCAGTTGCAGTTGCAAGTTATTTTACCTGTTACATCAACTGTTACCTTGTGATCCTTAATTGCATTCTTGATTTCCTCAAGTTTTTGAAGAATCTTGTCTAGTTTATCCAATAACTCTTTATCATCCTTAGAACCGGCTTTATTTGAGATTACGGTCAAGATGTTCATAATATTCTTGTATCTGTCATCGTTTTTACCGAATTCTTTTTCAAGAGCTTCAAGAATTGACTTAGTAGTTACATTCAAAAGATCTGTCTTAGCATCAATATTGGCAAGAATATTACCATTTTTCTTAGCTTGTTCGAGTAATGCTGCCAACATTTTTTCAATACTTGATAGGTCGATTTTATCTAAATTAGTACTAATCTTACCTAATGCTTCAAGGATTTTTTCAGTATTAGCATCTTGATTTTTAAGGATTTTTTCCAACAATTTCTTGATATCTTCAGAAGCCGCATTGCCTGAATTGATTGCATTCAAGATAGCATTGAAGTTGTTGTTCATATCAAAGCCCATCTTATCAATGTACTCAAGAATCATTTCTGCATACCTAGATTGGTCTTTACCTAGTTGTGTTACCAAATTGATAAGTTTCATCAACAATGCGTTTGTAGTATCAGTCTTATCATTGTTTTGACCAAGCTTAGCTAAAATACTACTCAAATATTTTGAAATATTAGCGTTGCCGCCTGTAATGGCATTGAGAATTTTTGCCAACAATTCATCTTTTTTACTTGAATCAATGTTGTACTGCTTCATAAATGCATTAATTAGGTTTTCAATATTACCCAATTTAACGCCATTATCACCTAATTTCGCAATAATTTCTGCAACGAAATCCATTACCAAATCCATTTTCTTATTGATATCTGTTTGGTTTTGAAGAATTTGATCCAAATATGGTTTCAAGAACGCCATCAATGTTGTAAAGTTCTTATCATTATTATTGTTAATAGCATCTGTCAATTCTTTAATATCAATTTTTTGAACAACAGATGTTACAGAAACATTTACGGTAACATCAGTTTTACTGTTATCAATAATTCTAGGTTCATCCGCTGAACAGCTTGTCAAACCACCAGCTAATAATGTAATTGCAGCACCCGCAACTGCTCCTGGTATAGCACCGACTCCACCTGCTAAGGCACCGACACAAGCACCCGCAGCTGCACCGGCAGCAACTACTCCAACAACTTTTCCTATAGTTTTCACTGGTCCAGAAACTTTATCCCAAGCTTTTTCATACCATGGTTTTTCTTCTTCAGCTTTTTGTTTTGGCTCATTGCTTACTGTTACAAGGTCACCTTTAGTGTTAACTGCAAAATGTTTACCTTCATAGCCGGTAGCTTTCATAAAGTATGCTTCATTTACCTGAGTTCCATCAGCTGCATAGTACTTGAAAGTTTGTTTTCCGGTCGCCTTATCCTGATACACTTCGACTTTTCTACCGCCTTTTAGCGTATAAGTTTTATCAGGCTTTCTTTGGAATCCGTCAACCGGTTTTCCTAAATCACCACCAATGTTTGATAGCGTTTCTGCTTCAGCTTCAGTTAAACCCAAAGTTTTTGCTGCGGTTTTAAAGTCCACATTGTGAGCTTGTGCATAAGCCTTAACTTGTTCTAGTCCTACTTTTCCATTCATAGTTTGTACTACTCCTTTCATTATTTTCATAACAAATACATCCTACTTTGATATGTTTAACGGCATTTTTTCGAAAAACTTTAGGATTTTTTTGTATTTTGTTACAAAAATTTACAATACAGGTTCGTATTGTTCTTTTTTCTCGTGTTATATGATATTAAAAAATTTTTGTTAAAAAAATTTGACTAATTATTACGATTTTGTTACAAAAAAATTTCCCTTTCGGGATTACCCCTCACCCGCATTCGTAACGTTCGCATAGCTCACGTACGA
>CAKVIM010000036.1 GCA_934754775.1 uncultured Candidatus Melainabacteria bacterium | reverse complement strand
ATTTTTGTTGTCCATCATTCTTTGCGAATTAACAAGTTTATTTCGTCTTTCCTATTCTGTTTTCAAGGTTCAAATTTTAACCTATCTCATTATTTGCTATTTATAAAAAATATCAATTAGGCTTTAAATCTTTTTCGTGAAGATGACCAGATTACTCAATTCCTCCGGCTGCGTCTCATTCGCTTCATCATCACCGGTTCCTTCAACCGACGTCTACTATCATAAATCATCAATAAAAAAAGTCAACACTTCTTTTTAAATTTATGTTTACAAAACTTAAAAAATCCTAAAATTTTGCATATTTGCAGTAGTCAATCACGGCGTAATTATTGGGAGAGAAGGAGTTTAAAGATTTAAAAATTTTGTTTAGAATTTTATTATTAATTTTGAGTTTTTGAGAGATGTTTGGAATATTTGGTTTGTCGGAGAGCATGGTTTTTTAGTTTTTGTTGGGGTAGAAACACCAACCTACATCTTGTGAGGAGGAAAAGGGTTTTTGATTAACACCTCACCCTAACCCTGTCTTGGATTATTCGGGCGAGCATAACATTACAATAACAACAAATCCTTACGGATTTTTCGTGTTATTTCCATGTTATTTGCTCTTACGGGCTTTCGCCCTACCGAAAATCCGCTCTCCTGTAAGGAGAGGGAATGACCTAAACTTGTTGAATTTATAGTTTTTAATAGGGTGACCGGTAGTTTCAATATAAATAAAATGCCATTTACCCCTGTCACCCGACAATATAGCTACGTGCGGGGGTAAATACAAGTCAAGTTGGGAGTCACACCTCTGAGGGTGACCTGTAGTTTCAATATAAATAAAGTCCTATTTACCTCTGTCACCCGACCAAATGTTGTAATAAAAAAAAGAGCCTAATCGGCTCTTGGAATTAAGAATAGCTGGAAGTATGAAAAAGATTTAATAATTATATTTAACTCCGTTTAAGGTTGTGACGCTATTCGACAAGTCGGCAATTCGGGATTACCCAAGTGGAGAATATTAATATAAAAATAATAAAAGGTGGGAACCGCTTACGCTATTCCCACCCTACGTCTTTTTTTTTAAGTTATTGTTGGCAAGTATGCTCAGCCGACAAACATGCATCACATTGATATTCATTATATTGCTTTTCCAAAATTTGTAATTCTTTTTCTGCCTTCTTTAATGCCTTCTCTAATTCTACCTGTTCTTTCGTTCGAGTTTCTTGCTTATCAGACATAAGATCTACAACCTTACCGACAATACCACCAATAATACCACCAATAACAACACCACCTACAAGACCAACACCTGTCGCAAATATAGCAATAAGTGCATCCTCGCCAAGAAGCCCCAGCATTGCTCCTGAGAATCCTAATACTGCCCCACCAATGTTAGCTCCCTTCTGTGAATAAGAGGGTTTCTCCAACTTTAAATATATCTGTTTTATTTCTTCTTTTTTCTTTTTAATTTTTGTTTCTAATTCTGATAAACTTGGCTTTGTTTTTACATTTTGAACATTATTATTCTGCGTTGTATTGCTTAATCCAAGCATTTCTGCACATTCGGCTCCCATTTCTGATTTCTTTGCCTTATCAATAAAAACACTCAACTCGCAATCATCTATCATGCCATTTCCACGAGTTTTGCCATCAAAAGAATTGTCAACTAAACTTGCTAATTCTTTTAAATTTTGATTTTTAATTTGTGAAATGTTAATTCCCATATTC
This sequence comes from uncultured Candidatus Melainabacteria bacterium, assembly GCA_934754775.1. Taxonomy (GTDB): domain Bacteria; phylum Cyanobacteriota; class Vampirovibrionia; order Gastranaerophilales; family Gastranaerophilaceae; genus CAG-196. Next base: position 5,467 of record CAKVIM010000036.1, on the reverse strand, counting down.
CCTTTTCTCCTTATTCTTTAATACCCATAAAGCGCTTATGTCTTAATAAAGTTTCTGAGAATTTGAAAATTGCTTAGTTAAAGCACAATTAAGTCCGTCCCGCCCCGTAGGGCATTATGACAGTGTTTGAGGCAATTGTAAAGAATTTTATTTTTGCTTAACATTTGGTAATATTTCGTTACAAAAAGCACCCCTCTCCGAGGGAGAGGGTGTTTCACGCTCCGTCATTCTCATTACTGTCCAAATAAAATTTATCTGCAATTTGTTAAATGTAGTCGTCATATGGCTTTTTCGTAAAACTTGTATAATACAGAGTTAAAATGATAGTTAATAATAAGCTGGATTGCTTCAGGCTAATCGCCTTCGCAATGACTGCACGTTTGAAAGGCTAATACACAGTCATTGCAAGAAACAGCTATTATTTAGTTATTGTTGGACTGAAAGCCCAATCAACAGAATATGAAGTAATTCAAAATAAAAAAGGCTGATTATATCAATCAGCCTCTATAAAGATTAGTGTAGAAAAATAGAGTTTAAAATGAAATAATAAAAAGATTATTCTGTCATGCCCATCAATCTGTCCATCACTACATCCATAACTGTTGGAGCAAGTTCTTCACCGAATTCTTTTTGAACAATTCCATAAATCATTTCAAATTGTTCCATATAACCGGCAACTCTATCTTGTGTTGCCGTATCCACTTCACCAACTTCTGTTGTAGTCGGTGCAGCTACAAAGAAATTGTTACTTGAAAGAAATTCCATAACCTTTGAAGGGTCAACTTGAGTTTCTTCATAATTATTCATAGGTTGTTGTTTAGCTTGTTCCTCTTTAGCTACATCGCCATTTCTTCTATTGGGAACATAACCACCAACACCGTAGTTACCATATCCTGAAAGTCTTCCGATTCCGTCTGTCATTTTAGTACTCCTTTTTTCTTTTCTTTACATCATGTATATCGGCATTTTTTCGAAAAACTTTAGGATTTTAGATAATATTGTTACAAATCGTTACAAACAAAAATTAAAGCGTAGAAATTATGAGGCTTTCGCCCCTCTATGCTTTAATATCAATTACAAAAAATAATCGTTAACCACGTTCTCATCTTATTTTATACATTTGTATAGAAACTGGCTGTTCTGAAGTACCAATTATATGAGAACCAGCATCATAATCTAAGTATACTCTTTGTTTACCTGTAGAACCAATTGGAAGCATAGAACGTTCTTCTTTCGGGAAAATATCCATGTTCAATTTATGCCTATTAGGGCCGGCATAAATCGGCAAATCCGGTTGTCCCAATTCTTCGCAAAGTTTTTTAGCATAGTTAACAAATGTATCTCTGATTTTGTCATTATTGTGGTATTTAGTTTTAAGTTCAATGTTGTCAAGAACCAATGCCGGTTTTCCATCAACGTATGCAATATATATCATAGTATTACCCGCAAATGCACCTTTATCAGTCAATTCAATAGCACCGATACATTTATTCATAATATATGTAGGAGCAGACCACTCATTGAATTGTCGACCCAAGGCTGTACAACATTGAGCATCATTACCTAAGCCTAATGCTTTTTTAACATCATACATATCAGTTTTTCTGATTTCAATTTCAGAAGTTTCACCATCTTTAAGAGACATGGCATTATCAACTTCTTGAGTTCTCATCTTAATCAAATGGGTGTATAATGTTCCTCTTGCATTTTCCAGTTGAACATCTGCATTTGTAGTTGTCCAGAAATCATTATTCAAAATTTCTTTTTTAATAGTAGATACAATGTCATCCATATCTTCAAACGTAATTGGTTTGCCATCTTTCATAAGTCTATAGTATTCGGTTGTACCTGCACTAAAGCCGTCACCAACCCAGTTATCTTTTTGGGATTTTTCGAAAGTTACACCAAGTTTTTCTTTTAATTGTTCAAAAATAGGTTCTGTAACTTCTTTTGGCAAAGCTTTAAACAATGCATCATTCAAATCTTCTTCTAAGTTGTGAATTGCAGCTTGTTTAGCTTCTTCGGCATTAAGTTTGATTTCAACAGAAGTATATGAGTTTTTATCAACTTTAGTCCATTTGTCATAGTCAATGCCTAATTCTTGATACATGTTTTTTGTTTCTATATTTTGTGGCATCCTATCAAGAGCCTGTTCAATTGTTAAATTAGGATTTTCTTTTATAGTTTCAACTAAAGTTTTCATATTATTAAAGAAATCTTTACTTGATACAAACATTTTTGACAAATATTTGCAATGAATCAAATCTAATTTTTGAGAAAGTTGTTCGTCGAATTCAACACCTAGCTTTTGGAAAATCTTTTTATTTACAGCATCATTCCAAACTGCATCATTTTCAGGAGTCGAAGGTTTTATCATATTTATAAATTCAGCCATTTCTTCCGGTGTTGAAATTTCTTGCATAGCAGATAGAACACGAACTTTAGTAACAACATCTTGCGGTTCTAAGCCAGTTTTTTCTTGTACAAAAGTTTTTAATTCTTTAGACTTTGTACTGATTTGTTTCATAATTTCTTTAACTTGGTTTGCATTTTCGCCTTGATAGTATATAGATTGAGCTTGTGCACCTAAAGCTTTTGATTGTTTTTGCATTTCTTTAAGTTGTTGTTTTACTTCAGGAGTATTTGCATTATCACTTTGTTTCAAGCTCTTCATTTGTTCATCAATTTTAGTTTTTTGAGCTTGTAAACCTTTAATTTTAGCTAGATTTTCTGTTCCAACAACATCATTAAGTTGTTTTTTCAAATTTATAATTTCTTGATTTAATGTGCTATATTTTTCACTGCATTCAGGTGTTAATTTCTGTGCCAATAGTTCTCTATTTTCAACAGATAATTTATCGCTTAATTGTACAACATCTCTTGTAAAATATTCAAAATCTTCCAACATTAATGGGAAGGCTGCTTCAGCGTTTCCTAAACCGATTATATCTATTGTTTTAACAGCTTCTTTACTATTCATAACTTTATTTATATCAGCATCGGTAATATCCTCAAGACCTGATTTCAACAAATCTTTATTAGCTTGTGCGTCTTTAATTAACGTATTGTGTAATTCTACAATGTTACCATTTTTAGCATCTGCCAAGGTTAGAATCAAGTTCTTATTATAATTAAATTCTGGATGCTCAATTAAATTTCGTTTTATTATAGTTTCCCAATCTGAAGTATTATATTCTAATAAATTTGGATATTTTTGTAATAATCCTGATTTTGCCACTGAAATAAAAACATCATAACAGCCATTATAAGCTTTTAAAGACCTTGCGATATATGCCGGTGAGAATTCCTTATCCGAACACAATTTTTCCGCCAATGAAAGTTTAATATTATCATTGGCAGCATTAAGAATTTTAGGAATTTGATCTAATGGAAATCTCCCATCGGCAAATATTGATTTTGCTAACTTATAGTTTAATTTTTGCGAATGATCTAAAACACCCATAGTATCATTCAATGACATAGAATTTCTCTGAGCCAACTCGGTTAATTCCTTGATTTCTTGCAAACTTAAATCACTATTTGCAATTCTTGTTCTTAGATATTCTGATGCAGGTTCTTGCATAAAACCTTTCACATCTTGGCTTTTTATATAGTCATTATCTCTTATGAATTCATATTTTGCCTTGAATTCTTCAAAAGTAATGCCGGACTTCCAATCACCAACAAGAGACATATATAAGTTTCCTGCCCGATCGTCGAAGCCTTGTTGCTTCAAGTATTCAATTTTTGCAACATTTTCTTTACAGTTTTTATCACGAAATAATGTATATTCATTGTAAGATGACAAATCAATATTATTATCCTTTATATAACTTAAACATTCTACTACAGTCTTAAAATCTGCATTCTTGTCTTGTATCAATCTTGAAAATCTATCCGGATCCATTTTCAGTTCTTTAGCGATTTCAACATATTTTGCAGCACCAGAATAATCTCCATTAGCAACTTTTACATAACCTGCATTACTATAGTGACTCAAACATCTTGTACCTTGATATGCTTTAATGAGTTTAACCATACCATCATAATCTTTTGAGCCACCTTCTAGCATTTCATCAATTAACTTAATTATTCCGTCTTGAACTTCACCAAACTCTTTTTTGCTAACAATGTTCAGCAAATCAGCGAGTTTTTCTGCAGGAAAGCCTTTATTTACAAGTTCAAGTCCGGCAAGGCAATCATGCCTTGCATCATTAGACAATGAATTAACAAATTTCTGCACAGCAGCTTTATCCGGGGCTTTAGCTAAATCTAACACAGATGCTCCTGAAAGTTTTACATAACAATAGTTATAATCATTATCATAGCCTTTTACAGTTAAATCTATCGGATATTTTTCTAAAAAGTCTGCTACAGTTTTATATTTTTGCATTCTTTCCGCAAGAGTACCGCCCCAAAAACCAGAGAGTTCGTACTTCGCAAATCGATTTACTTCTTTTATATAGCTTTCAATGAATTCAGCAGTTAGCGGCTTAGTTTCGTCAAACTTAAGCATATCTTTGAGTTCTACTGCATATTTTTTATTTTTTATACCTTCATTTATTCTGCGTAATACAGCAACATTCTCCGGAGTTATCTTGGCTAAATCAGCTTTTGAATCAATACTATAACCCAAGTTATAGAGTTCTTCTCCGGACACTTTATATTTTCCATTTTCAGTCAAAATCGGCAATAAGCTCATACATGTTTCCGGCTTATAAGTTTCGTCAAATCCCTTCAGCCACTTGCCGTCTTTGTCAAACTCTAAATATTTAGATAAATACTCCATATTTTCATTGGTACAGAATCTGGCATCAACTTCAATTAACTCTTTAAGAGCATCAACATCATTGCACCATTCAAGGATATCTGCATTATCAAAGTTTTCTCTTAGATTTGGCGAATATTTTAAAATATTATTACAAGCTTCTAAAAGCCTTTGCACATCCGAATTCTTTAAATCAATAGATGCTATTTCATCATCTGTAAATCCTAGCTCTTTCAATATAGTCTTGGTTTGAGGGATTGTTGTTTCATCAAATTTTTTATCTGCAAGTTTTTGAAGTTTAAACTCAGATTTTTCCATTAATGGAACTGCATTTTCTATTTTGCCATCAGTTTTAACTGCTGATGTTTCTACATGTTCTATAGTGGAATTATTGTCAATTCTTGCCGGAACATCGGATCCAAGCTCATTTCCATTCGCATCAATTTTTACATTGTCTTTCCCGAAAACTTTTTGAGCTCCTTTTGCATCAATCAAATTTTCATACTTACTAGCCACTACTTCCAACATAGCAGTTATAAGTTTGTTTTTATCCTCAAATCTTACAAGTGGTAAGCCATCTTGAACTTTTACTTCGTACATTGTTTTGCTTGGAGTCTTTATCTCTTTTATTTCCCAATTCTTGACACCAGATTGTTCTATTGCAGCATCCATTTTTACCTTGTGCATTCCCGCATGAAC
>CAKVIM010000035.1 GCA_934754775.1 uncultured Candidatus Melainabacteria bacterium | reverse complement strand
GCCGAATGCTTTTTTGATGATGAATTCCGCATTGCAGACGGCAAAAGAATTGGGTTCTTCTGTTATAACACCTGAACATATCGTGTTGAGTATTTTAAAAACCAAAAAAGGACTTGCTTACGATATTATCAAATCAATTGGGATTAACGGTGAAAAATTGTCTGACGAGATTTTGAAACCGATAGAAAAACAGATGCCGGAAACGCTTTCAATAATGAAGCTTGCAAAAGAAGAGGCTCGACGTATTGGACGAAATGTAGTCGGTACAGAAATGTTCCTTTTGGGAATTATTGCAGAAGGTACGAGTGTTGCTTTTGAAGTGCTTAATGATTTGGAAATCACAATGAAGGACGCCAGAATCGTTGTCGAAAACCTTGTAGGGTATGGAAACGAGTATTTTGATAAAGAAATTGTATTTACAAATCGTGCTAAAAAAGTTCTGGAGCGGGCATGGCTTTCTGCTAAGAAGGAGAATAAACAAAAAATAGAGGCGGTTGATTTGTTGCTCGCAATTTTGGATGAACCAAATTCACTCGCTATGAAGGCTCTTGACCAGTTGGGCGTAGATGCGGTTGAAATTCGACACGGAATTCAGAGGGTAGGATGGAAAGCTTAGAAGTTAGAGTTGTAGAGTTCCTGAAAAAATACAATTTGCTCGATAAGACAATTGTGGTGGGCTTTTCCGGCGGTTACGACTCAATGTGCCTTTTAGATATTCTATCTCGTCTAAAAAATGAATATTATGATATGACTGTAATTGCGGCTCATTTTAATCACAATTGGCGTGGCGAAGAGGCTCTTAGGGAGCAAGAGATTTGTAAGATTTTTGCAAATAGCCGTGGGATAGAATTCTATACAAAAACGGCTTCCAATGTTGTTAAGAAAACTGAAAATGACGCCAGAATTGCTCGTTATGAGTTTTTTGAGGAAGCTTATGACGAGTATGATGCTGATGCAGTTTTTACGGCACATAATTATGACGATAATGCGGAAACAGTTTTGTATAGAGTGATTAAGGGTACGGGAATAACCGGCTTGAAAGGAATCTCTGAAAAACGCAGTTATTTTTACCGTCCGCTATTGAAAACAAGACGCTCAGAAATCGTAGATTATTGCAGCCAACATAATTTGACACCAAATAATGATTCTTCAAACTCAAATACTGTTTATAGAAGAAATTATTTGAGATTGAATGTCCTTCCGACGCTTGAAAAAATCAATCCGAATATTAAGGATGCTCTGAATGTCTTGGCAGTGAATGCAACTAGCGATAATGCGATTATTGAAGAATATCTTAAAAATATAAGACCTAATGTGATAAAGTCCGGCAAACTGGTATCAGCTGAGTATGCTAAACTTTCTCGTCCTGTAAAACTTAGATTTCTTTATGAATATATCCAGAGCTTGGATTTGGATTATGATTACAAAAAGATTTGCGAGATTTACGATTTTATAGAAAAAAACATAGGACAAAGAAACGGTTCTACGATGTCGCTTGCGTCTGCACTTTGGCTTTATGCTGATGAAAAAACTGTAGAGACCATTCCACCTAAAAAGAAAACCGAGAGTGATAGAAACTTTGAACTTTTGGTTGATGGCGAGGGTGATTACCAAACTCCGGATAAGAAGCTTTCTGTGAAAAAATATGTAGAAAAAGATTTGTTTCTTTTTCCGGAAGCTACATCCAGTTTTGCTTACGTCGATTTTTCAAACGTAGAATTCCCGCTAAGCTTGCGTTTTAGACGTGAAGGCGATGTGATTAGTCCGTTTGGAATGACAGGCACTATGAAGCTTAAAAAATATTTGAATGCAAAAGGTGTTGCACGACATAATCGAGATAGTATACTTTTGCTGTGCAAAGGAAATGAAGTTTTGTGGGTCGTAGGTGTCGGAATCAGTAGTAAAATTGGCGTAAAAGAAAAACCGACCTATGTTATAGAGATTAATTGAGGTGTTTAGACTATGAAGATGATTTCAGAATCAGATTTGAAAGTTTTGTTTGAAGAAAGCTGCATTCAGGGGGCTATAGGGGAGCTTGGAGCAAAACTAAATTCTTATTATAATAACGAAGAACTTTATATAATTTGTGTTCTGAAGGGCTCTGTAATGTTTATGGTGGATTTGACTAAACACTTGAAAATGCCTTTAAAGATGGAGTTCATAAGACTTTCAAGCTATGGTTCTGGCTTTTCTTCTACCGGAAAGGTTAATGCCGTAGATATTTCACTACCGGATTTGAACGGTAAAAATGTGCTTATTGTAGAAGATATTATTGATACAGGGCATACTGCGAAATTTTTGGTTGATTTTATTAACCTAAATTTTAAAGTCAAGGATTTGAAGTTCTGTTCATTGCTGGACAAGAAGGTTAAGCGAGAAGTCGATATTGATGCAGATTATTATTGTTTTGAAATCGATGACAAATTTCTTGTCGGCTATGGCTTAGATTATGACGGTTACTATCGTAATTTGCCTTATATCGGGTATGTGGAATAAATAATTGTAGGGCAATTTTTTCTTTGCTTTTGACTTATTATATATAAGTAATAATGAAAGATTTGTAAAATGCCTGTCAATAATATTCAAATTGTAAGAAATAGCCAAGTATTGCCGTCATCTACCATCAAAAATGATGAAAATGAACTTCCTGTTCCAGAAAAGCAAACCAATTACGATTGCATGATTGGAGCTACAGTCTTAGCTTCTGTAGTTGCGTTGGGTATTTTAGGACATAATGGACGGTTGGGAGTAAAAGTTCAAAAAATATTAGGTGGTGCTAAGCCAAAAGGTTTGCCAATAGAAGTGTTAACGCCTCAGAAGAAAGCTCAAAAAGCTCTTGAGCAACTTTATGACAAAGTTATTGCGAAGGCTAAAAATGACGGTAATACAAAAAGAGTTTCGATTTTTGAACAAGCTAAAAATAATATAAATACGCTTGATAAAAAGACAACATACGGTAATTTGTTAGAAGCATTATATAAAGACTTAAGACTGGGTGAATATCCTGCAAGTGATATTATTACAAAAAATATTGATGACATAACTTCTAAGTGTACAAAATCTACAATAGTAAGAGCTCAAAACGGTTGGCACTATAGAATGCCGCTTCGCAAAATTCCGGTAAAAAGTGTTGATAGAATCTCTGTAAATGCTCTTGCGGACAAAAATTTGATTAAAGAATTGGATGATTTGTTTGCCTCAGGAAAGGTAAAAGGGTATTACAAAACCCCAGAAAATTCTCTTAATTGGTTAGAACGGCATGATCCAATAACAATTTATCTTGATGAAAAGGTTACTCCTCAAACATTAGAGGATGTTAAAGCTGTATGTGAAAAATATATCCGCTCAAAAGAAGATGTTTTATCCGGTAACAAATTTGCCCCCGGCATGGCTTTGCAAAAATCGCCGAACGAACAAGATATAATGGAAGTGCTGGCTCAGGCAAAAGCCGTTGATGAAGATTTAGAGAGCGTTTTAAGAACTAATTTTACAAATCATAGCAATGGAAAATTGATAACTTCAGCAGGGTACATAGATTCTGCTAAAAAATTAATTGATTTAGTTAAATCATAAATTTGGCACATTCCTTTTTTAATATGCCCTTGTGTTATAATTAATTTGTATCAAGGGAGATTATATAATGCATAATGTTAGAAAAATTACAGAGGATTTGTTTTATATAGGGTGTTCGGATAGAAAGCTTGCTCTTTTTGAGAGTGCTTATCCTGTGAAAGACGGAATGTCATACAACTCTTATCTTTTGATAGATGATAAAACTGTGCTTTTTGATACGGTTGATAAAATCTGTGCTGAACAGTTTTTCGAAAACTTAGACGCCGCACTTGCCGGCAGAAAGTTGGATTATTTGGTTGTGCAGCATATGGAACCTGACCATTGTGCTTTGATTTCAGAGGTTGTAAAAAAATATCCGAATGCTAAACTCGTTTGTACAGCAAAAACGGTCGCAATGATAAAGCAGTTCTTTAATTTTGATATAGATTCTCGTGTTTTGACTGTTAAGGAAGGCGATACACTGAATAGCGGGAAACACGAATTCCAATTTGTGATGGCTCCGATGGTTCATTGGCCGGAAGTTATGGTAACTTATGATAAGACGGATAAAATCTTATTTTCCGCTGATGCGTTCGGCTCTTTTGGGGCGATTAACGGTAATCTATTTGATGATGAAGTTGATTGGGAGGGCGATTATTTGTCCGAAGCTCGCAGATATTATACAAATATTGTCGGTAAATACGGATTGCAGGTTCAAATGCTTCTGAAAAAGGTTGCGGGATTTGATGTCAAAATGATTTGTCCTTTGCACAACTTGATTATCAGAAAAAATATTGAATTGATGGTGGAAAAATACGACAAGTGGTCAACTTATACGCCGGAAGATGATGCTGTAATGATTGCATATTCTTCAGTTTATGGCGGAACCGAAAGTGCGGTAGATTTGTTGGCTGCAAAACTTGCGGATAGTGGTGTTAAAAATATCAAAATGTATGATGTTTCAATAACTCACTCGTCATTTGTCTTGTCAGAAGCTTTTCGATGCTCGCATATTATCTTGGCTACAACGACTTATAATGCGGGGATTTTTGAATCTATGGAAAACTTCTTGCATGTGTTAAGCTCACATAATTTGCAGAACAGAAAATATGTACTTATTCAAAATGGCAGCTGGGCTCCGACTTGTGGTACCCAAATGCGTGAAATCCTTGAAAAGCTTAAAGGAACGGAAATCTTGAATGATTCGATTTGCATAAAATCGACTTTGAAGGAAGAACAAATTGCCGAATTGGATAATGTTGTAATAACAATAGAAAAATCTTTGAACATAAAGTAATATAAGAATGTGGGTAATAAATCCGCTTGGTATGAATATAAAAATAAGGAGAATATTATGGAAAAATACATTTGCACAGTTTGTCATTATGAGTACGATCCGGCAATAGGTGATCCGGATAACGGAATTCCGGCGGGTACTGCGTTTGAAGATTTGCCTGAAGATTGGACTTGTCCATTGTGTGCAGTAGGCAAAGATATGTTTGAGAAAGAATAACATAAAAGCTCCTTTTCGGAGCTTTTATGTTATAATACGATTAACCCAATAATAGAAATCAAGGTTAATTTCATCCATATTCATTATTGTGTAATCATTTATGTAATGTATAATGTAATTGACACTTGGAATAAGAAAGGAAAATAAGAAATGAGTTTTGTACCTGTAGTTATTGAACAATCAAGCAGAGGTGAACGTTCTTTTGACATCTTCTCAAGATTGTTGAGAGAAAGAATTATCTTCTTAGGAACTCCTGTTGACGATATGGTTGCAAACCTAATTGTTGCACAGCTTCTTTTGTTAGATAGTGAAAACCCTGAAAAAGATATTATGTTATATATCAATTCCCCTGGTGGTAGCGTAACAGCAGGTCTTGCTATATATGATACAATGCAGCATATTAGAGCTGACGTTCAAACAATTTGTTTGGGGCAAGCAGCTTCAATGGGTGCGTTCTTATTGTGTTCAGGTGCTAAGGGTAAAAGAATGGCTCTACCTCACTCAAGAGTACTTATTCACCAACCTTTGGGTGGTGCTCAAGGTCAAGCAACTGATATCGAAATTCAAGCTCAAGAAATTTTGAGAATTAAAAAGACATTGAATGAAATCATGGCTTCAAATACAGGTCAATCAATCAAGAAAATTGAAAAAGATACTGACCGTGATTATATCATGACTCCGCAAGAAGCTCTTGAATACGGCATGATTGATAAAGTTATCACAAAAGACGCTATGTAAACAGAAATTACCCTCTCCTAGGGAGAGGGGAGAATTTCTTAGCAAGTGTGAACGAGCTTAGAAATTCGGGTGAGGGATTCACTCAACGTAGGTTGGGCTTTCAGCTCAACAATAAAAACAAAAATCCAAACAGTCAACAAACGGGAGAAATTATGTCATCTAATGATAGGTTAAAATGTTCATTTTGCGGTAAAACGCAGGATCAGGTAAAAAAATTAATTGCAGGGCCGGATGTATTCATTTGCGATGAATGCGTTGAGTTGTGTAATGAAATTTTAGATGAAGAATTCTTTGAACAAAAAGAGAAGAATGGTGAAAAGGCAGAAAAGAAGACTGAAGAAGTTGAAGAAAAACCTATTCCAAAACCTCATGAAATCAAAGAATACTTGGATCAACATATTGTTGGGCAGGATGACGCTAAGAAAGTTCTTTCTGTAGCTGTTTATAATCATTACAAACGTCTAAAACATAACCAAAAAGAAGATACAAATGGTGTTGAGATTCAAAAATCAAACATTTTGTTGGTTGGACCTACAGGTAGTGGTAAAACATTGTTGGCACAAACTTTAGCTAAAATGCTTGATGTTCCGTTTGCTGTCGCAGACGCTACAACTTTGACAGAGGCGGGTTATGTTGGTGATGATGTAGAAAATATTTTGTTAAGATTGTACCAAAATGCTGATTACGATGCTAAGAAGGCAGAAAAGGGTATTATCTATATCGATGAAATTGATAAAATTGCAAGAAAGTCTGAAAATACTTCTATCACAAGAGATGTATCAGGCGAAGGCGTTCAACAAGCTTTGTTGAAGCTTATTGAAGGTACTTTGTCAAATGTTCCGCCTCAAGGTGGCAGAAAACACCCTCAACAAGAGATGATTCAAATTGATACAAGTAATATTTTGTTTATTGTAGGTGGTGCGTTCGTTGATTTGGATAAGATTATTGAGCACCGTGTAAAGGATGGTACTTCAATTGGTTTTGGCAAATCAGCTCCTACTCAAGCTGAAAAGGAACAAGCTGCTGCTAGATTGCTTAAGAAATTGCAACCGGAAGATTTGCTTAAATTTGGTTTGATTCCGGAATTTATTGGTCGTATTCCTGTTTATGCTGTTCTTGATGCTTTGGATGAAAAGACTTTGAAGATGATTTTGACAGAGCCAAAGAACGCTGTTTTGAAACAGTATAAATGCTTGATGGAAATGGATGGCGTTGATTTGGAATTCGAACCTGAGGCAATTGATTTGATTGCTAAGAAGGCGATTAAGCGTAAGACAGGTGCAAGAGCATTGCGTTCTATTGTTGAAGAGTTGATGCTTGATGTTATGTACGATATTCCGACTAAGCATGATATTACGAAGTTTGTTGTTACAAAGGAAATGGTAGAGAAACAGGATGAGATTGATAATACTGCTGAACTAATCCATCTCCCGCAGAGCAACGCAAGCGATATTTCTGAAAAGACAAGAGCGGAGATTGCTTAATTAAAGATATGAATAACAAAAAACGGTTCTTTTACGTTAGTAAAAGAACCGTTTTTTGTTATTGCTTTCGCATCCCCTCTCCTTACAGGAGATTTTTCGCTTCACTTCCCAATCAGTAGTTAAGTCTATAAGTCTGAAAGTGTGGTGTAAAAGGGTGATGTCTAACCAACGAACGACTTTAGCATGTTCCCTCTCCAGATGGAGAGGGGTGGGGTGAGGTTTTATCCCGTTAGGGGTAGATTTGTAACCCACCCGCATCCGTAACGTTTGCAGAGCTCACGAATGACTGTGACCTCCCTATCTAGGGCGGTTGTTGCTAAATTCTCTCAATAATCGAGTAGCAGTTTGGGGTTTTACCCCAACAGAAATTAATTGAGCATACCCTAATGGGGAGAACCCTCACCCGCATCCGTAACGTTCGCACAGCTCACGAACGGCTGCTCCCTCTCCAGTTGGCGAGGGCGATGTACAACAATTTTCCACTTTCCATTTTTTACTCAAATACGCCAATCCAGTAGTCCCTCTCTCAACCCCATACATTCCCCCCCCATTCAAATACGCTAACCCAGTAGTCCCTCTCCCCCCCCCCCTTACAT
>CAKVIM010000034.1 GCA_934754775.1 uncultured Candidatus Melainabacteria bacterium | reverse complement strand
GAAGAAGCGGTATTATTGCAATTTCTCTTGAAGAAGGTGACAAGTTAAACTGGGTTAAACTTGCTAATCCGAATGATGAAATTATTATTGGTACATCTTGCGGTATGGCAATCAGATTCCCGATTGAAGATTTGAGACCTTTAGGCAGAAGTGCAAGAGGCGTAAACTCAATGAAGTTGAGAAGTGCAGACACGATTATCGGTTGCGACATCGTGCCTAGAAATTATGACGCTGATTTGCTAGTTGTAACATCTGACGGTTTCGGCAAACGTACAAAACTTTCTGAATTCCGTTCACAAAACAGAGGTGGCATCGGTTTGATTGCAACCAAGTTCAAGTCTAACATGTCAAGATTGGTTGCTTTGACTATTGTTGAAGAAAAAGATGAAATCATGTTGGTTACAGCAAATGGTATTGTAACAAGAATCAAGGCAGGTGATATTTCTTGTCAGGGACGTCCGGCAACCGGTGTTAGAGCACAAAACTTGACTGACAATGACACAGTTGTTTCAGTTAACAAGATTGTAAACACGGACAGTTCAAAAGACGATATTTCTGATGAAGGCTGTCTGACAGAAGCAACAGATGGCGAACAAACAACTTTGACTGAATAGTTAACAAAATTATATATAAAAGTAAAAATGCGTTATATGACGCATTTTTGCTTTTATTAGAGCATTTAAGTGCTATAATTACCATGATTTAAGGAGGAAATTATGAGCGGATTAAAAATATACATGGATAATGATATCAATTTGGATTTAATCAAATCCAAGAAAATTGCGGTTATTGGGTTCGGTTCACAAGGTTATGGTCAATCATTGAATCTTAAAGATTCCGGATGTGATGTAATCTTGGGTCTAAGACAAGGCGGAGCATCTGATACAAAAGCTAAAGATTACGGCTTAACTACTATGAGCATTCCGGATGCTGTTAAGCAAGCAGATATTATTCAAATTCTTATTCCTGATGAAATTCAAGCTCAGGTCTACAAAGAACAAATTGAGCCAAATCTAAGAGCCGGTCAATACTTGATGTTCTCACACGGGTTCAATATTCATTACGGCTTCATTAAACCACCTAAAGATGTTAATGTAATTATGGTCGCACCAAAAGCTCCGGGGCATACGGTAAGAAGTGAATATAAAGACGGACGTGGCGTGCCTTCATTAGTGGCCGTTTATCAAGATTGCAGTGGTGAGTCTAAAGAATTGGCTCTATCTTACGCAGCAGCCATCGGTTCAGGCAGAACTGGTATAATTGAAACGACTTTTAAAGAAGAAACTGAAACCGACTTATTTGGCGAACAAGCAGTTCTTTGCGGCGGATGTTCTGCTTTGATTAAAACAGCGTTCGAAACCCTCGTAGAAGCAGGATATTCTCCATATATGGCATATTTTGAAGTTTGTCACGAATTAAAATTAATTGTTGATTTAATCTATCAAGGCGGTATTGAAGACATGCACTACTCAATTTCAAATAACGCAGAATATGGAGATTTAACTCGTGGTGAAAAACTTATCAACAAAGAAGTTAAAGCTGAAATGAAAAAAGTTTTGGCTGATATCCAAAGCGGTAAATATGCTCAAGAATTTATGGATGAAATGGCTAGCGGCGGCAAGAGATTTAGTGAACTTAGAGCTGCTTCAAAAGGTCATTTGATAGAAAAAATCGGTTCAGAAATCCGCTCTTCTTTCAAATGGAATCGTGATAATCGATTAATCGACAAGTCTAAGAATTAATCAGTTGGCTAAGCTTATTATCTCCGGCTGGCTTATGGTAATTAACTGCTCTTTTTTTACAATAAATATGTATCAGAAATACAGTTTTATTAATCAACAAAAAAGGAGTAAGAGATGAAAAAAACATTATCTGTATTAACAGTACTGGGGATTGCTGCTATAGTAGGTACACAAACAGCAGACGCATTTGAGTGGTCAAGTTTAAATCCTGCATATTGGGGACATTGCCCAAGATGTGAAAAGAAGAAACCTGAATGCGGCTGCAAGAAAGTGAAGAAATGCGACCCTTGTCAAAAGGTTGAAACACCATGCCAAACAGGTGCGGCAGCACCTTGTGCAAAGAAGGTTTCACCGTGTGATCCTTGTAAAAAACAAGTAACACAGCCAAAACCTTGTGATGCTTGCGACAGATTACAAGAAATGAATAAGTAGCTAAAACCGGAGTTTTAAACTCCGGTTTTTTATCCTCTATTTATGTGATTACAAATTTGAATTTATACTTTAAACTATATGTATTACATAGGGAGAGATATGGCTAAATCGAATTTAAAAGAAAAAAAGGCAGTTAAACAGAACAACTTAAAAGTTGTTGATGATAGTGCAATAAAGACAACGTCTTATAGTGATATTAATTTAAAGCAATGGCGTAACTATGAGCACGTTAAAACCGATACTTTGTGGGAATTTCCGACTCGATTAAAAGAGGGCGGACATTCGAACGAATATCACGGAAACTATATTCCGCAAATTGCACAGCAGATTTACGAAAGATTTACCAAGAAAAATGATATTGTTCTTGATTTGTTTTTTGGCTCAGGCACGTCCGGCATTGAAGCGATTAATATGGGCAGAAGATGTATCGGGGTTGAATTAAAAGACGAGCTTGCAGAATCTGTATCAGAAAAGTTTACACCGAAACAGTTAGTAACAGACGTTAATATCATTTGTGCTGATTCAACTAGCGAACTGGCTAAAGAAAAAGTTCAAACCAGACTTGATATTATGGGACGCAAACAAGCTCAATTATTGATGCTACACCCGCCTTATGATGATATTATCAAATTTTCTGATAAAAAAGAGGACCTTTCTAACTGTGCGACAACCGAAGAATTTTATGATTTGTTCGAAAAAGTTGCGAAAAACGGTTATGATTTGCTCGAAAAAGGCAGATTTGCTTGCTTAATCATTGGTGATAAGTATGCGAACTCGCAACACATCCCTCTAGGATTTGAATGTATGGCAAGAATGAATAAACTTGGTTTTATTACAAAGGCGATTATTATTAAAGATATGCAGGGCAATGAAAGAGCAAAAGGTAAAACTGCCAATCTTTGGCGATACAGAGCGTTGGCCGGCGGTTTTTATATCTTTAAACACGAATATGTAATGGTATTCCAAAAAGTATGATAAAAGCAACAGATAAAGGACTCGTTGTCAGGTTAAAAATAGTTCCAAACTCTTCTAAGAACGATATTATAATAGAAGACGAGTTTATTAAAGTAAAAGTTACCGCTCAACCGATTGAAAATAAGGCAAACAAAGCTTTGGTAGAGTTTTTATCAAAAACATTCAAAGTTCCAAAGACAAGCATTGAAATCGTAAAAGGTGACACTTCAAAAGAAAAGACGGTCTTTTTTAAAGTAACAGATGAAGAAAAACGAAATTTTATAATTTCAAATTTGACAAAATAGTTGAAAAAATATACTATAATAAATGAATAAAGAAGGTTTTGTATGTATAAACGTTGGTACGATTTAGATCCCACAGTCAGCTTAGCAGTAAGTTTAATGCGTAACGCAAGTATAATGACACAATATGATTGTGCAGACTTGATAGTGCAAAGATCTAAAGAAAACGGGCTTGATTTTTCAGAAAACATTTTAACGGATGCGTTCACTTATGTACTTAGACGTTGGTATGATACGGACCAAAAAATAGCAGAAGCATTTGAGTATCTTAAATCTTTGCCGGCTGAAGTGCAAAAAGAAGTCGCACTAGAAATTATCAATCTGCTTCAAGAAGCTGAAACACATCACTAGTTATGGAAAATATTTTAAACTTATGCTTAAATCCTGCATTAATATCAGTAGTTTTGCTGTGCGTTTTGTGTATTAGAAAAATTAATGTGTTGCTCGCTATTATTATATCAACTATTACAGCGGGTTTGCTTTCCGGAATGAATATCAATAAAGTAATGAATGTATTTATTTCCGGTATGGGCGGAAACTCAGAAACCGCTTTAAGTTATATTCTCTTGGGTGCTTTTGCAGCTACCATGGCCCATTCTGGCTTTACTGACGTAATTTCAGGTAAAATAGCCAATGTTGTTAACGGTAAGAAGCTAGTTCTGCTTTCTATTTTGACTCTTATAGCTATGGCTTCGCAGAACATTGTTCCTATCCATATTGCATTCATACCAATAATAATTCCACCATTATTAAAGATTATGAATAAAATGAAGCTCGATAGAAGAGCTGTTGCCTGCGTTCTGGCATTTGGCTTAAAAATGCCATATATTGCAATTCCTGCGGGTTTTGGTTTGATTTTCCAAAATCTTATTGCAGACAATATGGTGCAAAATGGAGTTAATGTTTTGAGAAGCGAAATCTGGAAATCAACATTTGTACTTGGCTTAGGAATGATAGCAGGGCTACTTATAGCCGTATTTATAACATATAGAAAACCTCGCAAATACGAAGATAGACAAATCGCAAATGTTTTTGCTAATGATGCCAAATTTAAGAAAAAACACTGGATTGTTATTTTTGCGGCAGTTGCGACATTTTTAGTTCAACTTTTAACTCAATCTCTTCCTCTTGGAGCACTTGTCGGTTTAGGTATAATCTTCTCTTTCGGAGTTATTCCTCAAGATAAGATGGATCATATGATGAACGAAGGAGTCTACTTAATGGGATATATAGCTTTTGTTATGCTTGTAGCAGCAGGATTTGCTGCAGTTTTGAAGGAAACAGGGGCTATAAATGCATTAGTTAGTGCAATTATTCCGTACTTACCTTCAAATGTTTTATTAACTTCAGCTATAATACTTATTATAGGCTTGTTTATAACAATAGGAATTGGAACATCATTTGGCACAATTCCAATACTCGCAGTATTGTTTATACCTGTTTGTACACATCTTGGCTTCAATACCCAACAAATAATAGTATTACTGGCTGCTGCAGCCGCTTTGGGTGACGCCGGCTCGCCTGCTTCTGATACAACTTTGGGACCAACTGCCGGTTTAAATGCTGACGGGCAACACAACCACATCTTTGATACCTGTATTCCGACATTTTTACATTATAATATTGCTCTAATATTATTTGCTCTATTAGGTATCTGGTTACTAGCTTAATTTGTAATCGAAGTCTTCTTGAATGTTGCTTGTTAACATTGATTTATAAGATTCAAGATAAGCGTTTACTTCTTCTAATTCAGCACTATCTGTTGTGATTTGTGCATCAATCTCTGTTTCCCAAGCTGTTAACTCAGACAATTTATCTTGATATTGAGCTGTAATTTTATTGATTTCTTCTTCAAAATCAGGGATTTCTGTATAATCTTTGTAATCATCATATTTATGAGCACCGCCGTCTTTTTGATCTGCTTCATAAAGAGATTTAAAATATGAACGTTGTTCTTTTTCTTGCAAACATTTCAAAGATTGCTCATCAGCTTGAGCATAAGCAGCGTCTGACTTTCTTGATTGAAGATTTGTAATCTCAAGGTTTAATGAGTTACGTCTTAGTTTTAATGTTGCTAATGTTTCTGATAAATTTGCAATAGCCATTTTCGTTCACCTTACTTTTTAAATCTTACATATATATAAAGTATTTAAAAAAGATGTGATTTCAGCCGTTAAAATTATCGTTACAAAAGTTTACAATTCTTTTAATTTTTCTGAATCTTGTTTATAAGCATTTACTGCAAGTGTGTCACAGCGTTCGTTGTATTCGTGTCCTGCGTGCCCTTTTACCCAAACGAATTCAACATCATGGATTTCTTTGGCTTTTAAAAGACGCTGCCACAAATCAACATTCTTTACCGGAGTCTTACCTGCTGTTTTCCAGCCCTTTTTTATCCAGCCGTCAATCCACTTGTTATTAAAAGCATCGACTACGTATTTGCTATCAGAATATAGTGTAACTTCGCACGGTTTTTTGAGGGCTTCAAGTCCGGTAATTACAGCCAATAGTTCCATTTGATTGTTTGTTACACACTTAAAACCGCAAGAAAGCTCTTTCTCGTGTTTAACGCCGTCAGCATCAATATGTACAAGAATAGTCCCGAATCCTCCCGGTCCAGGATTACCACTGCATGCTCCGTCGGTGTAAATGTTTACTTTAGTTTTCACTTATGCTGCAACACCTTTGATTTCAGAAATAAGGTATTTAGCAACCCATTCAAAATCTTTATTATTGCTTGCAGCTTTCTTAAGATATTCAACAGAAGCTTCGCCAATTCTAATCAATGTCATAGCTACAACACCACGTTTAACGCCACGTACAACCTGAAGTTGATTAACCAATTCAGGAACAACTGCTTTACCTTGATCAACTAATATATTTTCAATTTTATTTTTTGTTGTGTTGTCTGCTGTTTCTAATTTGCCTAGAATTTCTTCTACTGATTGCATATCTTTCTCCTTTATTTAATTTCTCTTTGCATTATTATTATAGACTAAATTTTTATGATATTAGGATTTCCTTACATAATCTTAATATCAATGTAAAGATATTAAAATTTATTGTGCAGGTATATCAATCTACTTTTTTGTAACAATTTCTTAATACATTAAATATAAAGTGTAAATTGTACAAATTTTTTGTTTTTATAGTAATATATAAATGAAAGTAAAAATTTTGATTGGTGTTTGTCGACACCGGTTGCAAAGGAGGCACATGAATTGACAATTGTTTCATCATCATTAGAAGAGCTGGAAAAGCAAAACTTGGACAAAGTAAACTTAGGACAACACGTTCTTGCAGAATTTTTTGAATGTGATCCAAACATTCTTAATAATAATGATAAAGTAGAAAAGTACATGATAGACGCAGCTCTTGAATGCGGTGCTACAATCGTTCAAAAGTGCTTTCATATGTTCAATCCATACGGTGTAAGCGGTGTAGTTATTATTTCTGAAAGCCACTTAGCTATTCATACTTGGCCTGAATTGGGTTATGCAGCAGTTGATTTGTTCACTTGCGGTACAAAATGTGACCCTAAAGTCGCTTACGAATTCTTAAAAAAGAAATTTAACTCTAAAAAAGCTTCATTTACTGAACTAAAAAGAGGTATCATCGATAGAGAAACTTTGAAACTTTCTGAACAACCGTTCGAAATTGCAGAGCAATACGAAGATTAATAGATTTTATAAAAAAGGGCGGCTCCTATGGGAGCCGCCCTTTTTTGTCAAATAACTTAACAATAACGCAATTTTTGAACAGATTTGGTTTTATATATAATATGGTTATGAAAGTTTGTAGCATAGGTAATATATATTTCAGAGGTAAGACTGAAACTTCGCAGAAAAAGCCTCAAACCACTTATTCACAGCAAGCGGAGTTAAGTAATGTTGTGCCGGATTTTAGAATAAATACTCCGCAAAAATATTCTAAGCTTGGATGTGAAACTTTGCCGAATGGGCTGAAACTTTATTCATACAAACTTGCAAACGGGCATAGAGTTTCTATTGTACCAATGCAAGGTTCACCTGCTGTTGTCAAAAACTATGTAAACGTTGGCTCAATGAACGAAACCAATGACATCAAAGGTATCAGCCATTTTCTTGAACATATGGCGTTTAACGGAACTAATGGCGAAAATGGACATGAAAAACTTGAAGTTGGTGATTCTTTTAAGAAAATCGACGAGCTTGGCGGTTGGGCAAACGCAAGCACTAATTATGCTATTACTGATTATGTAAATTCTTCCCCCATGCTTGATGATAAGGATTTAGAAACCCAGATTAAGATTATTGCTGCAATGACTGAAGATTTAGAGCTTTCAAAAAAGATGATTGAAAAAGAGAAAAAGCCGGTTTGCTCAGAAATCAACATGATTCTTGATAATCCAAAGACAGTCGCTCTGGACCAAACCGTTAGAACTCTTTTTGATATAAAAAATCCTGCTGACGAAATGGTAGGCGGCAGTGTTAAGCATATCAAAAATCTCACACAACAGGAC
>CAKVIM010000033.1 GCA_934754775.1 uncultured Candidatus Melainabacteria bacterium | reverse complement strand
CAACTTGATAATGTCGACAATCGACCATACTGGGAATACGTTGCCGTTATGGATTCTTCCACAAGACCTGAACACGCAATGCTTAACGGTTTAGTTTTCAGATACGATGATCCGTTTTGGAGTGCATTTTATCCACCGAACGGTTGGAATTGCAGATGTCGAGTAGTTGCTCGCTCACAGAAAAATCTTGATTCTCTTGATATTTTACCAAATTCTTCGGATGGTGCATTAAGTGATGAAATGCATCTTGTATCTAAAAAATCAGGCGAATATAAATCTGTTACAGTCTATACAGACCCACTTACAGGCAAAAAAATTGCACCTGATGTCGGTTGGTCGCATAATCCATCTTCTGGTTTAGTAGATTAAAACACACTTTGAACGGCTATTGAATAATATTTAGGAGTTAATATGACTATTGATAAAAAATCATTGATTAATTGGGTTGGCGGTAAAAGATTGCTTAGAAAAACAATCGCACCGCTAATACCGAAAGATATAAAATCATACGTTGAACCTTTTGGCGGTGGTGCTTGGGTTTTGTTTTACAAAGATAAATGGGCAGATTTAGAAATCTACAACGACCTTGATGGCAGACTTGTAAACCTTTTCAGAATTGTAAAATATCACCCAAATGCCTTTAAGGAAGAATTTAAGTATTTATTAGGTTCACGAGAATTATTTTTCCAATTTTTGAATGGGACATTTATTACGGATATTCAACGAGCAGTCCAATTTTATTTTCTGATTACACGTTCGTTTGGTGGTCGTGGCGATACTTTTGGAACAGTAAAACGCTCTAGTGGCGGAGCTTGCAAATCTCTAAAAAATGTTCTAGCAAAAATTGATGCAATTCATGAACGTTTAGACAAAGTAATGATTGAAAATAGAGATTTTGAAAAATTGATTAAACAATATGACTGCGAAGAAGCATTTTTCTATTGCGATCCACCGTATTCAAAAGGTTGTGGCTACGCAGTAACTTCAACTGAAGATTTTGAACACGAGCGTTTAAGAGATGTTTTAAAAGGTATCAAAGGGCGTTTTCTACTGTCTTACGATGATTCACCAAAAATCAGAGAATTGTACAAAGATTTTGAAATGGTTGAAGTTGAACGACAAAACGGCATCAATAACCGACAAGGAACAGATAGGACAAATAAGATTTATAAAGAACTTTTGATTGCAAATTATCCAATTACTGAAAATTTTAAAAATGGCAGACAATAAACCGATTGAAATAAAAATAGATAACAAGGAGGTTCTGACACGCTTGCAAGAACTTGCAAGTCGAGGTGAGAACCTTCGTCCTCTGATGAAAAACATTGCAGGAATTATGGCTACGGCAACAGAGGATAATTTCAAAGATGAGGGCAGACCTGACAAATGGGTTGATTTATCTGAAACAACAAAAAAGCAACGACAAAAAATCGGCAAATACCCCGGACAAATTCTGCAAGTTTCAGGTCAACTCGCTTCTTCTGTTTCAACTGCTTACGATGACAATTCAGCCGTTATCGGCTCAAACCTAGCCTACGCAGCAATCCACCAACTCGGAGGACAAGCAGGCAAAAACAAGAAAACAACAATCCCTGCAAGACCGTATTTGAAGTTAACTGATGATAATTTTGAGGAAATCATTGCTGAAGTTGAGGACTTTTTAAAGTAAAAAGGGGGTGTTGGAATTAAGAGAAAGGAATTAAGAATTATGAACATTGTAGAACCAATTAGAAGTAAAAAGGATTTAAGAAAAATTGAGGGGATTTTGAGGAAACAGGGGCTTAGGGATTTATTAATGTTTACGGTCGGCACGAATTGCGGTTTAAGAATTTCGGATATTTTGAATTTGGATGTTAGTGATGTTAAGGGTAAGAGTTATATCAATATTATCGAAAAGAAAACGAACAAGTACAAACGGTTTCCGATTAACGCAAAATTAAAACCTTTGTTTGAAATCTTCACTAAAAATCGAGCCTTGAATGAGCCGTTGTTTCTATCTATGTTTGGAAATAGAATGGAGCGCACACAATGCTATCGAATAATAAATGCTGCTTGCAAAAAAGCGGGAATTGAATACCGAGTTGGAACACATACACTTAGAAAAACTTTCGGATATCACCATTATCAGAAATTCAAGGATGTTGCGGTTTTGCAGAAAATATTTAATCACTATTCTCCACAGGTTACTCTCCGATACATTGGAATTGACCAAGATATAATTGATGAAAGTTATAATAATTTTATCCTGTAATTGAGTAAAAACGCCCAATTCAACACATTTTAAGGTACAACACTATAAGTATTGTGTTGTAAGTATGCAAAAATTACACCTTTAAACAATTTTACCATATAGTAGCAAATCTTAATCTACTATAAATAGAGTAAATTATCCCCCAAAATACTCGAAATATTACATTATCATGCTCAAATTTCGGTATTATATTATGTAGAGTTATTTTGGGCAACTTTCAATATTTGTTTGAAAAAATAGGCTTTTTACGACTTACAACACAATACTTATTGTGTTGGATTTTACCGTATATTACTTAATTTATAGAATAGACAATTTAGAAAGAGAGAGTAGAGATGGATGACAAAATTTTTCAGATTAAGAGTTTTCTAAAACGTGCAGTTGCTTCAAAGGCTTCTGATATACATTTGATGACAGGTGATGCACCATTTATTCGTAAAAACGGACAAATGATGAGAGTTACAAATCCTGCCTTGGAAAGAGTGGAACTTACAAATGCTTTGCTAGAGATTGCTCCACCCGCTCTATTGCCTCAATTCAATATTATGAAAGATGTTGATTTTATGTATGAACTTCCCGGTTGTTCAAGATTTCGTGTAAACTATTGTCGTAGTCTTGGTATGCCGGAAGTTGTTATTCGTGTAATCCCTTATAACATTCCAAGCCTCGCTGAACTAGGTTTGCCTGAAACAATAGCAAATTTTAAGAAACTTAAAAACGGTATTGTTCTTGTAACAGGTCCGACAGGTAGCGGTAAATCAACAACTTTAGCATCTTTGATTGAAGAGATTAATACTCAGACTGCAAAGCATATTATTACAATCGAAGAGCCTATTGAATATGTATATAAATCTAAAAAAAGCCGTATAACACAAAGAGCAGTCGGCACTGATACTCAATCTTTTGCTGACGGTTTAAAATACGCACTTCGTCAAGACCCGGATGTAATTTTGGTTGGTGAAATCAGAGATAGAGAAACTATGGAAATCGCTCTAAAAGCTGCTGAAACAGGTCACTTGGTTTTAGCTACTTTACACACAAATGATGCAGTTCAGTCAATTAATAGAATTATCAACATGTTTGATATCTCTAATCGTGATTTAGTTAGAAAACAAGTTGCGGAAACACTTCGAGCAACTGTAGCACAACAATTGGTTTACTCTGAAAAAGACCAAAAACGTTATCCGGCTTGTGAAATTATGGTTGTAACATCAACTATCAAAGACTATATCGTGAAAGATAATTTGGAAGAAATTTATGAACTTGTTGCACACAACACTAACGACGGGATGATTTCTATGAACGGTTCGTTGGCTAAACTTGTGGAAGAAGAAAAAATTACTCAAGAAGAAGCTATGGATGCTTCGTCCGATCCTGATGAATTGGCAAAGAAATTCAGAGGAGCTTACTAAAAAGAAAGGAAAAATAATATGGATAGAGAAGCAGTATTATCATTAAAAGCAATTTTAAAAATTGGAATTCCGCTATGTATTTTTGCATATGCGTTTATTTCAAGTCTTAAGAACAAAAATAAGGGTGAGTTAGCAGAAAAAGTATTCGATTTAGCATTTTATGTTAAATGGTATCTTGCTTTGTTTATTCTAATACCAATAGCTGTAGCGATATTTGTGATTTTCATTAACAGTTTTGATATCATTTCTGTGGCTTTAAGTATTTTCTTGTTAGCATTTGGAGTTTATGAACTGTTAGTCTTTTTAGCAATTAATGGAGATCCCTTCAAAGATATTACTATTGATGATACTAATGCTCGCTTTTTATTAACAGCAAAAAATAATCAAGTTTTAGCAATTCCGTTTGAAAATGTCGAAGGTCTTTATATGACAAAAGGTGAAGTGCTAAGAGGAATATCTTGCGGTCATATTACAATTCAAACCAAAGATAACAAGGTTTATGGATTGACTATTTCAGATATAACCTCTTTTGCGGTTTCAGCTCCAAAAGATATAAAACAAAATATGGAAGAAAAGATTTTTTATCTCCCTCGTTGGAATAAAGTTGGAAAGTAAAATATAGAACATATTAATGAGAAAGGAAAAAGTATGAACGAAAAAACTTTGATGTTATTAGGTACATTAGGCGGTATTATAGGAATTCTACCGATTATAGCTTGGTTTATTGGTGGAAGCGAGTTGAAGGGTAATAATAGAGAAACTCTACGAACAATTGTAAATTTAGAAATCTTATTGATAGTAGTCGGAATTATTTTGTGTTTAATACCATACGGATTTGTTGTTAATTCAATACTAAGTTTGTTTAATATCGTGATTTCAGTAAAAGCATTTACAGCTGTTGATAAAGAAGCATTTAAGCTTCCATTACCGGAAATCATAAAATAAATATTAACTAATTGCTCTCAGGCGGAAGGTTTCTTTCGCCTTTTATTAATTTAAAGGATGGAAACGATGAAAATAGTTAAAGAAGATTTTGATAGTGAAAAGTTTGCAGAGTTTGCGCAAAGCGAGGCGAGAAAATTTTTGCCGGAAGGTATGAGCGAATTAGACAAAAATTTTATTTTAGATATATTCAAGGATTTTGCTCAACGTTCTGCAAATGTGCTTTCTCAAGACATGTCACTAAACCTCAATAGTTACGACAAAATTGTTGCGAGAGCAAAACATATTTTGGAATGGATATTCAAGACTTCTGTCGCTTTAGTAGAAGCGGATTTGCCGCTTGAATGCAGACATGGTTTTATGCTTGATATCGGTTTTGTGGCTTTTGATGTTTCAAAAAATGTGAATGTGGTTGATGAAGTTTCGGACGAGCAAATCAATGCAACGGTTGAATATCACGTGATGAACAAAATCAAGAAAATGCTTGCAGAACTTCAATTGAGCGGAATTATTACAGATAAGATGAGAGAAGATTTCTTGAACCATCCGTATATGGATAAATCGCAGAAGAATATTGATTTTGCAATTTATGGGTAACAATTAGAAAGGAATAACAATGGAAGAAAAAGATGTACATGTTTCAAAATTTATGAAATCAATGATGGATAGTGATGGCGTTGGTTGGAAAGAAAACGGTAAAATTCAGGTTGATAGCGATGATGAAGACAGAGTTTGGAATTGTTTTTCTTATATGTTCAAAGTAAAAAATCTTTGGATATATGCGGTTGTTACATTTTTATCAATATTTGCAAAAACTGCTCTTGCAGGATATAGCAGATTTGCAACTTCATCAATGTTAAATGTTGTAGGCATTAGTCTTTTTGCAACATTAGGTTATTCTCTTGTCTATGGTTATCTATTTCCTTTCATTAAGTCTTTATCTGTTCAACAAAAAACTTATACAATGCCAAGGTTTAAATTTTGGCAGAGTATTGGACTGTTTATCAAATTTAATATAGCTTTGGCACTTTTTGTTATTCCTGTTTTTGTTATTCCTGCGGTAATAGTTCTATTTACAGTAGGAAAAAATCCTGAGTACCAATATGTTTGGATAATACTTTGTGTAATTATGTTAATTGCTTTGTGTTTCTTCTGCTTTTATTCCCTTGCAATGTTTTGGTTGTTTACTAACAAAGGATATTGGACTTCATTTGTAAGATTTAAAGATGTATTTACTTTGATTAACAGAAACAGAAGCCGTTATTTAGATACAGTCGGTGTTGGTGTTTTAGGCTTTATATTAACATTAGTTGCTATTGGTATTGTATCAAATCCATATTTTATTCACATAAGTGGTCAGGCTACTCAAACAACTTTAGCTATAAACGATTTGTTGCCAATATTTTTAACTTCAATTATTGGAACATATTCAATGTTTGTTTGTGCGTACCTTGTAGCTAAATGCATAAGTGTTAAGGAATTAGACTTAAATCAAGATGTAATTTCGTAGGTCAGGCATTGCTTGACAAAAAATAAGACAACAAACCAAAAAGGAATGATTATGCTAAACAGAAAACTAAAAAAACAATTAAAATTATGGCAAAAGAATGAACTTATTACTGATGTTCAAGCCAATAAAATTTTAGAATTCATGAAAGAACGACAAAAAGAAAATTTCTTTAGACTTCTAAAATGGCTCATGATACTGGGTACTATTTGGTTTGCTTTCGGTCTGATAGTCACGATTATCAGTGTTTTAGAACTTGATTTCTTGCACAAGTTGGTTGAAAAATTAGCAATTCTATTTGCTCATATTTGGCAATTTATTTATTCTTTTGTAATACAGCCGATTCATAATTACATAATCCATCCGATTTGTGTGGTTATTGAAAAAATATTTGGCGAGAACAGGTATTATTTCTATTTCGGAACTTTGAGTTTTATGCTCGCCTTCGTGTTCTTCTTTGCGGATTCAAAACTTAAACCAAACAAACAAATCGACTCTTTGAACCTAACGGACGAGCAGAAAAATGTTCTGAAAACAAATTGGTTTTTATCAGTTTTGTTTTGCCTGTTTTTAACCTCAGCTTTCAGTCTGTATAATATGTGTTTATTACCTTTTGGCGATATGATTTCTGATAATAAAATGATTCCGCTATGGAATATTTTGGGTGCGATTACATTTATCAGCATGGCGTACAAATGGCAGAAAAATATATACCTTGTGTTTGGTATATATTTTGTTGCTTTGAGCGTTGGAATGTTTGCCGGCTATGATTTCGCTTGTTATTGGCTTGGTGTTTCAAGACCGCTTATCCAAATCTTTATGGGTGTAATTTTGCTTTTGGTTGCATATATTAGCCAATTAAAAACCGAAATCAAAGAAAATAAGGATGAAAACGCACAAACTTATATTCAAGAAAAATTTGCCGGAACTTACAATTGGACAGGTTTGTTGCTGTTATTTACGGCATTATGGATAACTTCTTTTTGGGGATTTGATTTAAATATGCATTTTGCCGAAGGTTCTGCTTTTGAAATTTGGGTTGCAAATATTTTGTTTCTTGCAACTTCGGTTGGTGCAATGTTTTACGGCTCAAAAACAGAACAAAATATATTCTTTAATTATGGTTTAACATTTTTGATAATAGAAACTTATACTATATGTGGTCGCTTGGCTTCACATTTGCCGGAAGGCTTGGCAACTTTGATGTTTGGCGGTTTGTTGATTATTACTGCAAAATACTTAAAAAAAGTTTATTTGAAGAAGAAAATTAAGAAAGTTGAGGAAGAGAAATAAGATGAATAAAAAATTATTAACAACATTACTACTTTGTATCTTCACCCTCGAGCCGATGTGTTGGGCGGAAGAAATTATTATTGGTGCGGATGGGCAAGCTAGATATGTAAATCAAGAAACACCTGTAATAAAAAAACAAGAACAATTAAACTTGGAGAAGGCTAAAATGTCAAATTCTAATAAAGAACCTTTAAATACAACTACAAATCAAAACGCAAGGGCTTTAGAAATGGATACACTATTACACAAAATAGAAGAAACTCAACACGAGGAACCCTATTTTGGTCCAAAAGATTGGAATAAACAATTCCAAAAAGTAATACAAAAAAAGAATACTTGTACTTTTAAAAAGAGTGATATTTTATCATTAAACAGTAGTGATAGTAGTCAATTCGATAAAATAACAAATACTGATGGTAGTTATTATTTGATTCCATCAGCAAATATGTTTAGAGAATTTACAACAATATATGACAAAAATGACAAACTAACAGGTTTCATAAAAATAAACAAAATAGATATTAGTGGGCATTATTATACATTTCATTTCTTTTATAGCATTGCCTCTCAAGATGATTTAATAGGTACATTACAAAAAGTTGAGATAACTGACTTTAACCCTTATATAGGTTATGTTTATACTGCTAATGGGAAATTAACCGCAGCATTTCTTCATAATCAGTTGTATAGTTTGAGGGGTTCAGAAGTGTATTATCATAATTTTGACTCAGATAGAATTGATAAACGAATTGAGGAATTATTAGAGGAACTACATAAGAAAAATATAGAAAAACTTTCAAAATATTACGCAGATAAAGAATTACAAACTGCTGAAACAACAGTGGCAAAAAAATCATATAATCTAGATTATGGCACTGGAATTTTAGACAGAATAAAAATAACAGAAGATAATAATGCGTATTTACTTGCCACAAAGTTAGACAAAAAATATAAGAATATTATAACTAAAATGCCAAAGACTTGTATGTTTGAAAAAAGTGATAATGTATTATTAAGAAAAGGTAATAAAGATTTAATGTTAAAAGCCGATTTAGCAGATGGTGATTATGTATTATGGTTACCTACAAATGAAACAAAACAAATAGCAACAGAATATCATAGCGATGGAACTGTAATGGGGTATGTAAAAACAGACTTAAACAATTCTTTGAATGTATATTATGAATATCGTGTTAAATCTAAAAATGATTTAAATGGAACGTTAAAGCACATAATGTTCTGTGATAGGACTAATAAGACAATATTTATATATACTGCTGAAGGGAAATTACGAAGTGCATTATTTAAAAACGCTTTATATCATTGTGATAACTTAGACATACCAACATTATCCAGCACAGCAAGATTTTATTCTGATAATAGAACAATACATGACAAAGTAAACGATTTTGGCAATGATTATTTTTGTACGTCTATTGATGGAGACGATATCTTAACACTCGCAGCTTATACCGGTCCGTTAGTATTTGCGATAGTACCTCTTATGTTTGTAGGGGCAGCTGTAACTGGTGTTTTTTCGCTAATTACATTGCCGTTTTCAGGGACTCAAAAAGATAAACATAAATTTGATAATCAAATCATAGATGATTTTAATCATGATGAATATAAATCCAAACATTAATCCGTAGGTCGTGTTCAACAATTGGCATTGAACACGACAGCAAAATAAAGACAAATACCCACCCGCATTCGTAAGGCTCAGCACAGCTTCGCCAACGACTGCGACCTCCCTAATAAGTGAGGTAAGCCCCTCACCCCCAACCCCGCTCCCACAAGGGGCGAGGGGAGAAGAAGAAAAGGAAAATAACATGAATAAAAAATTACTAACAACATTACTACTA
>CAKVIM010000032.1 GCA_934754775.1 uncultured Candidatus Melainabacteria bacterium | reverse complement strand
GAGTAAGCAGATGAAGGGAATAAGGTAATAGGGTAATAAGGGAATAAGAGATTTATTTCGCTGACGCTCATATTACCAAGGTAATGCATAAGTAATAAAATAAAATTTTATAACCACTTATTCCCCTATTACCTTATTCCCATATATCTTAAAAAAAGAAACAGTAAATTATAATAAAGGACAAAAACAATGAGACACCAAACAAAAAAACATACGCTTGGTAAAGCACAAGACCAAAGAAAGGCTTTGTTGCGTTCATTAGCTACCGAACTTTTTGTACATGGTGAGATTAAAACAACTATGGCTAGAGCAAAAGCTTTACAACCATATGCTGAAAACGTTATCTCAATGGCAAAAAAAGGTGACTTGAACTCAAGAAGATTGGCTGGCAGATATATCTTTGATAAAGAAATCGGTCAATTAATTGATACAACAACAGGTGAAATCTTTGATGCACCACAAGAAGGTAAAAAATTAGCAAAACAAACTGTACTTAGAAAATTATTTAGCGTTATTGGCGTTAAATACTCTTCAAGACAGGGTGGTTATACAAGAATCTTCAGATTGCCACCTCGTAGAGGCGACGCTTCTGAAATGGCATTAATTCAATTGGTATAGTTAATGCGATATGCTCTTGATGTTCAGTATGTAGGCAAAGACTATGCCGGAAGCCAAATTCAGTTCGAAAATGGCAAAGAAATAGAAACTCCTACAATACAAGGTGAACTAGAGAAAGCACTTAGAACTTTGATAAAAACTGGCGAAAGTCAGGAAAATAGACCGATTAAAACAATCTTCTCCGGAAGAACTGATAAAGGTGTTAATTCATTAGGACAGGTCGTTCATTTTGATACTGATAGAACGATTGTTGCTTCAAAGTTTATCTATCAAATGAACGAAATCCTACCTGATGATATATCAGTTGATAACTTGAGAATTGTTCCCGATTCGTTTCATGCTCAGAAGTCTGCAAAGTCTAGATATTACAGATATGAACTTATCAATAGACGTTATAAACAAGCGTTTGACGGTGATATCTTAAGAGTAAAGTACGAGTTGGATGTAGAGCGAATGCAAACCGCTTTGAACTTCCTTTTAGGTGAACATGATTTTTCAAGTTTTAAAAGTTCCGGAACGCTTAACCCAAGCAAAGTTTGTTTTATAACTAGAGCCGAAGTTGAAAAACAAGGTGATAGAGTTTTTATCCATTTAGAAGGAAATAGATTTCTTTATAATATGGTAAGAACAATAGTCGGTACCCTTCTTGAAATAGAAGGGCATAAGCTGCCTGTTGAACATATGAAAGATGTTTTGGAGGCACGTGACCGCCGTAAGGCGGGGCAAACAGTCAGTCCATATGGATTGACCTTGATGAGGGTAGATTATCCTCGATGTAGTTAAAATACAAGAGAAAATAAGGATAAACAAATGTTAAATAAAACATATTCAGCAAAACCTCTTGAAGTTGAAAGAAAATGGTATGTAATCGACGCTGAAGGCGAAGTTCTTGGTCGTTTAGCTACTCGTGTTGCAAACATTTTGAGAGGAAAAAACAAACCTGAATACACTCCAAATGTTGATACAGGCGATTTCGTTGTAGTTATCAACGCTGAAAAAGTTGTAGTTACAGGTAATAAAGAAACAGATAAGATTTACTACCACCACACTGGTTTTCCAGGAGGTTTGAAATCTGCTTCAGTTAAAGAAGTTCGTGAAAAAGACGCAACTAAATTGATTGAAAAAGCTGTTAAAGGTATGTTACAACACAACACATTGGGTGATCAACAATTCACTAAGTTGAAAGTTTATTGTGGTCCGGAACACCCACATGCTGCTCAAAAACCAATCGTGTTAGAAAAGGAGGCTAAGTAATGGCTGAATCTAAAGAAATTATGGCTACAGGCCGCAGAAAATGTGCGATTGCTGTTGTAAAACTAGTTAAAGGTAAAGGCAGAATTTTCGTTAATGGTAAAACATTAGGTGCTTATATTGGTAATATGCCAGCTGTTGAAATGATGATTTACAGACCATTAGTTTTGACAGAAAACCAAGATAAATATGATGTAAGAGTTAAGGCTGTTGGTGGCGGTATAGTTGCTCAATCAGCTGCAATCAGACATGGTATTTCAAGAGCATTATTGAAAGTTAATGAAGAATACAAAAACGTATTGCGTTCCGAAGGCTTGTTAACAAGAGATGCTCGTGTTAAAGAACGTAAGAAATATGGTAGAAAAAGAGCTCGTAAGAGATTCCAATTCTCTAAGAGATAATTTTCAAACATTAATAAATACGAAGGATACAATAACGGTCGGAATTCATATGAATTCCGACCGTTATTTTTAAGAAAAATTAAAAAAGGTGGGAACCGCTTACGCATTCCCTCTTACGTCTGTCTGTTTGATAATTAAAATAGATTTTTTAATTTATTCCAAAATGATTTCTTATGTATATTTTGGAATTTTTCTGGGTAATAGTTATCATTGTAATAATTATGAAAATTTTCATCTGCGGTATTTGAAGGTAAATTTTTTAATTTACTAAGAATTTCTTCATTATTTTGTCCATCAATTTTTAGTCGTGAAGCATTATTTAGTAGCATCCAATAATTATATTTTTTAGGATCAACAAGTCTTAAATGGACTTCAGTTTCATTTGTAGAACAAGAATTTTTAAAAGTATTATATTGTATTGCTTTAAGATTTATTCCAACGTTATTAAATAATTTTACTAAATTTTTTACTTCGGAATTATTTTCCAGTTCTAGTGTTAACTTTTTATCAAGACTCTTGTCAATGAATAGTTTGCCGAAACTTGGATTTTTTTGATTATATTTTTGAATTTGTTGATTATTTAATTGTACTAAGATTTTTTCTACTTGCATATGAATCCTTTCATTATTTATAATAAAACAAATGAATGAAATTTTTGTCATAATAAGAAAATATTGTTAAGAATACTTTAAAATCTTTACAATATTAATCAGTCAAGTCGTATTTAATATTTAGTGCAGAATATGACCTGCTGATATTTAATGTGATTTATGTTTGTAAAAGAAAGAATATATTTCGATTGACAAGGTATACTGTACTTGTTATTGTGTTTAAAAATACAAAGTTAGCAGTATTGAGTTATTTTTTTAATACCATTTGTCTATTGTTCTCATAATAGCAGATTGTTCTTGTTGTGTAATGTTTTCTCCGCCATCAGAATCTTTGTCCATATATAGTTCAAATAATTCTTTTATTGCTACCAGACAACCGCCGGAATCATTAGATTTATCGCCATAATTTTTTTTCATATCGTACCCGTTCTCAAAAACTTTTTGCAAAAGCTTAATTGCTTCTTTTTTGCTGATATTGCCCTTTGCGGGTCTTTTGTTTAGTGCTTCCCTGATTCCTGCAAATACATTAATTGCATTAATATCGTTGTAGTTTTGTTTTACTGTATTTACCCACTTTTTTCCATCAAAATATGTTATTTTGCATTCATATTCATGAACTTGATTTAGAACAGGCTTACGTATTATTGTTGTCTTTTTATTTTGTCCCTGTGTTACTGGTATCCCCATAATCATTCCCCTAAAATTACGTTACCTATATATAAAGTCATATTATTCTAAATAATTGACTTTTTTATAATAATTCTTTACATAATGATTTGAATATTTTAGGGTTATAGGATGGTTCTTACAAAAACTTGTTGTGTTCTTTTTCCCAGCCTACTGTTGTTGTGTTGCCGTGTCCTGGGTAAATAATTGTATCTGTTGGAAGTGTGAAGATTTTGTTTTCAATGCTCTCCACAATCTGGTCGAAGTTTCCACCTTCTAAATCGCATCTTCCTACCGCTTCTCTAAAAATTGTATCTCCGGAAAACAACTTGTTTTCTGCAAGGTAGCAAACTCCGCCTTGTGTGTGCCCCGGAGTGTGTAGGACTTTAATGCTTATTGTGCCGAGTTTTATGGTGTCGTTATCTTCAACAAAGAGGTCTATATTGGGAATTGTAATTTCCGGCATCCCGAACATAGGTAAGTATTGGTTAGTTTTGTTTAACCAATCTAAATCCTCTTTATTCATAACAATTTGCGGATTAGTTTTAAAACGATTAGGTCTAATTCCTACAACATGGTCAAAGTGACCGTGTGTAAGTAGAATGTACTTTAAATTAGCACCTTGTTTTTCTAATTCGTCATCAATTCTATCATCAATTGATGAACAATCAATCAATGCTGCATCTTTGGTCTCTTCATCAATAATTAAATAATTGTTATTATCAATTGGCGGTTCAATAAAAGTTTTTATAATCATAATAAATTAATTTTAACATGAATATCATTTATTAAAAAAAATAAGTATTTAAGTAAAGAATTGTAAATAAAATATTAAACATTTAATTTATAATAATATTATTTATATTAAAATGGTGGTAGAAAAGTTGTTAACTATATTAATTCTTTATAAATGGTTTATGTGTGTTATTTGATGATTAATATAAGATAAAATTTTGTATATTTAATTAAAAATTGGTATAAAAAATCAATATTAGAAAGGATATTAAAATGAAAGTTCCAAAAGTATGTTCACCAATAACAATGAATTGCACTGTACCAAGTAATAATAAAAATCCCAACTTTAAGGCGAAACTAAGTTTGTCTAAAAACGCTCGTGAAACACTTTTAGAACAAGCACACGTGTTCGGGCTTATGGCAAATGGTGGTAAAGTAGATAAAGCCGTAACACCATTTGTTAAGCAACATGCTTCATACATCCATGCTCATCTTGATTATTTAGATCGAATAGTTGCTCCGTTGGAACCCATAGAATATCCTATTGTTTTTGATGTATCAAAAGAATTCAAAAAAATTATAGAAAATGGTGATGAGAAACGTCGAGTAAAATTTGAATTTGATGCATTACGAGCACCAAATACTGCCAAACCTGTGTTTGAATTGTGTCCAGAGGGTAAATATTTAGATAAAGACAATTCAATGGCTTTTAATATTAGCCTTGAACAAATAGATAGACTTTATTATGCGGTAAGAAAACATATGAATACTATATTCTGATGAAATTGTTCAGAACTACAAAAGTCGATAAAAATTGCTTTTAACGAGATTTTTAAATTAATATAAAAAGTGGCTGATTTTATTCAGCCACTTTTTTCTTTTATCCTACGCAAGAAAGATTTTTGCCGTCTTTCTTTTCTTCAAACTTAGTAAGTAGGTCGTGTTGGATTATTTTCATCCAACACGACATATTTTATTTTTTTATTTATTTTGCATAGTGTTCTAAATATCGTACATGTTTATAGGCATTAAATAAATCTTCTGCAATTTGTTCTTCTGATCTTTCATCATTATAGTAAAATCCGGTTTTACTTTTATTTATTGCGATTTCTAAGTTTTCATTACGATATTCCGGATAATAGGGAGCTGGAACCGGTTCTTCAAATTCTCCATACGGTCCACACTTCTTCACAGTATCTCTAACAAAAACATTTCCGCCATAACCACCTCTATTCTCCCAATGCCCCGGTGTTGAACCATATGTTCCTCTACCGGTACCAATTTGTTTTGACTCACCTGTAATTTTTCTTAGTATAACCTTATCATTTGGAAATAAAGTTTCTGCATCCAATTTTTGTTTAAGTATATTACAAACCTCTCTAAATTTTCTTAAGCTTCCTTCTATTGCCCCTTCTGCATTGCTTGCAACCTTCAAATGTGCTCTAAAGTTAGTCCGATTTGTTTTTGCAATTTTTTCATTATCGTTTCTTTTCGAACTCAGAATCTTTGAATTACTGCTTACTACACTGATTTGCGTAATTTTCATTTTCATACTCCATTTCTTTTAAAATATATCCTACTTAACAAACTAGCCGATAGGTAAGTCGGCTAGTTTTGTTCTTATCCTACACATGAGAAATGCTCGTTTTTCTTTTCTTCAAACTTAGTAGAGAACCAACCTGCTTTGTAACCGGCATAACCAAGTCCGGCAAGTGCAGCTGCACCGGCAGTTATCAAAGAAGCTTTTTTGTGAGCCTTAAACCATGTTTTCATTCCACCAACTTCTGATGTGCCTCCACTGCTTCCATTCGCATTTACTCTGTCGAATACTCCATTTTGTTTACATTGTTCTCTTAATTTATATAACAATGTATCGCTTTCTTTAACGGTTGCACCATCTTTTTGGAAGTGCAATTCTCTATACAACTGTGCAGAAGATTTATTTTCTTTGCTTAAATTACCATTTCTTTCCCAATCTGTATACTGTTTTAGATGATTAGCTACCATTTTAGTTTGAACATCTTTGTTTCTATCTCTAATTAACGCTCTTTCAAAACAATTGCTTAAATCATCAACAATTACTTTATCTCTGTAAGGTCTTAAAACTTTGAAATTGTAGTCATAATGCATACCACTGTTTTTACAAATCATTTCATTAATAGCATCATCACTTAATTCTTTACCAGCATGTTTTAATCTGTAATCATCTTTGATTGCATCTTTGAATTTTTTTACATCTTTATCTAATTTTGTTTTATCTTCTTCTGATAATGCTTTTTTAAGCTCATCTAAAGACATAGAGTATTCATGTTTTGTTTTATAACCTGTTACTCTTTCTGCTTCACCTGCAAAATCAGTATCAAAATTCTTTTGAGCCAAACCTTGACAGTCAGTTACAATTGGTGAACAAAAGACTTTCATTGATTCCAAATCTGTAAGTTCGCAAGGAGCAAATCTAGAAGGAAATACAGAAAAATCAGCTGCACTTGCTAATGGTTTGTTTGGAGCAAAGCCGTCCAAATAAACAAATCTGCCGTTTAATTCTTTATTTTCGTTCATTCTGTTAATAATTTTTAAAATTTTATCAGAATCTGCATCCCCAGGTGTTAATGCTCCACCCATTACTAAAACGGTATTTTTATCACTTTTGCCAACTCCGAGTGCATATTGTTCAAAAGCTTCCAATACTGAATCTAAGCCCTTTTGTGTGTCTCCACGCCCCCAAGATGTGAGTAATTTAATATCACTATCAGGTTTTCTAACTTCATCTAGAAATTTCTTATCTATATGACCATAAACTTTAACTTTTTTGTCAGGTAAACCAGCAATTACAGACGACATGTCATATTCATGTCCTTTAACATCTTTTAATGATTCAAGTTTTGCAATTACATCTTTATCCAATCTTTCAAAAAGACTTATTTTATTTTGACGTTTAATATCTCTTACATGTTTAATGTCAACATTATTTTCATTTACAAGCTTTTCATCAAAAACTTTATAAGTTGAAATTTTGTAATTTTTTTGACCGTTTATATCAACGCCATCAGGGAATATATATTCTTTTGCATAATATCCAGGAACACCTTTGGTATAAGGGTTCATATTTGGATCTTCAAAGGCGTTGACAATGCCTGCGAATCGACCTTTTTCTGAAAGCTCTTTTAAATATGCATGTGTACCTGGTGCGAAATTCGGGTCACTAATTAATTTGTTATAATATCCTTCTGAAACCGTGCTAATCATTGGAATATAGCCTTGTCTTGCATAATAAATGGCATTCATAAATGGGCTAACTCCGCCTTGTTTATCTTTCATCGCTTCAGGAATAAGTTTTTCAAAGTATTTATTTATAGCTTCTTCACCTTGCTTTAGAGCATCTATATAATTTGGATCATTTGATACTGCTTCTCTTAGTTCTTTGTCTGCAATATTTACAAACATG
This sequence comes from uncultured Candidatus Melainabacteria bacterium, assembly GCA_934754775.1. GTDB lineage: Bacteria > Cyanobacteriota > Vampirovibrionia > Gastranaerophilales > Gastranaerophilaceae > CAG-196. Next base: position 1,745 of record CAKVIM010000032.1, on the reverse strand, counting down.
TTCATATAAGAAGTTTTTTGAATATAACCGTCGCCAATATTATGTCCAATAACAGTTGGTTTTTTACCCTTCATAAATTCATCGCCCTTGGCAGCCATTTCTGCTAAATATTCAGCTGCATAACTTGCTTGTGAATCATTTAACACCAATGTTGCTGGGTCGAATTTTGTACCATTTTTACTCATTTCTGCACAAATCTGTTCTAATTGAGCAACAAAGGCTTTCGCACCTCTTGCATCACCATCTCCCTTCCAAGTCTGACTTAATACGCCAGGGGTGGTGGAATATCCGCCACCTGCATATGGTTTTGACCAAGAAGCTGTTACATCAGTAAATACTTGAAAGTCATTTGTTGGAACAAGTTTACCGTTATCATCAGCCATTACTCTGAATAATTTAATTTTTGTTTCACCAGTACCGCCAAAGTCCATTTTCTTTTCGCCACCAGTTACATCTTCAAGGATGAATACTTGGTTATTCAAACTGATGTTGTCTTTTCCGTTGGCAGGGTTTTTAAATTCTTCATTTTTGAAAAATTCCAAAGGATTTAAATATTTTTGGAAATTTTGACTGTTTGTAATAAAATATTTACCTTCGTATTTTTTAAATGCACTTGTCTCAGGCAATCCTGCAGGAATTTTTGGAACTTCTACGTTTTGTAAAAGTCCATTTTCTTCGTTGTATATTAAACTACCATTATAAACTGGAGTTACAAAAGCTTTATTTTGCATAGGTTTTTTAAATATGTTTTTACGCATATCTTCTGTTATGATAGGATCTTGGTCTGAAATTCGTAAAGTTCTTCTATCTTGAACCGCAGTAGCAACACCACCAATTTGGTAATAAGGTTTTACTTCTGCAACATATTCAATTGCTTGATTCTTATTTCCACCTTTAAAGGATATCATTGACATTCCCTTAGGAATATCAATTCCTTGTGGTTGGCTTTCTACAGCCTTTGCTCCTCTTGCATTTTTTGCTCTAATTGCAGAATAATCAGCACCTATTGCGTTAATCTTCATAGATAACTCCTTACACACATAACTTCTATATATACAAAAAACCACGCACAAAGAAATTTGCTACATTTCCTCCCAAATATTAAGAAATATGAAGTAAATTTTTGTTAAGTAATTTCTATAAAAATGATATCAAAAGAGAAATATTTTTTCAATAGCGTGTGATATCCATATGGCTGATTTTTTGCTCAATTTCTTGTAAAGATTTGTAACGATTCCATCAAAACCCCTAAAGTTTCGTCCCAATTATGCCGTTAATCATGGAGTAAGAAAGGATTATCTCGTGGGTATAGGCGATTTCTTTGTCAATATTAAAGGCAAAAACGAACAACTGAATAACGTAAAGCATGGTGTTCGCAAGGATCAAGTGGATAAAAAGTACCACAATCTTTTTGATGCCTACGATACAAATCAAGATGGAACACTTGAAGCCAACGAGCTGGAAGGGATTTTTAAGGGATTACAGAATTTTGCAGGAAACGACAGAGTTTTTGATTCAAGCGAAAATGCACAAGTAAAAAGCATATTCGCAGAACAAGCAAATATTCAAGATGCAGATTTTCAAGGATTTGTAAAATCTGTTTCTGATGCGTCTGCAGAAATTGTGTCAACTACAGAAACTAAAACATCCGACGGCGGTAAAGAAATAACAACAACGTATAGCGACGGAACAATTGAAACAATCGGATACTATCCTGACGGTGACTATAAGTTTAGAAGAACAGA
>CAKVIM010000031.1 GCA_934754775.1 uncultured Candidatus Melainabacteria bacterium | reverse complement strand
CTGTCATTTAGGAGTTGTTAGTGAATAAAATTTCTTTTACCAAAGATGACACTAATATCGTCAAAGGATTTGCCATAATAATGCTACTGGTACATCACCTATTTTATATTCCAAACCAATTAGGATACATAGATTGGAATCTGTTCAGTTGGAACGGCAAGATATTCGGCTTTTGGAATATCTTAGCATACATTGGAAAAATTTGCGTTCCTATTTTTTTGATACTGAGCGGGTATGGTTTGTATAAAAGCTACAAGGGAAAAATCTTAGAATTCTATAAAAAAAGGGTTCTTAAAATTTACGAAACTTATTGGTTTATTTGGCTGGCTTTTGTTCCACTAGGAGTTTTCGGACTACATATTACACTTAGTTCCGTTTATGGTAATCACATCATACCTAAACTCATAATAAACATTCTTGGGATACAATTATATTTTGGTTTTTGGGGCTACAACCCAACTTGGTGGTTCATTTCACTAATATTAGGATTGTATTTGTTATTTCCATTTTTTTACAAATTAATGCAAAATAAGTATCTGTGTTGGATTTTACTCATAGCTTCCTACTTTGCATATTTTGTTTCTGACAAGCATATTGATATTATCTTGAAATTTTGTTGCCCATTTGTATTAGGCATGGTTATTGCAAAATATGATTTATTTGCAAAAGCTAAAAAGATTTGTATATGCAACTATATATATATATATATATTACAATAATATTATGTGTAATTCGTTTTATCTTAATTCACAACGCTGAAGCCGGTAGTTTAAGCCCAATAGATACACTTTTAGCCTATTCTTTTATTCAAACAGTGTTTAATCTTATAAACAACCAAAACATACTAATAAAGTTTCTAAATCTTTTAGGCATACATTCGTTTAATATATTTTTATTTCACACTTTTATTTACGGAATATATTTCTCTAAAATCGTTTACGCACCCAAATATCCATTAACCATATTACCTATTTTTGTAACAATTTGCTTGATTGTATCGATTCTTCTTGATAAAATTAAATCATTAGTTTTTGAGGGAGTCCATAAATCATGCAAAAAGATTTAATATCAGTTGTTATTCCTGTTTACGGAGATAAAAGACTGGTAAGAATTCTTTATAGTAGGCTTATTGAAAATTTGTCAAAATTAGATGTTGATTATGAAATAATTATGGTCTGTGATGCTTGCCCTTACGGTTCTGCAGATGAAATACGGGAATTAGCACTAGAAGATAATAGGGTTAAATTTATTGACCTACAACGCAACTTTGGGCAACATATAGCAATAAAAGCCGGAATAGATGCTGCAAACGGTGATTATACAATGGTCATGGATTGTGACTTGCAAGATAATCCACAAGATATTCCTCGTTTCTATAATAAAATCAAAGAATGCAATTGTGATGTTATTTATGGAGAAAGAGAAGAAAGAGAAGAAAAATTTATAAAGAAATTTTATTCCAAAGCGGCCAATAAACTTATTCAAGCTATGGGAGATGTTCCATTCTTTGAAGGACGAAACGTTAGCAACTTCTCCATTTTTAATAAAAAAGTTTTACAAGAGCTAAAAAACAGCAAAGAGCCGTATTTTGTATTCGGCACCATAATCGATTGGGCAGGCTTTACTGTTGAATACATAAATATTCGTCAAGAAAAAAGAGAAATTGGGAAAAGCGGATACAACTTTATAAAAGGTTTAAATCATCTAAAACGAATAATTATCAACAATTCCAACAGACCTCTAATGTTTGCAGGATGTTGTGCTTCAATAATGTTTTTATTGTGTATCCTTTTTGCAGCAAAATTGTTTGTTGATTATTTTGTATTTCATTACAAAATTTTGGGTTACACAAGTTTAATGGTTGCAATTTTCCTTATCGCAGGATTATTATTTACATATTTAAGAATACTCGGTGTTTATATCGGACAATTATTTAAAATATCTCAACACCGTTCCCTTTATGTCGTTAAAAGGAAAATGAACCTATGAATAAATTATTGAACATCGGATATCTATATTTATTAGCAACAATAGTGACAACCGTAACATCACAAATTATCGTTAAATGGCGTGTTACAAATTACGTGACAACTTTGCTTCCGATGCCGGCAGAAATTTTCGGAAAGTTGTTGTTCTTATTCAAAGTCATATTTGACCCGTTTATATTCTTGGCATTATGTTTAACATTTTCATCCGGATTATTTTGGATGGCAACAATGACTAAGTTTGATATCAGCTATGCTTATCCGTTCACAATGCTTGGATTTGTTGCAGTTTTAGTACTTTCTGCCTTATTACTGGGCGAAACTTTTAACTTGTACAAGCTTATTGGTTGTGCAGTCATTGTCATTGGTGTAATTATAACAAGTAGAGGGTTATAAGTTTGGAACAATTCTGTAAAAATTTAAACTTTTTAAAAGAATATGCGGTTAAGTGTATAAATAACCCATATCTTTTCACTGCGATTGTTCTAATATCAATTTACTTTATATCGTTTGTTATAAGCTTTCCGGTATATCAAACTCAAGATGATTTTTATATGAGAGCTATTGTAGACGGTTCTTGGGCTTTAGATAAACAGCCGACAGAGTTTACAATGTGGATGAATATATTGTACGGCAGGTTTTTAGCATTCCTTTATTCCTCTGTAAGCTCTAAAATATACTGGTATGACATTTTTACTTATATTTGGATGACTCTATCATTGGTTGTTATATCGCTTTCTATCCACTTCAAAAAACATCTGTTTTATAACTATGTATTAGGGGTTACGCTAATTACAGTTGGATGCACAATCTTTTTATATCCTAATTTTACAGTAACCTCAGGTATGTTGTCCGTTGCAGCCTTTGTTTTAACTTGTAAGGTAATAGAAAGTAACAACACCGGAATTATAAAATTTGTGTTTTCATCATTTCTGATATTCTTGTTGATTAATATATCCAGCTTAATAAGATTTGACTCAATGTTATCTTTATTACCGCTTTGTGCTTATACAATACTATTTTTCATAAAGTCTAAAAACTTGAAAAAATGCATAATCATATTTTTGGTAATATCAATTTCGCTCCTATCTTCTTTTTTGTTAAAAGATTATGACAAGAAAGTTGTTGCACAAAATCCGGAATACTCACAAATGTTGGCATATCACAAAGCCAGATTAAGCATAACTGAAGATACAGTTATTTATCAAAATCCGGATTACACTAAATTATGGAAAAAGTTAGAAAAAATAGTAGATGTCAACACTGAATTAAAAGATGTCGGCTGGACAGAAGGAACTTACCGACTCTTTCTTAATTGGTGCAACATCGGAGATGAACAGTTTTACAATACAGAGAAAATAAAACAAGTAAATGATAAACTTGCAAACAAGCTTAAAATTTCCAATATAAGAAATGTGAACATTAATATTCTTGCGGAATGGAATATTTTTAAATACTTACTATTATTATGGGCACTTATTGGCATATTCCTATGTAAAAATGAGAATAAAAAAACGCCTATACTCTTGGGTATCGTATATCTGTTATACCTTGTTTTAGTCGCTAATTTATTTAAAACAGTTCCGCTAAGAGTGTGGATTAATATCGTAAGTTTAATTCTTTTTGCAACAATTTTGATCTGCAAAAATAACCTTGCATCAATAAATTACAAGCTACCAGATATGGGGAATTTGGTTACAAACAATAAAAACACTTACAGTTGCAGCAAAATTTTATCCATACTATTAACAATACCTATATTATTACTATTTGCGTACTGCCCTTGTAGTATTGCACACAAATATATATCACGTTCTGAAAACATACTGGATGCAAATAAATCTACCAATAGAATCATAGCTAAATATTTTACAGATAAAGATGTTTATCTGATAGATGGAAGCGTTATAGAAATATCATCTATACCTTTCAAAAAGACATTCTTTAACACAGATAAGAAAATTGTAATTTTTCTACCGTGTTTTAAACAAAATACAGAAAGAATGCTCGCATACAATATTCCTACTGTAGATACATTTAAATATATTGCAAGCAATGATAATGTTTATTATTTCACCTATCAAAATCCATTCCTTATGTCATATAAAATATCCATTGCAAGTTTTATGATGGACAACTATAATATGCGGACAGCCTTTAAACCGATACAAATGGATGAAAAATCAAAATTCGGCACTATATACAAAATAGTAGCAATTCCAAAGGATATAGATTCAAGATTAGACATTAATAATAAAGAAAAAGCATTTTTAGACATAGTACTTTATGAATAAAAAGAGGAAATATGAAGAAAAAAATATATATAGTCGGCGGGTTAGGATTAACTCGAGAACTTCAACGTTATATCAATGATATCAGTAGATATGAAGATATTGAATTTGCTGGTTTTTTAGGACATAATGGTTATGGTGAACAAGTTGACTATTGTCAAGAGCAACATTGGTATAAAGGTGATGTTTCACAACACAAGTTTGAAGAGGACGAATACTGTGTAATTGGAGCTGGTTTTCCTAAAGCAAGGAAAGCTATATATGAAGATTTAAAGAAATTAGGTGTAAAATTTTATACAATTTTTTGGCCAAAAACAGAAGTTCCGGCTACCACAGAAATCGGGGAAGCTAATATCTTTATCGGACTCACAATGATTAGTGTAAATGCAAAAATTGGCAATGCAAACCTGTTTAACGGTACAGTTGCGATTTCACATGATATAATAGTAGGAGATTGTAATTTCTTTGGACCAAAAACTATTGTGTTAGGAAGAACTCAGATTGGAAATGAAAACATCGTTGGTGCTAATTCAATAATAATGGCTGATGCAAAAGTCGGAAACAACAATAAAATAACACCGTTAAGTGTAATTTATAAAAAATGTAAAAACAATGGTTATTATGCAGGAAACCCTGCTCTAAAAATAGGCGATATAGAGGAAAATTAAGGAATAAAAAAATGAAAGAAAAAGTTATTGAAATTATTAAAGACAACAGACCTGACTTGGATATTGATGATAGTGTAGAGTTTGTCACTGATGGACTATTAGATTCTTTTGACATCGTTACTCTTGTTTCTGAATTTGACAAAGCTTTCGGCATCTCAATTGATGGTGCAGATATTAACCCGACTAACTTCAACACACTTGATGCAATTGTTGAAATGCTGAAGAAAAATGGAGCTAAGTAATGCATTTAGAATTCTCTAACAAAAGAATCTCCGGAATATTAACTGTCGTGCCGGAACAAATAGTCAAGTTTGATGACGAGATAAAGAACTATAACTTCACGGAGAAACAATGCAAAAAGCTTAAGTTAATCATGGGGTATGAAGAAAAAAGAGTTGCTCCGGAAGGTGTATGCTCTTCTGATTTGTGCGAGTATGGTTTGAATTATCTTTTTAACAACAGCTTGCTTAAAAAAGAAGAAATTGACGCCTTAATAGTGGTTACTCAATCTCCGGACTACTTTATGCCTTCGGATGCCTGTCTTTTGCACGGCAGACTCGGGTTAAAGCAAGATTGCTTCTGCCTTGATATTTCTCAAGGATGTTCCGGATTCTTAATCGGTTTAATACAAGCATTTTCGCTATTAAACCAAAGAAACATAAAGAAAGTTGTACTTCTTAATGCAGATGTATTGAGTCCAAAAGTTTCAAAACGTGACAGAAACTCAAATCCACTTGTAGGCGATGCAGCTTCTATCACCATAGTTGAAAAATCCAATGATAACACAGTTATTCCGGTTGAAGTAAATTTTGACGGACGCAACGCACTTTGTCTCAACATCCCAGCCGGTGGTTTTAGAACTCCTTCAACAGCAGAAACTGCAATTATGCACGAAGATGAAGCAGGTAATTTCCGCTCTTTGGATAATTTAGTTATGAAAGGCGATGACGTGTTCAATTTCGTATTGAACAAAGTACCTGAACAAATCGAAAAGCTTATAAGCGAAGAAAAACTGACGAAAGATGATATTGATTATTTCATATGCCATCAGCCAAACAGGTTTATGCTACAAAAACTTGCTGACAAATTGGGCGTAAGTTATGACAAATTACCGAATGATATTGTTGAACACTTTGGAAACGCAAGCGGCGTATCAATACCTACAACAGTTTCATTTAAACTTGGAGACAAACTTTTGGATAATGAATATAAGGTTTGCATTTCCGGTTTTGGTATTGGATTAACTTGGGCATCTATGCTCATTAAACTTGGCAACTTAGACTTCAACAAAATAATAGAATATAAATAAAAGGAGAAAAAAATGGATAAATTTATCGAAGAATTAGCAGATATACTTGAAGAAGATGAACTAAATGATGACGATGTTCTTGAGGACTTTGAAGAATGGGATTCTTTAAGCATATTATCAATTATTGCTCTTGTTGGCAAAATGTTTAACAAAACAATTTCTGTTAACGATGTAAAAGCAGCAAAAACCGTTGGTGGTTTGAAAGAGTTAGTGAAATAGTATGGAAAACTTCATAAATTTTACAGGTAAAAATTTCTTAATAACCGGAGCTGCTTCAGGAATTGCAAAGACAACTGCGATTGAATTATCAAAATACGGAGCCAATTTAGTTTTGCTCGACATTGACGAAAATGGGCTAAGAAATACAGTAGAACAATGCAGTGGAAATGTCATAAAGAAGTGTGTTGATCTTTCAAAGCCCGAAGAAATAGAGCTTGCTCTAAAAGATGCAGTACAAGAAATAGGAAAGTTAGATGGTGTTGCACATATTGCAGGAATTCCGTCTATTATGCCACTCAAAGCTGTTGACAAAGATTGTTTCAACAAGATTATGAGCGTAAACACTTATCCGGCATTAGAGCTAGCAAAATTGTTTTCAAATAAGAAATATCGAAATCAAAACGGTGGCTCAATTGTATTAATTTCTTCTGTTTATGCAAATGTAGGTTCAGCTGCAAATGTGCTTTATTCTGCTAGTAAAGCTTCCGTACAAGGTATAACAAAATCTTTAGCAATAGAATTGGCTCCGAAGAATATTAGAGTCAATTGCATTGCTCCAGGTTTTATAAAAACTAAAATGGGAGAAAAAATAAACCATTTCTTCGATTCAGAACATGATGATACAGTAGAAGCAATGCACCCTTTGGGATTTGGAGAAACAGAAGACATTGCAAATGCAATTATATTCCTTTTCTCTGACAAAGCAAAATGGATTACAGGTGCAATATTGAATGTAGATGGAGGTTTTTGTGCTCAATAGAGAATTTGTATTAATTACAGGTGCGAGTTCCGGAATAGGAAGACAAACTGCAATTCAGTTATCAAAAGATTATAACTTGATATTATGTGCCCGTAACATGGAACGACTACAAGAAACAAAACAACTCTGTGAAACCCCTGAAGAACATTTGATTTTTCAGTGTGATTTGTCGTCAGTAGAAAATTTAGAAGAGTGTCTGATAAAATTTATTGCAGAAAATAATATCACCATTTCTAAATTTGTACACTGTGCAGGGGCTCTCCAAATGCAACCAATTAAAACAGTCGATTTGGCAACTATTCAATCAGAGTTCAATACAAATCTTATATCTGCAGCATTAATAGTAAAAACTCTCATAAATAAACGTAAAAATCAGGCAGCTTTAAATAATGTTGTTTTTATATCAAGCAACATTTCAAATCGTGGTGCAAAAGCATTTGGAGTTTATAGTGCGACAAAATCAGGCCTAGATGGATTGATGCGAAGCCTATCTATAGAACTCGCTCCAAAGGTAAGAGTCAACTCTGTTTTACCCGGAGGTATACAAACAGAAATGACCAAAGCTATCTTTGAACAAAATGGTACGTCTAAAGAATATTTATATCCGCTAGGCTATGGCAAACCTCACTATATCGCAGATGCAGTAGAGTTTTTGTTATCTAATAAAGCCGAATGGATTACCGGACAACAAATCGTTGTTGACGGCGGAAGAACGATTGATATCTCAGAATAATCATACAAGGGGACTAAATAATGAATAAAAATAAAATTTCAGAAAAATTAGCAAATATATTATCAACAGTTTTTGAAAAAACAATCTTGACTGGGGATAATTTCTCAATGGAATCTGGTGATGAATGGACATCTTTAAAGCATATTGAATTAATTGTTATGTTAGAAGAAGAGTTTGAGATATCTTTCGAACCTGAAATGATTCCAGAGCTGACATCACAGCAGAAGCTTTTAGAATATATTGAAAAAAAATTAGGATAAGTTGGTACTGATATGATTGATTGTTTATTTCAACCGAAATTAAAACGAATGGAGCTTTTAGGCTTACAAAAAAACGAATGCAAAACTCATATAAAAGTAAATGTTTTTAGAAACCATTCTTTTGAAATGGTTGAAAATATTATACAACCCTTTTTAAACTTCTCATCTATTAGTGCAGAATTTTGCTATAGCGACTATGATGACAGTTTAAACTTTGGAGAAATCAGCACTGCAAATATAAATCTTATCTGGCTTGATTTGGATAGATACAAAAGCATCGATCTGATAAAGTGGCTTGAAGAAAAAGTCATTGAGTTAAAGTCGATTTCCAACGCACCAATATTACTTGCCTATGTTTCGGACAATAAACTTGATATAACATTTTCGCAGACAAATTTTTATCACTTTTGCGTCAATTCTATATTAGATACATCCGGACTATATGATTTAGTAAAAGAAAAATTTTCTGGCACAAGACTATCTAATAAAGCATGTGTTGAATTAGCCAGAATTATTGGTATGAAATATATTCCTGCAATACTAAAACCAGCAATTAAAGCTTTAGTCTTTGATATGGATAATACTCTTTATAATGGAGTTCTAGGTGAAGATGGTGTTAACGGCATTGAAATAACTGACACGCATAAAAAAATTTATGCAAAAATGAAGAACCTAAAATCTCAAGGATTTTTGCTTACTATTGCATCAAAAAATGAAGAAGAGGATGTAAAAGAATTTTTCGTAAAAAGAAAAGATTTTCCATTCAATTGGGATGATTTTGCAGTAATAAAAGCAAATTGGGAATTGAAAAGCCAAAACATCTTAGCAATAGCAAAATTATTAAACATTGGAACAGATGCAATGTTATTTATAGATGATAACCCCGCAGAAATACAAAATGTTGAATCAGCAGGAATAGAGATAAAAACAATGCTTGCCAAAACTCCAGAATTGACATTAAATATTCTAGAATACTATCCTAATTTATTAAAATTGACATCATCCAAAGAAGATACATTACGAACTCAAGATATACAAGCAAATCAAACAAGAAATGAACTGGTAAAAAAACTCAGTCCAAAAGAATATTTTGAGAAATTAGAAATAAAATTAGATTTCTATATTAACAACAAAGAACATACCCAAAGAATAACAGAACTTTTGAATAAAACAAATCAGTTTATTTTAACATATGCTAGACTAAATCTGGCACAAGTTGAAGAGGCTCAGAATAATGGCATAGTCATTACAATCAACATGTCTGATAAATTATCCGACAGTGGTATTATTGCAATATTAGTCGCAAATAGATCTAATGAAGGCTTTATTAATCTTCAGGAAATGACTGTGAGTTGT
>CAKVIM010000030.1 GCA_934754775.1 uncultured Candidatus Melainabacteria bacterium | reverse complement strand
CGCTTTTATAGAAACATGCAGGCTAAAGACATTGCGACAATGGTAGGACTTTCGCCATCAAGAATCACGAGAATTGTTCAATACTCACTTAATCAGATTCGTGAATACTTAAAAAGTCGTGGCAGAGAGGATTATTAACCTCTATAAGCTACCAAAATGCCCCCCGGAACTTCAACTATTTCGTACTGAAACTCATCATCAGCATCCACTGCATCTATAAATGTTTGGACTTTTTCTGCGTGGGAAATTATGTTGTCAGCGACAATCATGGCCTTTGGAGTTAAGTGTGGTTTAACCAGCTCAAAGTATTTGACGTACTCTCTTTTGTTGGCATCAATGAATACAAAATCAAATTTTTCGCTTTCATCCAATGATTCGATAACGTCGCAAGCGGAGCCTTGTAAAGGTCTTACTACATCATCCACTCCGCATATCTTGAAGTTTTCAATAGCTACACTCTGACGCTTGTCGTAATATTCAATGGTCGTGAGCTTCCCGCCTGTTTCTTTTAAAGCTTTAGCTAGCCAAATACCGGAATATCCGTTAGAAGTTCCGACTTCCAGAACACTCTTAGCGTTCATCATTTTTATGAACATGTTAAGAAGTACGCCTGTCTTTCTAGGTACGTTCCAGAACTGTTTTTGAGTTTTTTCTAATTCCGCTAAAACCTTTGAAGTGGCTTCGTCCATTATAATATCCACGTAAATATCTCCTAATTAAATAAATTAACCTTGTTTGTTATGATAACGTCTTTAATAGGTACATTTACTGAATATGACTTGATTAGCTTGCCTTTAGCCAGGTCAATGATTGAATACATGTTATTTTTTAAATCAGTAACAACTGCATAATTGGTTTTGTCAATCATATGGAATCCGGAAGAAAAACCGCCTGTCCCAATATCGATTGTACCTATGATGTTTCCGTTATCGGTGTTAATTTTTTGTATAACGTTGTTTTGAGCTCCAAGCACGTATAATGTCTTGTCATATAGCTGCATTGCAATCGGCTTGTTTACGGTTGTAAACTCACTTACTAAACCTAATGTTGTGTAGTCGATTACTGCAACACGGCTTTTTGTGCGGCTTGAGATAAATAGTTTGTTGTTGATAAATGCCAGTGCTGATACATTTGGGAATTTACCGATATCTTTCAACTCGTACTCATTTTTAAGCTCGATTGCCCAAATTTCGTTCTTAAGCTTGTCCACGTAAAACAGCTTGTCGTCTTTAAGTAACAAGTTTTCGCAATAACCGTTAATTTTGATTTTCTGTATTAAAGACATTGATTTGATATCAATTACAAATATTGTTGAAGCTGTAGGTGATGTTACGTAAGCTTTTTCGCAGTTATCATCAATCAAAATTTCTTCCGGATTGGATGGAAGATTTATTTGCTTGATGAATCTGGAATCCGCAACCGATACAACATCTACAAACGGTCTGTCGTAAGTTGTTACAAGTAAGAAATGCCCATTGTTTACGGCTTTAACGTCAATCGGAATTGATTTTTGAGCTAATGAATAACTCGGAACAGCTCTTGCAGGTTCTACAACTTGTACATTTTTTGAGTAGTTTGTTGTTACAAAAAGAATTTTGTTTTTTAACTGAGAAATCAGAGATTGCGGAGCGTCAGGTTCTGAAGCTGAGAGAAAATCCTCGTAGGAATCAGAGTTCTCAACTCTAATCATATCCTCGTTTTTGGTATCGATTTTCAAGTTCCCGATAATACCTTTGATGTTTTCGGGAATTTGTAAACCGCTTGGGACAAGCATATCTTGTGGTAGCAAGCCTGTGCGAACTTGTAGCGGTGGATTTACCATATGCAAAACGGTTCTATGACCTTCGCCGTCTGAGAATACTTTTAGTAAAACAAAATCATTGTTAAATATTACAACATCCGGCTCTTGTTTAAGATTTTGGTTCGCAGGATGAGTTTCTTTTATTTTAAGCTTTGTTATGTCAGAAAATAGTGATGGAAAAAGTGGCAGATAGATTGTGTTATCGGGCAAAATAATTACGCCGTCAAAACGAATATCTGCTTGCGGAAAATCATTGAGGATGTAACTTCTGACTTCTGTTGGGATTTTAGCCGCAAAAACATTTGTGCAACCAATCAATAAAACGCCCAATATTAATAAAAACTTACGCATCATACCTCTCTTAAAAAATTTTCCGTCTTTAAAATTTTACCATAATAAAACTTTACTAACAACAGAAAACTTTTGCAGCTTGTTAGTTATTTAAAAACACCCTTCAAACGTTCTTTCACTCCGGCTTTAGCGGCTCTGCCAGATTGTATTTCGTACAGTTTTTGATAAAGTGCTTTTTCTTCGTTGGAAATGTGCGTAGGCGTTTTAATTCCGACAACAACTACGTGTTCGCCTCTAACTGACGGCTTTGAAAGGTTTGGAACTCCAGCACCTCTAAGTTTAACGGCTTCTCCGTGTTGGATTCCGGCAGGAATTGAGATTTCTCTTTCGCCATCAAGAGTTTTTATTGTTATAGTATCCCCTAAAACTGCTTGTGCCGGTGTGATATCGACTTTTGTAAATACATTTATGCCGTCACGCTTGTAGTATAGTGATGGTTTTACGTGTATTACTATGTATAAATCTCCTGCAACACCGCCGTTTGTGCCGGCATCACCTTCGTGAGATAAACGCATTTTAGAACCGTTGTCAACCCCTGCAGGAATTTTAACCTCAATTTTCTTTTCGACAGTTGTTCTGCCTTCTCCATGGCAATCCGGACAAGGGTCAGAAATTACGGAACCTTTGCCATGACAGTGCGGACAAGTTACGATTTGAGTGAAATGGCCGAGTACGGTTCTTGTTGTTTGTTGAATTCTGCCGGAACCTCCGCAGGTCTTACACATAGTTGGCTTAGAACCTTCTTTTGCTCCGGTTCCGTTGCAAGATTTGCAAGCTTCTAAGTGGTCAATTTTGATTTCTTTTGTAAGCCCGAAAACGGCTTCTTCGAATTCCAACTCAATATCGAGCCTTAAATCGTCGCCACGTTGCGGTGCATTCGGGTCTTGTCTGCGTCCGCCACCACCAAAACCGAATCCGCCGAAGAAGGAATTAAACACTTCATCTAAATCTCCAAAACCGCCGGCGAAAGGTCCTTGAGTGTTGAATCCGGCATTAGCCAAGCCATCTTCTCCGAAACGGTCGTATGTAGAACGCTTTTCATCATCCATTAATACTTCGTAGGCCTTACCTAATTCTTTAAACTTTGCTTCGGCTTCCGGAGCTTTGTTTACGTCCGGATGCCATTTACGTGCCATTTTTCTAAATGCTGATTTAATTTCGTCTTTGCTAGCGTTCTTCGATACGCCCAATATCTCGTAGTAATCACTCATTGCTATTTTTAATTCCTTTATTTCTGCCTTTTCGCTCATGTGGCGAAGGTTCTAACCTTCTGTTGCAACATTTACTAATGTTGGTCTAAGTACTTTGTCACCAAGTTTGTAACCTTTTTGCAATTCTGCAATAATTGTATGTTCAGGGTGTTCTGTACTTGGGGTTTGCATAACCGCTTCGTGGAAATTAGGGTCAAAAGTTTCGCCTTCTGCCTTTATCGTTTCTAATCCAGCTTTAGTTAATACGTCTGTAAAATTTTTGTACGCAAGATTGTAACATTCTTTAACCTTTTCGCAGTCGTCGACAGTTTCAATGGCTTTCAAACCTCGTTCAAAGTTATCAAGAACTTCTATCATTTTTTTCAAAGTGCTTTCTGCACCGTATTTAAGTAGTGCTTCTTTTTCTTGCTCTTGACGTTTTCTGTAGTTGTCAAAATCTGCTGCAAGTCTTATGTATTGGTTATTCAAAGCATCATATTTTTCTTGAAGCGGATTTGACTCTTCTATTTTGTCATCTGTTTCAATAGTTTCATTAGCTGCTTTTTCTTCATCTGTCGTAATATCTTCTACAACTTCGTTGTTTTCTTTATTTTCAGTTGTGTTGTTATTTTCAGTTTCTTCACTTACCCCTTTGAATGGATTTTTCATGATTTTCTCCTCTTACTATATTATATATGATAATTATACTGTAGCAAATGCGATAAGCGTATAATGTTTATTTTTTTTTAACATTTGATTTTAGTAAGAGAAAATAAGACCTACGTTTTAATCGTAGGTCTAAAATTTTATTTATTTTTGTTTTTAATTCTTTTTCTGTAGCTATCCATTTCTTCTTTTGTGTTCACATACATTTCGTTTATGTCTAGTATATTCTTAAACTCATCGGGGATTTTCATATCTCGTTTGTCGCTATTTTCTTGGTTCAATAAGAAGTACCCTCTTTTTTGTGCTTTACGATTTGCTCTAATAAATGCATCTTTGAAAGCTTCTTTTTTGTCATTACCTTTAATTGAATCTACTAGTCTCTTCATCGTCTGATCAAATGTTTCGCCTTGTTTTGGACCAATGCTAAATCCTACTTTTTCTTTGTCTTCTGCTGTAACTTTTTCTTTTTTTTCTGGTTCAAGTGGAATTTCTTCATCTTTATTAAAACTTTGTGTTGTTCTATCCTTATAAATGACCAATCTGGAACCATCTGCATTGTAGTTAATTTGTGCAATTGATGGGTGATTTTCAAATGTTTCAGTACGAGTTTCTCCGTCATATTCAATTGTTTTTGTAATTCCATCTTTGGTTTCTTTGGTTAATCTTGAGAATTGTTTCCCATCTGCATCTTTGTAATATTCATAACTTTCAGTAGTTGATATGTTTCCATCTTCATTGTATTTGATTTCTTCACGAGTCTTAAGTTCACCATCTATAATTTCGTATTTATTCTGCTTGATTTTCTTGTTGTTGACTGTTTCTGAGACTGTTTGGGTTAATGTATTTTCATTTTTGTATTCAAATTCCGTGCTTGTTTCTTTGTCCCCGTCTCTTGTTACAACTTTAGTTTCTCTACCTTCCGTATCGTATGTAACTATAGAGCCATCATCTTTTCTAACGGTTGTAGTTTTATCATCAGGATTATGTGTATATCCTTTAATTTGTGCAGAAAGACCTGTGACTTCTTTTAAAAATCCAAAAAATGTTTTTGCATCTATATTTTTAAGTCCTAAAGCAGAAAGCATTTTTTTAGCTTCTCGCTTAGAAAAAATCTTGTCATGTGCAAAAGCTGCAATCGTAAGCTTAAATTTATTTATTTCGCCCTTCTCAAGTACGCCTTTTGTTGTTCCATCTTTATCTAATGCATTAAAAATGCTTTTGTATTTTTGATCTACTTCATTTATGTTGATACCGGCATTAAGCTCCTGCAAATTAACTTCATCAACGTTCTTTTTCCCGCCTAATTTGATATTGTAGGCTGAACCATCGCTCCCTGGTATTAAAGGATTCCCCATTTTTTTACTCCTTATATATTCTTTTCACATTTTATATAACGGCATATTTTTGAAAAACTTTAATTGAATTTTTATAAAATATCTACTACTGCTGTTACTATTCCGACTATTACTGGTGTTGAGGCAAATGTAACGATTCTTTAGTATTCTTTACAAAAAAATACATATAAAAGATTTATGTGTATCTATACATACTCAAACCCCTTCCCGAGATTCTCGGAAAGGGGTAGTTTGTTACTTCCATAGGGGATTGAATGTATTATGGAAAGTAAATTTTAGCTTATCTTTCTTACCGTTAAGGTGTGTGAAAGAGGTATTCCGCCTTGTACTTGCGGTTTATTTACGACTTGACCGTTTACGTACATTACCGTTGAACCGCCGCCGTCCAGATTCATTGCATTAACGCAGCCAAGTTCTTTCATTAAGTTTGCTAATTCTGTGAGTGTTAATCCGATTGAAGATCCTTCTCTGCCATCGGCAGTTAACATAATTAAATGATTACTTCTGGTGTACCCGATTGCTGTTCTCGGATTTCTGCCACCGATTGAACCGAGTTTTTGTGCTGTCATATCTACATAGACTTCGCCGTTTTTTATTAAATATGGTCCGCCGCTTATGATATGGTTCACATCTTTCCACTCAGGGTTAATCTTTATATTGAGTTTAAATTTTTTTGCATTGACTATCGTGTCAAGATTTTTCTCTGCTCCAACTATAACAAATCCGTTTTGAGGTATTCTGTTGCTTCCATAAGATACTTTTGTAAGTTTTCCGTTCTCAACGACTATCTGCTTACCATACTTTGGACAAAGTGGAGACATCTCTCCCCAATCCGGCGTATAAACGATTGTATGAGTTGACAACATTCTAGGCTGATTGATATTATCAATTTTTAACCCTCCTAAGTTAGTTTCTACAGTTGCTCTTAGCTGAACACGTGCCATGTCGAATTTGTTATCAAAGATTCCCATTGCTACTCTGTCATAGATTGGGCCGGTGTAAACTTTTTTGTTTATCATTAATGTTCCTAAAGGAACTCCGGTCTGTGGCTTAAAGTATCCGCCGTTAATTGCTACGATTGCTTTTTCTCTGTCGGCAATTGAAGATATTTTTCTCCTTGAAGCCAATGTTTCTGAAGCGATTGCCGGTTCTATTGACAGATTATCGTTAACACCTTGAGAAAGTTCAACAATATTGATTCTTACCGGTCGATTATTATAAAATTTTATCATTCTGACATACTTAACACCTCTTTCAATTTCTACAACTTTTGCGTTTCTATATTTTGTTGCAATTTCTTGCTCGAATGCGACTTCCTGATTTTTTTGTCTATCTTTTATATAATTTAATGTTGGAGAAATACCGGTTAAACTTCCTAAATCCTTCGCAGAAATAATTAAGTTTTGGGTGAGCAGTAGACAGAGGGCAATACCTATACCTGCTGCACTTGTTGCAGCTTTCTCGAATTGGGGTCTTTGTACAAGTATCGTATCCATTGCTCTCACCGTTTGTTTTAAAGTAACTGGATACCTTTTTTATTTGAGAGTGGTGTGGGGCTATAACACTCTGGGAGGTAAATCTTTTTTAGGTCATTTTGTTTTGAAACTCTCCATTATTAAATTTTACCGCCTACGCTAAAATTTCTTTTAACGTTTCTAGTAGATATTACTATCTCTACTATTATTATAACATACACTTAATACCTTCTCAAGAGGGTTGTGATAAAGAAATAGTAATACTTTAGGATGATTTTTAAAATGGTATAAAATACACTTAATCATAAAATCTGTTTTTGATAGAATATAAATATGAGTTTAATATCAATTTTTAGAAAAAAAAATAACAAATCTTTGTTTACGACTCCGAGTCACGACGGAAAACTTTGTATTTTTCACAAATTCTATCAGTGGTATCGCCATGATATTTCGGAAGTAGATGCTTATAATCCGCAAGAGGCTTTGGCTTTAGCGGAAGCAAGAGCTGCGAAGATTTATGGAACAAAATCAACCCATTTTTTGACAAACGGTTCAACTTCAGGAATTCAAGCGGCTGTGCTTACTTGTTGCAACAAAGGGGATAAAATTCTTGTGTGGGAAAATTCGCATCCTTGTCACAAAAATGCTGCAAAGCTTGCAGGGGCAGAAATTGTAGAGTATTCACTTCCATATAATGAGGAATGGGGAGTTTATGAAGGGCTTAGTAATATAGATGAGTTGCTCGAAAAGAATGCTCCCAAGGCAATTATTGTGACTTCTCCAAGCTATGAAGGTATTGTATCTGATATTCCATATATATCAGAAGCTTGCAAAAAACATAATGTGCGATTAATTGTGGATGAAGCTCATGGGGCACTTTATCCGTTTAGTGAAAATTTGCCGACTTCGGCAATAAAATACGCTGATTTTACGGTTCAATCTTTGCATAAAACAGCCGGAGGCATTAATCCGACTGCACTTTTACATTGTAATT
This sequence comes from uncultured Candidatus Melainabacteria bacterium, assembly GCA_934754775.1. GTDB lineage: Bacteria > Cyanobacteriota > Vampirovibrionia > Gastranaerophilales > Gastranaerophilaceae > CAG-196. Next base: position 6,460 of record CAKVIM010000030.1, on the reverse strand, counting down.
GCGAACTTAATCCTAAAACGGCTTTAGATATGCTGCTCACAACTTCACCTTCTTATCCAATGCTTGCGACAATAGAAGCTAATATAAATTTCTTGAACTCAAAGCGTGGCAAGAAAAAAATTGAAGAATTAATTACAGAACTCAAAAAACTTAGAGCATCTCTTACAAACTTTGAGTTTTATGGTGACGATATAACCAAACTTTTGATAAAAAAAGAAGGATTGTCAGGGTATGAACTTTCTGAAATCCTCTTTAATGAATATAATATTGAAGATGAGCGGGCTAACGAAAAATCCGTAATGCTTCTAACTGGTTTAGGAACTACGAAAGCCAAGCTCCGCAGACTTTATTATTTGATTAAAGTCTGAACTTCTTTGAAATTCGGATGCTTAGCACCTCTTAACCATTCGAATAATGCAATTTCGGTTGTAATAATTTTGGCACCGTTATCTTTCATTCTGTTAAGTCCGGCTTCGTATTCGCTTTCAGCTCTGCTTCCGCAAGCGTCACTAACTACATAAACTTCAAAACCTGCTTCTATCAATGCATTCGCTGTTTGACTTACGCAGATATGTGTTTCAATACCAAACAAAATAACTTGTTTTTTTTCTGTGTTTTTAACTGCGTTAGCGATTTCAGCCGTTTCAAGAGCTGAGAAACTTGTTTTTTCAAAGTATTGAGTATTTTCAGCTAAAGCTTCTTTTAAGTTAGTAATGGTAGAGCCAAGGCCTTTTGGATATTGTTCTGTAACAATAGTCGGTATGCCTAAAATGTTTGCTGCTTTTGCGATAATTTCAGATTTTTTTGCAACTGTAGTTTTATCAAAAACTGCATTCAATAATTTGTCTTGTATGTCAATAATCATAACAAGAGAGTCATTGCTATTTAGTAATGTCATTTTCAATCTCCTTCTTAAATTCATTTATAAATTGTTCAATTAAATCTTCTAAAAATCCGGCTTCAAGTTCATTTGGCTCAAGACTGATTCGTTTATTTATGTCTTTGATTATTATATCTATATTTATTTTAGAAAATCCCGGAGCCGTGATTTTCAAAACCCCTGTGCAATTTCTTGCAGAAATTGTTAGTGACGAATAATCTTGGTCAGAGGCTTGTGTTATTGTCATACCAAAGAGTTTGTCGTTATACTTAAGCCTTGTTTGATAGAATACCGGCTGGATAATTTTTTCGATTTTTTTGTTAAATTCTTGCCTAAAAAGCTTGAAGTTTTCAATTGAATTCTCTTGTTCTTTTTGAGCAAGTTTTTCATAATTAATAGCTTCGTGCAGCCTGTTCAAGACTTCGTTAATTGCTTGTTGACGTTTTTTAGCTAATGTCGTTGTAAATCCTGCGTAAATCTTTTGCGGAATCTGTTGGGCAATTTTGTTCCATATTTTTTTTGCTGATTCAATATCAACATCATATAGCAGCATAAAATATTTGTTCGCAGCATAGTTCATAAGAACGTCATTCTGGCGAATATTATTTAATATTATTGTCTCAATTTGGTTGGCTTGCAGTAAAAATTTCGTTTTATCATCGGGTGATATTGCTGCAAGTATAGCTTGTCTTGAAGTTTTATCAATCTTATCCAGTTCTTTATCAAGTATTTTGGCATAGTCAAGGTAAACTTCGTTTGTGCTTGCAAGAAGTTTGCTGTCAACCAAGATTTCTCTGTAGCGATTATTTTTCTCTAATAAATCGGCGTGAGCAAGTAGTGGAAGCATTTTTGCTTGCAATTCTTTATCTGAAGTCATAGGGGTGATGAAGGATAAGGCACCATTTTTGAAAGTTGTTATCCTAAATTCTTCAGAATCGTTGTAAGCAAAAATTATTGCGGGTACTCCGTTCAAAAGTTTAAGCAACTCAACTGTTTTGTCTTCGGAGTTCTCGCTGTTAATAATGATTGCTGCAACGCTTAACAAATGCAGCTTTTCTAATACTTCGTCAAACGAAAATCGGAATAGCTCGTCGCTTTTTCTGAGAATGAGTTTAGGCGAAATGTACTCAAAGAAATCAGAATCATCTGAAATTAGGACTATTCGCATATTACCTCTATGACAATTCTGAAATAAGTACTTCTGCCTTTTGTAAAACTGCTGTTCTCAAATCTTCGATATCTGCAAAATCAATGCCCATTGTCTTGATAAAGTCTTTATCAAGCGTGCTTGGGTTAAAGTTTTCTTGAACCAATTTATCTATCATACAAACAAGGTTACAAGGAACCGGAATTGATGATAGTGAAGGTGTATGGTGGTAAGAAATGATGTTTGCAAGCAATATTGGCAGCTGCCATCTCTTAGCCAACAGAGAACCTGTTTTTACGTGGTCTGAATCAAAATATTTACGTTCGGCATCAAGAACATCAGCACCGTCATTTACTGCTGAAATTACTTTACCATAAGCTTTTTCATTTGCCATATGCAAAACAATCTTACCAACGTCGTGTACAAAACCTGCAATAAATGCTTCGTCTGAGTCCATAATTTTGGTGATGTTAGCCAAGTATTCGCAACCTGCCGCTACTCTCATTGAGTGTTTCCAAAGCTCTTTGTCGCCTTGGTTTGACATCATAGGTTTCATTGCAACTGCAACGATAATGTTTTTGACTTTAACTAAGCCAAGTAGCGATAATGCAATGTTAATAGAGCTTATTTGTTGAGAGAATCCGTAATAAGCTGAATTAACAAGTGCCAAAATCTTGATAGTCAAAGATTGGTCGTACATAACGATGTCACCCAGCTCTTTCATACTGGCTGTAGGTTTTTTCATTATGTTAAGTGCTTTGACGATAACACTCGGCATTGCATGAATGTCTTTTACGTTATTTACTAATTCGATTGTTTTATCCATATCTGCCACCTATTCTTAAACTTGTAAGTGTTTCTTTATTGATAAGAAGCTGCCGCTTGCACCAAACGCCGTGCCGATTAACAGCAAGGTTATGATAACTATATTTTGTGCATAAACAGGAGTCGGTATCAAGAAGAATTTGTGTACATTTATTAACAATCCTTGAACCCAATTCAACGGCATTACTGCAATTACTGATGATACGAAGCCGTAAAACGCACCTTGCATAATTAATGGTGTTTTGATGTACCAGTTGCTTACGCCCATCAGACGCATGATTTCGATTTCTTCTTTTCGAGATTGGATTACAAGCTGGATTGTGTTGTTGATAATTGTTATTGTAAGTGCTGCCGAGATTATAATTACAAAAATCATAGTGGTGTTAACGACATTTGTAAGTACTTGCATCTTTTTTGCAAGTTCTTTTGCATATCCCATGTCTTCAACTCCGGCTATCGGTTTAATCTGGTTAAACACTTCCGAAATATTATCAGGTTTATCAACTTTCACTCTTAATGTGTTTGGAAGCGGGTTGGCAATATCATGAAGCCCTAATTCTTGCTTTAAATTTTGCCAAGATTCTTCTTTTGTCTTGAGTGTTATTGATTTTACATGCTTAATTTCTTTGATTCTGTCTTTTACAATTGAAGGAGATGCATCATTTTTCAGATAAACTGATATTTCTAAAACATTTCCTAACTCGTTTGCAAAAGTTGAAAGCGATAACGTAAATCTGAACAGAACTCCAAAAATCGTCAAGATTGCAGCCATTGTTGTGATGATGACTACGTTAATTATGCCTGTTCTTTTTATGTCATTTACTGCTTCCATGACTATTCTGTAGGCTATACGGAGTTCGCAGAGCCAATCTTTAGGTATATGTTTTTTTACTTGTTTTTTTAATTGTTGCCTGCTATTGTCCATAAGTACCTGCCTGAATATCTCTTATAATTTCGCCTTTTTCAAGCGTCAAAACTCTTTTTCTGAATCGGTCAACAAGAGTATAATCGTGTGTTGACACAATTACAGTAATACCTCTTTGGTTAATCTGCTCCAATATTTGCATAACTTCCAGAGAGTTTTTAGGGTCTAAGTTTCCTGTAGGTTCGTCTGCGATTAGAAGCGGAGGCCCGTTTACTAAAGCTCTTGCGATGCTTACACGCTGTTGTTCTCCACCGGAAAGCTCGCTTGGTTTTGCCATTGCTTTATCTAATAGACCTACAACCTTTAATGCACCGGTTACACGAGTTCTTATGTCAGAAGAGCTGATGCCGAGTGTTCTGATAACATAAGCGATATTGTCGTATACAGATTGGTTTTGTAATAATTTGTAGTCTTGAAACACAATTCCCATGCATCTTCTTAGGTTCGGAACTTTTTCCGGCGGAAGATTGGCAATGTTTATCCCGCCAATTAACACCGTACCTGTAGTTGGCGTTTCTTCTTTGTATAACATTTTCATCAAAGTAGATTTGCCTGCACCTGATGCTCCCGTGATGAACACAAACTCGCCTGATAAGATGTCGAGATTGATATTTTTTAGTGCATAATTATTTTTGTATTTTTTTGTAACCGATCTTAATTGTATCATTTCTTTAACTCAATAACCTTTTTAGCAATACTTTCTGAATCCAAATTATAGTATTTCAATAGCTCTGCAGGAGTTCCGCTTTGACCGAATCTGTCGTTAACCCCGATGCGAACCAATTTGTGCGGAGCATTCTCTGAAAGACATTCAGCCACAGCAGAACCCAAACCGCCAATAATAGAGTGGTTTTCAACCGTTACAGCCAATTTTGTTTTACTTACACTATTTATTATAGTTCCACAATCTAACGGTTTAATAACAGGAATGTTAATAATTTCTGCATTAATTCCGTTTTTCTCAAGTATTTCTGCTGCTTTAACGACTTCTGCCAATAAGTCACCCGTTACAAATATTGAAACATCGCTACCTTCTCTTAAGATGACTGCTTTGTTTAGGTCAAATTTATACTCTTTGTCATATATTTCAGGAACATTCATTCTTGAAAGCCTAATGTATACAGGGCCATTATGCTCTGACGCAAACCTTACGGCTTGTCTTGTTTGTTCGTAATCCCCCGGAACAAGTACTGTCATGTTTGGGAGCCCTCGCATTAAAGATATATCTTCTAATGCTTGGTGGCTGGCACCGTCTTCGCCCACCGTGATACCGCCATGGGCACCAACGATTTTAACGTTAGCTTTTTGATAACAGATTGAGTTTCTAATCTGGTCATAGGCTCTACCGGTAGCAAATACCGCAAACGTAGCTGCAAAAGGTATTTTCCCTTCCAATGATAGACCTAGAGCTGTTGTCATCAAATCTTGTTCTGCAATTCCCACATCAAAAAATCTTTCAGGGAAAGCTTTTGCGAAAATCGAAGTTTGAGTAGAACCTGATAAGTCAGCATCAAGAGCAACTATGTCACTGTTTTTAGCTCCAAGTTCTGCTAATTCTTCTCCAAAAGCCCCTCTTATAGATTTCTTTACATCATAATTAATCGTACGCATAAATCCTCTTTTACGAGAATTATAACATAAATATTAAAAAAATCCTAAATATTTTCTAATTTTTCCAATAATCGCAAATCAATTTTTCTTTTTTTCTGAAAGTTTGCTTGAATTTTTCAATAATAGGGTTCTTTTCAAGCTCTTCTAATTGTTTTTTAAGAATAGCTTTTTCTAGGATTAAAGAATTATATAAATCGTTACAAACATCGGAAGATGTTTGGTGTAAATGTAGTTTTTTTATTTGTAATTCTTTTTGAAGTATTTGTTTTTTGAGAATATGTTTTTTCACTAAAGACCTCTTATTGTTAAGGATATAACTTATTTAAGAAATTTTCAATCAATCTTTTAGAGGAAATTGTTGAACCTCACCCCACCCCTCTCCAACTGGAGAGGGAGCAGTCGTTAGCGAGACTGTGTCAAGCATTACAGATGCAGGTGAGGGTTTATCCCGTAAGGGTAAAATTTGGATTGTTCTTTTCTTTCTCTTTTGTTGCGAATAAAAAGAGAAAGAAAAGAACGAAAAGAAAGAGAAAATACGCTACCGCTTTCTACGCCTTTCTGGCGTGGTTTAAATGATTATAGCAGGCAGAGCCTGCACTCTTTTGTTCGCTATTGTGGCTAATCGCCACACGCTCACGGCGTATATAGCGTTCAACCTTTTACCCCAGTTAGTAGGTTGGGGTTTCACCCCAATAATAACCAGTAGAACATCATTCGTACCACGAGCGTTCCTTAGCGAGTGCAAGAGTGCAGGCTCTGCCTGCTGCATCAATTTAATCCACAACCGTAAGGTTGTAGAAAACAGTGCGTCATTTCTTTTCTTTTGCTTCGTTTTCTTTTCTTTTTCGCAATAAAGAAAAGAAAATGAAGAAGTATTTTAAAGAAATTTGTCAATTCATAACCCACCCGCATGCGTAGCTCACTTACGTTCGCACGCTTGCGACCTTCCTATTTAGGGCGGTTGGTGCTAAAGTCGTCCTGTCCCTAACGGGCTAAACCTCACCCCACCCCTCTCCAACTGGAGAGGGAGCAGTCGTTCGTGAGCTATGCGAACGTTACGAATGCGGGTGAG
>CAKVIM010000029.1 GCA_934754775.1 uncultured Candidatus Melainabacteria bacterium | reverse complement strand
GGACAATGGGCAAGCCGAAAATGCGTAAGCATTTGAGGTGGAGTCGAGAAAAACAGTGTCGTGTTGCGATTAGCAATACGAGCAGGTTTTTCGAGCGGAGCCGTCTTCCCAAGAATTCACTTTTCATGGGGATGTACTGGTTTTGACGCCCGTCCGGCGAGGACAATGGGCAAGCCGAAAATGCGTAAGCATTTGAGGTGGAGTCGAGAAAAACAGTGTCGTGTTGCGATTAGCAATGCGAGCAGGTTTTTCGAGCGGAGCCGTCTTCCCAAGGATTCACTTTTCATGGGGATGTACTGGTTTTGACGCCGTGATTGGTAGATCCGGATTGCGAGTACGGGTGCTGTTCCCGTTTATCAACAAGCAAAACAAATTAAATGACAACAAAGTTGTTTCATTAGATGCTTTCAGAGCTCAAAAGCTTGCTGCTTAATTAGTAGCGCATCCCTCTAATTTGACCAGCTTGCCGTTAGATTAGATGAAAACATGCAAGATGCAGTGTGCAAATGATGGTATGTACATCAAGATTAACCATTGGAGGTTAGGCTTCCGCAAAAAGTCTTTGGCTTAATTCAGGTTATGTAACTTTCCTTATTAAGCTGAGCCAATAAGTTACTACACTCGTAGACATTCGTTTTTATCCACGATGGACGTGGGTTCGACTCCCACCATCTCCAGTTTATGTCTTTTTTTATTTATAATGTCTATGGGAGTCTCACGCTTCAAGCATAGCTTGAAGGGTTCTTACCTCTCGAAAAACGTGACATTGAGTCACCTTTTTCTCGGCAGAGTCACCATCTCCAGTTTATGTCTTTTTATTTATTATGCCAATGGGAGTCTCACGCTTCAAGCAGAGCTTGAAGGGTTCTTACCTCTCGAAAATATAGAATTCCCCTATTTACAGCTTTTTAACGATTTCTTCCAAACAAATTTTTACGTGGGCGTAGTTCAGACCGCCTTGCATATAAGCTACATACGGTGGACGCATTGGGCCATCAGCCGAAAGTTCAATTGTAGACCCCTCAATAAATGTTCCGCCTGCCATAATAACCTGATCCTCATACCCCGGAATGTATTCCGGAATAGGGGTTACATACCCATTAACAGGTGAAAGCGACTGTATAGTTCTACAAAATTCTTCCAAATGCTCAGCCTTACCAAATATAATATTTTGGATAATATCCGTTCTCTTTTCATCATATTTTGGAGCAGAATTAAAACCTATATCCTCAAAAACCTTAGCAGCAAGAATCGCCCCCTTAATTGCCTCAGAAACAATTGAAGGTGCCATAAACAGTCCTTGAAAAATCAGTCTGTGCTGGTTAAACATTGCTCCGCCTTCAGAACCAATCCCCGGAGCAGTCAAACGATTCGCAGCCCTTTCAACCAAAAGCTCTTTACCCGCAATATAACCACCGGCTTCAACTATTCCGCCCCCAGGATTCTTGATAAGTGAACCTGCCATCAAATCAGCACCAACTTCCAAAGGCTCCTTACTATCTACAAATTCTCCGTAGCAATTATCCACAAAGCAGATACAGTTAGGATTCTTACACTTAACCGTTTTACAAATCCGCTCAATTGTATCCATTGAAAGCGATTTTCTTGTAGAATACCCTTTAGAACGCTGGATAAGCACCATTGTAGTCGTTTCATCCACCATTTCTTCAAGTTTCGCAAAATCAATATCCATACCGTCAACAAGCGGCACTTCGTCATACAAAACTCCGTTCCCAATCAAAGAAGAACGCTTAGTTTCCTCATCACCTGCGGTACCAATAACCTCTTGCATAGTATCATAAGGAGCACCTGCAACAGAGATAAGCTTATCGCCATACTTCAAATTGCCAAACAAAGCACAAGCCAAAGTGTGTGTGCCGGAAGCAAAATGGATTCTTACCAAAGCTTTTTCTGCACCAAAAACTTGTGCAAAAACTTTATCCAAAACCTCACGACCCAAATCATCGTGTCCATACCCAGAAACCGTATAAAAATGTTCCGGAGCGACCTTATTATCATAAAAGGCTTTCAAGACTTTTCTCTGGTTAAAATCTCGAATATCATTCACGCCTTCAAATTCTTTTTCCAATAACCTTTCAGCAGCTTTAAAATCGTAATTCATAACACCCCAATCATATTGCAAGCATAAGCTTACGTCAAATATCCGACTAATTAATCACAACAATTTCCGGCAGAGCACAGAACCTGAAAGGCAAAATGCTTGTTCCCAAACCGCCCGTAATAATCATCTTATTCTGATTTTCTTCAATCACTCCATAAGCAAATTTCGTACCATATTTAGAAGGCACTATAACTGCACCATAAAAAGGAATTCGTACCTGTCCGCCATGAACGTGTCCCGCCAAAATCAAATCGACTTTTTCTCTAACATCATAATAAATATCCGGAGTATGCGAAACTAAAATCCTTGGGCTTTCGGTTTTCGCTAACGCCAACTCCACATCCGGAAATCCCGTCTGCATGTCTTCTACACCCGCAATATAAATCCCCTCAATTTTAGCACTCGAATTCTCAAGAACCTGAATTCCTGCCCCCTGCAAAGTTTCACGCACAAATTCTTTATCAAACCAACCGTCATGATTTCCCAAAACACTCACGACAGGAGCTTCGATTTTCTTAAGTTCAACCACCTGTTCTTCAATAGGCAACGTGTTTCCGCCATCGTGTCCTTTAATATAATCTCCACCTGAGATTACCAAATCCGGCTCTAGCTGATTAATCGTATTAACAATCCTTTGCAAGCGTTTCTTTTCGCCCTTTGCAATATGGAAATCACTTACAAAAATAATCTTTTTTCCCCCAAATTCACTCGCTGTATAATGTTTAACCACAAGCAAATTCGGCTCGATAAAATAAGACCAAACAAAAAACAAAACAAATAAAATCATTAAAACATATTTTGACATAAAAGTATTTTAACATAATTTGTGCTAAAATGAATGGTAAGAAGAGAAAAGAGGTGTTTTTATGATTAACGAAAAACTGGAAGAAGCATTTAACGACCAAATAAACAAAGAATTCTATTCTGAATACCTATATTTAGCGATGAAAATCTATTTTCAAGAACTAAACCTTCAAGGTTTCGTAAACTGGTTTAACGTACAGGTTCAGGAAGAACACGCACATGCAATGGGTATGTTTAATTACTTAAACGAACGTGGCGGCAAAATTGAGCTTAGAGCTATCGACAAACCTCAAGTAGAAGGCAGTACACCGCTTGAAATCTTTGAGCACGTTTTAAGACACGAAGAATTCGTAACTTCAAGAATTAATCATCTTATGGATGTTGCAGAAGAGGTTAAAGATAGAGCCGCAATGCATTTGCTTGATTGGTACATCAAAGAACAAGTTGAAGAAGAATCAACTGTGAACGGAGTATTGGCAACTCTTCGTCTAATAGGTGACGACAAAAAAGCTTTGCTATTATTTGACAAAGACCTTGCAACTAGAACTTTCGTAGCACCGGTTATTGGCGGCTAGAGGTTGAAAAGAGGATAATAAAATGGACGATTTTAAAGTTATAATAACCGTTTCAGGCACAGACAAAGTCGGTATCGTTTCAGGCATATCTTCAGTGCTTGCAAAATATAAGGTTAATATCGAAGATATCAAGCAAACGCTTATGCAAGGGCATTTTGTGATGTTCATGCTCTGCGATATCCAGAGGGCTGATTTAAACTTTAAGGAGCTTAAAAATATCTTGATTGAAGAAGGAAACCGATTGGAAGTCGAAATCTGGATTCAGAAAAAAGGCATTTTTGAAAAAATGCACACGGTATAAAATGAGCAAAGAACTCGATTACTTAAAAAGTGTTTCAAGCTTTTTCAGACGTACAACCGCTAAAATAAAATTGATTACGCTCATTGAAAAAGCCAAACAAGAGTATGACAAATACGATTTTAAAGCCGGCAAGCACTCTCTGCTTGCCGCTTATAACCTTGATAAGAAAAATCCGACAGTCTTAAGAGGTCTGGGCTGTATTGCAATTGCAGAAGGTGATTACGCAGAAGCAGTAAAATACTTTGAAAAAGCTCTGCAATTTTCTACCTCAAAAGAAATTGAGTACACCCTTATCGGAACCGCATATTATTATCTTGAAAATTTAGATGAAGCGATAAAATACTACAATCTCGCTATCGACCAAAACGACGATTACGACAGTGCTTACGAAGGTCGCAACCAAGCTATGTTGGAAAATCATTTGAAGATTATTGATTTTCAAGAAGCGTTAAAAAAATATTTCTAAATTTAATCCGCTTAACAATAGGGCGTTCAGTGCTTAAAGTTAGGGTGTTATATTTGCATAAAACATTTTAAGATTACGATGAGGCAATATATTTTGTCTGAAAGTGAGGTTTTATGCAAATAAAAATATTACTTGTTGAAGACCAAAAACTGATGCGTATTGGTATAAAATCTTTGTTTTGTGACTATCCGGAACTTGAAATCATTGGCGAAGCTACAAACGGTAAGGAAGCCATAGAAAAAGCCAAACTGATTAAACCGGATGTAATACTCATGGATATTGGGCTTCCGGATATTTCCGGCATAGAAGCCACAAAACAAATTCTTGAACATAACAGCAAACTCAAAATCATAATGCTCACTTCACATATTTCTGAAGATGAGCTAAATTCCTCTCTAACAGCCGGTGCAAGTGCTTATATAATAAAAGACATTGGCACAGACTTTCTTATGAGCGTCATAAAAATGGTAAAAGAAGGTGCAATGTGGATTGACCCACACGTAGTACCGTTTATCCGAGAGAAAAATAGCGGGCTAATCCCCTCAAGACAGCTTTCCAGAAGTGCGTTCAAAGAAAATCATTCAAACCTGACACAGAGAGAATACGAGGTTTTAAAGCTTGTTGTTGACGGGCAATCAAACAGCCAAATCGCTAAAACGCTTACAATAAGCGAGCATACGGCAAAAGCCCACGTATGTAATATTATCCAAAAACTCGTGGTCGACGATAGAACTCAAGCCGCTGTAAAGGCGTTAAAAGAAGGGCTCGTGTAATTATTTACACGCAGCCTCTTCCATATCAATCAAACCGTCATAGTCATTATCAATTCCGTCATTACAAGAGCCGATTGAATCTTTTCCTTCGGCTCTTGGATTGTATTTGAGCCATTTGTTCGGAATCTTATTCCACTGATACAAGAAAAATTCACGATAAAATTTTGCAGATTGCGGACTGTAAAATACTACTAAATTTTCATCGTTTTTATTTTCACCGCTTTTTGAAAAATTCATTGAGCCTATCGCCAAATATTTGTCATCCACAATCACTGATTTTGAATGCATTTTACCCGCATAATTTTCAACTTTAACCGGAACCCCTGCGTCACGAAGAGTCTGATGCTTTGAGTATTTAGCAGAAGCATTGAGAGCATCAACAATCACCCTAACATCCACACCACGCTGCTTTGCACTAATTAGCTCCTCAACAACTCGTTTTTCTGTAATCAAAAATGTCGGAATATAGATATATTTTTTCGCTTGCCTGATAAGCGGTAAAACTCCGTCAGTCAAAGCTTTATCCTGCGGTGAAAAATAAATTTGCATATTATCAAGATGTTTTTTATTAGTCACAACCTTTTCATTATGAAACTTTCCGCAATAAATCTGCTCAAACTCGTCGGTATAAATCTTAGCCACATCCGAAGAATTAATTACCAGAATGCAATTGGAATTAAATCCTGACATATCGGTATGTGAAAGGTTCGCAGAACCTGTTATGACTATTTTCCCATCAAAAATATAAAACTTGTTATGCATTATAGCCGAGGCTTCTTTCGAATTCTTATCCGAAACGCTGTCTGAAATTAAACTCACAAGCTTAAGAGTATCAGGATAAATATTTTCACCTTTTCCGTCCAAATCGTACACGAGCCTAATTTTAACACCTCTTGCAATTGCATTCTTTAAAGCCTGTTCGATTTGTGGAGTTGCTGAGTAGCCGTAAATCGCCATATCAATTGTCTTTTGAGCATGATTAATATTTCCTAAAATTTCTTTACAAATATCACTTGAGCAGTTTCTATCTGGTTTCAATTTAGTCGTCAAATCAGAAAGAACAATTTTAAAGTTGCCCAAATCCAATTCTCTTAGCTGAAATTTTTCAACATTTTGGCTACTAAATTTGGTTTTCTTTTTCCTGAAAATCTTGCTATAATAACTCTTTTTGACAACCAAAAACTCGTTTTCTGATTTTTGGATAACCGTATATTTTGTTTTTCGAACACTTTTTAAATGTCGCTCGAAAGCTTTGGCATTAGTGAATTCGCCGTCTTTAATACAATAAGGAGAATTCAAAAGTTTGAGATAATAGCTTGATTTAACATAAGTCAAATCGTTTTCTTTTAGCCGAACATCACGTCCTTCCAGCAGATTTCTCGCCCAATTTTTTGCAAGATTGCCCGAAATAAATGCCTCATACTCGCTTATCCCGAATTTCTTTGCCAAAAGTCGATTTTTCTCGCTATAGAATGCATCAAAAGTTTCAACACCTGATATAGTAAGCATTTTGTCATCACTCAAGACAATTTGTGTCGGAGAGATTACCTGCTTTACGTAGAAATCTCTTTTCTTCGGGAAAAACAAGATTCCGCTCAGAAGAAGCAAAAGGATTAATATTGCAACACTAATTTTCTTCAACATAATTCGTTATTTCAAAGCCAATTTTTTCAATCTTTTCTTTAAGCTTTTTATTTTTCGTAATCTGAAATTCGACAAAATGGTTGTCAATCGTACCGTCCTCGTACCTGCAAGGATGAATAAGAGCTTCTGCTACAATATCTTTCATATTTCTAAGAGCCAAAAGCCCGTAAGACACAGTCAAGCTATTCATCATAGATGTGTAGCCAACACCGATTAAATAATCATTCGTTTTAAGCCCGTATTGTGCAACTTTTTTTCTGTTAATCAAAGTAAAAAAGTCCAAAAGTGCAATCTTGATTAAATTTACGGGATATTTCATTGTAAGATGTTTGAACACGTCCGGCACAACATACAGTTTTTCGTATTGCGTCCTTATCTGGCTAATTCCGTATTCTTTTGCGAGTTTGCAAACCAATTCGAAAATCGGCGGAATTGAGTGTACATGGACGTGCGAGTCTATATGTGTAACGTTCGGCACATTAGATTTAACCTTCTCAATTTGAGCTCTAAATTCTTTTTCAACCTGCTCCATAAAAGCTTTATCACCTTTATTCAAAGCTTTTAGCATTAGTTGACCGAACGAATTATTAAACTCTCCGTTTACGTCCGTAAGTCTGTCTAAATCGCTTAAGAGCGACTTACCTTCAATAATATTAAGGTGAACTCCAATTCCTAAATCAGGAGAGGCAGGAATAACAACTTTGCAAGCTTCGTCGAATGCTTCACCGTTTGCAACAAGACTCGCACTCTTCAAAATCCCATCCGCAGCACCTTCCATAATCGCTTTATTGTAAGCTTTACTCATCCCGAAATCATCAGCATTAAGAATAAATTTTGACATATAAACTCTTCTCTCTTTTCTAATCTTACTTTTTATTGTATTATAATTTTAAGAGGAATACAATGAGCGAAAATAAAACAAAACTTGCGATAATTATTCCGTGTTTCAATGAAGAATTAGTTGTAAAATCAACTGTTGAAACTCTTTTAAAAGTTCTTGACGGAATAATTGAAAAAGGAAAAATTTCTGAAGATAGCTACATCTATCTTATTGACGATGGCTCCAAGGATAAAACTTGGGAAATTATCGAAAACTTACACCAAACTTATGGTGCAAGAGTCAAAGGCAGAAAATTTGTCAGAAATTATGGCAACCAAAAGGCTCTTATTGCAGGGCTTTTAGGAGTCAAAGAAGTCGGCTGTGATTGCGTAATATCTATTGACGCAGATTTACAACAGGATGAAAACGCAATTGAAACATTTATCGACGAGTTTCATAACGGTGCTGAAATCGTTTCCGGGATTAGAAATGACCGCAAAACTGACACATTTTTCAAAAAATATACCGCTCTTTGTTTCTACAAATTGATGAATATTTTAGGCGTTAGAATTCCGCCAAACCATTCGGATTTCAGACTTGTAAGCTATAAAGGACTTGAAATTTTAGAAAAATATTCTGAAGCCGGTTTATTCTTAAGAGGATTTTTCCACGAAATCGGACTAAAAACAGCTTATGTACATTTTAATGTCAAACCGAGAGCACTCGGCTGCTCTAAGTTTAATGTGTTCTCGCTCACAAGTCTTGCTTTAAATGGAATTACAGCTTTTAGTATTGTTCCTTTGAGAATAATTGCCGCAATGGGCGTTCTAACTGTTTTTGGAAGCTTTATTTTGGCAGCGGAAACAATTTTTGAAAAATATGTGCTTCATAATACGCCAAGCGGTTGGGCAACGCTCGTAATTTTGCTTGCGTTCTTTGGTGGACTGCAAATATTTTGTCTGGGGATTTTAGGCGAGTATATGGGGCAAATTTTTAACGAAGTGAAAGCCCGCCCTCGTTATATCGTAGAAGAAGATATTGTTTAAAAAGTTATTGTTGGGCAGGTATGCCCAACCTACTACTTTAGAAAGTAGGCTGGGGTTTCACCCCAACAATAACATTTTACAATTGAACATCACTCGCACCACGAGCGTTCCTTAGCGAGTGTCAAAGTGCCGGTTCACCGGCTGCATCCATTCAGTCCACAACCGTAAGGTTGTAGAAAACAGTGCGTCATTTCTTTTCTTTTGCTTCGTTTTCTTTTCTTTTTTCGCAATAAAGAAAAGAAAATGAAGAATTATTTTGAAATAAAAATGTACTTTTCTTTCTCTTTTATTGCGAAAAAAATAGAAAGAAAAGATACCAAAAGAAAGAGAAAACACGCTATTGTTTCCTACGCTCTAACGAGCGTTGTTTGAATAGCTGTTGCCGGTAAACCGGCACTTTCTCACTCGCTATCGCAGCTAGCCGCTGCACGCTCGTGGTGCGAATGATGTTCTGTTCCCTTGCGGGATAAAAGATTGCCCCTCACCCGTTTTTCTAATGTTCAAGCATAGCTTTCACATTGAAAACCTACCCTCTCCGTCTGGAGAGGGTAGGTTTGTTTACAAAACTTTACATTCTTACTCTAAAAAAGGCAATTTTTGGAAATAGATATACTTTATATATATGTAAGAGATATTTAGAGAGAGTTTTAATTATGGCTACTACATACGACGCTATCGAAAGAAATAAAAAACCGGCTGGGGCTTTAGAAATCCCTAAAAACTTCCACTGCTACTACTTGAATAAACAAGACAGACAAATGAGATTCAACAACGGCGGTGATCCTATCTACGCTATCTTCGATAAAATCGACAGCAGACCGCTTTCTAAAATCGCTAAAGACTTCGTTAGAGAATTGGCTGACGACTCTATCAGATTTATCTCTACATTGATTAAATAATTTACTCTCAATATCTCAATATAAAAGGGCTTTAGAACTCTAAAGCCCACAGACATTGTATTTACATATTATTAGGTTGGAGATGACTCCTCATCAAAACACGATTATTTTGCTAACGATGAATGGAAAGTTCTGGAGATTACATCGTCTTGCTGTTCTTTTGTTAGCTTAATGAAATTTACGGCATACCCCGAAACTCTTACCGTAAGCTGCGGATAATTTTCGGGATGCTTTTGTGCATCAAGCAATGTTTCACGATTAAATACATTAACATTCAAGTGGTGTCCGCCCTTTTCTACGTAGCCGTCTAATAAATTGATTAAATTTTCTTCTTGTTGTGTCGCCATAAATTTATCTCCTATTTGTTATTTAACTTTTAACATGTTTATTATAAACTATGTTTAAAAAGATTTCTGTTGTTTTTACAACAAGTGCGTTGTAAATAAAATCAAGGAGAATTTATGGAACGTTTGGAAAAATATTACAATCAGATTAAGACTTCACCCGTATTCTTCGGAATGAGTGACGATGAGCTAAAAGGCTTGCTGGAATGCTTCAATGCACGTGTTCGCAAATATGAAAAAGAAGAAATGATAATCAGACAGGGTGATATTATTTCCAACATTTATTTAATCTTAGATGGTGCAGTCAATATCGAAAAAGACTCATATTGGGGCAGAAGAATTATTATTTCAAGACTCGGGAAAAATGAAAATTTGGCACTATCGTTTGTCGGCTCAAAAAACGTTGAATCAAGCGTTGACGCAATCACAGTTGACGAAACGCTTGTGCTGATTTTGGGTTACGAAAAATGCACATCAATGTGTCAAAACGCCTGTACTCGTCACAAAGTCTTAATCAACAACCTTTTTCAAATACTTTCCAAAGAAAATATTGAGCTTATCCAAAAAATAGAAAACGTTTCTCAAAAAACAATCCGAGATAAACTGCTCACCTATCTTTCAAACGAAGCACAGAAAAACCACTCAAACAGCTTCAACATCAAATTCAACCGTCAAGATTTAGCTGATTATTTGAATGTAGATAGAAGTGCGATGAGTTTTGAGCTTTCGAAACTTCAAAAAGAAGGTTTACTCAAATACAACAAAAATAATTTTGAACTTCTATCCTAAGATTTTAAGCTTTTTAGCAAGCCTACAATTTCGGCTGCTGCATCAAATTTAGCCAAATGAGAAGAATTCTGTTTCAAATAATTCATCTTGATAGGATTGTTCAAAAGCTCAATTATTGTTTCTCTTAACCTGTTAGGGTCAAGTTCTTTATCCTCAATATAAATACAAGCACCTAGGTTCAACAAGCACTTAGCGTTAATCCTCTGGTGGTTTGCAGCAGCGTATGGATACGGAACCAAAATCGGCACAGTATTTGATGCACAGATTTCTGACAAGCTTAGCGAACCCGCACGAGAAACCACGATATCACTTGATTTCAAAACTGAAATCATATCTTCAAAATAAGGTCTTATAATCAAGTTTTTATCTTGCTCAAATGCAGGATAAATGCTTTGCAGCCTTGTAATCACATCGTTATAATTCTTTTTTCCGGTTTGGAAAATAATCTGCAAATTCTGTTCTTGAGAAAGTTCTTTAAGTAACTCAATTGTAGTATTGTTAATCGATTTAGCACCTTGAGAGCCGCCCATAACACACAAAGTCAATTTGTTTTCCAAACCGAGATTTGCTCTGGCTTCCGCTTCCGTCATCGTTCTAAAACCGTCACGAATAGGATTTCCTGTAATAACAGTGTGTCTGTTCGGAATATATCTTTTTGCGTTTTCGAATGCCAAAGTAACGTATTTGGCACGCTTTGACAATCTTCTTGTAACAAGCCCCGGCATTGCGTCACAGTCGTGCATAATATACGGAGTTTTCGTAATTCTGCAAGCAAAAATCATCGGTGCAGAAACGTACCCGCCTGTTGCAAAAACAGCGTCCGGTTTATATTTTTTAATATACCTAACGGAGCGGATAATCGCTTTCACAAGTTTTACGCCCCAGATAAAAAACTTAGGATTAAGTTTTCTTGGCATGCCGGAAATACTCACGTGTAAAAATTTGTACCCTTTTTTAGTCGCAAGTTCAAATTCCATGTTGCGTTTATTACCTACATAATAAACTTTTGAATCAGTTAGTGCATCAGCTACCGCCATTGCAGGATAAATGTGACCACCCGTACCGCCTCCGGTTACGAAATAAGTGCTATTGTATACTTCTGACATTTCCAAACCTTACCCTTTTTACATTGTCTTTTGATATATTTAATAAAATTCCAACCATCCACAATGATACCATAATAGAAGAACCACCGTAACTTATAAATGGCATCGGAACACCTGTTGCAGGAACGAATGAACTTGCAACCCACATATTTAGAAATCCTTGAAAACAGATTGAAAAAGTTAGACCGAGAGCTAACAATTTGCCGTACATATCTTGGCATTTTACTGCAATAATAAACCCACGTTGTAAAATTGTCCAGAACAAACAGATTATAAGCAAGCATCCTATAAATCCGTGTTCTTCGCCAATAACTGCATAGATAAAGTCAGTATGTGCTTCCGGAAGCCATGCCAGCTTTTGTTTTGAGCTGCCGTAGCCAACACCGTATAAACCGCCTGATGCAAATGCTACAAGTGATTGGATAATGTTATATCCGGCACCCAGAGGATCAGCTTCGGGATGAAGCCATGTCACGATTCTGGAAGATTGATACCCTTTCAAACCTTTTAGTAACAAAAGCGGAACCATTGTTCCCAAGCCATAAAGAATCAGTTTTACGGAGCCGCCGGCACAAATATATATTGCAACAGATGTAGCAAGTAGCAAAAGCACCATACTTAAGTTTGGCTGTGTAAAAATCAAGCCAACCATAATTATTATCGGCAAAAACGCTGTTACAATTTTATTATTGTCTAACAAATCAGTATTCTTATAAAAAACAGCAGCTAAAAGCATTGCTACTGCGGGTTTTGCGAATTCAGACGGCTGCAAGCTCATTGGCCCAATATTTATCCAACGTTGTGCACCATTTACAGTAACACCTGCAAATTTAACCATCAAAAGCATACCGATTACGACATAGGCAAATGGAAGAGTGTACGCCATCAACTTTTTGTAATGAAAATTAGAAAGAAATTTCAGCCCTATAATTCCGCCGATAACACCCAAAATTTGCTGACCAAGAAATCTTGCAGGGTTCAAACCCATTTCAATACATTTTGGTGCAGAAGCCGAAAAAATCGCCATAAGTCCAATTACTACCAAAAAAGTTACAGCAATCATCAGCGGTCTATCTGCCTGCATGGTTTGTGTGCTCATTTTTTCGCCTGAATTATTTTGATAGGACATACTTAGTAAAAACTTCTCCTCGATGTTCGTAACTGTTAAACATGTCGAAACTTGCACATGCCGGTGAAAGCAATACCACATCCGGTTTTAAGCTAATAGCCCTGTCAATAGCATCTTCCATCGTCCGCTCTTTTATTATATTACTAAATCCATTTTTTACCAGATTTTTTTCAAATCTTTCTGTTGCTTCACCAATCAATAAAACCGTCTTGATGTGTTTATTTATTGAGTGGCACATTTCTGTCAAATCCGTATTCTTATCTCTTCCGCCCAAAATCAAGGCAACATCAACATTGTTGAATGAATCAATCGCCACAATTGAAGCTTCAGGATTTGTTGCTTTCGAGTCGTTATAAAAAGTTATTCCATTCATTTCACGAACTTTTTCCAATCTGTGTGCCGGAGCTTTGAAGCACATAATTTGTTCTCTAATATCCTCGTTTTTCATACCGAGAAGTTTCGCAATTATAATCCCACACATTATGTTTTGATGGTTGTGATGACCCACAAGCGGACAATCTTTTAGAGAAATAATTTCTTCATCTTTATAAAAAATCGCTTCATTTTTTATGTAGCAACCTGTTTCATCATCAAAGAATACAACGTTTTTGCATTCTTTAGCAAATTCTTTAAGCTTCGCATCGTTGGCGTTCAGGATTGCATATTCAGGTTCTTGCGGTGGTAAAAAGATTTTAGCTTTTGCCTTAAAATAATTTTCCAATCCACCATGCCAGTCGATATGGTCTGGCGTGAAGTTCGTCCAGCAAGCAATCTTTGATTTAAACTTTTCCGTCATTTGTGCTTGGTATGAACTTATTTCACACACAAGAAAATCGTGTTTTTCTTCGATTAATGAAGTAGGCGGAACACCAATATTTCCGCATACTGGAGCGTCAAAATTCTTGCTCAAAATGTGAGACACCAAAGCCGTTGTTGTAGTTTTACCGTTTGTTCCGGTTATTGCAATAAACGGAATATCAGTATTCAGATATGCGAACTCTATTTCTGAAATAATTTTGATATTTTTAGCATTCAATCGTTGAAAAATTTCTGATTTTGGTGGGATTCCAGGGCTTGTTATTGCGAATGCAGAACCTGTTATAAACTCTTCACTATGACCGCCGCATTCGATTTTCACACCTTTGGTTTTTAAATTTTCAACACGAGTTTTGAACTCTTCTTTTATTTCAGATTTTGATTCTGTTATATAAACATCATATCCGTGAGCAACTGCGTATTCTGCAGCAGCCACACCACTTTTTGACACACCTAAAACTAAAACTTTTTCCTTCATTTTCACTCTCCGATTAGTTTCAATTTTACATCAAACAAAGTTTTATTTTTAAAATATTTTTTTGCAGTAGAACATCATTCGCACCACGAGCGTGCAGCGTTCAACTGCTATAGCGAAAAAGTAGGTTGGGCATACCTGCCCAACAAATACAAGTAATAATCTTTAGCACCACGAGCGTTCCTTAGCGAGTGTAAGAGTGCAGGCTCCGCCTGCTACAGCAATTTAAACAACGCTCGTCAGAGCGTAGGAAACAATAGCGTATTTTCTCTTTCTTTTGGTATCTTTTCTTTCTCTTTTAATTCGCAACAAAAGAGAAAGAAAAGTACATTTTTTTATTTCAAAATAGTTCTTCATTTTCTTTTCTTTATTGCGAAAAAAGAAAAGAAAACGAAGCAAAAGAAAAGA
>CAKVIM010000028.1 GCA_934754775.1 uncultured Candidatus Melainabacteria bacterium | reverse complement strand
TTTATTTCAAAATAATTCTTCATTTTCTTTTCTTTATTGCGAAGAAAGAAAAGAAAACGAAGCAAAAGAAAAGAAATAACGCATTGTTTTCTACAACCTTACGGTTGTGGATTAAATTGATGCAGCAGGCAGAGCCTGCACTCTTGCACTCGCTAAAAACGCTCGTGGTGCTAAAGATGTCCTTTCGGTTATAAGACATCACCCTCTCCTTATAGGAGAGGTCGCAGTCGTAGGCGAACTGTGTGAGCCGTACGAATGCGGGTGAGGTCTCAGCCCGTTAGGGACAAATATTAATTGAGGTAGACCTCCACTTGAAATCCAAAATCTTTGGTGCTAAACTGACACTACCCAAGGAGTACATATGAACCAAGAAGAAATCGTCACAAAACTTCTTTCCTCAAAAGAAATTATTCGGGTCAAAGAAAACAAACTGTTTGCAACCAGCCCGATGTATAACCTTGGCGAATTCTTGAATAAAATCAAATCCCAACCATCTCCGTATGGTAATAAATATGTTTTTATAAAATAAAAAAGCTCCATTTGGAGCTTTTTTTATTTTACTTTATTTGCATCAGCTACGCATATATCGCCATATCCTTGATGGTAGGAGTATTGCATTAAGTGAAGCTTTTGTTCATTTCCAGTTCCAGATTTCTGCAATACATATTTTTGGTGTCTACCTTTATCTTTATAGTTAGTGCATTCAAAAATCAGTTCACCAGCAGTTTCTTCTACTAGTTTATATTTTACTAATCTACCACCTTGGCTTTTTATTTCTATTGTCCAATTGTTACCGTCTTTTTTCAATTCTGCACTACGCAAATTAGTAAAATCATCAATACTTGGAGATACGTCAGTTACATCATTTAATGCAATTGTTCCTGCTTTTAAATCATCTTTTTTCACATTTGAATAACCCTCTAGGTATTCTTTTGCGTGCTCTAACATAGTTTTTTGATCATTTGACAATTTCTCTGGATGTGCCAACAATTCTTGAATTTTTGTCTTGTCAGCCGCATCAATAGCCGCAGTTACATCAGCATCAGTTACCTTTTTGCTAGGATCGTTACCACCCTCGGTTTTTTCAACATTACCGTCGCCTTCAGGCTTTTTCTTAGGATCAACCTTATTTTCGTTGCTCGGGTTTTCTGTTGTTGTTTTCGGAGATTTCTTTTGAAGTTCTGCTTTTAAGTTTTCCAATGTTCTTTTTTGATCAACATAATTATTTGCATCTAATTTATCGATCGCATTATCAATATCTTTAATTAAAGCGTCTATTTTTTCTTTAGTTGCATCATTAGGCAAATCTTTAACTTTACCGCTTATATCCGCAATTACTTTACAATCCGGATCACTTGCAGAAGTTCTTGAAGAAGGATATGTGCCGCCACCGCCATACAAGCCGTAGTTGCCGAAACCACCGCCCCAAGGCATTGCAAAGTTACCAAACATTCCGCCGCCGAACAAACCGGCACCGCCGAACATATTCATTCCGCCGCCGAATAAACCGCTGAACATTCCGCCAAACGCATTACCTAGACCAAGTCCGAAGCCGCTCCAAAAACTGCCGCCGCCCAAGCCGTTGGTATTTATATTGTATGTCGTGTTAAATACGCTACCAAAACTATCACCACAACAACCCCTTGAGTGGAACATTTCATAATGTTTAAATGCACTGTGACAATTAATTCTAGTCATACTATGTACCTCGTTTGTTCTTACATCTGTTATATATATAAAGTATATAGCGAGTATTGAATTTCACTTTTGTAGTTATTTGTTACAAAACTTTACAATTGGTATTGTTGAATAATAGATTGTAAAGAAATGTAACAATTAAGAAGAAAAAGCTAAAGTTTTTCTAAAAAATGCCGATATATATATTGGAAAAAGGAAAACCAAAAAGGACAGGGATTATGGGATTGAATGTATCAATGGATTACACATTCCAATTAGAAAACAAGCAAAATCTAACCAACACCGCTAAAAACATTCTAACAAATAGCGGTGCTTCTTCTGAAACGACACAAAAGATTATTGAAAAGACAATCTTTGAGGGAGACAGATTGCTTAAGCAAGAATATATCAATCCTCAATTATCAATCTTAAAGGCATCTACGCAGATTAGTGTAAATAATTCTTTAAAAGAAACCTTAAAATATTTAAAATCACACGCAACTAAAACAAAAAAATCTCCAATGTTCGGGGATTTGTGGAATATCTTAGAAACCTCAAATCAAGCGTCTGAAGAAAACCCATACAAAGGTGAGTTATTAGAGTTTGAGATTGATAAAAAAGCTAAGAATATTTTTGCTGCATAGCTTGTTTTGTTGGCGGGTAGCAGATTGAACCCTTACGGGGTGACACCTCACCCGCATCTGTAATGCTCGACATAGTCTCGCAAACAGCTGCACCCTCTCCTATAAGGAGAGGGTGATGTTATACCGCTACTTTTACAATAACTTTTTTAACAAACTTTTTTCCACCATTATCGAGTGCAGGTTGATGGGCGTCTTGTGGTAAGAATACTAAGAATTCACCTTCTTCAAGTCTTAAATATTCAGCATCATTAGTGCAGCTTAAAAATTCGATATCTTTTTCAGAATCATAAGCCTCTGTCGTTTTGCAATTCTTATAATTCGTAATACCGCATCTTTCATCCCCTTTAATCATATATTGGATATCAACATACTTTCTATGACCTTCAAACGGGGCATCATTCTTTGTATCATAGCTTTGCACATTTGCGTAAATATTTTCGTTATCAATATAATAACGTCCGTCAGGCATATTTACCATATCATTATTCTTAAGCCATTCAAATCCGGCTTGCAATCGAGCTGAAATTCCGTAATAATTCTCTGCGTTTTCCAATTTATCCTTAATCATAAAAAGCCCTCCTAATAAGACTATTATTCAACTGTATCTATTTTATCACAAATTTGTTGTTACAAAACTTCATAATTGTAAAGAAAAAAGGCAATTTTTAAAAAGAGAAACACTTTATATAAGTGTAAGGTTAGACTAAAGTTAGGTAGGTTTACTATGTTAATGGCATTCTGGACAGTCCAGAGATTAACACGTGAAATAAATCAGCTACAGATGCAGGCAATGAAAACCCGCATCAAGCTCACGAACCACCAAAAATACGCAAGTAAGTTAGGTGGCTCCGGCTACTTGACTGCCGGAAGTATCGCAGGGCTTTCAGCGGATTTAATTCCTAGAGCAACAATGTTTGCTCAGTATTCAAACCAAGCCAGCTCAATGAGTGCTATGCAGAACTTACAGGCAATGAAGATGTCGGGTATGGTTCCAAACACCGGTAATCCGATGTCTCAATATCAGTTGGAAATGAGTGCATTTTCTAGATTCAAAGAAGAATCTCTTAAAGCTCTTAAGCAACAAGAAGTTGATGTTCTAAATGATGTTGAAAAAGAAATCCAACTTGATATGAACCACATTGAACAACAATTACAAATGAAGCAAGCTGAATTGCAATCCGCAAAGCAGTTAGCATCACAAGAGGCTAAGGAAAGTGCTCCGCATTACGGCCTCGGATAAAAGAACTAAATTACTCTAAAAACTTATAGTGTGTAGTAAACAAAGTGAAGTGTAATACCTATTAACTTAATAAATTCCCCTCGCCTCTTCCCAAGAGGCTTTTTCTTTGGTTAATACACAGGTACGTCAATCGGATTGATTAATTTAACAGTTAGCACGTCACCTTTATTGATATAGACATCTTGTCCTTTTCTGAACATATCGGCAACACTTTCACCTACGCAGTAGCAAGCTCCGCCGAAGAATCCGCCGATTGCACACAAAGGAGTTGTTAAATACTGAATTCCTGGAGCTGATTCGCCGGCCTTCATACCATAATTTGTTGCATTTTTAGTCATATCAACCGCTTTTTCGTAGTTTTCTTTAACAGCTTCGCCATAACCTAAGTTTTTATAAAGTCCGCCGTCATAGAAAATATTATCAAACTGACAAACTGCCATATCCAAAGGTATTTGTCTGCCATTTGGGGTTACAACGTGGTCAAAATCAAGATAGAGTTTCGCACCTCTTGAAAATCTTTTAGCAGTGTTAACATTCTCAACAGAGCCTCTTACGACAGAGCCTGCCGGCAAGATAATGCTTGAGCCTGAGCCTAATTCATTTTTTATAACAGCAGTAAATGAATCACCTTCACATCCGGAAAATGTGCTTACCGGTTGCAAAAATTGAAGCTGAAAAGTTGTTCCAGCAGGAATTCTTTTTGTCCTGGCATCAGCCTTAAAAGCACCTGCAAATGCAGCATTTGATATTAAAAACATAGTTAAAACTATTGATAATAATTTCTTCATAATTCTCTCCTCTGTAGTAACTTGGCTGCTCTAACGAGCTTACATGTCAAGTCTGTTCAAGCACAGATTATACCACATTATATACTTAAATTCAAATCATCATCTTTCTTTTTTGCACATCTAATCATTTGCGATGCTACAATTGCCGTAAACGGTACGCAAATAACGATTGCGATACTTCCTATTAAAGCAGAAGCTGTTTCTGTCACAACTTGGTTGAGGTTAATAAATTTTTGCAAGTCAATATTATTAGCAAGCAAAAGCAGTGGTAAAGACCCGCCCAAATAAACTAGAATTAAAGTATTTGCCATTGTTCCGATAATATCTCTTCCGACATTCATGCCGGAAGTAAACAATTCTTTTATGCTCTTTGTGCCGTCGATTTCATAGATTTCATTAATCGTACTTGAAATAGACATCGCAACATCCATTACCGCCCCTAATGTAGCTAATATCATTGTTGCAATTGTTATCCCGATAAAATCAAGTTCCGGATGAGCGGTGTACAAGAACATTGAAGTTTCTTCCGTAAATCCTGTAAGGTGAGCTGTTAACATTGTAATAAACGCCAATACTCCTGCAAACATAAGGCTTAATACTGCACCAACGACTGCAGCCGTACTCTTTGCATTAAATCCGCCAACGGAATACATTGTAACGGCAGTTGAGAGCAAACAGACTACAATTGCCGACGCAACAGGATTTATGCCGTGTAATACCATAGGGGAAAGCAAGTGTGTAATAAGAACTACTGTGACGCCAATAGATATAAGGCTGAAAAAGCCTTTTTTTCTTCCTACGTAAATTAATAAACCGCAAAACAGAAGTGAAAGCCAAGCTAAAGTACCGGAGCGTTTGATATCTTCTATAGAATATTCTACGCCATCTCCGTTATCTTCTGCGTGCAGAATCACTTTCGTATTCTTTTTCAAATTTATATCATAATAAGGATTACCTGTTAGCATATTGTCAAGCTCGACAGTTTCGCCTTTAAACTTGCCTGTGATAATTTTAACTTCAATCGCCTGTTTTGTTTGTGTTACATTCGTATCGCTTAAATCAACATATTGAACTTTTTGCACGATACCTAATTCAGAAGGCAAAATTACACCTTCTTCTGCAAAACATGGTAGTGAGATTAGAAGCATCATAAAAAATAAAACTAATTTTTTCATACTAATCCTCAAACAAACTTTTCTGTTCAGAAGGAATTCTTGTTATTCCCAAATGTCTATAACCTTCCGGAGAAACTTTTCTGCCTCTCGGAGTTCGTTGCAATAAGCCGGCTTGAAGCAAATATGGTTCGCATACATCCTCAATTGTACGAACATCTTCGCTCAAAGCAGCAGCAATGGTTTCTATCCCGACTGGTCCGCCGTCATATTTGTTTATAATAAGGTTCAACAAAGCTCTATCGGTATTATCGAGTCCGAACTCGTCAATTTTAAGTATATCAAGCGACTCATTTGCAACTTCTTCATCAATTCTGCCGTCATATTTAACAATTGCAAAATCCGAAACTCTTTTAACAAGCCTGTTGGCAATTCTTGGTGTACCTCTTGAACGCATAGCGATAGCTTTTGCTCCGCCATCAGTTATCTCTATTTCAAGAATCTTAGCTGTGCGTTTAACGACTTGGGCAAGCTCGTCCACCGTATAGAATTCCAGTCGGTGAATCATGCCAAACCTATCCCTTAGCGGGCTTGAAAGTTCGCCGGCTTTTGTCGTAGCCCCTATTAAAGTAAATTTTGGTAGCGGAACTCTCAATGTTTTTGCAGTCTGACTTTTACCGGTTGTCATATCAAGAGTAAAGTCTTCCATTGCAGGATAAAGAATTTCTTCCGCAACTTTATTCAAGCGATGAATTTCGTCTATAAAAAGAATCTCCCCGCCCTTTAACGACATTAAAATCCCAATAATATCACGTGGTCTTTCAAGTGCAGGTGCTGAAGTTATTCTGATTTCAACACCCATTTGAGAAGCAATAACACCCGCAATCGTAGTTTTTCCAAGCCCTGGAGGACCATAGAAAAGCAAGTGGTCAAGTGGTTTGCCACGTTTTTTTGCAGCTTCAAGAGTTATTTTGAGAGTTTCTTTCAAAGCCCCCTGACCTATATAACTGTCAAAGTCTTTAGGTCTTATACTATTCTCAAAAGTATTGTCATACTCTATATTTTCGGGTTTTATAATAGGATTTTTTTTAACCCTTTTTTCTATCCCATCGTCGTCTGATATAATTGCCATAAATAAATATTAGCACAAAACATTAACAAACTCTATTTGAGTTCATGCCTTTCAAATAATCTCGAATATTGTTAAAAGTTTGGTGCAACAAATAATCAACTGAATCGTGAGTATTGTATGCAATATGTGGAGTTATAATTACATTATCCATATTGAAAAGCTTTTGAGTCACAAGTGCAGTTTCAACACAATGTGAGGCAGAATTATTAATAATATTAGTTAACTCTCCTGGGTGTGTACTTAAGAATTCGCATTCCAAAACATCAAGTGCGGCTCCTAAAATTTTACCCTTTTTAAGATTGTCATAAAGTGCTTTAATGTCCACAAGTTCTCCTCTTGCAGTATTAATAAAATAGACTCCGTCCTTCATCTTGTCAAACTCTTTTTCTCCAATCAAGTGGTAATTATCACCCGTGTACAAAAGATGAAGTGATACAATATCGGCTTCTGCCAAAAGTTTATCCATACTGACAAATTCGCAGAAGTTTTCAAGTTCTGGGTTTTGCATATAAGAATGAATAAATACTTTCATTCCGAAAAAATGGGCAATCTTTGCGACGGCAGTTCCGACTTCTCCGCAACCAAAAATCCCGATTTTTAAATTATTCAATTTTTTACCTTCATATGTTGCATAATTAATTTTATGTCGTTTCATATCAATAATAGCGGGCATCATGTTTCGAACAAGCACAATCATTAGTGCTATTGCATACTGTGCAACGGCTTCTTCGCCGTACTGTTCGACATTCATAACCGCAATATTATGAGCAATACAATATTCCAAATCAATATGTGCATAGCTATATGAGCGTGTTGCAATTATACGAAGATTTTTAAATTTTCTCAAAACATTTGCCGTAAGGTGTGAGCTTCTGAAAATACTAATGATTGAAGTCTGTTCTTTTTGCTCCTGCGTGAGTTCAAAATCTTCATTTAACGGTTCATTTATAAAACTTATCTCAAAATCCACGAGTTCGTTCTTGTTGAAAAACTCTTTTTCTGAGTCACGAAAATCAAACATTAGCATTTTCATATAACAGTCTCCTTATACAAAGAGTATTATTGTTAAGAAAAATTTGCCTATTCTACAAATAGGTAGTTTTATGCTAAAATTGTTTTATGAAAAAAATTAGTATCGTAACATCTTGCTTCAATGAAGAAGATAATATTTCAATTTTACATAAAGAACTTGACGAAATCCTTGCTAAATATCACGGCAAGTATGATTTTGAGATGATATTTATTGATAATGCATCAACCGATTTTACTCAAGATGAGTTGCGTAAAATTGCGGACAAAGATAGAAGAGTCAAGGTAATTATTAATTCAAGAAATTTTGGCAGCATAAAATCTCCATATTATGCAATTTGTCAAGCGACAGGAAACGCTATTATATATTTGGCATCTGATTTACAAGACCCGCCGAGTTTGATTGACGAGTTTATCGAAAACTGGGAAAAGGGGTGTGAAGTCGTTATTGCAAGAAAGTATGACAGTCAAAAATTCAGATTCTTAGATGTTTTGAAGAAGTTTTATTATTATGCACTTGACAAATTAAAAGATGAAGGTACTAAACTTGTTTACAATTACAAAGGTTTTGGACTGTACGACAAAAAAGTAATTGAAAAAATCAAAGAAGTTGATGATCCATATCCGTATTTTAGGGGTGCTGTTTTGGATTTGGGTTATAGAATGAAGATTATAGACTTTGACCAACCTGAAAGAAAAAATGGTGTTGATAAACAAAACTTGTTTACACTCTGGGATAATGGAATGCTGGGACTTACACGTACAACAAAAGTTCCTATTCACTTTATAACAATGATTGGATTTTTTGGAACTATTATTACGGCAGCATTGGTGCTAATTAGCTTAATCTGCTATGTCGGGTATATGAATTTTATTATTCCTAAGAAAATGCTTTCTTTATATCTTTTGATGTTCATACAAATTTTGAGCGTCGGAATGATTGGCGAATACTTAATAATGCTTTGCCGTTTCGCAGAGAAAAAACCTCTTGTTGTAGAAAAAGAGAGAATTAATTTCTAGAGGGGTAAATGGGTAAAGGGGTAAATGAAGGGTAAAGGGGTAGTGCCCTTACGGGATGACACCCATCCTAACCTTCCCTAATAAGGGAAGGAATGCAAAGCTCAATTATTGAACGTCTTTACATACACAGTCCTAGATAGGGAGGTCGCAGCCGTTCGAACGAATGTGAGTTACGGATGCGGGTGGGTTACAAATAAAGAATGTAGATTGGGGTTTCACCCCAACAACAACCTGAGCTTCTTTAGCACCACGAGCGTGCAGCGTTTAGCTGCGATAGCGAGTGAAAGAGTGCAGGCTCCGCCTGCAAAAGCCATTCAAACCACGCCCGAAGGGCGTAGGAAACAATAGCGTGTTTTCTCTTTCTTTTGGAACTTTTCTTTCTCTTCTTCTTCGCAACAAAAGAGAAAGAAAAGTATATTTTTTATTTCAAAATAATTCTTCATTTTCTTTTCTTTATTGCGAAAAAAGAAAAGAAAACGAAGCAAAAGAAAAGAAATGACGCACTGTTTTCTACAACCTTACGGTTGTGGATTAAATAGTTATCGCAGGCAGAGCCTGCACTTTTACGCTCGCTATTGCAGCTAATCGCTGCACGCTCGCAGTGCTCGCCCTAACCCTCTCTAATTGGCGAGGGTATAATTTTAACCCATCAAATTCTTTGCAATAGCTTCAGCTAAAGAATATTGATTTAACCACTTGCCTCCGTCGAGTGCGTATTGGAATGAATCCATACAAGCTGAATAAAATCTGTTTGAATTAGATGTCTTAGCACTAGTCAAATCTGAAATATTTGTCGTATATATTTTTGCTTCTTTTTGCTGACGGCTATCAGTAATATCAGATACGCTTCTTACATTTATACTTGTCAAATATTGATGCAAAGCATTTTTCATATTTTTTAATTGTTTGCATATTCCGAGAGCTTGAGTTTTTAAATCAGCTTTCTTTTCTTCACTTTTTTCTAATAAATCATTGTAATAGTTAATCATATCCTGTGGAGTTTTGACCAACTTTTGTCTTATTTGTTCATTCATACCAAATATATCGTTGAGGTTGCAACGCCTACCGTCAACGACAATGTATTTTTCTCCGTCAGTATTAGTATGGACGGTGTATGGTTTACCTTTATATGTAACTTGATTTTTAGAAAGTGAATTAATATCCGTATGCATAATACTCTCCTTATATATATAAAGTAATTATCTTCTCAATAATTGCCTTTTTTTATTAAGATTTTTTAACTTCTATAAAGATTTGTAAAAAAATAGGAAGAAAGAGTTTACTTTTGTTATATAGTGTTGCAATAATGTTAGTGTAAGAAGTATATATCACAAATCTAATGAGTAAATAAGAAGGCATCTTCTTAAAATACATGGAATGTATGTTTTGAGTAAGTGGAGCAAGCAAAGGATGCGGGCAAGCTTATGAAAAATGTGTAGTAAATCGTTTAAATATCAAAGGGTAAATGCTTGTTGTTTGAGGATGTATACAAAGAGTCAATAAGTACATAGGTGATAATACCCTTGTGGGAAAACACCCCCTCTCCGGTTAGGCGAGGGAACGACTAAGAAAGAGAGATGAAAAGCCGTGTGGTTTCACAGGCTTAGTAAGGCTGTTTTGTATAATAAGACAGTCACAGGAGAAACTGTGCTTTTTTTAGGAGTACAGAAATTAATTAGAAGAAAAATGAGTAACATAGAAGGCTGCACACGGAAAGTGCAGTAATTTAAGTACGTATCGAGAAAAGAGAAAGGAGATCCAACTATGACACTCACAATCAACACAAACATTTCGTCAATCATCACACAAAGAAATTTGAACAGTGCGACGAATAGCTTGAACAAATCAATAGAACGTATGACTACGGGCTATAAGATTAACCAAGCAAAAGACAACGCTGCAGGTTATTCTATTGCTAACACATGGAATACACAAATTAGCACTTTGGATGTAGCCGCAGATAACGCATCAACAGGTGCTGACTTATTGACAACTGCAGAACAAAGCTACAGTTTGTTAACAAGCCACTTGCAACGTATCAGAGATTTGACCGAACAAGCTGCAAACGGTACTTACGGTTCATCTTCATTGAAATCAATTCAGTCTGAAATTCATGCAAGACTTCAAGAAATTAACAGAATTGCTTCTAACTCTGAATTCAATGGTATTAAGTTAATGTCTTATCAAAAAGATGGAACCCCAGAAGGTACAGGTATGACAAGCAGAGGGCTAAATCTACAAGTAGGTTTGTATTCAGACTCTGCAAGTGTAATTAACCTTGACGTTTCTTTGTTCAAGAGTGCAAAAATCAGTGCTTTGTTTAAAGAAGGTAAAACTCAAGTATTTGACAGAGATGCACAAGGTAACGCTACCGCAAAAGATTATAACCTTTCAGATGCCTTAGCAAAAGCCGTTAAGGGTGGTGGTACAGTTGACTTATCAAAAGAAGAAGGTCTAAAAGCTCTTGCTGCAGCTTGTTCCGGACTTGTTTATGATAAGACAAAAGATTCATACACTCTAATGGCAGATGTTAAAAACACTTATGGTGCTTCAGCTATGTTAGGTTTCATAGATAACGCAATTGATGAGATTTCAAGAAGAACAACTGCAATTGGTGCTGCTCAAAACAGAGTAGAATCAGCACTTTCTGCAATCGATGTTCAATCTCAAAACTTGACATCTTCACTATCAACACTTAGAGATACTGACGTTGCATCTGAATCTTCAAACTACATTCAGGCACAAATCTTGCAACAAGCTTCAGCAACATTGCTAGCTACTGCAAACCAAACTCCAAGTATTGCGTTGAACTTAATCTAACGGTCGGTGCAGCATGGATAGAACTAAAAAATCATGCTAGTTCGTTGATTAGGGAATTCTGTAAAAGAAGGGCGAGAAGTTTTACTTCTCGCCCTTTCTTTTGCTATTTCCCTCTCCTTAGAGGAGAGGGTTAGGGTGAGGTGTCAACCTTGTAAGGAGTAGGTCAGACGTTACTCTATCGACACACCAAATAATCCAAGATAAAGGTTAGGTGCTTTAACCGTTTAGAGAGTATTATTCTAAACTGCTTTATGCTAGTATCTTTAATATGAAGAATTTAGAAAAAATCGTTGAAGAGGAGATATTTGGAGTTCAAAAAGAACTTTCGCTGATTACAGATGTAAAAAGCGATATTTTTGATGAACTTAAAGATTTTCTCAATAGTCCGACAAAAAGAATAAGGACATTGGTTTCAGCTCTGTATATAAGGGCGTTGGGGAAAAATCCTTCAGTAAATATTTTGACAATTGGGGAACTTATACATAACGCATCTTTGCTCCACGACGACGTTTTAGACGGCTCTGAAAATCGAAGAGGGGAACTTTCATTTTGGAAAAAGTTTTCTCCACATGTTTCAATTCTGGCTGGCGATTGGTTATTATCAATCGTTACAGAAAAGCTTATTAAAGAAAATAATTGGGATGTAATAAAAATATTCCAAAATTGTATCAGAAAAATGAGCGAAGCGGAATTTTTGCAATATTCTTTGCGTGGCAAAGTTCCGCAAATTGATGAATATATCCAAATTGCAGAAGGAAAAACCGCAGCACTTTTTGAAGCTATTATTAAATCAAACGCACTTATTTTAGGATTAGATATACATAAAGCAGAAGAATTCGGAAAAAATTTTGGGATACTATTTCAGTTAAAGAATGATTTGGAGAAAGTTTCAGCTGAAGCTGATAAGCAGAATGGAATATTCACTCCTAAAGATATATTAGGGATTGAAAAAACAAATATTTTAATAGATAATTATTTAAAGAAGATTCAAGAAGAGATAAGGGATTTGCCTGTGAATAAGTATTCAAACGGGTTAGAGGATTTATTAGGGTTATTATGATTGACAAAGAAAAATTTAAAGCAAATTTAAAAGAAACAGTTGATACGATTGTATTCGTCGTGGTTGCTGTTATATTAATAAGGTTTTTTATTGCAGAGTTAAGATGGATTCCATCAGGCTCTATGCGTCCGACTCTCGTGGAAGGGGATAGAATTGTTGTCGAAAAATTGACAAAATTTCCTAATCTGATAACTAATCACCATTTTGAGAATTCTCCAAAACGTGGTGATGTTATGATTTTTTACCCACCGTTTGTTAAGCTCCAAACCACTCCGTGGGCTGTATTTAGTCGACTAACAGGATTTTTCTGCAAAGATACAGCTTACATTAAACGTGTTGTCGGACTCCCGGGGGAAAAACTTGAGATAAGACAAGGTGAAAACGGTGCTTATAAGGTTTATATCAATGATGAGCCGTTGCAGGAAGATTATATTATGAGCGAATATGATTTCCATAAATGCAAGGCTGACATGTATTGCGGTCCGCTTGTTATACCTCAAGGACAGTATTTCATGATGGGCGATAATCGAGGCAATTCTATGGATAGCCGTTTCTGGGGAACTTTACCAAAAGAAAGATTTATTGGAAAAGCGGTGTTTGTTTTCTGGCCTTTTACACACATCAAGGGGCTATAAATATCCACCTTTAGTTTGAGAAAGTTCTAACTATATTAGAATTCCAAAATTAATAATATACATTTATTATGATAGTGTGAAGGAATAAAATTCCTCGGACAACTGTCACAGCTATTATTGCCGGATTTAAAACGGCTAAATTTTTGTGACGTTCATGGAAGAAAATTTAAGAAAAGGAGATCACATTATGGCTTCAATCACTATCAACACAAACCTTGCCTCACTAACGGCACAAAAGAACTTGTCATCAGCTACAACTGGTATGAACAGGGCAATGGAAAGATTATCAACAGGCTACAGAATCAACTCCGGTAAAGATGACGCAGCGGGTTCTGCTGTATCAACTTTAATGGAGGCTCAAATTTCAGGCTATGACGTAGCTGAAGCAAACGCATCAATGGGCTTATCACTATTGGATACAGCTGAAGGCGTTTTGGATATTGTTGGAGATTACTTACAACGTATTAGAGATTTGACCGAACAAGCAGCCAACGGCACTTATGGTACTTCATCTTTGAACGCAATAAAAACAGAAGTTCAACAAAGAATGGAAGAAATTAACCGTCTATGTACAGTTATTGACTTTAACGGTATTAAACTTTTAGACGGTACAAGTGTAGCTGCAACATCAGGAAACGGTATAAACCTACAAATAAGTAACAATTCCGGTAAAAATAATATTATCAACTTAGACTCTTCAATTTTTAAATCAACTACAATTACAGCATTATTTATGAGTGGAAACTCTAATAATAAACATAATGGAACAACTGCAGCCGGACAAAAATGGTATGAAAGAAATGATGGAACTGATACGACAGCTTTAAAAGCAAGAGTTGAAGGTGATAAAAAATACACATCATCTGACGGTAGAGAGTATGATTACAGCGACGCTAAAAAATACGAAAAAATTGGTGATAAAAAGTATGATTGGCAAGATATAAGAAAAGGTAGTAAGAATATCAGCTGTTTGACAGCTATTTGTGATGCTGTTTATACAGATGATGCAACAGCTCGTGAATTCTTATCATTCATTGATGACGCAATCGAAAACGTATCAGCAAGAACAGCATTAATCGGTGCTTATATGAACAGAGTTGAGTCTGCTGTTGATGCGATAAGTGTACAAAAGGAGAACATTGTATCAGCAAATTCATCTATCAAAGATGCTGATGTAGCAACAGAATCATCAAACTTTATTAAGTATCAGATTCTGCAACAATCAACTGCAACATTGTTGGCAACTGCAAACCAAACACCAAGCATAGCTTTGAATTTAATCTAGATTTCTTAGATAGTGTATTGAAGCCCCCGCTTATGCGGGGGCTTCTTTATATTTTAATGTTCATATAATTATTGTTTGGGTGAAACCCCAACCTACTTTTTATTAACGCAAAAGATGTTTAGTCCCCTACGGGCAAAAC
>CAKVIM010000027.1 GCA_934754775.1 uncultured Candidatus Melainabacteria bacterium | reverse complement strand
TCTCCTTACAGGAGAGGTCGCAGTCGTTCGAACGAATGTGAGTTACGGATGCGGGTGAGGTGTTTATTTTCTTCCCTTGCGGGCTAACACCTCACCCTAACCCTCTCCTGTTAGGAGAGGGAATACGCGAATGATACTCATTTGATTAAACATCAACCTCGCCTTACAGGAGAGGGGGAAGCCGTAACCCACCCGCATCTGTAAAGCTCAGCTCCGCTTCGCTAACAGCTGCGACCTCCCTATCTGGGGAGGTTTGTTAGCGGGTGTGATTTGGACGAGAGGGGGGAAAAGAAGTTTTTTAATTCATGGGTTAACAAAGTTTTGGCAATATGATATAATTAGATATATAGTTTGCATATTAATCTGAAAAAAGAAAGGATTATAAAGAATGAAGAGACGAGGATTTACTCTTGCGGAAGTTTTGATAACATTAGGTATTATTGGTGTTGTTGCAGCTTTAACTGCTCCTGCATTAGTACAAAATGCTAATTCAGCTAAGGTTGGTCCAAAATTGGCAAAAGCAGTGTCAACTTTTGAATTGGCAAACGAAGCAATGTTAAATGAAGCTAGTACAACTACTCTTAAAGGTATGTCTTTTGCTAGTGATGCTGCTTATTTGACTAAACTGTCTGATTATATGAGAATGACATATGATAATGAAAGTGGCTCCGGGGTTACTAAATATTCTTCTCTTTTGAAAAATTATTCAGGTAAGACTGTAGTAGCTCTTTCTCCGGCTGGCGAATTGAGACCGGTTACTGTAGGCGGGAAAGAAATTGCAGTAGATTATCTGCTCCCAGGTATTGTCTTGCAACCTTCCATTGCAGCAAAAACAATTGCAATGGTTAAAGGTGGAGCAATATTGGGAGTTAATATAGATGCAAATACATACCGTAATAATCTTGTAGTAGATATTGATGGCACTAAAGAAGAAATTTCTTTTAAGCCACATCAATATCCATACGGAACCGTTATTATTGATATAAACGGAAAGAGTGAGCCAAATCAACTTGGTAAAGATGCTTTTGTATTCACATTGATGGCTGATGGTTCTCTTGAACCATATGGAGCTAACGGATCATGGAATACCGGAAAAGACCTATGTAACGCAACAACAGTTAATTCTGGCGGTACTTGCTCCGCTTCAATCTTTGAAAATGATTTGAAAGTTATTTATCAATAATATTGAGCGATAAGATATTTTTAACGTGGCTTCTCTAACTCGGGAAGTCACGTTATTTTTGTATTATAATTATTCTAAACGCAGGAGAATTGAGAATGATTATTGTAGAAAAGCCTTATGCATCCGAATATTTGATTGACACGATTGCACAAAATGATTGGGCGGTTTTAGAGAACGACGCAATTGTATCGGCGGAGATTGAAGAAGGTGCGTTTGATATAATTCCGTCAGAAGTTGCTAAAAATTACTATCTGACGCAGGAATATCCACTTATTTATTCTAATTCTGAAAATGCAATTTCTTGGGTTCAAGAAAATTTGCCGGAGTCAAATTTGACAAGTTACATAAAATTATTTAAGGATAAAGCTGCTTTTCGTGAACTTTTACAAGAATTACACCCTGATTTTTATTTCAAAGCTGTTAATTTTGATGAGTTAAAGGGGCTGAATACGTCTGATATTAAGTTCCCTGTTGTTTTAAAGCCTGCTGTTGGTTTTTTGAGCTTTGGTGTTCATACAATAAAAGAGGCTAGTGAGTGGGCGGATACGGTTTCAAAATTGGATAAAGAGATAAAGGTTGCTTCTTCAATGTTTTCGAAGAATATTGTTGATTCATCAAAATTCATAATAGAGGAACTTGTTCAAGGTGAAGAATATGCGATTGATGCATACTTTGACCGTGACGGCGAACCTGTAATTTTGAATATTTATCATCATCCGTTTTTGAATTCAAAGGATGTGAGTGACCGAATCTATCTTATGTCAACAGGGATTATGATTAAGTATATGGCTCGTTTTGCCTTAATGCTGCGTGATATTGGCGAATTGAAGAACATAAGAAATTTCCCTATGCATATAGAAGTTCGTGTTACAGATGAAGGCAAAATTATTCCGATTGAAGTTAATCCTATGCGTTTTGCGGCTTGGTGTACGGCTGATATTGCAAAGTATGCGTGGGGTATAAATGTGTATGAATGTTTCTACAATCAACGCAGACCTGATTGGAACACGATTTTGGCGAATGCAGGTAAGGAAGTTTACTATTTTTCATTGGCTGAAGTCCCGACGGATGTTGATAGAAACAAAATTCAGGGCTTTGAGTATGAAAGATTTTTGAGAAATTATTCTAACGTATTGGAAGTAAGAAGGATAGATTATAGAACTAATCCACTGTTTGCGATTGTTTTTGGCTCAACGACCAGTAAAGACGAAGTGTTAAAGATTTTGGCGTTGAAAACCAAGGGCTATATTGTAGTGTAGGAACCGTAGGTTACTTAGCCTTGCAAATATTAGTTAATAAAAAGTTGGATCCTTCACACTAATCGTGTTCAAGATGATGTGGTGTGAAACTATCGGTTTGGCGTCATTTTGAGGTGCGATCTCCCTAGATTGTAGAATTGACTACAAATTTGCAAGTGAATAGTAAAACGAGAAATCCAGTTTTTTAATAACTATTTATTTCCAATTTACTTCTCACTGTGTTAGAATGTTTTTATGGGAAATCTTAAACAGAATATAAAGAAGTATTATGAGAGATTTAAGTCAATGGATAAGAAAAAACGTTCTTATCTTATTGCAATTCTCTCAATTGTTTTTGTAATGGCTTGGGCGTTTATTTCTGCCGGTGTAATTACTTGTAACTTTAATCGTTCTCAGATTAAGGGCAAGGGTGATGAACAAAAGGTAGAAGCGGAAGGTATAATTATTACGGAAACAAAAGACGGTAACAAATACTTTGAAATATATGGTGAAACAGGGCATTACAGCAATGACCATAATATAGCGACATTGAACAACGTTATCGGGAACTTTTATCGTGATAACAAAGTTGCAATGAGCTTCCAATCATCAAAGGGTACATATAACGAAACGACCGGTGAGATTACCTTGTATGACCACACATATATCGTTTTAGAAGATATGACATCTTTAAATACAGATAAATTGGTTTGGTCCGGCTCTGATAAAGAAACTGTTGCGGACGGGCATGTCGTGATTAAAAAAGACAATGAAATGATTGCGACGGCTGAAAAAGGTTACATAAGTCCGGGGTATGAAAAGTTTAAGATAGCGGGCAAAACAACCACAAAATTGTACGACAATAAGGGGGCTAAATGAAGAAGTTTTTAATACTTGTATTATTAATATTATCCAGCGTGGCGGTTTTTGCGTCAGATTTGATTATTGACTCAAAAACACAAACTTTTTCTGATCAAGAACGTAAAATTAAGCTTGATGGTGGAGTAAAGGTAAAGCTTGATAACCTTACTGTCGAAAGTGATAGAGCGGATGTGTCAATCAGACGTAATAACAAGCTTGATACGGCAACATTTTATGACAAACCTTATGCTTATGAAGTAAACGAAAACAAGAAAAGAGAAGTTAAGGCAAATATTTTGCAAGTATCTTTAATTAACAAAATCGTAAGAGCAGAAGGCGAAGCTCAATCAATTATTACAGAAGGTAATACTCCGATTGTTGTTATTAACGCTAACGTTCAAGAATATGATACAAAAAGTAGCGTCATGGTTTGTACGGGTGCTGTAACTATTAAGTACAAAGACATTGATACGTATTCTGACAAAGCAGTAATCGTAGCTGACCAAAAAGGCGGCTTGAGAAAAATAGATTTGATTGGTAATGCGAGAGTTAAACAGGAACAAAACGAGTCTGAAGGACACCATTTTGTTTACAATCCTGTGACTGAAGAAATGAGTGTTTCTGGAAATACTAAAACAGTTGCGATTTCTGATGACGGTAAAAAACTTACAATTCACTCTGATTATCAGCAATACAGCAAAAAACAAAACACCTACGTAGGTAGCGGGCATGTTAAGATTTGGTTTGACGATTATTTCGCACAAGGGCCAAAAGTTTCTGTGTTCCCTGATGAAAAGACTAACAAGCCAAACGAAATTTATTTCGTCGGTCGTTCAAAGATTATTCAACAAGAAAAAGATATTATTGCTGATAAGATTAAGATGACTATGGACCCTAAGGATTTCAAGGCTGAAGGGAATGTTAGAACTATTATTCATAATATTGATACTAAGGACGAAGAGGATTTATAAATGTCAGAAAAAATTGATAAGGCAATGAGCCTGTTTAAGGAACGTAAATATAAAGAGGCGATTGATGCTTTCCATTCCGTATTGGAAACAGAGCCTGACAATGCTGATATTTATAATAACTTGGGGGTAGCTTATTCTTGTTTGGGAAATTTCGAACAGGCAGAAAACTACTATACAAAGGCAATAGAATTAGATCCTGAAATTGCTCAAGCTTATATCAATCTTTCTGATTTGTATTATAAGGCAGGCGATTTGGCTTCTGCTCTTGGAACTTTACAGAGAGGAAGCTACGAATTGAGAGATAATTTGGCAATTGCACACTTGTTAGCAAGGGTTTATATTGAGGATCAAAGATGGGACGATGCGATTGACGAATTGGAACGAGTTCTTGACGGTGAGCCTGATAATTATGATGCGTATTATGATTTGGGGCATGTTTATTTTGAACTCGGAGATTACGAAGGAGCGATTTCTAATTTCGAAACTGTTATAACTTATCAAGAAAATAATGAACTCTTGTATTATGCTTTGGCACAAGCTTACGAAGCTAATAATGAAGTAGACAAAGCAATTTCAAATTATTTGAAGGCGATTGCTGTTAACGATAAATTTACGCTTGCGTACAAAAAGGTTGGTGTTCTCTTCTTGGCGAGAAACGATTACGAAGATGCGATTGAATATTTTGAAGATTATATTCAGTTCGATATTCCGCAAGAAGAAAAAGACAGTGTCGAAAAATTAATTGAAAGAATTAAGGCAAAGATATAAATATTTGTGCTAAAATCGAGTAATGAAGGATAAGTATTGGATAGCGTTTTCTGCGATTGAGCAACTGGATTCAACTTTTGTACAAAGATTGTACAATTACTTTGGTGATGTTGAAACGGCTTTTCATGCTGAACTCAAGGATTTAAGGCAAATCGAAGATTTAAGTGTCAAAAAAGCCGAAAATTTTGTTGAGAAAAAGAAACTCGTTAATCCCGATAAAGCTTTGGATGAAGTTTTAAAGCGTGGGATTAAATACATCACTTTTGAATCGCAAGATTATCCGTACATGCTTTCTCAAATCTCAAATCCGCCGATGACTTTGTATTATAAAGGTGATTTAGCTTCTTGTAACTTGAATCGAACAGTTGCGTTTGTCGGTTCAAGAAGGGCGAGTCTTAATGGGAAAGAGGGCGTAAAGAGAGTTATCTCAGATTTGAAAAATACGGATGTTTGTATCGTATCGGGACTCGCTGCCGGAATTGATGCGATTTCTCACGAGAGTGCAATTTATAATAATCTTAAAACAATCGGCGTGATTGCAAGCGGGTTTGACTACGTTTATCCTGAATCAAATAAACATTTATACGAAAAGATTGAAGAGTCTTGCGGTGCAGTGTTAAGTGAGTATTACCCGACTTTCCAACCTTTGAAGTTTAGGTTCCCGCAGAGAAATAGAATTGTAACAGGACTTTCTTTCGGAACAGTGGTTGGAGAAGCGGCTCTAAAAAGTGGGGCGTTGATTTCTGCTAATCTCACATTGGAACAAGGCAGGGAGTTAATGTGTATCCCGGGGGCTATCAATAATGTAAACACAGAAGGTATCTATAAGTTAATCAAAGACGGTGCCTCTATTGTGACGAGTGGGGATGATATTTTGAACGCTTTAGGGTGGGAGATTAAGAAATCAAAAAGTGAAAATAAACAAAATCATGATTTACTTCCACAAGAAAAAATAATTTTTGATATAATAGGAATTGAGCCGAAAGGTTTTGATGAGATTCAGACCGAAACAGGACTTGGAACAGATGAGCTTTTGTCTTTATTGACTGTGATGGAGATGAAGAGTTTAATCGAACATATTGAAGGAGATAGGTATAAAAGAGCATGACAACTGCAGAAGCTACAAAAAAAACTACTAAACCAAAAAAGGAAAGGGCTCTTGTAATAGTCGAGTCACCTGCTAAATCTAAAACTATTAAAAAGATTTTGGGTGACGGGTACCAAATTGAGGCTAGTTTCGGGCATGTCAGAAATCTTCCTGATAATGTTTTGGGATTTGATGTCAATAATGATTTCAAACCGACTTATGTTATCATTCCGGAAAAGAAAAAAGTTGTTACAAAGTTGAACGATTTGGCCAAACGTTCTGATAAAATTTATCTTGCATCCGACCCCGACCGTGAAGGGGAAGCAATTGCGTGGCACGTCAGAGAACTTTTGCAAGTTCCTGATGATAAAGTATATAGAATTGAGTTCAACGAAATTACTCCTAAAGCTGTAAAATACGCAGTAGAACATTCTCGCCAGATTGATATGGACAAAGTTAAGGCTCAGCAGACAAGACAGATTCTTGATAAACTCGTAGGTTACAAATTGTCACCTGTTTTGTGGAAGCAATTGGGCAATTATCACTTATCAGCAGGGCGTGTTCAATCAGTAGCTTTGCGTATGATTTGCGAAAGAGAAGAAGAAATTGAAGCTTTTGTGCCAAAAGAATACTGGTCAATTCATACGGTAATGGATAAAGACGGCAAACTCTTTGAGGCGGAAGTTAATAAATACAAGAACAAGAAAATCGAGATTAATAACGAGGAAGAAGCAAACAAGATTAAAGAATTTTTGCTCAATCCTGAAACTGAATTTGTGGTTGATAAGGTAACTAAAAAAGAAACAAAAAGAAAACCGACGGCACCGTTTATTACATCAACTTTACAGCGTGCAGCGAGTTCAAAATTAGGTTTTGGCGTTTCTAAAACAATGCAGGTTGCACAAAAACTTTACGAAGGTATTGAAATCGACGGCACGCCGGTTGGT
The DNA here is from genome assembly GCA_934754775.1 of uncultured Candidatus Melainabacteria bacterium. Lineage (GTDB taxonomy): Bacteria > Cyanobacteriota > Vampirovibrionia > Gastranaerophilales > Gastranaerophilaceae > CAG-196. The sequence continues at coordinate 8,999 of CAKVIM010000027.1, read as the reverse complement.
TTGATTACCTATATGAGAACCGATAGTGTTCGTATTTCTGATGACGCACATGAAATGGCGAAAAAGTTTATCACAGAAAATTATGGTGAAAAATATTATCCGCCAACAACAAATGTTTACGTCAAGGGTAAACAAAATGTACAGGATGCCCACGAAGCAATTAGACCTTCTTATCCGGAAAGAACGCCGGAAAGTATTAAACAGTATTTGGCTCCTGATCAGTACAAACTTTATAAACTTATTTGGGATAAGTTTATGTCATCTCAAATGGCACCGGCAGAGATTGCAAATAAGACGATTGATATTAAAGCAGGCGATTATAATTTGAAAGCCGGAACAAGCAAGATTTTGTTTGACGGGTTCTTGAAGCTTTATAATGATGCTGAAGAAGATGAAAAAGAAGCTGATGCAAAGATTCCTGATTTGGAAAAAGATGATAAAGTTAAGTGTAAGGAAATCAATCCGAAACAGCACTTTACGCAACCACCTCCAAGATATAACGAAGCTTCTTTGGTTAAAGCTCTGGAAGAACACGGAATAGGACGTCCGTCAACTTATGCTACGATTATTACTGTTATTCAGACTCGTAAGTATGTTGAGAAAAAGGATAAGGCTTTGGTGCCGACTCTTCTCGGACGTACGGTTTGTAAACAGTTAGTTACACAGTTTTCTGATATTATGGACTACAAGTTCACTGCCGGCATGGAAGAAAAACTTGATGAAATCGCTGAAAAGAAGGCTGTTTGGAATGTTGTGCTTAAAGAGTTTTATACTCCGTTTATGGAAGTTGTTAATTCTGTGATGAAAACTGCACAAAAAGTTAATATTGAGAGCGACAAAAAATGTCCGAATTGCGGTAAGGTTATGTTGGTTAAGACAAGCCGTTTCGGGACTCAATTTTTGGGCTGTTCCGGATATCCTGAATGCAAGACGATTATTTCTTTGAATAATAGCGTAGAATTAGATGATGTTGAAAAAGAAGGTCAAGAATCTCAAACTGTTGATGAAAAATGCGAAAAATGCGGCGGCGATATGGTTATGAAGATTGGACCTTACGGAAAATATCTTGAGTGCAAAGAGTGCAAAAATCGTAAAAAATATATCCGCTCAACTGGTGTTAAATGCCCTAAATGCGGTGAAGGAACAATTGTCGAGAAAAAATCTAAATACGGAAAAATATTCTTTGGCTGTAACAGATACCCTGATTGTTCTTATGCATTGTGGGATGAGCCGACTGGTAATAAATGTCCTGAATGCGGCGAATTGCTTTTGAAAAAGAATACAAAAAACGGTTTGTTTGAAGTTTGCTCAAACCGCACCTGCTCATACAAAAAAGCTCTCGAAGGGGTAAATGAAGGGGTAAAGGGGTAAATATATTCGGTTGGGTGAGAGACTACTGGTTGTGCGTTTTTAATGGAAAATTGAAAATGGAAAATGTATTGGCTTGGCGTAGGATTACTAGTTGGGCGTTGGAGTAAATGGAAAATGGAAAATGGAAAATTATTAAATTCGCTTCGCTCATAAAATGTAGAAATGTAGGTTGGGCTTTTAGCCCAACAAAAACATTATGAATGCTAAAAATAATAGTTAATAAAAAGCTGGATCCTTCACACTAATCGTGTTCAGGATGACGTAACGTAAAACTACCGGTTTGGCGTAGGGGTGAATGGGGGTAAATGGATTTGACTTGACGTGGGACTACTAGTTGGGCGTAGGAGTGAAAAGTGAATGGAAAATTGAAAATGGAAAGTGGAAAATTGTTTTAAATTTACCCTTACGGGCTGAACCTCACCCGTTTTTCTAATGTTCAAGCGTAGCTTTCACATTGAAAAACTACCCTCTCCTGTAAGGAGAGGGGTACGGAAAAAGTAGTCTAAAAAAACATTTTTATATAATCAATTAAATTTTACTAATCAACCATACCATCTCACTAGGCGATACAATTTCTGATGCAGGAAAATACAATTTTTTTGAGAGGAGAGATTATGTTTTCTAAAAATAAAGTGGTATCGCTAGTCCTGCTATTGTTTCTACTATTCAATAATGTGGCAGTTTTTTCAGCAGTTGATGATATTCAAGCGGTACAAACTGAAAATTGCAAATATCCAGATTATTCTGAAATGTATGCAGGAGTCGATAAGTATGAGAAATTTAACCGAAAAATGTTCAATCTCAACTCTCGACTAAATAAATATGTTGCACGCCCTGTACATATTTTATGGTCATCAATAATGCCAAAATACGGCATGGATAGAATTAAATCCGCATATAATAATATAGAATACCCCAAAAGACTCGCAAGTTGTATTCTACAACGTGATGGAGATGGGGTGAAAAAAGAAACTGTCCGATTTTTGACTAATTCAACCATCGGACTCGGCGGACTTTTTGACCCTGCGGATAAATTATTTAAAGTAAAGCCGACTAACGAAAACATGGAGCAGGCTCTTTGCAAATGTAAAATGCATTCGGGAACTTACCTTGTGATGCCGATTTTAAACTCTTGCACACCACGTTCTTTGTGTGGAAGGGCGTTAGAAGCTGCACTTGACCCGTCTGTTTATCTGGCGACTCCGCTAACCGGTTTGATAAAATTTGGGTTGATGGTGAATAGAACTTCTTATATGCAGCCGCTTGCTAAAATGATTGAGACTACTTATGCCGACCCTTATGATATTCAGAAGAAAATGTTCGGTCTTGAAAATTATATAAGAAACGCTAATCTTGATAGAGAGGATTTGATATCCAAAGATACGAACGAAGAACGTTCTGATACCGCAGAAGTTGCGGAAATCTCTGACGGCGAACTTTTGGGTGCGGCAGCTAATCTTGATATCATAAAGAAACCGCCTCTTGATGCTGATATTCAGCTTGACGACTTTCATCCGCAATCTCCTGTTGTTGATTCTATGCGTACAGCTTTATTTGAAGATAAATCTATTAATAAATCAATCTGGAATGAGCTTTCGCTTTGGAACAGAAGTTTTGCCAAACGTATAAAATCAGGTGAGATAAGTGTGGATTCTGCAAAAGATGATTATGTTTACAGATATATTTTGCAGAAAGATAAAAAAGCTCCGCTTGTTATTTTGTATCCATCCATTGGTGAAGGCTCAAACGCTCACCATTCGATTATTTTTGCCAAAATGTTTTATGACATGGGCTATTCGGTTGTGATACAGGGCAGTCATTTTCATTGGGAATTCGTAAAAAGCATGCCTGACGGATATTGTCCCGGAGTTCCTGCTCGAGATGCAGAGTATGTAAGGCTTGTGACTTCAAAAATCTTGGAGTCAATTTGTTCAAAATATGGTTGTGAATTTTCTGAAAAAGTTGTGGTCGGGACTTCTTTTGGTGCAATGGTAACTCTCTTTGTCGCAGAGAAAGAAAGCAAGAACAATATTTTGAATGTAGATAAGTTTATTGCAATTTCTCCGCCGATTGAACTTGTTTATGCGTTAGAACAATTAGATAAAAATGGAGAAGAGTTCGACAAGAATTCTCCGGAAGTTAAGCATAAGACTGCGATAACGGCTGCAAAAATCTTGCAATTATCTCAACTGAAAGAAAATTCTGACTACAAAATTGATACACTTCCGTTTTCTGATGAGGAAGGAAAACTCATAACAACATTTATTTTGCGACAAAAATTGTCTGATTTGGTCTTTGCAATAGAGAAAATCGCAAAGGGGCAAAAGACTGATTTTTACGAAAAAATGAACAACATGAATTATCGTGATTATGCAGAAAAATATTTGGTAAATGGCGGTACTCTGGAAGATATGCGTTATTCGACGAGTCTTTATTCGCTTGCAGAGTATTTAGTAAGCAATGATAACTACAAGATTTATCATTCATTTGACGATTATTTTACAAATATGAGTCAGATAGCTAAACTAAAAAATCTTGCGGGTACGCATCTTGTTTGTCTCAACAATGGTGCTCATTTGGGCTTTTTGTACAGAAAAGAATTCATTGATGATTTGAGGGGCGAGGTGGAAAAAGGTTATTCTCGTTGAACCAAAAATTTTGTTGGAGTATAATGTTTGCGAAATGTACGACAAATTATTTGATGCTCTGGCTAAATCGACTTTCAGAAGCAGATTTAAGCTAAAAGAGAAGGACAAAGAATATATACAAACTAAAGGGTTCGATACGATAAAATCGCATGCCAGTGATTTTATTGCAAAGCGTGTTGCTCCGGCTGAAATTTTAAATGACGGCAAACAAACTCCTATGAGGGGACATCCCGTCTTTATAGCCCAGCATGCAACTGCAACTTGCTGTAGAGGTTGTATCGAAAAATGGCATAAGTTCAAAAAAGGGGTTGAACTGACTGAAGAACAGCAAAATTATTTGGTGGAAGTAATAATGGAGTGGATAAAACGCAATGGCTGATTATAAAACAAATGTAATGAGAATGCTTGATAAAGCAAAAGTTTCTTACAAACATTATACATATGCTGATACAGAAGCTATTAGCGGAATAGAGGTTGCGACTGTTTTAAATCAAAATCCGCTTCAAGTTTTCAAGACGCTTGTAACAGTCGGAAAATCAGGTCAGCATTACGTGTTTTTAATCCCTGTCGAAAAAGAGTTAGATTTGAAAAAAGCTGCTCACGCTGTCGGTGAAAAATCTGTTGAGATGCTTAAATCTAAAGAACTTTTACCGCTAACGGGGTATATTCATGGCGGATGTTCACCAATTGGTATGAAGAAATTTTTTCCGACAACGATTGACGAGTCAGCCAAGAATTTTGAAACAATTATTTTTTCAGCGGGCAAAATCGGATATCAGGTTGAAGTTAGTTTGGATGAACTCAAAAAGGTGATTAGATTTGAGCTTAAAGCGATTTCTTGCCAACCTTAATTTCGTTATTTTTAATTTTCATATACCGCTCACACTGTCTTACTCTGTCGTAGCCGAGTAGTATACCGAGAATAAAATCCTGTTCCGCAGTTATTTCATTGAGTTTTGGGTTGAAAGTTTTAATTACTTCAACACACTGCTTTGCTCCAAAATAAACGTTAATTTTATTCGGTGCAACATCATGTATAAGGTAGTCTATGTTTTCAGTTTTTAATCTTTGCTCGATTGTATCTTTGTACTTAGAATTTTCTGTAGTAAGAATAAGATTTCTTATACCCTTTTTGTACTCATAAATATGGTGATAAAAGACCTTCAAGTCTACAATTTCTTCTGCGACTTTAGGCGGTCTTGCTTTAAATGTTTGATTTTGATATGCTTGAATGTTATATATTTTCAAAACGACCTCCCGAAAAATCCCAATCTTTATCATGATTTTACACGCACTTGGGATTTTCGTCAAATCTCTATCTTACATCAGACTGAACAAAATTGTTCCCGAAATATTTGTTTGCAACTCTGATAATGTCTGAAGCTGTAACTTCATCAATCATCTTGGTGTAATTGTTCAGAAAATCATATCCGAACCCGAAAGTCTCAAAAAGCCCGATATTAGAAGCTTTTTCAGAGTTGGTTTCCATCGCAATTACGAACCCGCCTTTGAGTCTGTCTTTAGCGTTTTGCAGTTCGCTATCTGATACAAACTCCATTTTTAGCCTGTTGATTTCGTGCAAGATTTTTTGTCTTGAATATTCTAGAGTATCAGGGTTTGTGCCGATGTAGGTCAAAAATATTCCGCCAAGCATCTTCGGAGAGTAGCTTGAACCTAATTGATAAGCAAGTCCGTCTTGTTCACGAAGGTTCTTGTATAGTCTTGAACTCAAGCCGGAACCTAGTATTGTGTTGATAACTTTCAGTGTGACAAAATCCTTCTGGTTACTTACGCTTGATGCTTGCCACCCCATAAACAACCATGCTGTTTGTAAATCTTTTATGCTTTTAGTGATTGTTTTTGGTGCAGTTAATTTCGTGACTTTGTAGTTAGAATAATTTATAGCCGGCAAGTTTTTGTTCTGCAACATTGAACCGAATGCCGTAATCATTTTGTCTGAATCAACATTCCCGTTAATAGATACGATAATGTTTTTTGAATCCAAAACTTTGTTATAGTATTTCAAAATATTTTCTCTTTGAACAGAAGGTAGAGATTTCTCTAAAATCTTGTTTGATTGTGAATAAACACTTCCTGCGTAAATTTCTGTTTTGAAATTTTCAAGAGCTAAATTCATCGGAACATCTCTGTGCTGCTTGATTTTGCTCAAAATTTCAGAACGTTTTTTCTCTATTTCATAATCATCAAATATAGCATTATTTATAATTTCATCTAAAATGTCCAGAGTCTTGTCGATTTGAGCAGTGGTCGTCTGAACATCAATTACAAAATAATCTTCACTGCAGGATGGTGTGATTTGAATTCCGTTTTCATCAAGCAGTTGAGCAAGTTCTTGTGCTGAATATTTTTTTGTACCTTTGAGCATGACTCCGGCGGTTAAAGTGCCTTCGCCTGCAACTTCTTCTAAAAATTCACCACCTTTTGCGATAATACTTATTGCAATGATGTCATTATTTTTGTTTTCGTTAATCAAAAGTGTTGTGCCGTTGTCAACCAAATATTTTGTAGTTCCGGCATGCTCGGAAATTTTTTGTGCAGAATGCTTAATCTCTGCTTTTGTTTCAATTTTTTCCATTGATTTTGGAAGAATTACTGAAACTGCACTTCTGTTTACGCCGAGGTATTTTTGAGCAACTGCCTTAACTTCATCTGAAGTAACTTTTTTTACGCTGTCAACATAATCGTTGTATAAATCAGAACTGTTTGTAAGAGCCATGATATAGCCTAATTCAGAAGAGATATTTGAAGTTGATTCTCTTGAATAGTAGGTGTCTTGTATAATCATGTTTTTTGCTCTTGCAAGTTCTTCGTCTGTAATTCCATATTTCTGAATGTATGCGATTTCTTCAAAGATTGCTTTTTCTAATTTATCCATGCTTACAGGAGTAAAGTTTGCTGATATGTAAAAGATACCGTCATCACGGAAACTTCCGTTAGATGCAGAAATCGAATAAGCCAATCCTCTTTGTTCTTTGATATCTCTATATAATTTAGAAGATTTCCCGCCGCCAAGAACTTCTGCCAAAACATCTAATGCGAATGTGTCTTTTGCAGAGATTTCAGTACCTCTAAATCCTATCATCATGTAACCTGATTGAGTATCTGTGTATTCAATTTTTCTTTTTTGAGTTTGCAGTTGATGTTCATGTCTGAAATTCTTTTTGATAGGTTTTTTGTATTGTTGGCTGAAACATTCTTGAATCTTCGCAACTGCTTTGTCTGCGTCAACATCACCTACAACAAGTGTTATCATGTTTGACGGTGCGTAATAATCATTGAAGTAATCAAGAATTTCTTCTCTTCTGATTGTGCCTATAATGTCCGCAGAACCTATGACTTTTCTTTTGTACGGGTGTGTTGTGTACATCAAATCATTAAGATTATCATAGACTTTTTTAGAAGGAGTGTTTCCGTCTTTTGCGATTTCTTCAAGTACAACTTTACGTTCTTTTTCCAATTCTTTTCTCGGAATTTGAGGGTTAAGAAGCATGTCTGAATGCAATTCCATTGCGGTATCAAAATATTCAGACGGAATAGTTATATAATAGTGGGTAAAATCTTTGCTGGTTGCAGCGTTTACGATTGCACCCTTTGATTCAAGTATTTTGTCCATTTCGCCCGTAGGATGAGCTTTTGTTCCTTTGAAGAATAAGTGTTCCAGAAAATGTGCGACACCGTTATTTGTGTCTGTTTCGTTAATAGAGCCGGTTTTAATCCAAGTATCGATGGTTACGATTGGATTGTTTTTTATTTCATATACAACTACCGTCTGCCCATTCGGTAATTTTTGCGTTGTGTAATCGGCAGCAAAAATCGGCGTTGTAAATATCAACATAAAAGCGACAATTATTATTTTTTTCATGCACTTATCTCCCTCAATATATTTATATATACATGAGAGCATGCCTGCATGTTTTATGCAATACCCCTGTTAAATATGTTACAAACTATCCCTTAATTTGAAATACGCATTTGACGCAATGAGCTTTCGGTTCAAGTACAAGATTGTCCTCTAAATCGTACATTCTAGCAACACGTGTAATTAAAGGCTCGCCGCAAAGCGGACATTTAAGATTTGTTTCTCTGTTAAGAATTCTTGTTTTTAAATCTTCTATGGTATCAGATTCTACTATTTCAAATTTGTAATCTTTTTCATGACTTTTTAATTCTTTAGGAGAACATTTCAAAACCCTTGCAAGCTGTTGACGTTGAGTAACAGAGAGGAATAGTTCCTTCCCTGATTCAATATCTTCAAGTATTTCTAATTTAATATTAGTTTTCTTTGCAAGTCCGGTAATAGATAGACCGGCATGTTCTCTTCTGTGTTGAATAAATTCTGCTAAACTTTCCATGCTTATATTCTATCATAAAGAATAATATTACATGGTGTAATGGATATAAATTTATGAAAACCGGCTAAATCGCTTGTAATTATTAATTCGGCAATCTTTGTTAAATATTGTAAAAATAACACTTGATTTTAAAAAATTTTCAGTTTATAATGAAGGAACGCGCTGGAAACAGAGCGTGAAGAAAGTGATTTACACAGGTGCCAACAGTAGCCGATTTTACGGAAGGACACCACCGGTAAAGCCGAAATATAAAACTAGCACTTTTAGTTGGAACGTTGAAAAATCTTATATTGTTGATGTCGATATTACGAAATGTAAATAGCAAAAAATAAGTAGTTGACAAAACAAATTGATGATATAAGATAGAAAATGTTCGGAGAGGAAACCTCCGGTGTGGGCGACACAAAACGCTGACGAAGATTTAGTAATCAGATGGCTGGCACGAATTCAAACCTTACTTTTATATAAATAGCAATAAAGAGAAGTAAAGAAAAAGTTTAAAGTTTAATTTCTGTCGCAAGACAGAGCCGAAATTTGAACCTTGAAAACAGAATAGGAAAGACGAAATAAACTTGTTAATTCGCAAAGAATGATGGACAACAAAAAT
>CAKVIM010000026.1 GCA_934754775.1 uncultured Candidatus Melainabacteria bacterium | reverse complement strand
CCTCACCCGCATCTGTAATGCTCGACATAGTCTCGCAAACAGCTGCACCCTCTCCCTAGGCGAGGGTGAAGTTAAACAATTTTCCATTTTCAATTTTCAATTTTCAATTTTCCATTCCCTCGTTACGCCCAACCGGTAGTCCCTCTCCCAACTCAATCCATTTACCCTTCCCCCCTTCCTCACGCCCTACCTGTAGCCCCTCTCCCAGCCCAATACATTTCCCTCTTTACCCTCCCCCTCTCCCAACCCAATCCATTTACCCCCCCCTTGCAATTGTAGATGGGTTGTTTTATTATGATTGAGTACAACAAATTGCTATAAAGGTGGTGAAAATATAAATGGCAGAAGTTAAAGTAGGCGAAAACGAAAGTATCGAAAGTGCTTTGAGAAGATTCAAGAAGAAAATCCAAAAAGCTGGAATCTTATCAGAAGTAAAAAAACGTGAAAGATACGAAAAGCCAAGCGTTAAGAAAAAACGTAAATCAGAAGCTGCTCGTAAGCGTAAGGTTTAATAATTTTAAAAGAGGTTTGCTGGTTAGTAGACCTCTTTTTTAGTATCAATCTTTTTACTTGCAAATCTGGTATGTTTATTTTATTATGGTTTTACGGCGACATGGCCAAGTGGTAAGGCAGAAGCCTGCAAAGCTTTTACCCCCAGTTCGAATCTGGGTGTCGCCTTTTTTATTTAATACTAATCACAAATTTCGAGTTGTATGGAAAATATTGAGTTAAAACGCTTTTGGGAGCAAATCAAGGAAGAATTATTAGGAGTTTTGCCTGAGACTGCTCATCCGTGGATTTATCCGTTGGAAGTTTCCGGATATGATAAGGGGGTTTTGACTGTTGTAACCGGTCAGATGATGGGTCGTGATTTGTTACGCCGCAAACATAACGAGCAGATGTCCGAGGTTTTGAGGAAGTTTACGGGTGATAGTAACGCAAGATTTGTCATTATTTATGATGAAAACGCTGCTAAGAGCTTGAAACGTGAAGCTGAGAAGATTCAGAAAAAGATTAGCGACAAAAATTTGAAGGAGCAGGCGTTAGAGAACCTTAGCAACATGCAATCTGCTTCTAATCTAAATTTAAAGTACAAGTTTGAGAACTTTGTTGTCGGCGAGAACAGCAAATTTGCGTATTCTGCTGCGATGGCTGTTGCAAAAAATCCTGCGGGGAAGTATAATCCGCTATTTATTTATGGGAATTCAGGATTAGGAAAAACTCACTTGATGCAAGCAATTGGGCATTATACAATTTTTAATAACCCGAAGTTGAGAGTTAAGTATACTAAGACTGAGGATTATGTAAACGACTATATCTCTAACAGCCGCAAGACTAACAGCAATATTGAGAACATGTCGAAGTTTAATAAAAAGTATACGAATATTGATATTATTCTGATTGATGATATCCAGTTCATTGAATCCAAGATGAAGTCAATGGACAATTTGCAATACACCTTTGATAGCTTGTATAACAAGGGTAAGCAGATTGTTATAACTTCTGACAGGGTTCCGAAAGAGATTCCTACTTTGACAGCGGCTTTGTGTTCGAGATTTGAAATGGGGTTGATGATTGAGTTAACTCCGCCGGATTTAGAGACTAGATTTGAGATTATCAAAAAACTTGCGATTGAAAACGATTTGAAGTTTGAGGATGATGCTTTGAGGTATATAGCACATCATTTCTCTAAGAATGTAAGAGAATTAGAAGGTGCGTTTACAAAGGTTTCGGCTTATGCAGAGATTACGGAGCAGGAATTGACGTTGAATCTAGCAAAAGATGTTTTGAAATGCGGTGGAGAGGATTCTTCTATAAATTTTGATAAAATTGCAAGAGTGAGTGCGAGTTATTTTGACGTAAATCTGGATGATATTAAGGGTACGGCTCGTGGTCAAAAGGTGACTTTAGCACGACACATTTCTATTTATTTATGTCGTGAAATAACGCAACAGAGTTACGTTAATATAGCGAAATATTATAATAAAAAGCATACAACGATTATGTTTTCTTACGAAAAGATTAGAAAAGAAAAAGAGACGAACAAAGAAATTTCAACTGCCATAAGAGAGATTAGACAGGCGTTAAAAGTTTTATAGACAACATGACACTCGTTTTTATTTAGATTTTATGATACATAATATATAGAGATTGAAATTTCTCGAGTGTAGGGATAATCTATGTTAGATAATATAAAATATTTAGTGTGTTTAAAATCTGTGGATAAATGTATTGCAGAGCAGAACTACGATTTGGCTCTTGAGAAATTAAACTATCTCATTAAAGAGGAGTTTCGTCCGGCTGAAACGTTTTTGAAACGAGGGCAGTTGTGCCATAAACTTTTGATGCTTGATGATGCTTATTCGGATTTTACTTATGTGATTAATCATTGCGTTAAAAAACAGCAGGCATATTATGAACGCTTGTTTTTGAATTTTGAGATTTCTAATTATTACGAAGCTATTCAGGACGCTGACAAAATTTTGGGCTGGGACGAGGACAATTTTGATGTTAAGCGTATAAAATTTTTGTCCTTTGTTTTTTCGGGCAAAGACGATGTTGCGAAAGATTATATTTTCAAGCTTTTTGAGTTTAATAAGTATAAAACAATACAATTTTTATTCAAAGAAGTTGCAATTGTGCTTGCGGCTGATGAGTTGGCAAAAGGGCTTAAGCTTCTTGGGATTATTGATATGTTTGACAAAGATAATCCGATAAAATTGCTAAAAGAAGCAAATATATACGGTTTGGCGGGTCAAGAAGATAAGCAGAACGAGATTATGAAAAAGATTGAGTCTGTGTTTCCGAAATACTTTATCTCTCATTTTAGGTTCACTGATATGTATGCAGAAAAGGATTTGATGGAAATTTGTTTTTTACTTGAGCTAAAAATCTTTGACCGCCAAAATTTGTTTGCTTATCCGATGAAAATTTTAGAGGGGTATAAGAACCATATAGAGGGGCATATAATCGATTCTAAGGAGTGTTTTGAAGCAGCAGTTAAGATTAAACCGGAAAAGCCCGAGGCGTACGTATTATTAGCACAGACGTTGCAATTGATGTCAGGTTATGACAATCCAGAGTATAAAATCGGAGCAGAAGAGAACTACAAAATTGCAATGGAAATCTATAAGAAAGAGAATTTGAACGACAAGGCCGAAGCTATGCGTCGCCAGATTAAGCACCTTAATTCAAGACTACTTTTGCATTAAACATTTAGAGCTACAGAGTCCGGATGCTCTATAACATAGCGAACGTAGTTGTAGTAATCGTTTTTAAATCCGTATTTTTCGATTTTATGTAAAAGCTCTTCTTTGGAGATGAATCCTTGATTAAATGCAATCTCTTCAAGACATGAGATTTTTACGCCTTTGTTAAGTTCCATTGTCTGAACGAATAGACTTGCTTGAAGCATAGAATCATGGGTTCCGGTATCAAGCCAAGCAAAACCTCTACCAAGGATTTCTACGTTTAGTTTTCCTTTTGCCAGATAGATTTTGTTCAAATCCGTTATTTCGAGTTCGCCTCTTTGAGAAGGTTTAAGCTGTTTTGCGTATTCGCAGACTTTGCTATCATAGAAATAAAGTCCTGTAACTGCATAATTTGATTTTGGGCATGCCGGTTTCTCTTCAAGAGAAATTGCTTTGTTATTTTCGTCAAACTCGACCACACCAAATCTTTCAGGGTCTTTAACGGTATAACCAAATACAGTAGCTCCGCAATTGCTTTTGATTGCGTGCTTCATTATTGTTTTGAACCCTTGACCGTGGAAAATATTGTCACCAAGAATTAAAGCAACATCATCACTGTCAATAAAGTCTTCTGCAATAATAAATGCATCTGCGATACCACGTTGAACATATTGAATTCTGTATTGAAGGTTCAGCCCGTATTGTGAACCATCACCAAGAAGTTTGATGAAGTTATCGTAGTCAGTTTCGTTAGTAATAATCAGGATATCTTTTATCCCCGCAAGCATAAGCGTAGAAAGCGGATAATAAATCATAGGTTTGTCATAAATCGGAAGAAGAATCTTTGATATCGGTTGTGATGCCGGATATAAACGTGTTCCTGCTCCGCCTGCTAATACAATCCCTTTCATACTCAATATCCTTTCTTCTTAAAACTTCTTTATTGCGTTTTCTACACAAACATTATCCGACAAACAAGACGGTGATACAAACTGCGATTTGTTCTTATTTAACAGCATTACATAAGGTACAAAGCCGGCACGATATTTTCTTGCAAGTGTTATACCATAATCTGTAGAAGCATCAATTTTAACGAACGCAAACTTGCTATCATACATTTTTGAAAGCTTGTTATAGCGAGGCGTAAATTTTGTGCAGTAACCGCAATTTGGTGTGTATAAATACAAAAATACGTTATCACGCTTGTTGAAAGCGTTTTCTAATTCGCCTGCACAGATTGGCAGGACGGAAAATAACATCAAAAATAACAAACACTTTTTTAACATAAAGAGATGATATCACCTCTACATAAGATTTTCAATAGGTAAACAATATTGCTGATTAGAACCGTTGACTTTTTCAATCTTATCATTAAACCTAGAGTATGACTAAAGATTATTACAAAATTTTGAATATTTCTGAATATAGTACTTCTGAAGAGATTAAGAATGCTTATAGACATCTTGCAAGAAAATGGCACCCCGATGTTGCGGGAGATTCTCCTGATGTAATCGCAAGATTTAAAGAAATCAATGAAGCATACGAAATTTTGTCTAACCAAACAAGAAAAGCAGATTATGATACGGCTAAACGTTTTTATTCTTATGCAAAATCATCATCTACCGCAACAAAAAACAACGAAAAAACAACTGCCCGTAAGGAAACTAAAACCGAGAGCAAAAAGAACTTTAGTTGGGAAGATTTGTTCAGCAAAAAAGAGAAAAAGGATTTTTCGCCAAAACGTGGCGATGACATTTATTCAGATATAGAAATTTCTGTGTTTGAAGCTATTAATGGTGCGGTAAAAGTGATTAATATGCTTCAAACTCAAGTTTGTCCGATTTGTAAGGGCAGAAAATTTGTAAACGGCGGTAAATGCCCATCTTGCAAAGGGAAGGGTGAAACTTCTACATACAAAAGATTTAGTGTAAAAATTCCTGCAGGTGTGAAGGATAGTTCCAAAATCAGATTAGCGGGAGAAGGCGAAAAAGGGACAAACGGCGGTATGAACGGGGATTTGTACTTAACAATACACATCAAAGAGCCTAAAACTTACAAAACCGAAGGCTTGAACATTCTAAAAACAATCCCCGTTGCTCCTTTTGAAGCTGTTTTGGGGTGCGAAGTTAGAGTCAGCACATTAAGAGGAAATGTTTCTTTAAAGATATCTCCAAATACCCAAAATGGTCAAAAAATCAGACTTGCCGGATGCGGAATTGAACATAACGGTAAATTTGGTGATATGATAGTAACTGTAGAAATACAGATTCCAAAAAATTTGTCAAACGAAGAAATTAGCTTGTACAAGAGATTGGCTGAACTTTCTAGCGGTAACATTAGAGAAGAAATATAATCGGGGAATAATGAAAATTAAAGAAATATTTGCGTCTATTCAAGGCGAGGGACCTTATGTAGGGTATAAACAATTGTTTATAAGGTTTTGCGGATGCAATTTGCACTGCAGCTATTGCGATACAGAGTTTGACGCTCTGGATGCAAAAGATTATACTCTTGAAGAAGTCTTGAAAATTATTGACTCGCACAAAGATTGCCATTCTGTTTCTTTGACTGGCGGTGAGCCGCTTTTGTTTAAGGAGTTTATTAAGGATTTGGCAAAAAAATCAGCACTTCCTGTTTATCTTGAAACAAATGGAACCATGCCGGAAGCTCTTAGCGAAGTAATTGATTATGTTACATATGTTTCAGCTGATATAAAACTCCCTTGTGCTACCGGTTTGAACCCGTTTTGGAAAGAGCATGACCAATTCTTTAGGATTGCGTCTAAGAAAAAACTCTTTGCAAAAGCAGTATTCAATTCCGAAATCACAGAACAAGAGATTTTGGCAATGTCCTCTCTTTGCAAAAAATATGATATTGAGCTGATTTTACAACCAATGATGGAAGGCATTGTGCCGACTGTGGATTCAGATTTTATGCAACAGGTTCTTGACCGATGCTTGCAGTATTACCCGAAAGTCAGACTAATACCTCAAGTTCACAAATTTATTAACGTGATTTAGTTTTCTAAAGCCGCATTGATGTATTCGTCCCCAACTCCTTTGTAGTTGATTTTTGAGGATGTAATCGGTTGCCTGTAATCGTATTTGTTAATTGAACGAGATTCTACGATTACTGACGGCGGCAAAATTGACCACTTATAAAGAGCTGTAGACATTCTGCGGAAAAACTTGTCTATCCATTCAGTTTTTTGTTCAATAGAAATCGGATTGTGTTTTTCGTATACAAAACTTGTATTAATCAAATCGTGATAACCTTCGTTTTTGTTTTCAACACGCCAAATTATTTCGTCCAAAAACTCATATGGCATTAAAGCATCTTCTGCAATAAGCGGTTTTCCTGTCTTTGGGTCAATTGCGAGTTCGGCTCCCGGTTTTTTAAGAATAATTGCTTCCGGAATAGCATCTTTTTCGGCTCTATTTTTATTCAGCCAACGAGCGAATGCGAATAATTTTGTCTTTGGAACATCCGCTATTGGTGCAAATCCGCCTGACATATCGCCGTTTATTGTTGCGTATCCCATGTAAAGTTCTGATTTATCAGAAGTTGCAATCGGAATGCAAGATGCAAATTCATTACTAATGCCCCAGAGAAACATTGCTCTTGAGCGTGCTTGAATGTTATCCGGAGTGAAAGAAGTTTTGTATCTGCCGTCCCACTTTGATTCTACGGTTTTAAATAAATCATTCAGACACGCTGTTGTCGTATCTATCATTGGACGAATGGAAGCTTCCGTAAAATTTATACCTAAGTTATGAGCAAGTTTTTCGGCGTCAGACTTGCTTTCTTTGCTTGTGATATGTGACGGCATAGAAACGCCAAAGACGTTTTCTTTACCTATTGCATCTGCTAATAAGACTGCACAAACGGTTGAATCTAATCCGCCGGACAAACCCAATACGGCACGTTTGAAACCGCATTTATTGAAATAATCTCTAATCCCTTGAATGATAGTCTTGTATGTTCTTTCCAAATCAGATTCATATTCAAGAGTAAAGATTTTCTGCTCTGTTAATGATTTTTCCAAACCTTTAGTTAGAGGGTAGATTTTCCCTATGTTTTCAGTCGGATTAACAATAAGAAGCTGTTCCTCAAACGATTTTGCTCTTGCGATAAGTTCGCCGTTTGAATTAAATACTCTGCTGGAGCCGTCAAATGAGCTGTTATCTATTGCCCCTACTTGGTTAACGTAAACTATAGGAGTCTTATATTTTTTTGCAACGAATGAAAGCATGTTGTGCTTAAGCTGCTCTTTTTTTGCTCTTGTAGGAGAAGCAGAACAGTTAATAAATATTTCAGGACTTTCTTCTGCTAACTCTTCAATAGGATCTTTTTCATACAAGTTTTTGTCGAAAAATTCTTTGTTGTTCCAGCAATCTTCGCAGATTGAAATTCCGTATTTTGTATAAAGTTTTGAAACCTCTTTGACGCTATCTTTGTCAAAATGCCCTAATGTATCAGCCGGTTGGACGCCGACAATCGGAGATGGCTCTATGTATCTGTAATCATTAAATTCTGAATAGTTAGGAAGCAATGATTTTCTAACAATACCGTCAATCTTTCCGTTCTTTAAAATTGCAACAGAATTGTAATAGCGTTTGCCTTCTGCACTTTTTGTACGAGGCTCTACAAAACCTACGAGTGCAATTGTATTTTTAGTAAGCTTAGCCAACCCTTTAAGCCATTTGATATTTTCTTCTACAATTACAGGGTGTCTGTCAATTGTATCTTCTATCGGATAACCCATTAACGCTAATTCCGGAAACGCAATCAAATCCAACCCGACATTGTTTGCATACTTAATGTATTTGGCGATTTTTTTTGCGTTGTATTCTATATTTCCTGCTATCGGATTAATTTGTGCAAGTCCGATAAACCCTTTATTTTCAACAATCTCTTTAACGCTATTTATAATATTTTGAGGTACATCTTCTCCGTGTGAAAACCTCTTGTCTGCTATTTCGGATAGTTCATATAGATTCATTTCAGTTTCTCCAGTCAAATTCGATTATACAATATTCCGTTTATTTAATCAAAAAAGATATTTTTTTTATTTAATTTCTAATAATGTTGCGAATTGTAAAGACGAATATTTCAAGTTATACCTGCTTTTTCAGAGTTTTTAATCTAAAAAATAAAAAATAGCCATTGGTATATATATGCAGATATCATTGTTTGATTTAATATTGATATATCTCAAGTGGAAATGTATTATATTATTAAATTTAAAGGAGTGTGTTAAATGAATATCAAACCAATCATAGGGAACAGATTTGTAAGAAATACCCTTCTCGGAGCAGCAATGATGGGTGCTGCAACTACAGCAGTTATGACTACGGGTGCAAACGCAAACGCTACTGACAGAAAATCTTTGAGTGCAATCGGGTTGGAATCACCATACTCAGATGCAGAAATTAATAGAGTAATAGAAACGGTTCCTGTTATAGATTATGCTGTAACAAAGAAAAAGATTACAACACGAAACAAAGACTTAGAAAGAGCTTACATTCTTGCATGCACCGCTGATGACGTTAAGGAATTTGCAGATAATGAAGAATTAAAGAAAAAGTTTACTCCTGAACTTTATATGGATAACCATATAGCAGCGTCGTACTATGGAGATTACGGATTGTACGGAGCGACTCTTCATATGCAATATGTGATAGATTTAACTGGAATGCGAAACATGATTCCTAGATATACAGAGAAATTGAAAGATTATTATCAAAATGATCCGGAAAATGCAAGTTATGATCTAGCATTGGTATTGTCTGGTGTTGATGCTAAAGAATATCGAAATCAACAAGTTGAACAAGCATTAAACACTTGTAATAAATATGATAAAGAAGTGCTTCATGATCTCTTTGACAAACAGGCACAAGGTCCAATGCGACCTTTTTATGGTGAAGACCCTTATACATATCAACAAGCTTCTAAAAAATTAGATGACGCATTCACTAGCCTTATGCCAAGCAGAAAAAAGGAATATCAGGAATATTTGAGAAAATCTGCAGCTTATGCAAGAAAATTCGGAACAAAACCAACAGCATTGCAAAAATCAAAGATTTTAGCATACAAATCTCATTTAGTAAGCATGGAACTTGTTAGAGCTTCTGCAAGAGGTTATGGCGTAGCTAATTTGCCTAAGTTTGAAGAATTCTTTATGACAGAATTAGACAAAGCAACACGTCCATAAATAACTGATTACATAAAATAAAAAAAGTCCTAAATTAAATTTAGGACTTTTTTTATTTTACAATTGCGTCAACGATTTCTCTAAATGCACCATCCCCGCCACGTTTTGTTGTGACTTGTATTCCTTCAATTGATTTTATTTTTTCAACCGCATCCGGAACCGTAATCGGGTATTTTGCATACATTAAAGAGTCATAATCATTGATATCATCCCCAATATAGACAAACTCGTCCTCTTTCAAGTTATACCTTTCAACAATGGATTTGATTACATCAATCTTAATCCGTATACCTTGATGCACTTCTTCTACATTAAATTTCTTAGAAATAATATCAATTGCAGAATTCTTTTCTCCGGAGATTATCCCGATTCTGTATCCGTTTTTTCTCAAAATAGAAAACGCCATGACATCTTTAAAATTTAGTTTTCTTGTCATTTTCCCGTCTGCATCAATATAGACGCAGTTATCAGTGACAATTCCGTCAAAATCAGTTATGACAAATTTTATACTCTCGGGTAAACTAATACTCATTATTTTCTTCTCAACTTTTCTATAATCGGCAATTCTCTTTGGTAAACAATCTTTTTCCCGTCACCAAGAAGTTCCGGAATCTGGCGAATATCTCTTACCATATGATAAAGCCCTGCCATTTCTAAGCTCGCAGCTTGATCAGAACCCCAATTTGTTCTGTCAGTTGTGATATGGCGTTCAACAGAATTCGCACCCAAAGCAGCCGCCAGAATTGAAGGTGTAACACCTCTTTCATGGCCCGAGTATCCTATAGGGCAGTCAAATTCTTTCTTGAAGTTTTCTATAACTCTCAAATTCGTTTCATCGGCATTGGATGGATAAGTTGATGTGCAGTGGAAGATTACTAAATTATCTTCGCCCAAGATTGAAACTGCATGACGAATCTGTTCCATAGTACTCATGCCGGTAGAAAGCAAAATCGGCTTCCCTTTTGATTTTGTATACTTTAGCAAATTATCATCAGTTAAAGATGCTGATGCTATCTTGTAGCACGGAATGTCAAATTTTTCCATAAAATCAACAGAGCCTTCATCCCAACAAGATGCAAACCAAAGAATACCTTTTTCTTTACAATATTTGTCAATCTCTCTGTATTCTTTTTCTCCGAATTCAAGCCCACGCTTCAGATCGCCGTTAGTGTTTCCGAAAACACTTTTACGTTCTTTTGCAAGTTCTTCTTTTGTATAAACTACATCAACAGTTCTCTTTTGAAATTTTACGGCGTCACACCCTGTTGTTACCGCAATATCAATCATTTTTTTAGCAAGTCCGACTGAACCGTTATGATTAATTCCGATTTCGGCAATAATAAAGCAAGGGTAACCGTCACCTACAACTTTGTTAGCAATCTTCACACACTTCATCTTATTTTAAGACTCCATTAACTCAAATATTTTTTATACAATGCAAACTCATCCGGATCAACTTTATGCTCGTTCTCTTCTTCTTGAACAGGCTCTTCGGTTTCTGTATGGAATAATTTATCAATAATACCGTCCGGATTTTCTTGTTCATATATTTCAGAAATTTCAAATCCATCGTTTTCTTGTTCTGTTTTTTCTTCAGCAACCTCTTCTTCCGGTTCTTGTTTAGCTTTAGAAACAACTTTTGTGAACCCCGGAATTTCAATCTTTGGAATCTCAATTTTTGGTATTCTAATATTTGGGATTTCGATTTTTGAAAACTCACCTTCTTCAATTTCGCAAGGCGGATAATTCCCTAAATCTTTGATTAAATGTATTGAGTTCTGAGAGGCACCAATAAGCATGCGTTTTCCGTCAAGTTCTACAACATGCAAAGTTCTGTTGCAACCAAGGTTTGTAGTAGAAATAACATTGACCCCTTCATGTTCACCCATTTGTTTTTTAAGAGTTGTTAAGCCAAGTTTATTTAATTTTGCGTAAATTATACCGGTTGCATAGATTAATAAAACTACAAAAATCAATGAGAATACGATAGAAACAAGATTAGGTTCTTGCCCGATTGAATTTGTTGCCAAGCTGTTTCCGGCATCAGTTGTTGAAACAGAAGATGCTTGAGCAGCATTTGCAAGCGGTTCCGGCAAATCAGGCAGCACATCAAATCTATCTGCAGCATAGCATTGTAGAGAGCTAATCCAACAGAACGCTCCCAACATAAATTTACTAATATTATTCAGTGATGCCAACCCTTTTACTCCTCGCTATATCCTTATCCAAGCTTAACATATTCCCAAGATAAAGAGTTTTCTGTTATAATTGTACCATAAAATTTTGAAATAGGACAAGTTTGCATGCTTATGGATTTAATAATCGAGTTTATACAGGAGAATGGTGCGTTATTGATGCATATTTTTAATTTGTTAATTCTTGTAACACTTATTGCTTTATTCGTAATTGTTCAAAAAACTAAAAAGAAATGGACAAGAGTTGACGACTATTTGGGAGTTATTACAAAAACTGTTAATTCCGTAAGATACGGCGATTTGTCAAAAAAAATCGAGAAAATGGATTTACCAAGCTCAGCTCCGCTTGCTGAAAGCCTAAACCGAATGATTGAAACTTTGTACGACAGAGAAAAAATGATTGTCGAATACCAAAGTGAGTTGCATAAGCAAAACAAGTTCCTTGAAGCTGTTATTAACTCTCTTTCAGACGGGCTTATTGTTATTGATGGGGATTATAATATATTAAGAGCAACCTCAAAAATTAGCGAGTGGTTTGACATTAAAGGTTCAGAACTTATTGGGGCATGCCTTTCAGATTTTATTCTGCTTCCGCAAAACAAAAAAATCGAAAATCTTAAAGATGATGATATTTTTATAAAAGCCGATAAAGCTTCCAATTTTGCGGCAAGCACAATGGAGCTTAAGCTGGAAGATAAGAAAAAGAGATACATTATTATAATAAAGAATATAACCAATCAAAGAGAGCTAGAGAGTTTGAAAGAAGATTTTGTTGCGACTCTAACACACGATTTGAAGGTTCCGATTATTGCAGAAACGAACATGCTTGAACTTTTCCTCAACGAAAATTTTGGATCTGTATCCGAAAAGCAAGAAATTGCTCTAAAAAACATGCAAGCTTCTAATAAAGAGCTTTTGGATTTGGTTCAGATTGTTTTAGAAACATATAAAGTTAAAGACGGTAATATAAAGCTTTATAAAGAAAATATTATGCTAAAGAGCTTTATAGAAGAAATTATTGAGGAAATGAGTCCTATTGTTTTTAAAACAAAAAACAAGCTTAAATTTATTTTGCCTCGTGATATAAGAGTTATTGCTGATAGAATACAATTGAAACGTGTTGTCAAAAATCTAATTCAGAACGCAATTTCTTACGGTGAAGCTGAATCACCGATTGAAATCAGAATTGGTGAAGTTCCAAAATATATTGTTATAAAGGTTAAAGATTATGGTGCAGGAATTTCTCCGGCGGATATAAACAAAATCTTTAACAAATATTATTCGGCAGCAAAAAAATTCCGCAAAATAGGAACCGGCTTAGGTTTGTATTTGGCTCTTCAAATAATCAAAGCTCATGGCGGAGAACTTAGCGTAGAAAGCGAAGAGGGCGAGTTTACGGAATTTACGATAAAACTTCCGGCCGTAACTAATGCTAATTTACTGTATGGAGAATAGAATGATTTTATATGATACAAAATATTTGCAGTTAAAAAGCACACCTTCAAAATCCGGCAAAGAGTGGGTTTATGCACACAGACCGAACGCTAAAGATGTTGTGGTAATTTTACCGTTGATTGAAGGAGATAAAATACTTTTCTTAAAAGAGGAACGTCCACCACTTCAAGCAGAAAACATTGCAAAATATTGTATTGGTCTGCCGGCTGGCTTAGTTGGAGATGAAAGACTTGGCGAAACGATAGAAGATGCAATTAAATCAGAACTTTTGGAAGAAGCAGGGTTAGTTGCCGATAAAATTGAGATTAAAACAAGGAAAATGGCAAGCTCTGCGGGTTGTGTTTCTGAAACGATTACGGTTGCAATTGCTTACATTAACAATTATGAGGTTAAAACAAAACCTGTTAATGACGGCGGAGTAATTGTCGATAGGATTTTGATAGAAAAATCTAAAGTGAGCGAGTGGCTAAGAGAATGCGAAGCTAAGGGTGACGCTCTTACAGCATCAACGTTAGCTGCGTTATTTTATTTATGTGAGGACAAATTATGATATCAAAAGGTATAAGAGGTGCTATAACGGTTGAAGAAAATTCTACTGAAGCGATTGGAGCTGCTACAATAAAGCTGCTTAAAACAATGGTCGAAAAGAATAAGATTGAACAAAGTATGATATCACATGTCATATTTACTCTGACAGATGATTTGAACGCTGAGTTTCCTGCAAAATATGCAAGAATCAACCTTAAATGGAAAGATGTTGCAATGATGTGTTTCCACGAACTTAATGTAGAACATGCACTGAAAAAATGCTTACGTGTGCTTATTGTTGTAAACTGTGGCGAAAATTTTCATCCTGAATTTGTTTATTTAGACGGAGCAGAGGTCTTAAGGGCATGAAAAATGTTTTAATCGTCGATGATGTTGCAGGTTGGAGAAAATTTAACGCTGAAATTATAACAGAACTTTTTGGTAACGATGTAGATATTGATACAGCTGAAAGTGCAACACAAGCTTATGATTTGCTTTTACAAGCAAAACCTTATGATATTATTCTAACGGATTTGCAGATGGAAGATGATTATGCTCCAAAATTTGCGGGTGAGTGGCTGATTGAACAAATTCGAACATTTAATCGTTATAATTGTACAAAGGTTGTAATAATTTCTGCTTCATATAATGTAAGGCACGTGGCAGAAATTTATAATGTTGAGTGCATACCAAAATCTACTGCACTCAAGTGTATATCAGCGTATAAAGAAGTTTTGGATGTGAAATGATAAAATTTTTAAACTTAGCGTTTGTGTTTTTAATCTCTGCCGGCATGGCTTTAGCTTCAGGCGAAAAATATTATGAATACCAAGAGAATCTTGATGTCAAATTTTTGCCTCAAACAGTTGTGCCGAAAGACGAAAAAGCAGAATATAAGCGTGTTTTGAAGAACGAAAAATATTTTGCTAAGCATAAATATAGCAAGGCAGAAAAACTAAAACCTGATTTTATCCCGAATGTCGCAAGATTGATTCCGATTTATACAGCCAAGAAAGATTTTCCAAAGGCTCTGGAATACGCTATAAAACTTAAAGAATTGGATAGTGGGAATTATTTTTCTACGTTTGCTAAAGATTACAGGCTCGGAGTTTTGTATTCGCAAAACGGCGATTATATGAATTCTAATAAATATCTATCCCCTTATGTAGGCACTGACTGCTGGTCAGCATTTCAGATAGCACAAAATTATTATTACATGCAAGATTTTAAAACGGCAGAAATATACGCACTTAAGGTTAAGAAAGGAACAGGAGCTTATTATTCAGCACAAGAGCTGCTTTATACAATCTATTCGATAAAAAAAGATGCCCCAAAAGCTTATAAAGCGGCAAGATATCTGGTCACAGCAGACGCTTATAACCCTCAGAATTATATGAGAGTTGCAAATATTACGACAAATAATGCAGAAAAATTAATCAATTTTTACCGAGCAAAACAAATCTACATTGGTCAAAATTTGCTATCAATGGTTTTGATTCTGGATGAAGATATTGCAGATTTGGAGCAGAAAAAGATTGATGCTGCATATAAAAAGATTACATCTTTTTGCAAAAAGCCTGATTGGAACAAAATTAAACAGCAAAGCGAAAAACTTCTTTCTGATGATGTTTTGTATTGGGATAAAAGACAAGACAACTTCTTTTCTACTGCGAACGATTGCATTTCAAGATACAGCGGAAACAACCTTGCTGCATGTTTTAATGAACTTAATCGAACAGAAGAAAATCTGGATAAAGAGCTTGTTGCGGAACAAGAACGCAGAATTGAACGTGCTCAAAGAGAAGCTCAATTGCGTCTTTTGCAAGAGCAAAATCAACTTATTCAACAACAAAATTATATCCAACAGATGAGAAGATATGATTATTATTACTACAGACCGAGATATTATTGGTGGTAAAGATGCGTAGAATAAAACAAAAAAAAAGTTTGCCAAAAGAGAATGGCAAACATTAAATAAACACGAGGATATTAAGAGAGAGTATAAAATTTGCTTTTAAGTCTTGTCGTTATTTTGACTTTAACTTATTGTTTAATCCCGAAATGCTCCTTACATATATATAAAGTTTTTCAATTTCTAAAAATTGCCTTTTTAAAATCAATAATTTACAAAGCTTAAAACTGTATAGCGACAAGGGTTACAAGGTATATACTGTCGCTATAATATAAACAACAAAACATGCAAATTTGCTTTACACACTTCTTTTTTGTGTTAACATGGATAGTATAAGGGGATGCGTCAAGCGAATTCGCTTGCTGATTGGAGGACTCCACCTGTAAACAAAAAGGATAGAGGAGAAGGATTTTGGCTCAACAAAATATGTTTTCAGACGGTAAAATCGTACCGGTTAATATTAGAGAAGAAATGAAAAAGTGTTATATCGACTATGCGATGAGTGTAATTGTAGGTCGTGCACTTCCGGATGTTAGAGACGGCTTAAAACCGGTTCACAGACGTATTTTGTATGCTATGAATGAATTGGGAATGACTCCGGATAAGCCATTTAAAAAGTGTGCTCGTATTGTAGGTGAAGTTCTTGGTAAATACCACCCACACGGTGATAGCTCTGTATATGAAGCTCTTGTTCGTTTAGCACAAGATTTTAACACAAGATATCTTGTAGTTGACGGGCATGGTAACTTTGGTTCTGTCGACGGAGACAGTGCCGCTGCAATGCGTTATACAGAGGCTCGTATGCATAAGATTACGCAATCAATGTTAGCGGATATTGATTGTGAAACAGTTGATTTTGTACCAAACTTCGATGGTTCATTAGAAGAACCTTCTGTATTGCCGGTGAGACTCCCAATGCTTTTATTGAACGGCGTTTCCGGTATCGCTGTTGGTATGGCTACAAACATTCCGCCACACAACTTGAGAGAAGTTGTTGACGGTACAATCGCATTGATTGATAACCCGCAAATTACTGTAGAAGGTTTGATGGAATACATTAAAGGACCAGACTTCCCGACAGCAGCCACAATCGTCGGTTTGAACGATATTAAGCAAGCTTATGAAACAGGGCGTGGTTCAATCAAGATGTCTGCTGTAGCTACAATAGAGGAAATCCCTGGTGGCGGTGGACGTCAGACAAGAACAGCGATTATCGTTACTGAGATACCATATCAGGTAAACAAAGCTCAGTTAATTGAAAAGATTGCTGATTTGGTTAAAGAACAAAGAATTACAGGCATTTCTGATTTGAGAGATGAATCAGACCGTGAAGGTATGCGTATCGTTATTGAACTCAAGCGTGATGCTAAGCCGGAAGTCGTTAAGAACAACTTGTTTAAGTTTACTCAACTTGCTACAACATTCGGTGTAAACATGGTTACACTTTGCGGAAAACAACCTAGATTGTTGAACTTATATGAAGTTCTAAACGAATTCGTAGAACACAGAGTTGAAATTGTTACAAGAAGAACTATTTACTTCTTGAAAAAAGCAAAAATCAGAGCTCATATTTTGGCAGGTTTGTTGATTGCATTGGGTTCTTTGGATGAAGTTATCGAACTTATCAAGAAATCTAAGACAACAGATGATGCTAGAGTTGGTTTGATGAGCAGATTCGGTTTAGATGTTGATCAAGCTAATGCAATCTTAGAAATGCAATTAAGAAGATTGACAGGTTTGGAACAAGATAAGATTAAGAACGAATATGATGAGTTGTTGAAAAAGATTCAAGAATACGAAGCAATATTGGCTGACAGACAAAAAGTTCTTGATATTATTAAAACTGAACTTCTTGAAGATAAAGAAAAATATGGCGATGATAGAAAGACTCAAATTGTTCCTGAACAAGGCGAAGTTACTATTGAAGATTTGACTCCAAACACTCCAATGGCTGTATTTATCACTCACCAAGGATATCTAAAGAGAATTTCACTTGACACATTTGAACGTCAAAATCGTGCAACACGTGGTAAGGCTGGTATTAAGACTAAGGAAGATGATGACATTCAACACTTCTTTACAGCTATGATGCACGATAAAGTATTGTTCTTCTCTTCTAAGGGTATTGTTTACAGCTTGAATGTTTACGACTTCCCAGAAGGTGGTAGACAATCCAAAGGACTTCCAATCGTAAATGTTCTTCCGATTGAACAAGGTGAAAGAATTACTGCGGTTGTTCCTGTAAGTAATTTTTCACATGATTTGAATTTAATCATGTTAACTCAAAAAGGATACATTAAGAGAATTGAACTTGACAACTTCGTAAAT
>CAKVIM010000025.1 GCA_934754775.1 uncultured Candidatus Melainabacteria bacterium | reverse complement strand
TTTTATCAATGCTCGTTTTTCTGATTCACTTGATGCGTGAAGCCAACCTTCATTTCCCATAATGTGATATTGTTCGGCTAAATGAGGTAACGCACTTGTTGGAACATTATCGACAATTGTTACAAGTACCGCTTCTATATTTAATTTCTTGAAACGTTCTTCACAAATTTCATCAAAAATTTGAAGGTTAATGTCATTTATTGGTGCTAAATCACTCATTGGCATATCCTCCAATTGATATGTTCCAATTTGTAAGATTTGCCCATTGAGATTCTGAGATTTCTATATCATTTGGAGTTTTTAATTCGACTTTAAACACTCCGTAAACGCTGTTTAAAATGGCAATGATTTGTGTTTGAATGACTGATTTTCCAAGCTTTGCAGAAAGTGTTGTTTTGTATTCTGTGAGTTTTTTCTCAATAGTTGCAATAACAGAATCTTTATCAGCATCTTTAAACAGATACAATGTCGCAACAATTTGAAAATCAATTTTTTCAGGAGAAAGAACTTGGACAAAATCTGTAAGTGGTCGGATTTTATCGTCACTCAAATAATTCTGAACCAAATCAAGAATTTCTTTTGAAGGGTTACCGCTTGCAGTTAGCGGATAAATATTTACGACACCTGCACTCGGTGAAAGAATCGCAACATCTGTTATTGATTGATGAGCAGATAATGTGTGATAACGATATGCTCCACGACTTCCGGCATTAGAAAATTTTTCAGGTGCTTGTCGGATGCGTTCTCTTAAACTATCAGCGTCCTCATCATCCACGCCACCACTTGAAATTGAGATATTACTGACATCTGTGATAAAACCAAGTGGAGTAAGTAAATTATTAATACTCCCAATTGTATAATTATTTGAAGTTGCACCTTTTGTTTCACAAGAAGCTTTAACATCAACGAATAAGCTTCCGCTCGGTAAAAACACTTCTTCATCGGTTTGAAAAATGAATAACCCGTCTTTGGTTTCTATTTCAGTACCTTTAGGAATCATTATATCAAAATCAACTGTTTCATCGATTGAAAACCTGATTGTTGTAATTGAGGCTTTAGCTAAAAGTTTTGTTACTCCTAAAGGTTCGCCAATGTGTTCAAGGTTATCAAGATTTGCGTAGCTTAGAAGATTTTGTTTTGCCGTTTCTTGGATATCTATTCGTAAAACTGTTTCACGATATGCTGCAACATCAATCATTAACCTTTCGATTTGAGCAGGTTGTAATGTTTTGCCTGACTTTTCTTCGTATAATTTTATCCATTCATTTGTGATAGTATCAGGATTTCGTTCGATAAAATTTGGTTCAGGAAGTTGTGTCATACAATAACCTCTGTATATCCGCTTGAACCGTTGTCGTTCAAAGTCCATTCAATTTTTACAATAATTCTGCTGTTATCTACTTCACAACTAACGGATTTAATGGTAATTCTGCTTTCCCATTCAGCAATCGCATCCGTAGTCTCCCTGATTATATTAGGTATTGCTTCATCGGTCGGATAATCGATGTATTTGTATAAATTTGAACCGAAAGTCGGACGATGAGGGACTGAGCCTTTTCGTGTCAGCAAAATTATTGCGATACATTGGTTTATATCGTCAGCACCTTCGGTAATTGAGCCTATTATGTTTATTTTCGGTTGCCAATCTATGTAGGTTATTTCGTTTAGGTTTGTCACATTGTTTCCTTTGGACTTGATGTTGGATTTCCTTGATTTCCTGTGTGAGAATGTTGGTTGTAAATATCTCGCATTTCTTGCATTGATGAGGTTTTATCTGATATATCAGAATCTGATTTTATTCCGTCTGTGTTAATCAGTATTCCATTGTGATTAATATTGCCGTTTAAATTGATATTTTGAAATGCTACAGTCAAGGTATTCGTTTCTTTATCAATATTAATCAGCGAATTATTATCCAAATTGAGGGATATTTGTTTTTCTGTGGTAATAACAGGAGTATCTTCAGTCGAATAGATAGAACCTAAAACAACTCCATCTTCTGAATTTTCGTCCATTAGGCAAACAACTTGTTCCCCAATATCAGGCATTGCATAAAATTTATCCTTCATTGTTTTTGTTTGTAGAATCGGAAGCCAAAAAGAAGTTGACTCATCATCACCAAATTTTACTCGTGCTTGAACAGTTTGCGGATTAATTTGTGAAATAATACCGAATCTCAACATGAAGTTACCTCACAAATGGTTTTGTAACCTCTGAGTCTATCAAGAATATGTCTTGCCTGAGTGATGTGGTACTTTCCTGAAAAATGACCGATACCTTTTATCTCAACATTACCTCCTGCAACTAAATTCGGATTTCCGACTATTTCAAAATATCCTTCGATTTTTATGTCAGCAGTTCCAAGTGCGGCTTTGGCTTTCATTATCGCTTGTTTTTTATCCGAACATCTTGCGGTAATTTTTAATGTATCACCTTTTTCGACTTTTTCATTCCGAACAGTTGCTTTGAGTGTCTTTTTCTTTTTGGGATCAAAATACGAAACCTCAACTGATTTATATCTTTGGCTTGTTTTTTCTCTGAATGAAAGCATAGAAAAATCGGTTTTGTAAAGGATTTGAATAGCTTTAGCATCTTTTAGTTGGCGAACGCTATAAAATACAAGATTGTTTTCTGCGATTTTGAAGATGTAACCATATTGTTCCGCAAGTTTTGTCAGAAAAGTTAAATCTTGGGTTTTGTTTTGGGTGATTCTATCGACTCTAACATCTGCAATATCGCCAACGAGTGTCAAATTGTGCTTGTCAGCGATTTCTTTAGCGATTTGTTTTAAAGTTTTGTTTTCATATCCGACTGAATTCTTTTGTCGAAGCGGTTTCTTAATACCCGTTGCCAAGCCTTTAACGGTAATAGTATCAGGCGGAGCATTGTATTCCAGTTCGTCAATTTCAAAACAACCGCAATTTAAAAGTTTTTCATCTTTGTAGCCGAGATACAAACGCAAGGAATCACCTTTAGTCGGAAGCCACGCATCTTGCCACAATTTAGCAGAATCTTCAAACGTGATTTCTAATTCGTCCGATTCGCCATGTTCAACATCAGTATAGCTGATTGAAGTAACATACGGTGATACGTCTTTGGTGATATTTTTCTTCTCGTAGAATAATTCAAAAATTGGAGTTAGCATTATTTAATCTTTCAAATTGGATTAAATAATTACTGAATATGTTGTTAAATCTGAATTAGAGCACCATGCACTTGACAAATAGTGCTTTTTCGTAAATAATAATAAATGAGTAACCTAGGAAGTTCTTCCTGCACTTAGCATGCATAGAAGCCTAGGTTTTTTTGTTGCTTTATTTTGCTTTAATAGCAAGTTGATTATATAAATCTAAAAAAGAGGATGTGTCTTGAATAACATTTAGATTGTCTTTTGGTAAGTATGACAATAATTCTAAAATCTCGTTATACAATTTTAGTGTTTTCTTTGGATATCTAAAAATTTGTTCGTAATGAAAGACTCTGTTTCTTAATTTTCTTATTGCATATAATTTTTGAGAAATAACACCAATTGCTTGCGTTTTACTTGGGTAATTAACAAATATACCTTTAAAAAAGTATATTTTGTTCCAAATTTTAGAGTTGTACTTTTTCATACAAAGATTAGTCCAAAAACCAAAATTCAGGTTTGCAATTACTCTGCCTGATGTAAGTTCTTTTTTGCTAGATAAACATTCTTTTTTAGTTGTGTTATATGCACTAATTAATAAATTGTAATCATTTTCTTCTAATAAAGTATTATTAGCAATCTCATCTTCTAACCAAGTTTCAGAAATATGTTTACATAGCGCAGCATTAATAGAATTTCTGAGTATCACTTCCAATGTTGCCAATTCAGGATATAACGCCTGAGATATTTTTATATTATCCTGATATCGTTCAATAATATCATCAATAGTGTCATCAGAAGAATAAATAAAAGATTCTATTCTATCCAAACTATATGTAGGTATAAATTTCTTAAGTTCCTCGGAATTAATCATACATAGATTATACACTAAACAGCAAATTCAGTAATTATTTAATTTTCAAAGTACAAACGTTTTTTGGGGTTATTTCTTCCAAGGTAGAAGTTCAAATTGTATAGTTTGATTTTCTTCAATTATTGGAATGTTTAATTTTATTCCACTCGGTAAAACTGGTGTTCTTTTTACTTCAGGATTGGCTTTTATTATTTGCTCATACAATTTCGGTGTTTTGTAGAATTTGTTTGAAATTTTGTCCCACCTGTCACCATCAACAGTAATGTATGAATAAAATTCCGTCATTTACGCTTAAATCCTTTGTCTTGACTTTTGTCCTCTTCATCAATTTTTCCTGTATATTCCTTTAACCTGATTTCTACCTGAATTGAAATCAAATCACCTTGCGCTGAAGCTTGCTCGGTTGTTTTTGTGATTTCTTCAATAACAAAAACTCCTACATATTCACCATTACCCTTGATAAATTTGAGCGGTTTTGCTTTGTCAGCTACTTCAGTAAGTTTTTTCAATTCTTTTTCCGGCTCACAAAAATTCTTGTGGAAATTTAATTTCAAATTTTCCTGTAACAAATTTTTACCCATAAACTGTAAAACTGATTTGTTTTCAATCCGCTCATGTTCAGCGTAATTGTATGAAACCGCTTCTGTTAAACCGTTAAAGTAAGTTATTAATTCAAATTTAATGTCACCAAGTTGTGCAAACATTTTTTAATCCTTGTTTAGTAAGCCATTCTCAATCTGCGTTCGTTTTCTTGCTTGAAAATCCTCAAAATCTCATCTTTGTGTTGCTTTAACATTTGTGCAAAATCTTCTTTTGATGCAGTTCCTGATAAAGTAATAATCGGATTGTAGTGGATTGTAACAGGGGCAGAATGATTTTGTGTTACAAAATTTGAATTCGGAACATTTGCCTTAAATCCTGTATTAAACACTCCGAGAGTTTTGTTCATAGCTGAAACTATCGGTGCAGGCTTTATCGTTTGAGCTACCGTTTCAATAATTTTTACTTTGTTTAAATCTTTTAACGGACCGGTTTTGGCAGGTGAGTGCGGTAAAAAATCTCTGATGGTTTGAGTAACTTTTTTTATTGCATCCGAGACTTTTCCAACACCTGACATTATTCCGTTTGCTATCATTGTCGGAATTTTTAATCCGCATTCAAATATTTTTGAAACAAATTGAGTTACTTTAACAATAATACTTGCAATTGCTTTACCAAATCGGACACCCATATTTTCGGCAGCTCCGCCAACATCATCAACAGGCTTGATTATTTGTTTAAACCAATTGATTAAAGCTTTTATCGGTGCAAAAACAGGATTTATCGCTTCACCCATTCGCTTGAATATCGATAAAACAGGTTGTAAACCATCAACCAAACCTTGCCACATTCCTTTAAAAAATCCGCTTATCGGTTTCCAATATTTGTAGATTAATAGTGCTGCTGTTCCGATTGCTAAGGCTATCCAACCGATTGGTGAAGTTAGAAGGGTTAAAGAAAACGCTCTAAAAGATACGATTGCATTCTTTATCAGATTTGGAATATTTAAAAATGCAGTTTTTAAATTATTTAAACCGTTAATAAACATTGATGGAACGGCTTTAGCTGAAGTAACTACCCAATTTTTTAAAGCCACCGTTGATTCTGTAATATTTGCAGGAAGTGTTTTAAAACTATTCACGATTCCATATCTTAATTCTGTATCAATTCTTTTAATATCACTAAATAATGCACCAAGCGTGAAAGTTTGAGCAGTAGAAGTTAAGCCGAAGAATTTTAGAAGATTTGCAGAATTTTGAATAAGTACAGGAGTCAATTTTCTTGCATTATTCAAAAAATCGCCATAAAATCCTAAAAGTTTACTTCCCATCAAACTTGCGACTCCAACGGTTGAAGCAATAGCACCAAAACCAACTAGAGATATCGCAAAAAAGCTTTTTGCTTGAGGTGATAATTTACCGAACAGATTAATCCCGTATTCAGTAAAATCCAAAAGTTTGCTAAATAATGGCGATATAGCTTCTCCGAGTTCAATTCCAATCGTTTGAGTAAGGTTTTTCATTCTCTGAAGTCTTGCGTGTTCAGTATTGTATTGTTTTTGATATCCTTCGTCAATCAATGAAACGCCGTATCTCATAGATTGGAGTGTATCGATATAGCTTTGGCTTTGTTTTGTTGTTAAACCTAAAACAGCGTTGTATGCCATAGTAGAACCGAATAATCCTAAAATTGCAGAATCATTACCGTTTACTTTATCTGTAATTGCTTTAAACGCATTAACCATACCGCCTGATTTTTGGATTAATTCTTTAAAACTTTTAACTCCTAATGAATTAAAAACTTTTGCAGAATCTTCAGACTCTCGAGTCATACCTGCAATAGCTGCTTTCAATTGGTGGTGTGCTTGAGCGGCAGGTTGACCTGTTGTCGTTAGTGCTGCAACGGCTGCTAAATAATCGTCCAACTCGATTCCTGCTGCTGCAACTGTTCCGGCAACAGAACCAAAACCTTGTGCAATTCCTGAAATTGTAGTTTTACCATATTTAACGGTTTTGAAAATTGTGTCATACACTTTGTCCGCTTTTTCACCTTTCAGTTGAAAAGCATTTAAAGATGATGTTACCAAGTCAACCGCTTCCGAAGTCGAGCCTAAACCTGTTAAGCCTAATTGTGCCGAACGTTCTAAAACTTTAAACTGCATATCAGCACTAATTCCGGCAGAGCGAATATCATACAAAGCAGAAGTCAAACCTTCTAAAGCCACAGGCGTTCTTTTTGCAATTTCTAAAACTTCATCTTTCATAGCACCAAAATTCTCGATATTTGTATCAATCAAAGTAGAAACATTGGACATACCTGCTTCAAAATCAGCTGCCATTTTTAGGTTAACTGCACCAAATCCGACTAAAGCACCACCCACAAGCGAAGCTGTTTTACCGAATTTTTCCATTTTTTCGGATGTATCTTTAATTTTGGCTTGCATTTTATTAAAGTCATCATTCGATTTTTGAACGGCATCACGAATAACTTTTGACATCTTATCAAAAGCTACAAGGGTTAATGATACTTTCATTGCTTCGTCTAGCATTCGTCCTGTTCCAATGTGTTTCGACTTTTTATTCCGTATTTAATCGCTTGCCTGCACCAATAAATCAAATCATCAATTGGCATCTGAGCAAGCTCCGAATATTGCCAACCTGTAATTTTGCACAAATAAATTATTGTTTGGCTGTCAGGGAGGTTGCTTCCTTTTTTGAGCCACCTGTAATTTCACTTTGGATAGCTAAAACATCCTCCAAATCCATTTCTAAAACATCTTCATACACGATACTTTGACCATCAATTTCCGTTAGTTGTGCAATTAAAGCGTATGGAATTTCTTCTGATGAATTGGAATTCTTTTGAGCATTCAATAAATCAATCCCTTTGCCTTTTTTAATCATTGCAATTTTACCTGACGGAAGTGTAAGTTCTTTTGTCATATTTTTTCTCCTAATAAATTTTTAGTATTTTAGTTGCTACCACATACCGTTCAAAAAGTGTTCAAAAACCTTTCTATTGAATTTTACGGTCTTGATTGGTATAAATTATCATTCAATATATTTTTACAGGTCTTAAAATCGATTTTAAAAATTCTCTGTCATCTTGAGTGTTTCATATTTTTTTCGAGTTGTAATGTCGACCGATGAATACGGAACTGAACAGGCAATAAGAGCAAGTGCTAATGCCCAAAATCTGTCTGCGTGACCGTTTACTTCGGATGAGTCTGCATCAAAACGTATATTTCCTGCTTTGGTTGCAATTCTTCTAATTGAGTGCAAATCCTCTCGAATATCGTGGTCGTTTGGGATAAATACCGATTTATCTTCAAAATTTGTCCTCAAATTGTATGCCATTTCTTCTTTGGATTTGTTGGTGAACATAACCATTTCGACTAGGTATTTGCCGAAATCTTTTTGTGCAGTTTCAGCCAGTTGCATTCCAATACCTGTACTATCAATACAACAACGTCTTAATTTCGGATGTCTTAATATTGCAGAAATTATTTCGTATTGAATATGAAACGGAGTCTTTTCCAAGACTTTAACTTTTCTTGTGTATTTAGAATTCTCAAATCTTTCCAAACACCAAATTACAGTCAAATCTTTCCTTCTGCCGATATCAACTCCTACGTACAAATCACCTTTTATTGTTTCAAGTGATTTTAAAATATCTGTCATCTCACAAGGTGTGATAAGTTCATATGGCAAAAAAGCACAGGCTTCGTCTATTGCGACACAGCAATATTCTTGTAACCAAGTGTACTCGTCAAAACAGTTTTTGCGTTCTTCTTCAAGCCATTCTTCCTGTTCTGCTTTGGTTGTTTTTCGTCCAAAAATTTTATCAACCAAACCTTCGGCTACTGCAAGTTGAATCGGTGTTTTGTGGTGACTCCATTTTAATTTGCCTCTCTCAACTTGGTCTAAAAATTTGTAATAAAGACAACTTTGACCGTTATGGGTAGAAAGAATCCTTAATGGATATCCCCAAGTGATACAAGGTCGTGCAGCTTTCCAAAGTTCGGCAGGATTGTTGTGGAATGCAAATTCATCAAGAACAACTTTTCCGCCTTTAGAACGAAAACCTTTAGGGTTTGAAGATAATGCGTGAATTTTAGTTCCGTTTGAAAACTGAATAACATACGCTTTGATATCTTTTTCTTTGTCCAAAACCTGTTCGCCTAAATCCTTTGCGGCAATATTAAACAAAGTAGCCCATTGTTTACAGTAATCAATATACTCACGAGCGGCAGATTCATCGGCAGAAGAAAACCAAACAGCAGGTACAATCCGCTTTACACAATCTCTTACATCTTCATAACTTTGAACATACGTTGCTCCTATTCTTCTGGACTTTTCCCAGATTTTTACTTTTGAATTATCATTTAACCACCGCATTTGATACGGTAAGAAAAATTTAGTTTTCTTCATTTTGGTTGTCATTTGGGGTAATTCCCAATACTTCTTCTTCGATTTGTGCAATTAATTCAGGTGTTAAACCTCGCTTAATCTCTGTTTTCTCTTTTTGTGCGATTGTATCTTCGTATTTTTTTGATGTTCCAAATAACGGCACAAATCTGCAAAGTGCGTTTAATCTTGCAGGGTCGATTTTTTCTCCGGCATCAATATCGGCTGAAATTTCACGCATAATTTTTCTTGCGAATTCAAATAATTCCTCGTGAAAAGATGTTTTTGATTTCAGAAATGATGCTCGCTTTTTGTCCCATTCGTATTCTGCACGCCAATTGTTGATTGTTTTTCGATTGAGATTTAATTGTTTTGCTATCGCATCAGCTGGAAGATATTCGTATACAAACAGCCTTTCTGCTTCCGTCAAAAATTCTTCTTTTTTGCTATTCAAATTCTGCCTCCAATTTTTTAATTTTTTCGGCATAGTTTTTCATCTCAGTTTGAACGGTATTTAAACGGCTTGTGATTGATACGATTTTATCCATATCAAGTAAAACAATTGCCTCGTAGGGATTCAAAAGCGAACGCAGCAGAAGAATTAATCCTGATGCTTCTGTATCTAATGCTCGATATGTCTTTTTTGATTCAGCCAAAAGCCCTTTTAATTGCAGTCTTTCGATATTCATCTAGTTAACCTCCTTTTTTAGAAGAGGACACCAAAGGTTGTTGTCGATTTTGCTTTCAATTCTTGAAAGTAGTGCAGCATGAAATTGGTTGGTTTCAAGAAGGTCTTTTAGTATTTCAAAATTGTTTTGAATAATTTTTTCAAACGCTTTTACTTGTGATTGGTGATAAATGTACCAAATTGCAAATATGAGCGCAGGAAAACCGATATTTTCTAATAGCGGTTGAAGTTGGTCAAGTATTTCCATATTATTGTCCTTTTTGTTTTTGAGAAAGAAAGTCGGTTGCAAGAGGCTTGTAAATTCAAGCATTGCAACCTTCTTAGAGGGTAGGGGAGATTTGTAAATGAATAAGGTTAGAATAAATTTGTAATAAAACAAAACTAAATCGAACATCTTTAGCACCGCGAGCGTTTTTTAGCGAGCGCAAGAGTGCAAGCTCTGCTTGCTACATCCATTCAATCCACGCTCGTAAGAGCGTAGGAAGCAATAGCGTGTTTTCTCTTTCTTTTCGTTCTTTTCTTTCTCTTTTCTTTCGCAACAAAAGAGAAAGAAAAGGACATTAAAAAAAAGTTCTTCAAAATAATTCTAATATTTAAGAATATAAAAGTTCGTTTTATCTCAAATGCTTTTAAAAGCACTTGAGATATCCTCAGTCTAACTTTGTTCAACCACCGTTTCAAATGAACAATGCAAAATTTTTTACATTGAAAAATTCAATGCTAAAAATTTTGTTTTGAACATTTGAGAACCGCATCTAACACAGGTTATAGTTAGAATACTTACCAACAACACAAAAAAATGGAGCTAAAAAAATGAAATATTTTGAAGTTTTTAGAGCCGGAGTTTACCCTCAAGGCAAATTCACAAAAAAAGAAATTTCTCAAATCGCAAAAAACTACGACCCAACATTCTGCGAAGCACCTATCACAATCGACCACCAACAATCAGGTCCGGCATACGGTTGGGTTGAAGATGTAAAAGCCGATGGTGAAATATTAAAAGTAGCATTTAAAGATATTCCTGCCGAATTTGAGCAAGATGTTAACAGCGGTAAATACAAAAAAGTTTCTGTTGAATTATATAGAAACCTTGAAGGCAAAGGTGCATACCTGAAAGCCGTATCTTTTTTAGGTGCCGCAACACCTCAAGTTAAAGGCTTGGAACAAATTAAATTTATGGAATCCGAAGCCGATACTTTTGAATTCGATGAAACACTAGAAGATATTGATTCATTAAAAAATCAAATCAAAGATTTAGAAACCCAAATAGAAAATTTTAAAGAATCCAATAAAAAATTGGAAACTATTAAATCTTTGAAAGAACGCATTTCTGCTTTGAATGATGAAGTAGCCGACTTTAAAGAAAAAGCGGAAGGTAAAGAAGCTATCGAAAAAGAATTGGATAGTATTAAATCTGCAATAAAACAAAAGGAATACGAAGAATTTATCAACAAACAAATTGAAAAAGGTATCCTTGTTCCTGCAAACAAAAATGTTTTAATCTCTGTTTTAAAAGAATTGGATAGCGTACAAAAATTCGGCGAAGATTCAACCGTAGTTGCTGATTTTAAATCATTCATTGAAACTCTACCTAAACAAATCGATTTCAAAGAAACCGCAACAAAAGACAAGCTGCCGAATCACAAAAAAGATGGTGTTGAACCGTTTGCAAATGCTGACGAGGATAGCCTTGAAGTGTTTAAGGAAGCTAAAGCTCTTTCAGAAAAAGAAAATATCTCATTTAGAGATGCTTTGCTGAAATTAAACATTTAAAAACAAAAAAACAAAAAAATTAAAATAATTTTACCCAAAGATAAGAATAGGAGCAAAAATGGGAAGACTCGAAGAATTACGCATAAATGCGTACTTGTCTGAAGTCGCTCGTGGATACAGTAACAACGCATTCGTTGCTCAAAATTTATTCCCCACGATTTATTCAGAAAAAGAACAAATAAACATTTTTGAATTTAACAAAGAAGCCTTTCAAATCTACGATACAGAAAGAGCAATCCGAGCTAATTCAAACGTAATCGCACCCAAAGGATTCAAAAAACATTCTGCAACTCTTGCCGAACACGATTTATCCTATCCGATTGATTACCGAGAAGAACAAGAAGCCGAAAAAGTCCGACTCCAACTCCACGCAACAAATGTCGTTACTCAAGGTCTACAACTAAAACACGAAAAAGCTTGTGCCGACTTAGCTCAAGACATAAACAGCTACGCAACCGAAAACAAAATCCTTCTATCAGGCTCATCTTGTTTTAACCACAAAGACTCCGATCCCCAAGGTGTTGTTGATGACGCAAAAGACGCAGTCTCAAAGAAAATCGGTCAAGACCCAAACACAATGGTTATAGGTCAAGATGCTTGGCGTGCATTAAAAAGAAACGTTAGCCTTAGAAGTCTGATTTCAAATAATACAAACAAAATTATTACCCTTGAACACCTGAAAGAATTTTTTGAAGTCGAAAATATTTTTATCGGTAAATCAATTTTTACAAACGAAAAAGGTGAGTTTGTTCGTATTTGGAAAGACAATATTGTTCTTGCCTTTGTTCCAAATTTAGGTTCATCAAGAACAGAATACGACCCAAGTTATGCTTACACCGTCCGTAAAAAAGATGCCCTAAATATTGACGAATACTCAAAAGAAGGTAACAAAGTCAAATACATTAGAGCAACCGACATTTACACCCCATTTTTAGTTGGTGCGGAAGCAGGCTATTTAATCTCAAATGTAGTTAATCCCCAACTAACTCGAGAAGAACAAGGATTGGTGAAGAATGACTAAAAAATACAAACTCAAACACACAAATATTCTGCATAACGGAATATTACGCAAACCAAACGATATTATAGAATTAACGGAAGCCGAAGCCAAAAAGCTTGCAGATTTTGTTGAATTGATTCCTGAAAAAACTCCAAAAACTCAACAAAACAAAAATTCAAAACAAAAAAAGGCTGAAACTGATAAATCAGATGAAAGTCAAACTGAAAACCAAAATGAAAATCAAGGAGAAAATGATGGCGAATAAATTGTATAAACCACTTCTAATTGATTCAATAAAAGCTGCCGAAGATATCGTCCAACAAAGATTTATCGGATTTGACGGCAAATACTGTAAATCAGGCGCAAAAGCTTTTGGAATCTCTGATGTAGATACTGAAAAAGACCAATATTTACCAATATCAGTTTTCGGAATTCTGCTCGTAGAAGCAGGTGGAACTGTTGCGGTTGGTGATAGTA
This sequence comes from uncultured Candidatus Melainabacteria bacterium, assembly GCA_934754775.1. GTDB lineage: Bacteria > Cyanobacteriota > Vampirovibrionia > Gastranaerophilales > Gastranaerophilaceae > CAG-196. Next base: position 5,916 of record CAKVIM010000025.1, on the reverse strand, counting down.
TCACATCTGACGATAACGGCAAGGCAATTAAAGCTGACGGCTCTGCAAACGTAAACGGCTATGCTTTAGATAACGGAGCTGATGGTCAAATTATACGAATTCTGATAGGAAAGTAGCGGATTTTCGGTAGGGTGACGGCTGCCGTTAGGCAGACTAACCCGTAAGAGTAAATAGCCTGATGAAGTGTAAAAATTTCTGTCAGGAAATTTTGAAACGAAATGAAAGGCTATAGGTACCCGAATAATCCAAGACACGATTTAACAAGGATATTGAAATGACAGATTATTGCACGATTGAAGATATTGAAACTCAAACCTCTACCCCTACTCTAATCCAGCTCTCTTCTGATAATGGGCAAGAAGAAGTCAATCGTGTTGTGGTTGAAGAAGCCATTATTTATTCTTCTACGCTCATTGATGGGTATCTTCGTGGTAGATACTCTCTACCCCTTGATGCCCATTTTCCTTTGCTTCGGATTCTTGCAATTGATTTAAGTATTTACCGCCTCTATTCTCGCCGTATGAGAAACGAAATGCCGGAAGTAATCCAAAAAAATTACGATAATGCAATTTCAACACTAAGAGATATTCAAAAAGGTGTAATAACTCTCCAAGCCGAAAATGATTTGCTCGAAAGTTCCAATTTTAATGCGGAAGAATACAAAACAAATAAAAATATTTTAGATAAATTGTTTGGAAAACGGAAGTTAAATGAATATTAGAAACATAGAAAATTCTATTATTTTAAAACTAAAACAAGATTTCCCTGATGTTTTAGTTGAAGGATTTCCTGATAAACCCTCAGAATTTATTTTACTTCACCCAATCGGTGCGTTACTTGTGCATTATCAAGGCGGAAATTACTCAGAAACTAACGCTATTGCTTTTGTTACCCAAAATTCAAAAAAAGAATTTGCAATAACAGTAGTTACAAGAAATCTGCGTTTTAATGACGGTGCTTACGAATATATTGATAAAGTAAGGCAATCACTATCAGGTTTTCAGTCTGATGAATGCACAAAACTTACACCGACAAAAGATTATTTCATATCTGAAAATGGTGGAATTTGGCAATACGGAATAAATTTCACTTTAACTACTCAAAATATACAAAATTATTAATTTTTTCAATTTACCCCTTTATCCCTACCCCAATCTGATTTACCCCTTAAAGGAGAAAATATGTCTGCATCCTTTTTACATGGTGTTGAAACCATTGAGATAACAAAAGGCGCAAGAACAATTTCGACAGTAAAAACCGCTGTAATCGGTCTTGTCGGAACTGCGCCAATAGACGAAGTCGATGAAGAATATCGAACAATAAACACACCAACCCTCATCACAAGCGATATTGATGCCGTTAAGTATTTCGGCAAACCTAAAGACGGATTTACTATCCCACAAGCCTTAGAATCAATATTTGACCAAGGCTCAGGTATTGTTTTAGCCGTAAACGTCTATAATCCGCAAAAACACAACTCAATCGATGAAGTCAAATTGTCTGATATTATCGGCGGAGTCGATTCTGAAACTTACAAACGTACAGGTTTAAGTGCTTTTGAAGATTGTTACTCATTATTCGGATACTACCCCAAAACAATAATCGCACCAACCTATTGTGAAGATAATTCAGTTACGGTTGCAATAAATAGAATTTGTAACAAAATTCGTGCAATAGGAATAGTTGACGCACCTGTTGGAACTACCGTTCAAGAAGCAATAAAAGGACGTGGAAGTGAAGGCACGATTAATTTCAATACATCCTCAGAACGTCTGATTTTATGCTATCCGCATGTAAAAGTATATGATTCAACTTCAGATTCAATAAAATTACAGCCATACTCTCAAAGACTTGCAGGAGTAATCGCTGCAAAAGACGTATCAAAAGGTTATCACTGGTCTCCATCCAATACAGAAATTCAAGGAATAATTGGAATCGAAAGGCAATTGACTTCTATGATTAACGATTCAACCAGTGAAGTTAATCAACTGAACGAAGCCGGAATTATGACAATTTTTAATTCCTACGGCTCAGGTATGAGAACTTGGGGAAACCGCTCCGCAGCCTATCCGACAAACACAGACCCAACTAATTTTATTAACGTTAGAAGAACCGCTGACATTCTCCACGAATCTGTTGAATATTCAATGTTACAATTTATCGACTACCCAATCGATAACGGCTTAATTGATTCCATTTGCGAAACAGTAAATCAATTTATTCGAACCCTAATCGGACGTGGTGCTTTAATTGACGGTAAATGCACCTTCAATACAGAAAAGAATCCGACAACCGAAATAGCGAACGGTCACATTGTTTTTGATGTCGAATTTATGCCACCTACACCTGCCGAGCGCATTACATTTGAGTCCTTTATTGATATTGATTTGCTCAAAAATTTAGGAGTGTCTTAAATGTACGCAATAGTAAACAACCAAGGCAAAATCGAAGTTTTCTTAAACGAAAATGATGTGTGTTCGGTTTGCAAAAACAGATATAAATGTCCCTTAATCCAAGCAATAAGCAAAGAATACGTTTTCCTCCACTATGAAGAAGTCGAAATCTCTCAATGCGGACTTTTGAAAAAATAACAATCAACAAATTTTTACGGAGTATATATGTCCAACATTCAAATAAATAAATTAACTAACGCCAATGTTTACCTAAATGGCGTAAATCTTTTGGGGCGAGCAGAAGAAGTACAACTACCGCAAATTAAGCACAAAATGGCGGAGCATAAAGCATTGGGAATGGTAGGCTCTGCCGAATTCTTTTCAGGAATTGACAAACTTGAATGCAAAATAAAATGGAACGCACTCTACCCACAAGTTTTAACAGTCTGCTCAAATCCTTTCACCGCCTCAATGCTACAAGTCAGAGCTAACCTCGAAACCTACGGAAGTACAGGCAAAATTGAAGAAGTTCCGGCAACAGCCTTTATCATCGGAACCTTTAAAGAATTCCCCCTCGGCACAATTAAAGCACAAGAAAATGCCGACTACGAAACCGCTATGGCTGTAACCTACGCAAAACTAATTGTAAACAAAGTACCGATTTTTGAAATTGATGTACTGCAAAATATTTACAAAGTCGGTAACGTAGACATCTTAAAGAAATTCAAATCTAATACAGGAGCTTAATCGTGGAAGAATCAATAATCAAAAAAGCTTCTGTAAAACGAGGCATAACAGAAGAAATTGCAACTCGTAAACGTGCATTAAATTTTTATTCTTTAGCAAATATTTTGCCGGATCCAGATATTGTGCTTAGAAAACAAGGTAAGGATATGAGGATTTATAAGGAACTGATGTGCGATCCTCACGTTTTTGCTTGCGTTCAATCAAGAAAAGCAGGTGTGCTATCGCTTGATTGGGATATAAATCGTGGAGTTGATAAAGACGAAAATACCGAAAATATTTTTAAATTATTAAAATCTTTAGATATTCACAAACTCATAAATGATATTCTTGATGCAACATTATACGGTTTTCAACCGCTTGAAATTATTTGGAAAAAGAATAAATCAGGATATATTTTACCGACAAAAATTATTGCCAAACCTCCTGAATGGTTTTGCTTTGATGATGATAACAACCTGAAATTCAGAACAAAAGAAAATTACTACGGTGAATTATTACCAAATAAAAAATTTCTTCTTGCTCAAAATAATCCGAGTTACAACAACCCATACGGTGAAAGAACATTATCACGTGTATTTTGGAATGTAACCTTTAAAAAAGGCGGAATGAAATTTTGGGTTGTATTCACAGAAAAATATGGAATGCCACACCTGATAGGTAAACACCCACGTGGAGCAACAAAAGAAGAAACAAACACTTTAGCCGATATGCTTGAAGAAATGGTGCAGGATGCAATCGCAGTTATTCCAGATGATTCATCGGTTGAAATCCAAGAAGCAAGTAAATCCTCATCTGCCGAAATTTACGAAAAATTAATCGACAAAATGAATGCTGAAATTTCAAAAGCGATTTTAGGTCAAACTCTAACGACCGAAATCGGCTCAACTGGAAGTTATGCAGCAGCTAACACTCACATGGCAGTAAGACAAGATATTATTGATTCAGATAAAAAACTTGTTGAAAGTGTCATAAACCAACTGATAGCTTGGATTTATGAAATTAACTTTTCAAATGCAGATGTTCCTGTTTTTGAAATGTTCGCACCTGAAGATGTTGATTTGACACTTGCTCAAAGAGATAAAATTCTTTCTGAAACAGGAGTCAAATTTTCAAAAGAATATTTTATTAAAAATTATGGTTTAGAAGATGATGACTTTGAAATTAGAGAAGATATTTTACCTCTAAATCCTAACTTCAAAGAGTTTAAAGAAGATGAACCAACCATCGTTGGGCAAAAACAAATTGAAAATCTTTTTAATTTCATATCAGAAACCAAATTAAATGAACAATCTCAAAAAATGATTTCACCTCTAATTTCATTACTTGAAAGTTGCGAAAGCTACGAAGAAGCCTACGAACTATTAACAGACAAAAATCTAAAAAGCAAAAAGTTTGAAGAATCGCTCCAAAAGGCTTTGTTTCTTTGTGAGTTACAGGGAAGGAACGATGGATTAGATGAATAAACTTACCCTTGAAGAATTAGCACTAAAAAAGAATTTTCTTAAACAAAGACAAAATCTTCCGCTAAATCTGAAAATAGAATTAACAAAAAGAAGAATCCGAGAATTTTACGAATATTTTGACGGACAAGTATATGTGTCCTTTTCAGGTGGCAAAGATTCTACCGTATTATTGGATATTGTAAGAAGTCTTTATCCGAATGTTTTAGCTGTTTTTGTCGATACAGGTTTAGAATATCCTGAAGTACGACAATTTGTAAAATCAATAGAAAACATAAAAATCCTTCGCCCCAAAACACCCTTTCACCAAGTAATCGAAAAATACGGATATCCTGTAATCAGCAAAGAAGTCGCAGGAGTAATTGAAGATAACCGCAAAAAACCAAACGGATACACCGCCAAAAAATTTGATTCTAACAGCGAATACGTGAAAAAATACGGTTCAAGGTATGATTTATCAAAATGGAAGTTTTTGCTAGAGAGCGATATAAAAATCTCAAACAAGTGTTGCAAAATTATGAAAAAAGAACCGTCATTCAAGTTTGAAAAAGAAAACAACCTAAAACCCTTTATAGCAACAATGGCAGTGGAAAGCAACCTTAGAAAACAAGAATACTTAAAACACGGTTGTAATGCATTTGACACAAAACGTCCATCTTCAACACCAATGGGATTTTGGACTGAACAAGATGTGCTTCAATACATAAAGGAAAAGAATATTCCATACTGTTCCGTTTACGGTGAAATTCTGCAAGACAAAAAAGGTAAATGGTATACAACAGGAGTGAACCGCACAGGATGTATGTTTTGTATGTTTGGTATTCAATGCGAAAAATCTCCGAACAAATTCGAAAAAATGAAAAAATCTCACCCAATACAATATGATTATTGCATTTATAAATTAGGTTGCGGCAAAGTCCTTGATTTTATCGGAGTTAAATACTGATGATAGAACTTAAATCATTATTTAAACTACAACCTGCCCTTGCAATAAAATATTTCAGAAATAAAAAGAACGTAACAAGTTGGGATTGGTACGAAATTTGGCAAGATGCTCACAAAAAGAGTTTTACTGTTGCTAAAGCTATGAACACAAAAGTTCTTAACGATATTCGTGATGCTTTGGATAAATCACTATCAGAAGGCAAAACTTTCCACGAATTTCAGAAAAACTTGAAACCTCTACTCCAAAAACGTGGTTGGTGGGGCGAGCAGATTGTTGTTGATACAGAAGGTAATGCAGAAAAAGTTCAACTCGGCTCAATGTACCGCCTGAAAAATATTTATAGGGTGAATATGCAAACTGCCTATATGAC
>CAKVIM010000024.1 GCA_934754775.1 uncultured Candidatus Melainabacteria bacterium | reverse complement strand
TTTTGGACAAGCTGCATGCAGCAATTATCGACTAATATTTCACGAAATCCGATTTGCGGATATAATTGAGCTATTTTTCTTGCACATTCCAAAAACAGACCGTCAGAGAGCTTGCAGATATTAGCTTTTGTTACAACGCAGACTTCTTTTCGATTGTTATTTACAGCATAATCAAATGCAAATTTTGCAATTCTTTCAGAAGCTTTTCTGGTAATAATTTTGATGCTTTCTGCAGTATTTACATCGACTTGACGCTCAATACCTGCGTACAAATCTTCGGTATTTTCTCTAACTACAACGATATCGACTTTGTCGTAGCGGGTTTTTACATTCGGTAAATTATAGCAAGGTCTTAAATTTGCGTACAAATCCAATTCTTTGCGAAGTTGAACATTAACAGAGCGAAATCCTTTTCCGATAGGTGTTGTAACCGGTGATTTTAGTGCAACCTTGTTTTGTTTAACTGAGTCGAGAACTCGCTCGGGTAGCGGTGTGCCTTCCGTTTCAATTAAGTCTGCACCTGCCGTTTGGATATCCCAATCAATTGCAACTCCTGCTGCGTTTATAATTTTAATAACGGAATCTGTTATTTCCGGTCCAATCCCATCGCCCTTAATTAATGTTACTTTTTTCATTCTCTTCCTTCAAATTCTTTGGTGTGTACGCAAATTAACTATACTAAACTTTAACTTCGCTTTTAGCCTTCAAATAAGCTTCAATTGCTTTTGATAATTGGTCTGGGCAACTTGTCGGACGGCTTCCGCAAGGAATTCCTCTTAATTTTTGCTCAACGTCATGGATATCCATTCCTTTTACTAAAACTCCGATGCCGGAAAGGTTGCCGTTACAGCCGCCTACAAATTCTGCACTTTCAAGGATGTTATTTTTAATTTTTAATTGCATTAATTTACTGCAAACTCCTCTTGGCTGATATTGAACAATATCAACGCCATTTACTTCTTTGATTTGAATATTTTCTTCCATTGGTGCCTCCTCATCTCGTAAAATTATTCTACCATTTTTAGTTTCCATTTTCAAACAGCTCCATTTATTGTATTATTAGTTTATGAATAGTATAACAAAAATCGGTTTTTGGGGTTATCCCGCCCCTGATATAATAGAAAAGACTAAGGCAAATTATCCGAACGCCCAATGGATTGATTTGGATATTGATTTTAATTATCCAAAGACAAATATTTTGCCGGAGTCTTATTGTAAAATTATTCGTAATATTATTGATAATACCGTTTATCTGAAACCGGATTTAATTTTAGCACCAATTGGTAAGGATAAATGTGATAGCGGTTGGTTTGCTTCAAAAATTCTAGCAGATATGGGTTTTAACGTAATTCCGACGATATATGAGAAGCTTGAACCTAAGCGAGAATTAAAAATCAGCACAAGTAATTTGCCATTGTATGACAAAATTACGATGATAACTGCGGATATAGTTGAACCGAAAAATCACGACGATTTAATTCAGGTTCCTGCACAATTTGGTTTTTGGGGAGTTCCGCCAAATGATTTGGAGATTTTGAAGCTATTTCCGGATACAACGCACGTATACGGCTGGACTCGTTGTGTAGAAGCCGGTACTCCTGCGGATTTGGACTTGGAAATGTATGTAGAAGAAAATGTTCCGACGGTATTTTACGCACAAGCATTCTGTGCCAAATCTCAGCTTGCTAAATATTTGGCAGACAAATATAACGGACTTTATATCGATATTGACGATTATGCTTCAAACTCAATTAGAGCAAAAGTCGAAGCATTTTTAAGACTAAGATAAGTCTTTTTGTCTTACAACAGCGTCAATAAGTCCTTTGAATAGCGGGTGCGGTCTTTCCGGACGAGATTTGAACTCCGGATGGAACTGGCATGCAACAAACCAATCTAAATCCGGAAGCTCGACGATTTCTGACAGCATACCGTCAGGTGACATGCCGGAAAATACCAGTCCTGCTTTTTTCAGAGCTTCAATATATTCTGTGTTGACTTCGTACCTGTGTCTGTGACGTTCGGAATTCTTGTTTGCTCCATAAACTTCGTGAGCTTTTGTGCCTTTTTTGATATGGCAGTCGTAAGCTCCAAGACGCATTGTGCCGCCATACCCTTTGACATTCTTTTGTTCCAACATTAAGTCGATAACCGGAGCGGCTGCATTTTCGTCAAACTCTGTCGAATTAGCTCCATTAATCCCTGCAACGTGGCGTGCGTATTCGATTACGGCACATTGCATACCAAGACAAATTCCTAAAAACGGAACATTATTTTCTCTTGCGTATTTTATTACGTTAAGTTTGCCTTCTATGCCACGAATTCCAAATCCGCCCGGAACGATTACACCGTCAACGTCTTTCATCAATTCTTTGCACTGTTTTTCGTCCAAACACTCCTCTGAATTAATCCATTTGATTTCTGTTTTGACGTTATCAGCATAGCCGGCATGCTTGATTGATTCTACAACAGAAATATAAGCGTCAGAAAGTTTCGTATATTTACCTGCTATCGCAATCTTGATTGAACCTTGCGGGTGATTAATTTTATCAACCAAATCTTTCCAGTTTGTTAAATCGGCTTCTCTTGTCGGAACTTGCAACAGTTTGAGTACAACATCCGCAAAATTTTGTTCTTCAAGTGCAAGTGGAACTTCATAAATACTCTTCATGTCACGACATTCAATAACGGCTTCTTTTGCTACAGAGCAGAATAGAGCGAGTTTGTCTTTTTCTGTCTTTGGAATCGGTTTTTGCGTCCTGCAAACAAGGATTTCAGGTTGTAATCCGTAACTTCTTAATACGTTAACGCTGTGTTGTGACGGCTTTGTCTTTAATTCTCCAGAAGTCGGAAGGTAAGGTAGGAGTGTGCAATGGATGTTGATTGCGTTTCCGATACCTGCTTCTGTCTTAAATTGTCTGATTGATTCTATAAACGGCAAACCTTCAATATCACCGATTGTACCGCCGATTTCGATAATCTGGAAATCGGGTTTGAAGAATTTTTGAGCTTTAACAACTCTTGATTTAATTTCGTTTGTGATATGCGGAATAACCTGAACCGTAGCTCCGAGGTAATCTCCACGGCGTTCTTTGTTTATGACTGTTTGATAAACGCTACCGGAAGTTACGTTGCTCAGCTGTGAAAAATTAGTATCAATAAATCGCTCGTAGTGTCCAAGGTCCAAATCTGTTTCTGCACCGTCATCTGTCACAAAAACTTCGCCGTGCTGAAACGGGCTCATCGTTCCGGGGTCGACATTTATGTACGGGTCAAATTTTTGTATTGCAACAGAAAATCCTCTGGCACGCAAAAGTTTTCCCAAAGATGCACCGATAATCCCTTTGCCTAATGAACTAACAACACCACCTGTGATAAAAATATATTTTGTCATAGCTGAACTCCTTAATATCTAAACTCTCTCCCTTTGAGGAGATGGTTAGGGTGATGTGCCCACCCGCTAATAGTAAATACAAAAAAGAGGGGCAGTGACCCCTCTTTTGTTAATTGATTTTTGGAACTCTGAAAAATCCGTTTTCCTCATCCGGAGCATTCTTCATAAGTTCTTCTTTGGTCTGCTCGTAATAGACCTTATCTTCTCTCATAACGTTCACAAAATCGATTGCGTGAGCCATCGGTTCAACATTTGATGTGTCAACTTCGTTCATTGCATCGACGTGCTTAAGAACGTCACCCAACTGTTTTGTAAACTTTTCTTTTTCTTCTTCCGTTAATTCCAAGCGAGCCAATTTCGCTACGTGTTCTACATCTTTTATTGTAATCATTTTCTCTTACTCCAATAATTTCATATTCTATCATAAACTACTTTTTGAGTAAATCTTTTGTTAACACAACTTTTCTTAAGCTGTTAAACTCACCATCTTCAAGCAATACGGTCAAGTAGTTTCTCGTAATCCCTTTGAACAAGCCGTTTTTTGCAGGACGTTTCTCTATCAAAACTTCTTCTTCACGCCCGATATTAGAGGCTACAAACTCTTGATACTTCTCCGCAGAAATCTTTTTGATAATCGTAGCACGTTCATCTTTAATCTTGTCATCAAGATGACCTTCCATTTTTTCAGCAGCAGTTCCTTTTCTTATCGAATAAGGGAATGTGTGAATCTGAGAAAGCTTTGATTTTTTGAGGTTTTCCACTGTTGTTAAGAAATCTTCTTCACTTTCACCTACAAATCCTGCAATAATATCACTGCCTAAAAACGGCTTGTCGAAACGAGAAACGATATCTTCTATTTGGTCAAGATAGTATTCTACAGTGTAATGCCTGTTCATTCTTTTTAGAGTTTTGTTACAAGCTGATTGCAAAGAAAGGTGAAAATGCGGACAAAACTTCTCGCTGTTTTGCAAAAAGTTTAATAACTCCGGAGTTATCTCGTGCGGGTTTAAAGAGCCTAATCTGTAGCGTGGAATCGTTGTTTTTGCCTCTATATCTTTGAGTAAATCTAATAACTCCCTGCCGTGTTCTTTTCCCCATAGTCCTATGTGAATGCCTGTGAGGACAACTTCTTTGTAACCGTGTTCAACATATTTGTTTATTTCATTGATGATAAAATCGGAGTCTGCACTTCTTGATTTTCCCCGTCCAAACGGGATTATGCAGTATGAACACCTGTTGTCGCACCCGTCTTGGATTTTTAGACTCATTCTTGTTTTGGTTGTGTCATCAAGAGTGACTTCGCAGAATTCACTTGATGACATCAAATCTTTGACTGCAAATTCTTCGTTCAAGGCTAAATGCTCGGCAATTTTAAACTTATCTTCATTTCCGTAAACAAAGTCAATAAAAGGTTCTTCAAGAAGTTTCGCCTTTTCAATTTGGGCAATACATCCGGTAAGTATGGTTTTTAATCCTTGCCCATGAGCGTGACGCAAAAGGTACATAGCTTCGTTGTCACTTTTGTGGGTAACTGAGCAGGAATTAAGTATGTAAAACTCGGCTTCTTCCGGAATCTTAACCTCTTGAAACCCTGCTTCTACCAAATTTTGAGCAACAATTTGTCCCTCAAACTGGTTCGCCTTACATCCCATTGACTTTAGTATAAACTTTTTCATATAAAGACTACACCCTGCCGTACATGTCTTCGTAACGGATGATATCTTCTTCTATCAGCAAATCGCCTTTTTGAACTTCAATAATCTTCAAGTTATCTTTGTAAGGGTTTTGCAGAGAATGAATTTCCTTTACGTCAATATCAATACTGTGTCCAGGGCTCAAAATGTGTTCTTTGCCTTCCAGTATAACTTTTGCCATACCTTCAAGCACAACCCAGTGTTCACTTCTATGGTTGTGTGATTGTACAGAAAGTTTTTGCCCAGGGTTTACATGAATCATCTTTGTCAAAAATCCGTTACCTTGTGCTAATACTGTGTAATAACCCCAAGGGCGGTAAACAGTTTTGTGTACAAGATGAGTGTTGTCGTTTTGTTTCTTTAAGGTGTCAAACACTTTTTTTACATCTTGAGTTTTATCAGATTTGCAAGCTAGAATTGCATCCTCTGTTTCAACTATAACCGTATCTTCAAGCCCGATTGTTGCAACGAGTTTTGAAGAAGAGTAGATTAGTGAATTTTTAGAGCCTTCATCCAAAACATGCCCGATTTTAACATTACCGTCTTTATCTTTAGGGCTTACGTCGTAGATTGATTTCCAGCTTCCCAAATCGTTCCAGTCGCTTTCAAGCTTAAGTAGAGCAATTTTGTCAGACTTTTCCATAACTGCGTAGTCAATAGAAATTGCAGGCATTTTATCGTATTCGGTGAAAGGAATTTCCTCATTTTCTGTAAAATCAAAATTAGAAAGTTTTGAATAGATTTCTGGCGAACATTTTGCAAGCTCTTCTAATAATACAGAAGCTTTGAACATAAATATTCCGCTGTTCCAGAAGTAATTTCCGTCTGCAAGATATTTTTCCGCTAATTCTTTGTTAGGTTTTTCTACAAACTTGTTAACCTTGAAGCCTCTTTCAATGTGCTTATCTGTTACATTAATGTAGCCATAGCCGGTTTCCGGATATGAAGGTTTAATCCCGAAGGTTACAATGTAGCCCATTTCAGCTATTCTTTCGCCTTCCTTAACAGTGTGAACGAATTTTTCTGTGTTATTTATCATATGATCAGACGGTACAACCAAGATTACCGGATCAACATTAAATCTTTCGATGATAAATTTTGACGCTAATGCAATCGCAGGAGCCGTGTTCTTTGAAATCGGTTCAGACAGAACGATTGAATTATCGCTCAAGTTTGAAAGCTGATACTTTACGTTAGAAAAATGCTTAACGCCGGTCATGCTGATGATATTAGACGCCGGCATGCATTCTATTAATCGCTCAAATGTAGCTTGCAATAAGCTTTCTGTGTTTTGGATGTTTAATAATTGTTTTGGATAAAGCTCTCTTGATAATGGCCATAAACGGCTACCAGAACCGCCTGCTAAGATAAGTCCGAACATTTAAACTCCTCCTTGTGCAAACTGCATTTCATATAAGTATCTGTATCTGCCGTCGGGCTTGCTCATAAGTTCTTCGTGAGTACCCAATTCGACGAGTTCACCTTCATTAAGAACCGCAATCCTATTTGCATTGTGGATTGTTGAAAGTCTGTGAGCAATAACAAATACAGTTTTATTTTTCATCAAATTGTCTAAAGCTTTTTGTACAACCGCTTCTGATTCGTTATCAAGAGCGGAAGTCGCTTCGTCTAAAATTACAATAGGAGCGTTTTTGATAAGTGCTCTTGCGATTGCGACACGTTGTCTTTGCCCGCCTGATAAAGAAGCTCCTCTTTCTCCGACAATTGTATCAATACCTTCCGGCAAAGTGCCGATGAACTCATCCAAATGTGAAAGTTTGATTGCTTCGGCAACTTCTGCATCTGTTGCGTTAGGCTTGCCCATTAGGATGTTTTCTTTAATTGAGCCTGTAAACAGGTAGTTGTCTTGGAAAACGAAAGAGATATTGTTTCTAAGACTCACCATGTCAAGTTCTCTGATATCTTCACCGTTAACAGAAATAGAGCCGGATGTGATATCGTAAAATCTAGGTAACAAGCTAACTACAGTTGATTTTCCGCCGCCGGAATTCCCTACAAGTGCGATTGTTTCGTTAGGTTTAACAGAAAGGTTGAAATCTTTAAGAACAGGCTGCCCTTCTTCGTATTCAAACCAAACATCTTTGAATTCAATACCGTTACCTACGCCGCTAACAGGTTTTGCGTCAGGTGCGTTATTAATTTCCGGCATAAGGTCAAATAATTCAAATACACGTGCAATTGAAACGAATGTCGCTTGTAAACTGGTTAAAGTCAAACCTAAAGATTTTGTAGGTTTGTACAATAGAAGCAATGAGGTTACGAATGATGCGAAACTACCTGCACTCATTTCTCCTGAAAGGATGAGCGAGTTACCGAAGTTCATAACGATTGCAATACCGATTGAGCATACAAAATACATAATTGGTGACATCCAGCCGACACGTTTTGTCAATGACATAGTCAAATCAAATTGTTCGTGGATTTGTTCTTCAAATTTATGATTTTGATTTTCTTGCAAATTATATGCTGTGATAATTCTGTTTCCTGCGAAGGTTTCATTGAAGTTGGTTGTCATATCACCACTTACAACCATTGTCGCATTAGAAACATTTTTGATTTTCTTTTTGATGAAAATAACCGGTGTGATAGCGATTGCCATTACTCCGATGCCGATAAGGGCAAGTTTCCAAGAGTTGAATAGTAGTACAAACACAAGTGCCAAGAATTCAAATATTGCCAAAATGAAGCCTTTTAGTGTGTTAATCAAATTCTTTGAGGCTGCGTCAGGGTCAGTAAAGAAACGGCTTAACACTAAACCAGAAGAGTTTATGTCATAAAATTTGGTATCCATAGAGGTTAATTTTTTGAACAAATCAACCTTAAGTGCGTTTGACATTTTGTTACCTGTCCAGTCAGACAAGTAGTTACATACATATTTTAAAACACCTTGGATGAGTGCAAATACTACAATTGCGATTGGAATTAGTTTAATAAAAAATGCTTGCAGCTTAAATGTATGTCCCCAAAGTTCAAAAGTTTGGAGCTCGTTTCCGTTTACTACGAAATCCATATATGGTCTGAGTGAAAAAGCGACAACACCGTCTAACAAGCCTAGTGGAACTGCAAGTAAGAATAATAGTATTGAACGCCACAAAACCATTTTTATATATGGATACATTTTATTGAGCAAATATCCGTAACGAAACGCATCTCTTGTCGTTGTTTCTTTTAATTTTAACATTATCTCTCCCGTAAAGTATACTCCCTAGTTTTAGTTTAACATGAAGAAAAAATTTTTTTCAATTAGTGAGTGCGTGAAAGTTAAAAATGATAAATTTTTAAAAGTGCAGATTCCCTAATTTGCTCTTTATTTTTCTACCCAATCTGTGGTAAAATACTACGCAAGGTGAAGATATATTATAAGGCTACATATACATACAAATTATTACGTATGTTTCAAAATGATTTAGAGAGTTTTGTTTCAACGCTTGGAAACATAGCTATTTTTGGCTTGGATTTTTTTAAGGGACTCAAAAACTTTCCAACGACTTTTAAATCAATAATGGAACAATCTGCAAGGTTCGGAGTTTCTTCTCTTCCGATAACACTTTCTATTGTCGGTATGACATCAATTATTATTGCAATGCAAGTGGCGGGAGAAATGGTTAAACAGGGTGCCGGAAACTATGTCGGTATGCTTGTTGCAATTCTTATGGTAAGAGAAGAAGGCGTTATAATGGCAGGTTTTGCGATTATATCAATGATAGGCTCTTCTATGGCGTCTGAAATTGCGACAATGAAAGTTACAGAGCAGATAGATGCGATAGAAGTGCTTAAGGTTAATCCTGTACATTATCTTTTCACTCCGAGAATAATTGCCGGTACGATTATGATGCCTATTGTGGTAATTGTAGCGTCTTTGTTTGGCGTTGTCGGTGGAGCGGTAGCCTCTAATCTTGTATCGGGACTTACTTATAAAGCATATTTTGACTCTGTTTGGTTTGGGCTAAATATGCACGATTTGAATGTTTGTATTCTAAAATCAATAGCTTTCGGGTTTGTAATAACTTTGATTAGCTGTGTTTGCGGAATGGAAGCAAAAGATGGGGCAAAAGGGGTCGGTATTGCGACAACTAAGGCTGTTGTGTGGTCTTTTGTTGCAATCGTAATCCTTGACTTAATCTTTGCAGCGGTATTTTTCTACTAATTCAGGATAATAAAATGGGTATAGAAGTTAAAAATTTAGTTAAAACATTTGATAAAAAGGTCATCCTTGATAATATTTCGTTTAAGGTTGACGACGGGCAAATCTTGTCAATCGTTGGTTTTAGCGGCTCTGGAAAGAGTACTGTTTTAAAACTTATTAGTGGTTTGATAGAAAAAGATTCTGGTGAGATTATAACCTCAGGCGGTGATATTGCAATGGTGTTCCAGTATTCAGCCCTTTTTGATTCTCTGAATGTATTTGATAATATATCTTTTGCACTCCAAGAGAGAAAAGATTTACGTGGTAAATACACAAGAAAAGAGCTGGAAAAAATAGTTGCAGAGAAACTTGAACTGGTAGGACTTTCCGGCATTGAGGACAAGTATCCGTCCGAATTATCCGGCGGTATGCAGAAACGTGTAAGCTTTGCTCGTGCGATTGTTACTGAACCAAAGATTATTTTATATGATGAACCTACGGCGGGGTTAGATCCAATTTCTTCAACATTGATTGAGGATTATATTGTAAGATTAAAAAATGAAACAAATGCAGCTTCAATCGTTGTAACCCACCAAATGTCAACTATAAGAAGGACTGCTGATTCTGTTTTGATGTTGTATAATGGACATGCGGTCTTTGAAGGTTCACCTGATGAGTTGTTAAGGGAAGAAACGCCTTATACGAAACAATTTGTGAACGCCTCAATCGAAGGCCCAATGAAAATGAATGCATAATATTACATATGGAGATGCTATTCAGTATAAAAATTTAAAAAAAATAAAAAAGAGGAATTATAAAAAATGAAAATGTCACCATCATTTAAAGTTGGAATATTAGCAATAGTAGCTTTGACCATATTGCTATTCACTGTTTTGTGGATTAAGGGGCGTTCGTTTTCTTCCGCAGAAAGAATTGAAGTTCAGTTCAAAGACGTGAATGGTATGCGTCCTGGTTCAGGCGTTCAAATGATGGGCTTAAGAGTTGGACAGGTTGAGGAAATTACTCCTGTAGTGGATGGGGATTCCAGCTATGTTAAGATGAAATTTGTAATCACAGAGCCGGGGATTACTATTCCGAAAGCTTCTATGCTTTCTATTCAACAGTCTGGACTTATCGGCGAACAATTCTTAGAAATTACTCCGCCAAGAACTCGCTCTGTTTATATTCCTGTAATCAATAAAGACTTACTTTCTTCCGGTGCTGATGTAGAAATTAAACTGGATGAAAAATATTATAATGTAGGTACCGTAAGAAAATCTTTGATTATGACTTCAAAGCTGGTGCCGGACGAATTAAAAGATTTTGTAAAAACAAATTATGCATATAAAGTTGATTATGTAGTTACGCTTCCGGGTTTGATTTTACCGCACTTTATGACCGGTAAAATTGTGACTGAAAATGGAGTTAAGAAGCTAAGAATTGCTCCATTGGATAATACGCCGCTACCTTATCCGCAACAAACTTCGCCTTATACAATAGTTGAGCCGATGAGAATTGCGGACTTTATGGATTTGCAATACAAGGCTGCTGAATCTTTGACTGAAACTAACAGAATTGTTAACGAGTTGTTGAATGATTCAATGATTGCTGAACTTAGACAGACAGTTACTAATTTTAAAGACTTGACTGCTCAAGCAACTACAACTCTTGCTAAGACTGAAAAATTGATTGAAACTTCTAAAAATGATATAGATGCAATTCTATGGATGATGAGTGATGTTTCAACAAACTTTAATAAACTGGCAACAAATATTAATGGTATTGTTGGTGATGAGAAATTTAAACCGATGTTGTATGATACAGCAGATTCAATCTCAAATCTTTCAAAACAATTGACTCCGATTATCGGTTCGGTGGATGCTAAGGAATTTGGTGAAGATTTGAATGCTGTAATGAAGAATTTGAACGAAATCTCAACTTCAGTTAATCAAATGACAAATGATGATGATTTGAAGAAAAAGATTACAACTTCTATCGATAATCTGAACGTTACTATGTGCGAAGTTTCTAATGCTTTGGAAACAATAAATGGTCAAAAAGGCGATAAAGAAGGCTTGAAGCAGATTGTAGAGGATACTTCTGCAACAGTTTCTAACTTGAAGAAGTTCTCAGAAAAACTTAATAAGAGATTCTTGTTGTTTAGATTGATGTTCTAGAGATAAATAAACCTCTCCTTACAGGAGAGGTCGCAGTCGTAGGTGAGCTTTGCGAACCGTACGAATGCGGGTGAGGTGTCAACCCGCAAGGGTAAATTTGACTGAACTTTTTCTTTCAAAATATTTCTTCATTTTCTTTTCTTTATTGCGAAAAAAGAAAAGAAAACGAAGCAAAAGAAAAGAAATAACGCACTGTTTTCTACAACCTAACGGTTGTTGTTCAAATGGATATAGCGGATTTTCGGTAGGGCGACGCCGAGCGAAAGCGAGCCGTACAGCTGCGGGTGGGTTGCTGTTGTTTTAAATACCCTAATGGGCTGACCCCTCACCCGCATTCGTAGCGTTCTCATAGCTCACGCACGACTGCTCCCTCTCCAGATGGAGAGGGTAGTTTTTCAATGAGAAAGCTTTGCTTGAACATTAGAAAAACGGGTGAGGTTTCATCCCGTTAGGGTAATCCTTTTAAATAATTTTCCACTTTCCACTTTCAATTTTCCATTCGCTCCTCACTCCTCATTATTCACCTAATCACGCCCAACCCGAAGTCTCACGCCAAGTCTACCCATTTACCCCTATAAAAGTTGTAACGCAATAGACGGATTTTGGTTTGCAGTAGCGAGGAGTGTTGCAGCTGCTTGTTGTAAAATCTGATTTCTGATGTATTCGCTAGATTCTTTTGCGATATCGGCGTCTCTGATTGTAGATTGAGTTGAGGTCAAGTTATCGATATTCACCCCAATCGATTCAATAGTACTCATAAGCCTATTTTCGACTGCACCTAGTGAGGTTTGTTGCTCGTTAATGTTTTTCAAAAACTTGTTAATTGTATCAATTGCATTGCCGTTTGAGAGGTCTAAATTTTCAAGCGAAGCTAAGTCTAGTGCATCTATTGATACTTCTATTTTGTCGCTCTCTGTACCGTGTATCCCAACTTGTAGAGTTGCATTAAATCCTTTTCCGACATCCGGATTGTTATTCGGTGGAGCTGGGCTAATGGAAGAACTATCTTTAACGGTTCCAGGAAGTACGCCATTTACAATCATTTTGTTAAGTAATTCTTGAGAAATCTGTAGTGGCTCATCACCGGTATTTTGGTTAAAACTTCCAATGGCTTTGCTTTGTGTTGTTTTCTCTGTGTAATAAGTCTTTTCTAAAGTGCTGTTTTTTAGTATTCCTGCAATTCCACCAACAATGTTGCTGTTTGTTACGTTATTGTCTGCATAGCTTTTGCTAATAGTCAAATTTCGACCATTTCCAATAAGCCCCCCGACACAGTTATTGCCTTGAACTTTACCGGTAGCATAACTATTGGAGATGTTTGCATTCTCAGCGTTGCCGACTAGTCCACCGATATCTCCGTCTCCCGTAACACTTCCTGATGCATAAGAATTCTTGATTATGGTTTTAGAATTGTTATAATTGTTGCAGATTCCAACCAAACCACCTACAGCACTGCCTTTTCCTTCAATATTTCCGGTTGTGTAACAGTTTTGAATTGTAACATTTTGGGTCATACCAATGAGACCACCGTTTATATCTCCATTACTGGAAACATTGCCTTTTGTGTAACAATTGTTGATTTCTGTATTATCAATAGCAACACCAACTAATCCACCACTATGTCTTGTTTCTGTAATAACATCCCCTGTGGTAAAAGAGGCTGTTATTTGTGAATTTTGTGCTAAACCACATAAACCTCCTATTGTTTCTGTACCCTTAACAGTGGCTCTTGAATAACAAGCAACAATATTAGTGCAGTTAGAAACTCCTACCAGACCTCCGCTTTCAGTGTTGCCTTCGATAATTCCTGTCGAATAACAGTTTCTGATGGTAGAATTCTCTGCTATACCACAAAGCAGTCCACCATTAGTAGTATTGGTCATTTTGCCTGAAACTCCAAGGTTTGTTATAGTAGCATTATCAATCCACCCAAAAAGTCCACTCAAACCTTCGTTTAAATCGTCATTTAGACCGGTAATCTCATATCCATTTCCATCAAAAACTCCGGAAAAATGGGCTCCATCTCTACCAATAGGCGTAATTCCACCAATATCGGAAACGTCGATATCATTAGCAAGAACGAATGTTACGTTTTTGTTAACAAGTCCATTATTTGTCATTTCAGCAAGTTGTTGAAGTTCTCTAGAAGTGGAAATAGAATAGGTTCCGTCGTTCAGCATGTCTCCTGAATCTATTTCACTTAAAGAGGGCATTATATGTTCAGATGTATCTCGTTTAAAAACTTGTACAATAAAATTGCCGAAAGAAACAGTAGGACCCACGGTGTTTGTTGCCGCCTGCGTATTTACTTGAGCAGTACTAGCTGCGAGTGTGGCAATGGCGTTTGTGGCGATGTTTGAAGATGATTGCCCACCACCAAACAGGTACATACCGTTATATTGAGTAGTACCTGCGATACGGAACAATTCTTGGACGATGGATGAGGCTTCTGATTGGATAGCGTCGAGTGAGCTTCCTCCGTAGGTGCCATTGTTTGCTTGAATAGCAAGTGAATGGAGTCTGGAACCAAGATTAGACATTAGGGAGAGTGAGCTGGATGCAGTTTGAACCATATCCAAACCCATTGCAGCATTTTCTTGAGCAACATTGTACGCTCCGAGTTTTGTAGATAAGGACGTAGAAATAGAGAAATTAGCCGCATTATCTTTAGCGTGATTGAGCTTAAAACCTGTAGTCATACGCTCAATAGCGTTATTTAATCCGACGGAAGAGGATTTAAGGTTGGATGCGACTAGTTGAGATATGAGGTTTGTATTTAGACTAATCATACAATACCTCCAAACGGAACGGAATTAGAGAGAAAAGAGCAGTATAAGTCGTGACATTTTTCTCTTTCGGTACCAAAAGAGAAAAATGCACAACCTAAACTGTTATAACGTGCTATTCTATTGTAATTGCTCAATTACTCGTCCTTGTAATTTTGTTCCGTCTATTTAGCATGTTCCACATGATAGCGATTTTCTAACACGAGTAATGAAAAATTATAATAAAACTTAATATTTCCTCTTGCGGGTTGATCCCTCACCCGCATTCGTAGCGTTCGCATAGCTCACGCACGACTGCTCCCTCTCCTGATGGAGAGGGGTGGGGTGAGGTTTAGCCCGTAGGGGGAAATGGACGACTTTAGCACCAACCTCCCCAGATAGGGAGGTCGCAGGTGTAGGCGAGCGAAAGCGAGCCGTACAGCTGCGGGTGGGTTACAGTGGTTTAAATACCCTAACGGGCTGACACCTCACCCGTTTTTCTAATGTTCAAGCATAGCTTTCACATTGAAAAACCACCCTCTCCCTAGGAGAGGGACAGATATAGATTAAAACAAAAAACCGCAGGGCTCGTGCGAAGCACGAGCCCTGCGGTAAAAACTTATAAATCTATCAATTAGCTCAAAGCCAATAAAGATTTTACTGAACGAGCATTTTCTTTAACAGATTCATCAGAGTGCATGTTAATAGTGTCATCAAGGATTCTGATAACTTCTGACTTATCTTTTAAAGAAAGAATTTCGTTAATTGTACTCATCGCAACTGCAGGAGAAAGGTCGTTGATGCCTTTACCTTGGTTGATGATAACGATTTTCAGTGAGTCGTGTACATTTTTTCTGACAAGAGCACGAGAAGTATATTCTCTAATTTCGTTGTCAGGAGAATTTGTACCTAATTCTTCTAGAACGCCGATTGAGGCATTATCTTTGTGAGCTGCAAGAGCGTCAATAATTTCAGCAACATTTTTATTCATTATGCCACCATGCTTTCTTTAATTGCAGCTTCTGCATTTATGTTTTCCCAAAGAGATTTCAATTCGCATACAGGCATATCAGCAGAAATCTTGTTGTGGTGTGGAATATTGATTTTGCTAATAATATTAGCCCACTTGTCAGATAGGTTTTTACCAATGCCTGAAATATTAGAGCCAATATGTAATGATGGCATATTTATTGTAGGCATATTGATAGAAGGCATTTTTTCAGAGATGTTTCTGCCAAGTTCAGAAACGGAGTTAGAAATACCTTTACCTAAATCTTTAACAGAATCTGTAACTGTTGTATTTTTAGCGTAATCCCAAGCATTTGATATTCCTGTCGTCATTCTGTTAACGAAATTTACGATAGGTTCTGTGATGCTTGAGCGAAGTTTTGTCATGCTACCGGCAACAGATGCTGAAATCATTTTAAGTTTGTTAATTTTCTTTGGTTCAAATCCTTCAAAAACATCGGCAAATTGCAAAGTGTTTCCTTCAAAATTTGAGTATTTGAATGGATTTGTTGTTGAATTGCGAGATGTCTTGAACGGATTAGCAATCTTTTGACTTAGGTTTAAGCCTACGTTGTTAATTTTTGCCATACTATTCCTTTCCTTATTCTCAGAGTTCTTTACGTATATAGCTTAACAACATTAGAAAGAAAATAAATCATTAGAATAGAGGATTATTTTTTAATAAAAATAGTAATATTTACAAGAGAATAGGGTTTTGATATAATATAAATACTCTTAAAGAGGGGTGTCCGAGAGGTTTAAGGTGCAATCTTGGAAAGGTTGTGTGGGGGCAACTCCACCGTGGGTTCGAATCCCATCCCCTCTGTATTTTTTTTGTTTAAGAGGTGTTTAATATGGGATGAGAACCCACCACAAAACGAAGTTTTGTCTGTGTTCGAGCGAGGTGTGAGCTTTAATTAAAATAATTTTCCATTTTCCATTCTCTCCTCACTATTTACTATTCACCTGACCACATCCAATTAGTAGTCCCTCGCCCAACCAAATACATTTACCCCTTGCATAAATAAATATTCTGTGGCATAATTATTATTAAGGTTGGGAGCCTTATAGTTGGTTGAGAAACGAACTATTTTGTATTTGAGCCCGAAAAGGATGAGTACCTCACATTCATGAGTGAATTTAAGTTTAATTATGATTTTTTAAAGAAGAATGCGACTGCCGGTAGTTGGCGTCGTGGATACGAATATTACCAAAAGGATATGATTTTGGAATCTTATCCGGAAAAGAATTTTTACAAAGGTAAAGTTAAGGGTAATTACCAAGACTTTTATGTTACAGACTTGATTTTTAAGAAAAACAAAATTGAGGCAAGATGTAATTGTCCTTTGAAAGAAGAATGGTGCAAACATGCTGTAGCTATCGGTTTGAAGGCTATAGAAGACGGTGCTTATGAGAACTGGATGCTTGAGAAATATGGTGTTGAGCCGGATAGAAGCGATGTTGATACAGCTTTAAAAACTGAACCTACAGGAAGTTATATTTTCCATTTTAATCCGAAGCGACGTCAAAACTTTTTCTCGATTCTTGTTCGAGATAGGGTTACAAATAAGATTGTAAGGTCTTTGGAAGGTATTTTGAGGGCGTTGATTGATGTTCAGAAAACAAATCCTGATTTTGAACTCAATGATGCTCAAAAATGTGAATTGGCTTTGTTTCAGACCTTGTTAAAGATTTCTAAACAGGATAAAAAAGCGGGCTGGTATGATATCCCGATTACTAAATTTGCACCGGTATTCCCGCTGATGGCTGAGTTGGAAGAGGTTCTGGATGAAAAGACAAAAGAGAGAATTGAGTTTACGGATAAAGTTTGGGACTTGAATCTTGATGTTTCGACAACAAGTATCAATGGCGGTACGAATATTGTGCTTGAGCTTTTCTGGACACGACCTGATAAAGATGAAACTTACCCGTTTGAAGAGGTTAAGTATTTTTCAAGACAGATAAAGTGGGGTCGATATAAAAATATTATATTCCCTATTAACATTGCGATGAACGAGCTCCCGCAAAGCATTATTAAATCTACGTTTACGGACTTGAAGGAAGCTGATGGTGGTAAATTTGTGTATGAAGAGTTGCCGCATTTGAAAGAGATAATGAACGTTCAGATTGCGGAAAATATTTCTAAACTTCTTTTGGAACATAAGCCGCCGTTGAATGTTGTTACTTTAGGTATTGATTACGACCAGTCATTGAAGGCATCTTTAGAATTCGATTATTCCGGAGTGAGGGTTCCGTATTCAAAGAGCAAAGACAAATCTCCTTATCTTTCTGTAAAGAGTAAGGACGAAGACGGGCTTGTGTATTGGATTAAGCGTGATTATGAACACGAACAGCTTGCTTATAATATGTTGCTTGCTTGCAAATTTGTTCCTATGCAAACGAATAACTTGGCGTTGGAAAAAGAGAATGCTATTGATTTTTATAATTATTACATTCAGCAAGCGGGCGAGGGCTGGAAGTTTGAAGAACGTGACGACATGAATTTCTTCAAGTTGTTGGCTGAACCGTTTAAGATGTGTGCTAAGATAGACTTCTCTGAAGAATCTATTGATAGTATGGAGATTAAACTCTATGGTCAGGTTGGTGAAGAAGTTATCGACTTTGATGATATTTATGAAACTATTCAGAGTGGCGAAAAGTATGCTAGAGTAAGAAGTTTGGGCTTTGTTGAGTATCCGGCACAAAATATTTATCAGATAATGCGTTCGTTTAACTCTTTTGACGCATACATAAACAGCGATAATACTTTCTTGGTAAAAACATATCGTGTAGGTTTGATTACTGAGTTGCAAAATCAGGGTTTTGAACTTGTGATGAGTGACAAGTTTAAGGGATTTTGGGAGCAGATTTCTACTTTTTCAACAACTTCGGACGGGATTGAGATTCCGAAGGGTGTTAACGCCGAGTTTCGTGAATATCAGATTAAAGGTTTCCATTGGCTTTGGTTCTTGTATCAATATGGTTTGAATGGTATTTTGGCTGATGATATGGGCTTGGGTAAAACTTTGCAGGCTTTAAGCTTATTGCAGAAGGCTAAAGAAGTTGACGGTCCGCAACCTACATTGGTAATTGCACCGACTACGGTTGTATTTAATTGGGAAGCTGAAATTCAGAAGTTTACACCGGAACTTTCTTGTTTGAAATTGGCGGGTGCGGATAGAAAAACTTTGTTTAAACATATTCCTGAATATGATATCGTGATTACAAGTTATGCATTGGTTAGACGTGATATTGCGAAGCTGAAAAAGTTTAACTTCAGATATGTTATTCTTGATGAATCGCAAAATATTAAGAATGCTATTTCTCAGACTGCACAAGCGGTTAAGGAACTTCAATCAGACCATAAATTGGCTCTTTCAGGTACTCCTATTGAAAATAAACTTGAAGAACTTTGGTCAGTGTTTGACTTTTTGATGCCGGGCTTCTTGTTTAATGTTGCTGAGTTTAATTATCGATATGTTACTCCGATTATGGAACGTCAGGATAAGACTGTTGAAAAACGTTTGAAGCTCCAGATATTCCCATTCATCTTGCGTCGTATGAAACGAGATGTTGCTAAGGATTTGCCGGATAAAGTTGAAAACATGGCATATTGCGAACTTACGGACGAACAACGTGACTTCTACTTGGAAGTACTTGATAGTACTAAGGAAGAATTGTTTAAGAGTATTGAACTTAATGGACTTGAAAAGAGCAGAATGTCTATTTTTTCAGCACTTCTCAGATTACGTCAGATTTGCTGCCACCCGAAACTATACGACAAAGAGCATGTTAAGGGCGTCATGAAATCCGGTAAGTTTGAGTATTTAAAGGGTATGCTTGAACAGATTATTCAAGAAAAACACAGAGTACTTTTATTTAGCCAATTCGTTGATATGCTTGATATTATTAAAGCTTGGTTAGAGCGTGAAGGCATTCCTTATGAATATTTAACCGGTAAGACGAAGGATCGTCAGGCTGCAGTTGAGAACTTCAATTCTAATTCGAATATTCCGATTTTCTTGATAAGCTTGAAGGCCGGTGGTACCGGTTTGAACTTGACGGGTGCTGATTATGTTATCCACTATGACCCTTGGTGGAACCCTGCTGTTGAAGATCAGGCAACAGACCGTGCATACCGTATCGGTCAGACAAAGAAGGTATTTGTTTATAGACTTATCACTAAGAATACGGTTGAGGAAAAAATTCAGAAGATTAAGGGTAGAAAACGTGACCTTGTTGACAGCGTAGTTTCTATCGATAGGAATATTACTAAATCTTTGACCATGGACGATATCAAGGAAATCTTCTCAGTCGACTAGTACTAAGGGGGTAACTTTCATTTTCTTTTCTTTATTGCGAAAAAAGAAAAGAAAATGAAGCAAAAGAAAAGAAATGACGCACTGTTTTCTACAACCTTCCGGTTGTGGATTGAATGGCTGTAGCGGGTAAACCCGCACTCTTACGCTCGCTAAAAACGCTCACGGTGTGAATGATGTTATAATCCACTAACATTAGTACCAATCTCCCTAGATAGGGAGGTCGCAGGTGTAGGCGAGCTAGAGCGAGCCGTACAGCTGCGGGTGGGTTGCTGTTGTTTTAAATACCCTAGCGGGCTGAACCCTCACCCGCATCCGTAACGTTCGCACAGCTCACGAACGGCTGCTCCCTCTCCTGTTG
>CAKVIM010000023.1 GCA_934754775.1 uncultured Candidatus Melainabacteria bacterium | reverse complement strand
AAATGTTACAAACAAACCTGATTTAGTAACTACATTACTGGATTTAAAAGATACACCAAGCACATTTGCAAAACAGGCAGGTAAGATTTTGTCAGTAAAAGGTGATGAATCAGGCTTGGAATTTACAAATATTTATGCCGGCGATGTTGACGGAGGTTCATTTTAATGTCAGGTAGTTCTATTAGATTTAAACGAGGAAACAAGGCAGATTTACCAAAATCTGCCTCCTCAGGAACTCCTTTGTGGTGCGAAGATACTAAAGAATTGTATGTCGGAAACGGTGATGATGTTGTAAAAATCGGTGATATTGATAAAGCAAATTCTGTAATCGACCAAAATGATACTAATACAACGCTTAAATATTGGACAGGTACAAGAGCAGAATATCTTGCACTAGAAGAAAAAGATGAAAATACATTTTATTCAATTATTGATGACAATGAAATTGAAGTATCTCTTCTTGAAAGAATTTATCCGATAGGTGCAATCTACATCGGAACGATGGCGATATGCCCTTTAGAAGCTTTATTCGGTACTTGGAAATTTAAATGTCAAGGTCAGGTTCTACAAGGAACTGATGAAAAGCATATTGCAGGTTCTTCTGTAGAAGCAGGTTTGCCGAATATAACAGCAGATTGGAACTCTGCTCAATATGATGGCGGTTGGTCTGCCAATGGTGCAGTTTATGGCGTTAAAAATAATTCCAAAGAATACAACAGTGGTTCTTCCGGTATGCGTGCATATTTTGATGCATCACGTTCAAGTTCTATTTACGGTAAATCTGATACGGTTCAACCTCCTGCATACATAGTTAATATTTGGGAAAGGACTGCATAATGAGTTTGTACAAAGGTAAAAATTTAATCGCCGGTTCTTTAGGAAAAGTAGATATAAACTGCCCATACTCGTTATTTGATAGCAAATATTCTGATTTAGAAATCAAAAACACAAGTTGGCTTTTATCAATCGGACAATGGAATAGCGTAAAAATCTACAAAACCTCATATACAAAATTATATGACATTTATAAAGGTAATGAAACTTTAGAAGGTATTTCTGTAAAATTAAGTTCTGAAGCATATACCGATTTTGATTTTGTAATTAATCTTGTAGAACAAACATTCAGGCTTCCGCTAAGTATCAGAAAACGTTTTGTTATTGATACATTTAGAAATGGACACAATTGGTATCGTATATACAATGACGGTTGGTGCGAACAAGGACTATTTGTCAGCACAACAGGTGATGGCATTAAAACAAACAATTTATTAAAAACTTTTAAAGATGCAAATTACACAATTGTTTTGACTCAAAATAGTACAACTACAACAATGAATAACAATGCTGCCGGTTCTCTTTGGATTACGACAAAAACGCCAAACAGTTTTACAATTGCCGATGACTTATGGGGAAGTGGAAGTTACATTCTAGCAAGCGGCTATTTGGCAATAGACCAATACACACCTCCAAAACTTTATTTCTATATCGGTGAAACAATACAAAATCCTAATTTGATTAATGCCGCAGAAGTATTAAATCAACTCAGCAAAAAAATGGATGTAACCGAAATTAATCAAATAAAAACATTAATTTCAAGCAAAGTCGGAATGCCAAACTACAGCGCAGCTATCGGTATAAGTATTCCATACACAGCACCCTCAAACGGTTTTGTCTACGGCGGTGTTAATGGTATTGATGCCGGAAGATATGTTTACGTTAACGGCAAAATGGTTCATGGGCATTGCGGATATTCAGGCGGAAAGTGGGTTTACTCAGGTTCTTTGTTTGAAGTCAACAAAGGCGATGTTGTAACTTGTGACTACACTTCAGGCAACTATTACTTTTACCCAATGAAAGGATAAATATGGTTTTGAAATACGGTGAAATTGTAAACTCCGAAACAGGCTTGTGTAATGTCGGACTCGGAGATGATATAGAATACTACAAATCTATCGGTTTTGTTGAATTAAACGTTCAACAATCAGAAATCGATAACTTTTGGTACTTAGAAGAAAAATGCCCCAAAAGAACAGAAACGCAAAAACGAATTCTTGAAATAGAAGATGAAAAACAAGCTATTCAAGAACAACTTGACGAATTAGACCTAAAATCCATAAGAGCTTTGCGTGAAGGCGGTACAAACGAAGATGGAATTCCATATCTGACATTTTATCAAAATCAAATCACCAAACTTCGAGAAAAATATTCAGAATTATCAACCAAAAAAACAATGTTGGAGGAAAATAATGACATCACTAACTAAAATTTGTATGCATTGGACAGCAGGTGCAAATATGCCTTGTGAGCAGAATTTGGATTGTTACCACTTTCTTTTTGATAAAAACGGAAAAGAATACAAAGGCAAATACAAGCCTGAAGACAACCTGAATTGTACTGACGGAATATATGCCAAACATTGTGGCGGAGGAAATACTGGTTGTATCGGTGTTTCTTGTTGCGGAATGTACGGATTTAATCTCCAAGCCAAGAAAACAAAATATCCGCTAACTCAAAAACAAGTAGAAGCTATGTGTGCAAAAGTTGCGAAATTGTGTACGGCATACGGAATTCTGGTAACAAATAAAACCGTTTTTACTCATTATGAATTCGGTCAAACTCACCCAAATACAACAAGTGCAACAAAAATTGATTTTACTTATCTTCCATATTTGCCAAATCTTACAAAAGACAGAATTGGTGATTATTTGAGGAATAAAATTCAATGGTACATTTTACAGCAGAAAAAACAGAAAGGAATTAATTAATGAACATTTTTTCTATTATTAAAAATTGGAAAGATTTTAGTGTAATTTGGCTTGTTATTCAGCCGTTTATTTTAAAACTAATGAAAAAGAATGTCCCAAATTCGATTACAAAATTGTATGAAAATCTTGCAAAATACACTCAACCTGCGATTGATAGTTTGTTTAAATTGAAAGACAAAATCAAAAATACTCCAAATGAACTTGACGATTATTGCTTTAATCAAGGTGTTTCAGCAATTGAAACTTTTGCGAACTATTTGCTTGAAGTCGCAAAAGAATTAAGAGCGTGATTGTGTCTGAATGATACGAAATCAAACCAATAGACTTCCAATTCCAATCACACCGAGTGATTAATGTGACTGTAGCGGATTGTCGGCAGAGGGTGCAAGCGGCAGCGATACCCGTTTAACGCCGACAACCAAGAATAATAAAAAGGAGGTCTATATGACAAATAACGTAGAAAACGCACTAAAAAGCAAAGCAAATTTTCAAGAATTTGTAGCAAACAATCCATTACCAACGGCTATTGTTGACATCGTGTCAAAATACACAAAAACAAAAGCGGAAAATTTGTGTAAAATAGTTGAACTTACACAAAACTTTGAATCGTTCTTAAATTTATTTGAATCAACAAACCCAAACTCAATGAAAGATGAATCATACATCGTTTGGATAGTTACAAATGAGAAAGAAAAGATTATGAATTTTGTTGAAAAAGTAAATTCTCACATGCACAATTCCGGCATTTTTGTTATTAAAGTTACACCAAACGATGAAGGATACTTGGATTGCACTTGTTTAGCCAAACCGCCAATCAAGAAAAAGCCGATTAAAAACCTCAACAGTCCGGCATCAATAATTCAAAAATCATACTGGGCAAAATATTTTGAAGTTTGCGATGAATTACAAAGTCAAATGCAAATTCCAATGAATAGCAAGCCACAACATTTTCAATACATATCAATCGGAAAAAGCGGAGTGCAAATCGTTCAAACAATTAGTGCAACCGAAAACTATGTTGCTACAGAGTTGTTTATAAACAACGATAAAACAAAATTTGAACACCTGTTGAACTTCAAAACCGAAATCGAAACCGCACTCGGTACACTTGATTGGCATAATAAAGAAGGTGTGAAATCCTCAAGAATCCGTAAAACTGAGCTATTTAATCTATCAGATGACAACAATTTTGAAGAAGCTTGTAAAAAGCACATAAACATGGCGGAAGAATTTAAAGAAACTTTTTGCAAATATTTGTAATCAAAAAAATTGTGGGGAACTAAACATCCCCACTTTTTTAAATGTGTCCGAATGATACAAAACTACCTAAATGAGTTGATATGACACTCATTCAGAGTGATTAATGTCGGTGTAAACAAAAAAAGAAAGGAACACATTATGGCAAAGAAAAATTTGAAAGAATCAGCACTTAGGTATGAAATCAATGTTCACATCGATGAAACTTTAGAGGTTCTTAAAAAGCTTGGTTTTGTAGAAAATTCAGACGTATTTTATGATAGCTTAGCATACGATTGGATTGATAACGAACCATCTGAAAAGGATATGAACAAAGTGTTGAAGGCATTAGGATATTAGGAGGTAAAAATGGATAACAAATTAGAAAAACGATTTTTACAACAAAATTTGAACGTAACTCCTAAAAATATACTTGAAGATTTGTTTAATTATATGGACGAAAAAAGAATCAAATACGAAGAACAGGAATTCCATTACAAAAGGCTTATCAGTAAGTTTAATCGTAGAATTAACGAATTACAAAAAGAACGTGATGAGGATAAAAGATTATCCAAAAGGGAGGTTAGGAATATAAACGAGTACATTGAAAGTTTAAAAAATGACATTGTTCAAGCAAAAAGGGAAATCCGACTCTTGTACATAAACTGCAACATTCTTTGGAAAAACGAACTAAAAATCGGAAAGATTTTGGGATATGAGCTAGAGGGTTAACCTCTAGCTTTTTAAATGTGTTGGAATGATACGAAAGTATTCTAATAAGTTGATATAACGCTGATTCAGAGTGATTAATACAGGTGTAAAAGCTAAAACGAAAGGAGCAACAAAATGATAGTATTGATTATTTCAGCAGGTGCAAGAATTTACAAAATTCAAAGAAATTACACTACGGAAGAATTTGAAAGTATTAAGTATGCCGTTCTAAAGAATTTAAGGTTTATAAAATACGACGATGAACAAGAAGCATTTATTTGTGAAAACAAGTTGACGGCAGAACTTGCATATTACTTATTTTCACAAAAAATATTTTAATTTTTAATCTCATTTAAAGTCGGATTTTAAATCCGACTTTAAATGTGTCCGAATGATACAAAACAGTTTAAATGGCTTGATATGACATTCATTCAGAGTGATTAATACAGGTGTAGAACATATTAAAAGGAGACAACATTATGACAACAAAAAAAGAACAAGAACAAAGAGCAAAATTAGAAACAAAAATTGAAAAGGCTATTAACAAAATCTGCACCGGCAAGCCTTCAAACATCCGCCCTAAAAAATGGGGTTTTTCAAATGACAATGAAATAACATTAGTTTACTGGTTTTGGTATTACGAAGACAAAAAAGTTGAAAAACTTATGGGTAAAATTATGGATAAAATCGAAAAACAATTTGGAGTTGAAGTTACTGCTTGTGCAGATACAACCGAAAAACTAAATTGGCATTATATCTAAAGGTTTTATATAAAAAGGATTAATTTATGAAAATAATTATACGCAATAGGCGAAAATACGATGAAAAACAAGAATTAAGCTTCGATAAATTTAAAGTGAAATTCAAAAATGAATTAGCTTGTGCTATTCAAATTTACTCAAATCAACAAATGCAAAAGAATATGTTAATGCCACCGTTTATGACGATGAATATCGATTATCATACAGATTTTTATAACGACCTGCGTTGGAATTTCAATAATTTTGTTCAATCAGAATGGTACATCGATAGAATTCAATAAATGTGTCCGAATGATACAAAAGGATTCAAATGAGTTGATATGTCATAGATTAAGAGTGATTAATACAGGTGTGATACATAACAAAAGGAGCTAAATATTATGGCAAAAGACAAATATTTTGAAAAACCGATTTTATCAGGTGATGCAACATTATTAGCCAAAGGTTATTATGAGATTTTACATAGTGAATACCGAGACGAAAATGTAAAAAATAAATTTTACGGATACGTTTACTTTTTAGATTACTCCGGCAATTCAGATGAATATTCAACAACTGATGATTTTGATACAAAAGAGGAAGCTTTAGAGGCGATTAAAAAAACATTTAAAAGTAGAACTTCAAAAACCGTTTTAACACCGTTCGAAGATATTAATTAATTGTGTCCGAATGATACAAAACACTTTGAATGAGTTGATATGAAACTCATTCAAAGTGATTAATGTGTATGTAAAACAAAACAAAGAAAGGACAAAACGATGGGCATTTATTTAGAAGAAAAAGAAGAACGTAATTACCAAAAATTTATTACTGAATTAGAAAAATTTTCTAAAAAGTATGGCATAGCTTTTGAAGGCTGTGGGGTATTTGCATTTTGTGATGAAAAAGGTTTCAAAAGCATCAAATATCGCAAGGATTCTTCAAGCGGAGACTTGAGAATCGATGAATTAGTATTTAGTGATGGCACAAAGGCTGACAGATAAGGAGGTATAAATATGGCAACAACAAAAACAATAAAAAAATCGGCAGAAAAAATTATTGAAGATATAACTTATTCTTCAAGTCATCAATCAATTTCAAGGCGTGTAATCTATGAATATAAGAATTTAAAAATCAAACTCGAATTACAGTCTGATGGATACAAAAGGCAATGTTATGCACGAGCTTCAGCACTTGACGGTTTAGAATGGAAATTGATTTATTTTATACCACATTCCGAAATGAAAACTCCTGAAGGACTTTGTTATTATGTCCCATATCGTGACGATAACGCTCAAAATGCGAAAAAAGAATTTGATAGAGATATTGAACGATTAAAAAAATATATTACTAAAATTCTGTAATTATTTCTTAAATTTATCCTTATCTAAATATTTAATTACTCTTGCAGGATTACCAACAACAATAGCATTATCCGGAACATCTTTTGTTACAACAGCACCCGCTCCAACAACTGCATTTTCTCCTATTGTTACCCCTGGTAATATTGTAACATTCACCCCAATCCATACATTCTTTTTTATATGTACAGGCTTGCAAGTAATAATATACCTGTCGTAAAAATCATGATTATTTGTGGCAATAACACAATTTAAAGAAATCATTGTATTCTCTTCAATTATCAAACCTCCGGCTGACATACATTTAAAACCATTTAAAATAGTAACATTATTACCAATTCTAATTGTATCAGCAAGTATTGTATATAAAGGAGGTTGAATAACCGTATTCTCACCTAAAGAATTATTAAACAACTCACTAATTAATTTCTTACATTCTGTACTAGTTGGCATTGTTTGATTGATTTTAAAACACAATTCTGCACATCTTTTTTGCTCAGCTAATCTTTCTGGAGTTTGATTTCTTACATCAATTCTAATTTCTTCTTTCATATATAACCTCTAGTTGGTTAAATAATAGCACAAAATAGAGTGTGTCTAAATGATACAGAATCCTTAACAATGAGTTCAAATTTAGTTAATTGAGAGTGATTAATGTAAATGTAAAACAAAGCAAAGAAAGGAACTCAAAATGAAAAAGATTAACAAAATTGAAGAAGTAAAAAACAAAGACGTAAGATTAGAAGATGTTGGAATTAACAGAACTTTTTACTGGGCATACATTAGAACACAAGAAACAACAAATGAAATTTTAGATTTTAATGATGTTATATGGGAAAGCGATGTTGAAGGCATAATCAAAAATTGCAAAGAGTTTGGTTTGAAAGAAATTACTATATCGTCTAGGTTTGCAAGTTTGATTGATATATTAGCTGAATTTGAAAAGCAAGGAGCAAAACTAGCAGGATTAACTCAAGTAACAAGTAGATTCTATGCTTGTGGAACTAATAACTACGAACTTATAAATGCCGTTAAAATCGAAATTTAGAATGTGTCCGAATGATACGAAACAGGTGCAATAGACTTGAATAGTCGTTGCATCTATTCGATTAATGTGAATGTAAATAAACAGAAAGGACAAAATTATGGCATTAGAAAATTTAAAAGATTTAGACAGAACATTATTTGGAACAAAGGTTTTAAATTGGAACACACAAAAAATTGGAATTGTAATTTACACTTGGACAAATGTTTATGCTGATGGAGAAATCCCATTTGCAACCTGCGTTGATGAAAATGGTAAAAAATACAATATCGCAATGGATTCAATAACAGCTGTTGAAAATTTAGATAACAATGAAATTCAATAAGGAGGTAAATATGACAGAAAAAATATTATTTCAAAAAGGTAAATATATAGTCGGCATTACAGAAGAAGGTAATATATACGAAACTTATGGTTATACTAATTGTAGAAATATTTTAGGCGGAGCGGCTTTATATATAAAAGAGTTACAAGCCGAAATCGAAAAATAAAAAAACAAATAAAAAAAACTCCGGCATCTGCCGGAGTGGGAAACGATGTAATTTACAGACATACACTGTTTTATGAGTTTGGGGTAGATGTAGAACTTAAATGCCGTTCAAGGATTTTGTAAACGTGCCTTTGCGAAACTTCACATTCAACGGCTAATTTGTTTAACGAAAATTTTGTACCGTCATATTCATTTAAAATATGTCGTTCTTTTACCAGTTTTAAAGCATTCCGAGGTATGCTAACGGTAAGCCCCGGTACGCTCAAAATTAGGGTTAATGCACATCTCATTCCGGCATTTACCGCAACGAATTTTAAATCGTCATTCGGTAAATCTTCAACAGTTATTGAATCCATCCAAGGTTTGTAATCCATATCAGTCCTCTTCTAATTTGGTCTCATCAGTTAGAGCATTACTCTAAGACGGTCGGCTTGCACTGTTAGCCAACCGTTTCGACCTACGCAATTTCAGGATTAAACATATCAATAAAAATTGATGATATGTCATCAAGCAATTTTACTTTTGCTTTCAAAATGTTACATTCAAGCGTTTTTACATTTCTTTCGCTCCATTTATCAGGGTCAAGTGTTGCTTGTCCTAATTGAAAAGTTGCTTGTGCTAAAGCATCTTCTGCTTTGGTAGCCATATTTTGGATTTCTTCTAAAAAGCTTTGTTCTTTAGTTTTTGTTTCCTTTTCTTCTGTTTCGATTTCACCAAAGAACTGATTTCCCATTTTGTTGTTTTCTACCATTGTCATTTCCATTGTTTTCTCCTTCTGTTTTTTCTATGTTCTAAGGGTAGCTACACCTTTTTTATACTTTTTTTAATTGCCATAATACCCTGAATAACTTTAGTAGCTTTTGTTTTTGTCAGGAACATTATGTCGTCAATCTTAAATTTGTTTTTCAAAAATTTTCTCAATGAACTTTTAGAAAATTTGTCGTTGTTGATGTAGGCAATTTCACGCCAAAGACTTTCTATCATTCGAAGCTGCGCACTTGATGCCATATTCTCGTTGCGTTTTAGTGATTCGTATTTTTTCGGTTGCTTAACCCATAA
The DNA here is from genome assembly GCA_934754775.1 of uncultured Candidatus Melainabacteria bacterium. Taxonomy (GTDB): domain Bacteria; phylum Cyanobacteriota; class Vampirovibrionia; order Gastranaerophilales; family Gastranaerophilaceae; genus CAG-196. The sequence continues at coordinate 12,461 of CAKVIM010000023.1, read as the reverse complement.
ATTTTGAGCAACGGCTTTTTCTTCTAAAATTTCCAATAAAATATTAGCTTCTGTAAATGTCAGATTTTTAGAAGATTGAACACCAAAACTCATAAGCATATCGATGTATAAATCGTTATCAATGCTCAACAAATTTTTGAGGGTGTGGATTTTCTTAATTTGGAATGATGATACCATAATTTGACTCCAATTCTTGTTTTAGCAATTGCTTGCCTTGTATTATTCCAAACTGAACCCCCAAGTTAAAAATGGCGAGGAATATTATTAAAATGTATAACCAAGTTTCGAGTCGGAATTTCAAAACCTTTGATTTCATACTTATTTCCCCCTATGCCATCAGTAACTCAGAAGTCTTTTTAATCACAACATCATCGACCTCAGCCTTACCGTTTACGTGGGCAATGCTGATGCTGTGAGATATCAAATGGTCTAATTTTCTTGTATTACCATCTGAATATTTTAAATATGAATCAGCTAGAGCAGGATTCTGATTTGATGCTTTTAATAAATCAATAACATCGCTCAACATTAGCCTGTTTAGTGATTTAAAATATTTAACTCTTGAATAAAGTTGGTCGTATTGATTTTTGTACCCTCTCAAGTTTTCGTACAAAATATTTCTACCAACCAATAAGACTCCGATACCTGTTTTATCGTGGATTCTGCGAGCAATTTCTAAGGCTCGGTATGGTAAATTTTCAGCCTCATCAATAATCAGTAATCTGCCTGAATTATTTAATTTGTTAACTACTTCACCCATCAAATCGTAGACTGAGCCTTTAGAACTCAAGCCTAAACGCTTGTGAATCTCAAGTAGAAGTGATTTAGCCGTATAGCCGGAATCGCTTTCTATTAGGATTGAATCCAAGAATTCTTTTGTATAATTTTTTACTGCTACGGTTTTACCGAGTCCTGCTTTACCTACACAAACTCCGATACCGCCTGTTGTATGGCAAACACGTCCGATTTCTGTGATGTAGCCTACAATTGAAGTATCAACAAAAGGTAATTCTTCGTTCAAAGAGCGTTCTTTTTCACGTTGGATAAAATTATTAATTTTGTCATTAATTTTATCAATTTTGCCTTTGTAGGTATCGTTCATCCACATACTTATTGTAGATTTTGCAATTCCTGTTGCAGTTGATACAAAGCCCATACTAAAGCCTTTTGCTTCCATCAGAGAGCGTAATTCGGTTTTAATATCCATTAGCAACCTCCTTCATTTTTTCTTCAATGATTTTGTCAGTTTCAAATAAATACAGAGGATGCTCTTGTACTTTGGATTCTGCTAGAAACATTGACAAATCTTGTGTTCCACGAGACTCCATCTTCTTATTCCTGCGGATTGCTTTGTCCATATTTGTATTAGCCATTTTTGAAATTTGTGGCTTTTGGTATTCTTTTTCAAGAGTTGCATAAGCATATTTGTAGTTTTCACATTGTTCTTCAAGTGAAATTTCTCTTGTTTGTTTAATGTATTCTTTAGCAATTTTGAGATTTCGTTTTTTAATCGACATTGCTTCTTTGAATTCTTCTTTCGAAATTTTATCAGCGTGTAATGCAGCAACGGCTTTAACGGCAGAAACTTTTCCGATAAATTCGTCATTATCTAACTTGAATACCCAAGCTTCTTTGTAGTTTTGGATATCACGCCTCAAGTAAACTTTTTCACCTGTATAGCTTATTAGCCAATCGTTCCAGTAAGTTATGTCTAAAGAATTGTCTTTGATTCCGTTTCTTCCGATTGTGAAATTGCGTGATGTTCTCATGCAGAATAATTTCAAAGCATCTTTAGATGGTGTAATAATTTCTGTGAATTCTTGATTAAACAATTCATCAGGTGATAAGCCTTTGAGGTTCTTACCTTGAGATGGTCGTTTGTTTAAAATATTAGTGATAAAATCGTCAAATATTTTTTTGAAATCGGTGAAGGTAACAATTTTTCCTTGCTTGATTTCTTTTGCTAATTTTTCAGGTCTTTCAACAACATTTCCGCCACGATATCCGACACAATGTTTTGATAATAATTCTTTTATTTTTAGAAAATCGCGTTCAACAGGTTTGGTTTGAGCGTTGTATGGCAAAGCAAAATGCACATTTACATTTAATTCATTAAGCATTGAATTTGCTCTACCTTCGTTTATATCTACTTTAAAATGATTTCTACCGCCTGCAAAATCTTTTGAGCGGTAATCTTTACCGTTATCAATAATCACATCTTCAGGTAAACCGTATTTGGAAGCAGAATAGTAGAAGGTTTGAAAGATATGGTCTGAGTTTGGATTTCCTGTTTGCAACAGCCAACCCAACCATTTTCCTGATTTATAGTCACGCCAAACAGTAACCCAAGGGAACACAACCGTTCCTTTGTCCGTAAAGCAAGCGACATCGATTTGAGCGTGGTCAGACACCCAAACTTTGCCGCAAGTAATATTTGAATAATCTCTTTCTATATATCCGCCGTATTTGCGATTCCACGCAGATTGACCATATCTTGCTAAATAAATGCTTTGCGAAGGAATTTCACGTTCTAATCTGCGCATAAAAGTTTTTACACTTGGAAATTCTTCTTTTAAAATTGAGTTATTAAGTCTTTTGGCATATCCAAAAGTCATATCCCAACAAGAACTTGCAGAAGGCGCACCTTCGATTAAATAAAGATTTTTGAAGTAATCAAAATAATCATCACTTACAATACTTTTACCGGCACATTTTCCATAATTTGCTAATAAACCATTTATGCCATATTGAAAATATCTTCTTTTCATTTTTATTAATGCAGAATATGAAGTCTTAAAACTTTTGTTATGAGTAGCATTCCAAGTTGATATAAACTCCTGTAATGCACTACCTTTTATATTTTCAGATGCTTTAATTATCGGTAAATATTTTTCAGCTTGTTGTTTTGCCCATTCAGGTGCATCAGAATATTTTTCAGAACAATCATTACCGCAATATTTATCTTGTGCATATTGGGGCAAACAATCTAATTTTATTAAATATTCAAGTTGTCTACCTTGTTTCAAAACTTTGCAGATAAATTTTCCTGTTCTGCAATAATCCTTTATTGTTTTGGCAGAACGATTTAACAGCTCGGATGCAGTTAAAATACTAATCCAAGACGAATTATTGTTAGTATTCTTTTTTATTACCAACTCATCCATCAATAATTTCAAACTCCGTCACTCTCATACAAAAAACTTTTTCAATTAGGAATAAATTAATCTCTTGAGATTCACGCACACCAAGCAAATGTCTGCTTACTACACTTCTTGAAACGTGTACGTTTTCTTGAATTTCTTTCGAACTTAAGTTGAACATCATTACAGCCGCAACTGCAAAAAGTCTTCTTGGATTAATAGTGATTGTTTTCATATCTTCCGATCCTTTCTTGATTAGGCGTGTGCAAGGCACGTAGCTATATCAAGAAGCCTAATTTTAAATTTTCGTAGGTAATTTGGCTAATTTTGCACATTAAAAGACAGCCTTAAACAAGGCTACTTCTAGCTCTACAGAAAAATCCAAATCCTTTATATCTTTTTATTATATTTAAAATTAGGAATATGAAAAGGCTTTAACGCTTGTGGGTGGGGAATTTTCCCCACTTTGAAAATCTCAAATACAGTAAAAACAAAACGTCATTTTTTAGAATAAATATATATTTCATTTTAAAATTTGATTATTAAAAGAATACAGGCAAATTTAAAAATTGGGGAATATTCCCCTTAACATTTCTTAAAATTTGAAGTTATTTTATTAAATTCTGAATATCGTGGTATAAATCTTCAAAAGCTTTATTTCTTCGCCATATACTTTCTGCTAATTTATACCCTAAAAAATTTTTATTTTGGTTATGACATTCTAACCTTGAGAGATAGCAATAAATTTTCTTAAATTCTTTTATTTCATCACTTGTAAATGCTTTTTCTTTGTCGCTTTTGAATGGTTTATCAATCACAAAAACTTGATTGTTGTAAATATAAAAATAAAAAATTTGGTTTTCAAAAAATGTTCTGGTTCTATATTTTTGTGGTTCTTTTGTATATTTATTTTTGAGAATTGCAACCTGTCTAACATATATAAGTTCTCTGAATGTTCGGTACAATTTTAATACTTGATTTTGATGTACATCTGTAATATTAGAACATTCTTCTATTGAAATTCCTGTTCCAAAACATCTAATAACTATATCTAAAATCTTTGGCGGATAATATTTTAGTAAGGAATATTTTTTGTTGATACTAACAGTTTTTACTTTGTTATAAATATACATACCATTCCGATAAATCAACAAGTTTTCTGCAACCAATGTTTGTAACAATAATTCTAATACGCATTCATTAATATCTTCAGCAATACCGACAATTTCTTCTAAGCTGAATTTATCCAACCTTTTGCAAAGTTTTAATATTCTGTCTTTCATTCAATAATCCTTTCAACATGTATTCATCTAACTCTTTTATTTCGTTTGTTTCTGACAATTTCTCGATTCTATTAACTAATTTCACTAATTGCCTAAATTGATTTGCTCTTGTTGCAAGATATTGAACTGCATCATCTGTAAATTTTAATTCAGTTAAATTAGATAATATTTCTTCAATATCATTTTGGTTGTAGCTTTCAAATTTCAACGATTTATAAATCCTGTCACACAGATGTGGATACCTTGCAAGTTTTTTATCTGCCATTCCCATACCAACCAAAACTATCGGACAACCAGTTTTATCATGTAAATCTCGGAGAGTTTCAACGGTATTTTTCTCAATCAAATAATCAACCTCATCCACAATTATCGTTTTGGGCTTGTTTCTCAAATGATTTTCAATAAGTTCAAAGGTTTCTTGTGCGTGCCAATAAGGTTCTTCGCCTAATTCTTCTGCTATATCAGATAATAGCCAACGACTTGTCATCCCTTGATTTGCTCTAATATATACAGAATCGTTTTTATCTGCCCACCATTGAATTGTTTGTGATTTACCGAGTCCATGTTCTCCAAAAACCAATGCTAACTTTGGAATATTCGGTGGAAGTTTTTGTAATTCCTCCATTAAACCCACAAATCGTTTTACATTTTTTGTTCTAATAAATGTTCGTTTCATTTTTAATCTCCATATAAATTTAAATATTCATCACTTCTAATATATTTAGTCAGCCAATTTCTATCATCCGAATTCGTGCAACCATTTTGCATCAACCACTCATATTTTTCATAATTTGAACTAAAAATTGGCTTGTTCATTTGTTGTTCACGAGGTGTTTTCTTCTTTTCTTTTTTCGGTTTTTCATCAAATTGCTCAATTTTTAAAATCGGCTCTTTTTCAATTCCCAAAAGCTGAATTTCCTCTTTTGGAAAGGTCTTTTTTACCTGCTTAATTAATTTATTCTTAAATTGTTGCTGCTTTTTGTACTGTTGCTTGTATTCTTCTATATCCTTAACCGTTCCGAGAACTCTTGCCATCGGATGAACTTTTTGCACTCTATGAGCAACACACAAAAATTCACCTTTGGTTGAATAAACGTGGATTTTCGAAAGGTCAAACAAACTATATCGAATATTGACTTTATCCCTAATCCCAATAATCGCCTCACTCCTGTAATGCATATTCAAAAAAGTTATTCCATGTTTATTAATTGTTCGACATTCTGTTTTCATCATCAAATCGTCAAGAATTTCTTTATTAATATTCTGTTTTTGAACACCGTCCAACATTTCTTGAATTCTCTTTGAACGGTCATTAGGACACAAATTTCGGTTGTGAAATTCAATCCAACTGTTAATATATTTAATTGCTTCTTGAACTGTCGGAATGTAATTATTCGTCAACTTTTTGTGCCATTCAACATGAAGTTTCTCTCCTCTTTTTAACCATGCAGGCTTGTCTTCAATGCTTGTTCCGATGTAGCTCGGCATTCCTTTTTCTAATTCTTCCTGAAATTCTAAGAAAAATCGTTCAATAACTTTTGTTCGAGCATTATATGGTTTTGCAAAAACGGAGTGAATGTTTAAATTCGCATACACTCCGTTAAATATATCTTCATCAAAATCGCAATCTTGAAAAAACTTAGCCTTGAATCCTTTTCCGTTATCTTGATATACAACTTTCGGAATCATACCTAAATTGATAATTGCGTTTCTTAATGCACTTGCAATACATTGTGTACTCTCAGTCATCATAATTTCATATCCTACAAGTGCAGTTGATTTCCAATCCAAGAATCCGACCAAAGTTGCTCTCGTTGGTTTTCCTGTAAACGGATTTATTACTTGAAAATTTAGTACATGACCATCAGCCACAAGAATATCACCAACCTCAATCTTCGAAATATCACGTTCTATGTACGGTTCAACCTTGTCATGATATGCTTTCATTCCTTCTCGGCGGAGAATCCATTCTGCATAATTATTTTTTCTAAAATTTTCTGCATATCTTTTGAAGGTTAAATCACAAGGTAATGCCTCATATCCTCGTTTTCTCAAAATTTCTTTAGTTAGCTTAATCGCTTTTCCATAATTATACTTGCTCGGATGCAACAAAAGTGTGAGTAAAATATTTTTCATTTCATCGTTTAAAATCGAGTTATATTCACCCTGTTTTGACCATTTGTATTTAGGCTGTAGACATTCTGTCGATTCGTGTTGTTCAAATACTTTTATCCAACGGTGCAGAGTTCCGATTGAAATACTTCCGATAAAATTGTAGGCTTTCGGAAGATACAAGCCTGAATTATATAAATCTAAAAATACGGAATCGGCTTCCTTTTTGGTTGAATACTGTTTTCTTAATTTTTGTAATGCAACAACAATATTTGCTCTAAAATTTGCGGTAATTCTTGTTTTGTCTGAAACGAAATTTGTTGGTTTGTAATTCAAAGGAACTATCGCAGTCGTTTTATTTTCTGCATCTCTGAGCTTTTCTTGGATTTCAGGCTCTAAACATGAAAACAAAATTTCGTATGATGTTCCGCCATTCACTTTTACTTCACGAGAAATGTATTTGCTTTCAGTTTTATTAATCTCTAGCCTCAAAGAGCGAGTGCTTTTTAAACCTTTGGCTTCTGCTAACTTTTTAATATTTATATATTTATTATCATCTTTCATCACCGAACACTTTAGCTCGGAAGCAAAGGAATTGGAACACCACTTCCGACTTTTGTGTCGGTTTTGTATCAATAAAAAAACGAGGCTATTTCTAACCTCGTTTCATTTTTTGAAAATTAAAAAAAACAACTATTTAACAATTTCTTTAAACTTTTTACCAGCTGAGAAAGTTGGGACTGTTTTAGCTTCAATTTTGATAGCTTCGCCGGTTTGAGGATTGCGACCGTTTCTTGCAGCTCTTTTTCTTGGTTCGAATGTACCAAAACCAACTAAAGTAACTTTTTCACCTTTTTTAACTGTATCTTGAGTAACATCGATGATAGCTGTTAATACTTCACCAACTGATTTTTGTGTTAATTTTGTTTGTTTTGCGATTTCTGCAACTAACTCTTCTCTGTTCATTTTTCAAATTCCTTTCTTATTTCAACATGATAATTATATATGTTTTTATTCTTTTTGCAATTATGTAAACTTTATATGCTTTTCTGAAACAAAATTCAAAATACCCAAAACGGACAAATTCCAAATAATCAAACTATTTGTCCGACTGGACTGAAAGGTTTAAAACTTAGTGATAGCAGGTAAAAACAATGAACTATTCAAAAAAATACAACTATCCGTCTGACCCTCAAAAGAGTAATTTGACCGTTTTGAAAGACAGATAGTTTGATTATTTCCGACCCCTCAAACGCCCTAAACAAGCTAACTTTACCAAATAATCCAACTATCTGGAAAAATCAAATTACTCACCTATTTACATTCGCAAAAGCTCACGAACGACTGCACCCTCTCCAGTTGGAGAGGGTAACTTTGTTTTGCGAGAGCAAACAAGGGGTTCGAATCCCAACAAAAAAAACTCCCTCAAGGGAGTCTTTTAAATTACGCGTGGAGGGATTCGAACCCCCGACCTTTTGGTTCGTAGCCAAACGCTCTATCCAACTGGGCTACACGCGCATACATTTAGCTAACACACTTACTATACCAACAATATAAAAATTTATCAAGTCAAAAAGTAAATTTTAATTAACATTCTATTGTTCCAGAATTAAATTTTTTATAGAATATATTCAAAGGGTAGACTATCACATTTGAGGAGAAGTAATGAGCGAACAATCTAAGAGAAACCCTTATATGGATTATCGCAATGTAGTTCCGTTTATGGATTTATCGGGATTTATCGTAAGACAACCACACGCATTAGAAGAGAAACCGGCTTTATCATTGCAAGAAGAATTGATGAAGAAAAAATTTTCAAGCATGATTAACCTAAGACGTTTGAAATACTGTAAGTTATGCGAGGCATATAGAAATGGAAGAAAATAAGTTTCAAGAAATTGCAAAAAAATCAAAAAATGCATCAAAAAAAGTAGCTACACTTTCTAGTAAAGTTAAAAACAAGGCTTTGTTAAATATAGCGTCTAAGTTAAAAGCTAATCAAGATAAGATTTTTGCGGCAAATAAAAAGGATTTGGAAGCAGCATTGCCACTGGTTGAAGAAGGAAAACTTTCGCAATCAGTGTTTAACAGACTTAAGTTAGATGAAAATAAGATGCGTGATATGATTCAGGGGATAATAGATATCTCTAATCTTGAAGATCCGATTGGCAAAACTCTTTTGAAGCGTCAGCTCGATGACGGACTTATTTTGACAAAAATTTCTTGTCCGATAGGCGTTTTGGGTATAATTTTTGAAGCAAGGCCTGATGTTATATCTCAAATATCAGCATTAGCTATCAAATCATCAAATGCGGTTATCTTAAAGGGTGGAAAAGAGTCTGTAAATACTAATAAAGAGATTATGGATGTTATACAGAGTGCTTTAGCGGAAACTGAAGGTTTCCCAGAAAATGTTTTGACACAAGTGTTCACAAGAGATGACGTCAAGGATATGTTATCAATGGATAAATATATCGACTTGATTATTCCTCGTGGCGGCAATAATTTGGTTAAGTTCATCAAAGAAAACACTAAGATTCCTGTATTAGGGCATGCTGATGGGATTTGCCATATATTTGTTGATGAGAGTGCAGATTTGGAGAAAGCTAAACGAGTTATTATTGATGCAAAAACCCAGTATCCTAGTGCTTGCAACTCTGTTGAGACCTTGCTTATACACAAAGATTTCAAATATGAAACAGAGCTTTTAAAAGCCTTAGAAGATGCCGATATCGAGCTTATTGCGACACCTGAAAGCTGGCATAAAGAGTATTCAGACAAAATTTTGTCTTACAAGTTTGTGTCATCATTAGAAGAGGCGATTGAACATATTAATGAATACTCTTCCGGACACACAGAATCAATTATTACAGAGAATGAAGCAAATGCAAAAATCTTTATGAGTGCAGTTGATTCAGCAGGTGTATATCATAATGTATCAACAAGATTTGCAGATGGTTTCAGATACGGATTTGGAGCAGAAGTTGGGATTTCTACAAACAAAACCCATGCCAGAGGTCCGGTAGGCTTGGAAGGTTTGACTATATATAAATACAATATTGAGGGTAATGGTGATATTGTAAAAGATTACGTTGAAGGTGTGAAAAAGTTTAATCATAAGGATTTATAGATGAAAATTGGAGTTATTGGTTTAGGTTTAATAGGCGGTTCTATTTTTAAGTGCGGTAGCAAGAAGCATGAAATGGTCGGCGTATCAAGAACTGTACAAGAAAAAGGTGTAAGTAACGATTATTCGACTCTAAAAGAGTGCGATATTGTTTTTGTTTGTACACCAATGAATAAGACGCTTGAAGTTCTTGATAAATTGGAGAGTGTTCTTGATGAGAATACAATTGTTACAGATGTTTGCAGCTTGAAAGAATTCGTTTCCAAAAAGAATTACAAATTTAAATTCATACCGTCACATCCGATGGCTGGAACAGAGCACAGCGGTTGGGAACATTCTTTTGCTGAACTGTTTGAAGGTGCAACTTGGGCTATAACTCCAAAAAATGATACAGCTTTAGAAGATTTTGAAGCCTTGAAAAATGTCATCAAAGATTTTGGTGCAAAAACAATTATGACAACCCCTCAAGAACACGATAGAGCTGTTGCATTGATTTCACACGCACCTATGTTGGTAGCACAAGCTTTGTGTAAAAATATTGAGAACAATGAGCTCGCCCAAAAACTTGCTGCTTCCGGATTTAGAGATACAACAAGACTTGCACTTTCAAATACTGAAATGGCAAACGACATGATTATTATGAATGGCGAAAACATTAAAGACGTAATCAGCCAGCTTGATAAAAACGCACATAAGCTAATGAGCGGGAATTATAGACAAGAAGCAGAAAAAATAAAAGAATTTAGAGAAGCATTATACTGCTAAACTATCTAAAAATTCTTTGTTGTTTTTAAGAGTATCTTCGCTTGCAACGATTGAGTATGTTGGTTTGTTTGCAAATGCTCGTTTTGCAAACTCAATTACATCTTCTCTTGTCAGGGCATCAATAGCTTTGTAGAGTTTATTGTCGTAATTAATTGGTTTACCTTGACATAATGCACTAGTTATAGTCCCGACTTTTGCATTTATACCCTCATTGTTAAGCAATTCGGCTTTAATTGCGAGTTTTGCATTCGCTAAATCTTTATCAGTAAATTCTCCTGATTTTAAGGCCTCTATTTGGCGGTTGAAGCCGTTTATTGATTTTTGTACATTCTCATACGAATATTCACCAATATCCTTGTTGTCGGTCGTTGTAAGTATGTTACAACTAACCGTTCCACAATCACCATGTTTTAGTATTGATGAGTATACTGAATATGCCAAGTGTTCTTTCTCACGCAATACATTGAACAAACCGATGCTTGAGTTTGTTAGAATGGAGTTCAAAACTTGAACTGCTGCAGTTTCTTTAATAGAATTATCGCACTTAAATTTGAATACCTGCATAATATCAGCTTGTGAATTATTAGAAGGCTTTGTTAGGACTTTGGCTTTTTCATTTGGTTTATATACTTCTAATACTTTGCGAGGTTCGTCTAACGCCAGAGGAAGCCTATTAACAGCCTTTAACGTTTCTCTTTTAACGTTTTCTTCTGCTGATTCAGGTAAATTTGTACTAACAATTCCTCTTGAGTTCTTGAGTAAATAATTATAGCACTCTTTTACATCATCTACTGTTATACTGTCCAAATTATCCAAAATTTCTTTGTCTGAAAAACTATCCGGAGTGTTTTTTGCGTCCTCATCATAATATAAGCCGGAAGCTGTTGATTGTTGTCTTTCAATAGAATCTCTAATTCTTTCTTTTGCGATTTCTATAGAATCCTCTCTAATAATAGGATTCTTAATCATTTTGTCAACAGTAGAATGCAAAGTATTCAAATTTTTAAGAGAACCATTCGCAAAAAATTCAAGAGAATCAGGTTTCGCGTAAGCTCCCCAGTTAATGTTATTTTCTTCTAAAGACTTTCCGTATTTATTATCGTATTCTATACCCAATACCCCATTTAAGACCTCTACGACACCCGCTTTTTTATGGTACGGATTATTTGTAACTAAAATCACATTGTAATCTGCAAGATTTCCTTTTGTCTTATAGAATCCTAAATTATAATTATTTTTTGTCTTATATTCTGACAAGTTATCTGTGTTTATAGGTAGTTTTTTATGAGCACCTTTAAATGATACATTATTATCTTTTTTCGGGTGAACCAAAGTAACTGCCGCTTTGTCAGTACTAAAATATTCCTTGATACCGTTTTCGATATCCTCTGGAGTCAAAGAATTAACAAGTTTGTCGTAATCTGTCAAATAGTTTAAATTAGCATCCAAAACAGCTCTTCCGGTGTAATCATTTACTTCTGAAGAGTATTCTAAATTTTTATCACGCTCTATTAGCAATGATTCTTTTATGCGATTTAATTCTTTTTGAGTCGGTTTTTTAGGTTGAATTGAATTAAAGATTTCTTGAAGCATTTTTTCTGAGTTGGATTCTGATGTCGTTGAAGCAAGATAAATTAAACGGTTGCCGTTTGGATTTGTTGTAATTTTTTCAGAATCAATATAGCAGCTTGAATTGTATTGCTTTGCAGCTTCTCTTAATTTACCACTATTAGACAAAAGGAGTTCCCTTACGGCATCATAAACAACTAGACCTTTTGCATCATTATTCTTTGGTCCGGCAAAACCGAGTACAATTTCTGTTGAAGTTGCTTTGTCGTTTACAAAATCTTTTCGCATAGTTTTGTTTATAGGAGTCATTCTCTCTTCAAATTTTTTTCCTTGCGGCATTTTCTTTGAGTTAAAGCTCTTTGCAACAATCTTCATTACTTCGTCCGGATTAATGTCCCCGGTAATCACAAGGTTCATATTGTCCGGCGTATAATACTTGTTGTAGTAGTCTTTCACGTCCTGTTG
>CAKVIM010000022.1 GCA_934754775.1 uncultured Candidatus Melainabacteria bacterium | reverse complement strand
TCTGTTCTTCTAAACTTATAGTCACCGTCAGGATAGTATCCGATTGTTTCAATTGTTCCGTCGCTATACGTTGTTGTAATTTCTTTACCACCGTCGGATGTTTTAGTTTCTGTAGTTGACACAATTTCTGCAGACGCATCAGAAACAGATTTTACAAAACCTTGAAAATCTGCATCTTGAATATTTGCTTGTTCTGCGAATATGCTTTTTACTTGTGCATTTTCGCTTGAATCGAGAACTCTGTCGCTTCCTGCAAAATTCTGTAATCCCTTAAAAATTCCTTCCAGCTCGTTGGCTTCAAGTGTTCCATCTTGATTTGTATCGTAGGCATCAAAAAGATTATGGTACTTTTTATCCACTTGATCCTTGCGAACACCATGCTTTACGTTATTCAGTTGTTCGTTTTTGCCTTTAATCTTGACAAAAAAATCGCCTATACCCACGAGATAATCCTTTCTTACTCCATGATTAACGGCATAATTGGGACGAAACTTTAGGGTTTTTAAAAGGTTTGTTACAATTCGTTACACAGTTTTTAAAAATAGATTTTCCCGCTTATAGAAAGATTTTAGGTAATAATAACGCACGGACATGCACACTGGCAGTGTGCATGTCCGTGCGTTATTATTAGGAAAATGTGTGATATAACGAGAATTATATCAACTTATTTCTTTTTTTCTTTGTTAATTTATGTTCTTCTATCATTTTAGCCAGCTCGTCCGGCATAACAGTATTTTCGGCGACCAACTCTTTTTGGAGTCCTTTTGCAAGGATTTCCGGCTCCTTATCACGGAGTTCTCTGTCGCCTGCCGTTATATCACGTTTATGATACGTAAATGCCAGTTTAACTGCGTTTTCGCTAGGAGAACTAATTTCATTTTGTTTTCGCTGAACATCATAGCTCAACCAATCTTTCGGAAGTTTATCCACCGTCGTAAATCGTCCCTGATCCTCTAAGCGTTTATCAACCTGAGATTCCAAAACTTTTTTGACATAAGCTTTTTGGCTCGTAAACCGGCATGGGATAACAATTTCGCTTCCGACAACCTCTTCCGGCTCACGTTTTTCATATTTTTTAAACAAATCAGCCGCAACTTGAAGATGACCCAACTCCATATCCAAGAACAATTCCCAAGTCTTTTTAATTCGCTCGTCAACTTCGTCTTCCATACAAGTATAATAGTTGCAAACCTCTGTAAACTCGTGAATAAGAAGTTTTTCCCATAAGGATTCGGTCGGGTCAATCAAAGACTCGTACATCGTTACGTGCTCTTCTTCAACATCTTTTATCTCTGCATAAGTTTCTCTCAAAATATGATCTCCATACATAAACCCGTGTTCTGCATAGAAATTATGCGTTTGTTGTTCACCGGATAAAAGCGTCAAAATATTAACCTTTGTTTGCGGATGTGCGGTATTTTTGTCATAAGATTTTCGAATTCTTAGCCCATTATTATTGTGGTGATGCTGTGTCGGGCGTCCCACAACAACATCGGTTTTGTCTTGAACAATAGAATTCGGCTTAATCCCTTCTGTCATATAAGCAAATTGACTATAGCGATACAAGTGGTCAAAATCTTCCAATAGCCCGAAATCGAAAGTTTCACGGACGTATTCATCCGGCTCATTTTGTGCCATCCAAGCAGTCAAATCCACCGCTACTTGCTCATACCCCAAAGTCGTTTCCAATACAGATTGGTCTGCGGGCCCCATCCAATTTGCCGTCGCCTGTTGAGAATCTTCTATGCGGCTGATTAAGGCAAGAAGCTGCTTTTCATTATTATTTGGCATAAATCGATTGAACTGGTGCTTAAAACCCCAAGCCTCGACTTCAATACCGTTCATCAAAATCTGCCTTGTCCTTGTATAGCAATCAACTTCTGTTTTATTGTAAGGCTTTCCAACTATTTGGTGCCAATTTCTAATCTGTTTTTCAATTGGCATCCCCTTTTCTTTCAACGGATTAAAACTCATTTTTCTTCCTTTCTGCGATATTAACGCAGCATGATATTAAGCCAAAAGAAAAAAAATTTTATTACCCTATTGGTACAATCCGGCGGGCAAATTTTGTGGTATTATAGGATAAATCCTATTAGCAAGTTTTAGTGGTAAAAATGACTTTTGATAATTTACTTAGAGAAAATTTAATTCAAAAACAAATCGACAAATTAGCTAAAAAGTACAAAAATAAAAAGATTGTTATTTACGGTACCGGCATGTTGAGCGAAGCAATTTTTCGCAACTACGATTTGTCGGTCATGAATATCGTTGCTATTGTTAATATAAAATACGGCGGAACAGAAGCAGACAATTTTCTGGGCAAAACTTGCATATGCCTTAAAGAGCTTAAAGATATTGATTTTGATGTAGCATTAATTGCGAATGAAGATTATTTGACCTACAAATATCAGCTCCAGAATTTTTTATACAAAAACAATATCAAGAAAAAGATTAAAATAAGACCTTTGGTTAAGTTAAAACCGGAGTGTGAAAAGCTTATTGATAGAATTTTGGGAGTCTTTTATATTTTTATGAACCCCAGCGAGCTAGCAAGGACTGTGATTAATTTTTGGGCAGCAGTCGGCTCTTTTTACATAATGGACAGCCGACTAAGGGAGAAGAAAAAAAGGGAGCTTAAAAAATTATATTCTACAAAACTGTATGGCTATCAGGTTTTGAGGTTTGCTAAATCAATTGGAGAAAAATTTCTGTGCTTAGGATTTTCTAAAGTTACAAGAAATACGATTTTGGGTAATAACGTTAATTTTAACGGAATGGAAATTGTTGGAAAGGGCAAGGTCACAATTGGCGATTATTTTCATTCCGGAAAAGGCTGCTTGATTATTTCTGACAACCATAATTATGATAGCGGAAATGCAATTCCTTATGACAACAAGGTGATTGAAAAAGATATTAAAATTGGCGATTTTGTATGGTTTGGAGCTAGAGTGACGATTTTACCGTCTACAAAAATTGGCGAGGGCGTAATCGTGCAAGCCGGAAGCGTCGTACACGGTGAGATTCCGGATTATGCAATCATAGGCGGAAATCCTGCAACAATGATAAAATATAGGGATATCGAACACTTTAAACAACTAAAAGCAGAAAAGAAGTTCCACTAACCCCACAAAAAACCGCTTGCACTGAAGATTTAAGCATTAAAAAAGAGGGCTGAAACCCTCTTGTTATATCAAGAAACGTCTCGTTCGAGCAAAGCTCTCGACTCGACTCCTCCATTCAAAACGATACTTAATCGTTTTGAACGGAGTCCTTCCCACAAGCGAAGAACCTACGGTTCTATCACTTAGTGAATCTACATATAAAAAAAGACCACATCAAGTGGTCTTTTTTTATATGGTACCCCTAGTGAAAACTAGTTGGAACCGAATAGTCTCTGACCTCCGCAGGTTTTATGAGTTGAGGCATATTGCATAGTATCTGTTAAGATAACTTTATTACCTGTTATGTTCGTTGATATTTTTTGTAATTTTATGTTAAAATACGAACAAAGGAAAACGAGATGGCAAATTTACAAGTTAGTACTGAAGAAGAAGCGTATATTAAAGTTACCATTAAGAGCATTCTTCAAAAGTTTAATGAGAAAATCCCGTATCTGCAACCTGTATATGAAACAATTGTAAATGCACTTGAAGCAAAGGCTCATAATATTGTTGTAGAATTTTATACAAATTTAGATTTATATAAAAATGATGACACTTTAGAAAAAAAAGTAACATCTTTTACTGTTTCTGATGACGGAGAAGGGTTTATACCGAAGAACAGAATTTCTTTTAGCAATTTTATGTCTGATTTAAAAGAGGAATTAGGTTGCAAAGGTGTAGGACGTTTTACTTGGTTGAAAGTTTTTGAAGATATCCATATAACAAGTCTAACTAAAACCGAAAAAGTTGATTTTGATTTCAATACAAAATTTTCACTAGATAAAATAACCCCTCAAAGTTACATTTCTGAAAGTAGCAGTACAAAGATTACATTTTCTAATCCTACAAAGGCATTTTACAACATGCTAAAATCTGGAAAGATTAAAACTGATAAGCGCGAAATTGCCGATTTAGAAATTATAAAAAATAAAATAGAAGATTATTTGCAGATAAAATTATTTTTGTTGCATGAAAAACAAAATTATAATTTCAAAATAACTTTAAAAATGGATGGTAAAGAGTTATTAATTGATAACAACTCTATAAAGAAATTGGAACATAAAACTTTTACAGTACAAGATGATGTTACCGATGAGTTATTTCCTAAAGGCTATATATTTACGTTATATTATACCTTTGATGAGGATGGAAAAGGTTCTAGTAATCAATATTATTGTGCACATGGAAGAACCGTTACAGCATTTACAAAAAATGTGTATTTTAAGAATAAATTACCGAATAATGATTCTTTGACTTTATTACTTACATCCCCTTATTTTGATGAAGTCGGAAGAGTAAATAATGAAAGAAATGAGTTTAATTTTAATATTAATGATAATAATAAGACATTAACTAATCCTATTCCCATTCCCACAATTAATGAAAAATTAAAGAATGTTATAGATGAAGTTTTATTATCAAAATATCCTGATTTGGATAAAGATAATGAAAAAATCGTTGAAGAAGCAATAAGTGAATATCCTTATTTATCAAAATATATAAAAGCTGATACTTCAAAAATTAAAAATAGAAATTATTTAATAAAAATGGCTGAAGCTGAGTTTAAAAAAGATAAAGAAAATACAAGAAACAACTTTGTTAAATTGCTTTCAAAAAAGAAAATTTCAGCAGACGAATTAATAAAAAGTATGTCGCAGATAAATGAAGTTTCTGCCCGAGAACTTGCTGAATATTTTTTATACAGAGAACAAATAATTAAAGGATTACAACAATTACTTCTTATAAAAAATTACAAAGAAGAAGCTCTACATAACTTATTTATGAATATGGGAGATATTAGTAATAATGAATCAGAATCATATTCAAAATATGATTCCAATTTATGGATATTAGATGATAAATTTTTATCTTATAGTTGTGCTTTTAGTGATAAACAAATTAAACAAATATTAGAACACATCCGCGTTGAAAACTCTTTAGAAGATGGTGCTGATAACGAACCAGACTTGGCAATTTTTTATAATAACATATTTGGAAGTTTAAGAGATATTGTAGTTATTGAACTCAAATCTGCAAATGCACCTGAGTTGCAAAAAGGAACTTCTATCTGGGAACTTTCTAGGAATATGGGACCAATTGCAGAATGTGTTGATAATGTTAGAAACATGTATGGATATATCATTATGGATATAGATGCAAAAATGGAAAAACGTATTGGACAGCAACCGGGTGTTTCTAAACTATTTTCTCATGGAGAATCTCCAATATTTTATTTTTATAACAATAATCTTGTTGATAAAAATAATCAACCTATTATTACACATAATTATATAATTTCTTTAGAAGCAATATGCAAAGATGCAGAAATGAGAAATAAAACATTTATAGATATTATTAAAAATAATTAAATTAGTATTGTGGTTTATTTAATGAAATAAAACTTGTTTTGTTGTTGCCTATTCCAATACTCCGCCTGCGGAACTTCTTTGAATTTGTAAATTTTTCTATTAACTCCAAGGGTGTTTGTATAAGTATAATAACCATCAAAAACTATAACCATACCTTCTCTTAACCACTCATCATCAACGAATTGTCTTTTTGTTGCTACAAAAATAGTTCTTGGATTTGATAATCTTGTCACATCTGTTGTTAATAATACTCCACCCGAAACTGACTGAAGAACCTTTGCCCCTGCCTGTGATGTGATTATATAAATTCCATTCTTCTGTGGTTGTTTTGCCGTTTGCCATCCCCAAAGAATTTCACGAAAATCCATGTTGTCAATAAAATAAGGTGTTGTAACTTTAGGTGCAGATTGCTTTTGTTTCGTTTCGTAGGCAACACTATAATCTTTAATTTCTTTAGCCATTGCCGTCCAAGTATTAATAGAATGTTTTCTACTCTCAATTTCATTTATAAAATAATTGCTATTTTCAACATTTGCCGAAGTGATATAATTAACTACTTCTTTTTCGGATGCTGAATTATCTAATTCTCCATAGGAAACTAAAATATTTTTAACCATTTCAATTTCCCATTTATTTAATTCTTTATACAGGCTAATAAATGTATTAATTCCATCGTATAAGTTCTTATTAAATTTCATATTGTTCTTATTTGATTTAAATTCTAAATAAGGCTTTTGAAGTTTTTGAATATCTTCTTCAGCGATTTCTTTATTAGTCATGCCATTTGTACGGTCATAATCAGGATTAAAAGTATTGAAGTATTCTGCTAAAACTTTTTCTTTTGGATTATCTTGAGAAAAAGCAAGCATAGCCTTGCTTAAACCCCAGCCTTTTTCGGCTTTCTTTACCTCATTTGCATAATAACTTTGAGGGGTTAATCTATAATTTTTCACATTATTGTTTTGCAAATCTGTAACTTCCAGCTCCAGTTTTTTACTATTTAGCAATTTTTCGCATTCAGAAACCGTCAACTCTTTTGTTGATTTGTTGTTTATTTTTAGAATTATTGTATTCTTTTGTATTCCTGCAATTTCAGCAGGCGAACCTTTTTCTACGCTAGTTATTATTAAAGGCATTTTTAAATCCAAATTGTACTTATAAATACCTAAACCTATTCCCTTTGTTTTGGGAACATCTCTGACAGTATTTAAAAAGCTTTTTTCGTTGGTAAGTGTTAATTTGATAGCATTTTCGCTATAAATGCTTTGTATAGGTGAGATAACTAATTCTATTCGAATGCTGTTATTTAGTAATTTCAAACAATCTTGGTTGGTTAAGTCTTTAGTTAACTTCCTATCAATGCTTATAATATACCAATTTAACGGAATATTTGCTTTTTCAGCAGGTGAATTAGGTTGAATACTTCTTATCTGTATAGGTGCAAAAAAGTTTCTTGCTCCTCCTTTTCTTATCGCCTCAATTCCTAAACCACATTCTTGAGCATTTGCGATATTTGAAATAATCAGAAAAATAAAGCTAGTTAAAATAAATTTTTTCATTAAACCCCCATATTGCATATCCACATGTTACAAATTTAAACTGTATTGTCAACCTAAAACTACATTTTCAATTTGTATTTATAACAAAAGTAGTGTAATATCTTAGTATGACTTATTCAATACAAGATTTTACAAATTATATCAATAGGCATAAGTGGAAAAATGCAAAGACTTTTGAACATTTTGCTCCGCATGAATACATTTTGAGCTTTCCTTGTGAAAAAACAAAAGCTGAGGGTAAATGTACAAATAACTGCGACATCTGCAAAGCTGAACGAAAAGCTTTTGAGGATGCTGTTGTATTTATCAGACAAAAGGGTGAGCGTGCAAAGTTTCAAAACAGAATTTATACGATGCTTTGTCTAGGCAATTATCAATACTGGACAATGGGCGACCCGCTTGAAACAACTTGGGTACTTAACAAAGCATTAATCAATGACCCTCGCTGTAAAGTAAAAACATACTGGCTTGATAGAGTCTAAAGAAGGTCGATATACTCTTTTGCTTGTTTTATCAAGTCATCTACCATTTCAAACTCATTTGTATTACGCTTTGGATAAAGCGGTACAATCAGCATATCGGATTTATCAGATTTCTCTATCAAGTATTTTTTACCTTTATCATCCAAGTTGTAACGGAGTTTTGGCGAATATGTAACCCAATTATTGTTTTCATCAATAGTCTTAAATGTCATCCAAAATGGAGTCGTTTTTCCGCAAATCCCTTTTTGCCATAAATTACAACTAAATTGAATGCTTAAACCAGTCGAAGGATTATCTATTCTTAAGTAGCGACAGTACCCGCCTTTTTGTGGAGTAGCTTTAACACCTTTTGAATTACAAATTTTATGAATTAAAAGACTATCAGCAATTTTGTCAACAATTCTGTAGTAATCTACGATGCGATTTGCCATGTTAGAACTTAAATCACCTGCTGAAAACGGCTTAAAATCCTGATTATCCATTTCTCCAGTAAGTCCTTTTAACTGTAGTAAATCATTATACAAAGTATCTTCCTGTAAAACATTATCAAGCAGATTAAGAACTTCTTCCCAAGATAAAACGAGCATTGGAGGCTTGCCGTCTTTTTGTAATAATCTGCCTTGTTGTTTCTCGTATTCAGCCGAAGTCGCAAGTTCATCAACAAGCGATATTATTCTTGATTTAGGGCATACGAATATAAGTCCTTTCCCACCTTTTTTCTGTAATCGCTCAAGGTAGGTGTTAGGCTGATTGTCAGTCAGATTTGCCCAAAACTTCATTTCAAAAATCAAGATTTCATCATTATGTGTATTCCTTAAAGACATATCAGGTTTTTCAAGATTTTCTCCGCATGATTGAAGCTCAAAATGCAAGTCTTTTTCAAACAGGAGACCTAATTCAGTTCCAATATAGTCCAATAAAGTATCACGAGCAGTTGTTGAATTTTGCAGGATATAATGCAGGCTCATTGTTGCAATATCTTCAGTTGATGTTCCAACACTATTAGCAATATGACACAATAATAAACTCATTATATCCTCCTTTCAAGTTCAACTGTAAAAATAAGTAAAATCTCTAATTCAAAATGATTATATCTCAACTGAAACAATTTTATCAAGCTAAAACTCCATTTTGAATTTATGTAAATTAACATTTTAATTTAATACCATGATGTTAATGCTTAAATTGAGGTATTGACAGTGGATAACAGAAAATTATTAGGTTTAAGAATAAAAGAATTACGCAAAAGAGCTTCACTAAGTCAGGAAGTTCTAGCAGAAAAAGCAGGAATTGAGCCAACATCACTTAGTAATATTGAAAATGGAAGAAATTTCCCGTCATTTATTACATTAGAAAATATTATGCGGGTATTGAATGTCGGGTATTTTGATGTATTTCAGTTTGCACAATATGCACCCGCTGATGATTTAATCCAAGAAATCACAACAATTTTAAAAGATAATCCTGAACGAGTAAAAGATGCTTATAAAATTATAAAAGCTCTTGTTGATTAATTTAACGGTGGCTGACGGTGGAGTTTGTAAAATTTTATTAAACTTCTAAAGAATTATACTTGTATATATATTTTAACTATGTTAATATAAAAATATACATTAGTGTATAATTTCGAAAGAGGTTATTAATATGACTAGTTCTAAAAACTCAAATAACATAAGTCAAAAGACATTTTTACAAATTCATTCCCTTTTAGAATTTGATAACATAGTTGGAACTAATGTTTATAATAAGGCTGTTGCAGAGGTTGAGAATATTAATGAACCTCGTTACTATCCGCAACAGATTATTAAATTAATACCTGAAATAACATCACGAAAATTAAATGATTGGGATGCAAAAGGTTTACTCGTACAACATCGTCAAAGTGATAACGGTTGGCGTTTGTTTTCCCTTGCAGATGTTATTCGCTTAAGGATTATTCAAGATTTAAAAACTTACGGGATGTCAAATATCCAAATTCAAAAGACTTTAAACGATATTTTTGAATCAAACGACATGAAACGACAGTATTTATTCGAAACATTTTTAAATATCTGTGCAACAGCAAGAAAAGTCGTTATTATTGTGGAATTTGACGGAAGTGCATCGTTCTATTTAGAAGACACTGCTTACGTTAATTTAAAAATGGATAAAAGCTATTGTAAACCTGTTTTGATTCTTCCGTTTTACGACTACTGTATGCCGTTTATGCCCCATAATGGGTATAAAATGAGATAACTACCACAGATGTTGTAAACGAGCAAAATAGGGCTAATTTAGCCGTAATTGCAGATTGCTTAATTGATGAAGAATGCAAAGAGATAAGTTTAAAAAAGAGCAATGGTAAATTAAATATCAAACCAAAACGGTTTAATAAGAATGTATCAAAGCAAGATTTTATAAAATATATACAAAATCTTGATGAAGAAAGTTTTAAAGACATAAGAATTTCATTGCAAAATGGAAAGATTACAACATTGAGTGAAGAAAATTCAATTTTAGGCTGAATTATGACGGAAACCCTTCGAATAATTTAGCGGATAAGATAATTTTATTTTAAGGTAGCAGAAACCCTCTGAGCCTTAATACAAAAGCAAAAGGATGGATAACCATGCTTAGTATTAAGGCGTGCAGACGTAGTCTTGGAAAGCATGCCCAAAATTTAGATGATAGCGAAGTTGAGGCTATCAGGGATTTAATGTACCAGTTGGCATTTGTTATGGTAGAAGATTACCTGAATAAATGCTCTAAAATTGTGCCGATTACGGCGGAAAGGAACACAAATGAAAAATGACGATTTTTTGAAGTTATTAGAAGACCCTGAGTTCAGAAATTCTCCGTTAGGTGAATTCCAAGCTACCTTGCAGGAGGCTTTTAAGCAGTATGAATGGCGAATAAGAAGTGAACGCATAAAAGCGGGTATTAGAGAAGCAAAATTGAGAAAGGCAGGTAAGGCGGAGTAATCCGCCTCCAAATGAAAGGAGAAATTTATGGGTAACGCAATTATTTATACAAGAGTTTCAACAAAAAATCAGGCAGAAGAGGGATATAGTTTAGCAGGTCAAGAAAAAGATTGTAAGATTTTTGCAGAAATGAATAATTATAGTGTATCAAAAGTTTTTGTTGAGAAAGGCGAAAGTGCTAAAACGCAAGATAGAACAGAGTTACAAAATCTTATGAAATTTTGTGTTGCAAATAAAAAGAATATTGATGCAATTATAATATGGAAAATAGATAGATTAACCAGAGATATCAAGGATTTTTACAGACTACAGGAATTTTTTACAAAGTTAAATATTAGAGTTTTATTTGCAAGAGAGAATAACGGAGATTCCGCAACCGATAGATTAACCCGAAATCTGATGGGTGTTTTAGCACAATATGAAAATGACCAAAAAGCAGAAAGGGTAACTAACGGTATGAAAACCGCTTTTTTACAAGGACATTGGATGTGGAAAGCTCCTATTGGTTATTTAATGAAAAACGGGAATGTTGAGCCTGACCCAAAAACAGCTCATCATATAAAAAAGATTTTTAAACTTTTTTCAACTGGTTTGTATCAGCAGACACAAATAATTAAAATAATGGCTGATGATGGTTTAAAAATTAACACAAATAGATTATGTCACTTGCTTAAAAATCCAATTTATAGTGGTTATATTTATAAAAAGGAATGGGCGGAAGAACCCATTAGAGGAATTTTCGAACCACTTATTTCTGAGGCAGAATTTAAAAAAGTACAGGATATATTGAATGGCAAAAAGCCTGTTATTACCGCTTACAAGAGGAATAATCCCGAATTTCCTTTAAGACAGTTCATTACCTGTCCTAATTGCAACCAACCATTAACAGGTAGTAAATCTAAAGGTAGAAAAGAAAAGTACCCATATTATCACTGTCATAATAAAGATTGCTCTATCCATTTCAGAATAAGAAAAGAAAGGTTAGAAGAAATGTTTGTAGATTATTTGAATTACATTAAACCTGAACAGAATTTTCTTAATTTGTTTGAAGCAACTGTAAAAGATGTTTATAATGAAAAGGTTACAAACAAATTAAACTCTCAGAAACAATTTCAAGATAAGCTAATCGAACTTAAAAACAAAAAGAGTAAGTTGATTGATTTCAAGCTAGATGGGACAATAAGCGAAGATGATTATAGGTTTAAAGCAGAACAATTAGCTGAGGAAATACAAGAACAAGAATTCCGCTTACGTGAAACAGGTGAAATCCATAATGATTTAACAAAATGCTTAAAATATGCATGCAAAGCAGTAAGCAATATTGATACATTATGGAAAAATGGAGATTTAGATTTAAAACAAAGATTGCAGAGATTAATTTTTCCTAAAGGTTTAATGTATTATTCAAACGATTTTCGAACCGCTGAAATCTCAAGCCTATTCATTAAAAAAGACGCCTCATTGGCGTCTTATAATAATATGGTACCCCCAAGCGAATTCGAATCGCTGTCTACACCGTGAAAGGGTGTTGTCCTAGGCCTCTAGACGATGGGGGCTCGCTGACAATCTCTATAGTACCAAATCAAGTTTTAATGTCAAGCAAAAAGTTTTAAAAATTTTTCTTCTTGAATTTATCACGTCTTAAGCTTAAAATTAAGAAAAAGAATTGAGGAAATTATGATTAACAGAAAATCCAGAGACGAAATTAAAAGAATGAGACACGCAGGGCACATCGTTGCACTTGTTCACAAAAAAATGAAAGAAGTCGTTGAACCCGGTATCTCTACTAAAGAATTAGATAACATCGCTATGAAAGTTATCAAAGAAAATAAAGCAATCCCAACGTTTCTGGGTTACAGCGGATTTCCGGCATGCATTTGCACATCTATTAACGAAAAAGTCGTTCACGGAATTCCTTCAGACAAAGAAATCCTTAAAGAAGGCGATATCATCGCTATAGACGTAGGTGCAACCTACGGTGGCATGGTTGGTGATAGTGCTTGGTCTTACGCAGTAGGCGAAATCTCTGAAGACAAGAAACGTCTTATGAAAGCAACTGAAGAAGCCCTCTTCGCCGGTATCTCCAAAATGAGAGCAGGAAACGTCCTAGATGATATCTCAGGTGCTGTAGAAGATGTCGCAAATAGCTACAAAATGGGAATCGTTCGTCAATACGGCGGTCACGGTGTCGGACACACTATGCACGAAGACCCGTTCCTATTCAACTACAGAGTCGGCGACCAAACTCTGATAAAATCCGGCATGGTTATCGCAATCGAACCAATGCTTAACTTAGGCGGTGACGAAGTCTACGTTCAAGACGACAATTGGGGTGTTGTTACAAAAGACGGAAAACCGTCTGCACACTTCGAACATACAGTTCTTGCAACAGACGGCGATCCAATTCTTATGACAACTTTGATGGAATAATTACCAACCGTATTTGTCAACATAATCTGAAATCATATCCAATATAGCATCACCTGTTTTTTCAAGCCAATTTGATTGGTCACTCACCTTGAATAAAGAATAATGAATGGCGATTTTCTCACCTGCTTTATAGCCATCCCTCTTCTTTGGAAATGTTTTGCTGTTCAATTGAAAATCTGATAAGACTTCCTCATAAGAACGATCTTCTTTTAAAGTAACAGTTACATAGCCGTTTTTATCAACCTTAAATGATGAATAGTTTTTATTCGCTCTTGCAGCTTCCACCATTTGATTAACTTTTTGTTGACGAGCATTACGAGTTGCTTCTGCCTTTTCATCAGCTTTTGCTGAGTTTTGAGCAGCAACTTGTTCTGCCGTCTGATATGTAACTTTCAAAAACTTATTATTACTATTGGTAATAGTTACAACACCAGCTTTAGCATCATGTCTAATAGTTAGACCTTTATATTTAGACTTATTAGCGACAAATTTTCTAATATCAGCTTCTGTTAAAGCACCGTCTTTTTTATCAGCTGCTTCTACTTCAGCCAAAATATTTTGAAGGTCATATGGCATAGACATAGAAGCCTGTTTTCCTCTATCATGACCCTCATTATCTATTCTGTGAATTCCTTGTGCATCATATATGCTTACTTGTTTATTTGATACATTCTTATCAGTTCTAGCTTCAATAGTAATTCCGTTTGCAACTTTATAATTTGTTGTTCCGACTGTTAAGTTTCTCAATCCTGTCATTTTACTCTCCTTATAATAATATCTTGCGTGTATGTATATATAAAGTATTTAACTTTTAAACAATTGCCTTTTTATTCATTTTTTGTAAAGAAATGTAAACTAAATATCCGCTGGACAAATAAACTTGTGTGTTATACAATCAGATTAAATGGTAAAAAGAGGTATATAATGGATCAAATTATTAAAGTAGCATGGGAATTGAACGAAAATACTGATAACCGATATAAGTTAGTTTACGAGATTGCTGAATTAGCAAAAAAACTCGTTGACGAAACTCAAATGAAGAAAGCCCGAGACGAGTTTGGTTTTGAGGAAGCTGTTACTGAAGGTTCTTACAAGAAAGAAAATCCTGTAGAACACGCTATTATGGTCAAAGCTTCCGAGTCCGATGATACCGAACTTGTAGGTTAAGTTTTGCATAAAGAAACTAAAAAAAGAACTTCCTATAAGCGGAAGTTCTTTTTTATTGTAAAAATTTCTTAATAATCACGCAATTTTAATTATTGACAGACTTTAAATGAAAGGAAGGTCGAAGTATGAATAAGCATAGTAAAAAATTAATGAACCTGAAGTGGGGGTTGTAGACAAATGATGATAAATGCAGCAAAAATATTCTCCACATTAGGGAACCCTAATTCTCTTATCCCATTAGGCGTTAAAGACGCATCAAGCTGTTTGGGGATGACAGCAAGTTCTTTCGTCACAGGGAAAGAAGAAGGTGTCGACAGATTCATTGACGAATTCGGTACCGAAATCTTATGGCTTGGCGGGATTCCGACATACAAATGGTTGTTTGACAAAACCGTATTCAAAGCTTGTGGATATGATTCAAAAATCGACCCTAGAACTCTTAAAGACAAAGATGTTTTTCAAAAGGTCAAAGAATTTGCACCAACCGATAAAATAAAACAAGAACTTGAAAAAGTTGAAAAAGATTCTAAAAAATTTAAAAATCTTGCTACAACAAAGTTTTTCTTATCTACAGGGCTTGCAGCTCTTACTTATTTTACACTAACCAGAATGAAGCAAAATTACACAGATAAGAAAATCAGAGAAAATTTAATCAAAGAATATAACAACAAAAAAGAAAAGCAAAAGGCTGAAAACAAAGAAGGTAAACCATCATTCAAGGGTTTAGGCAAAGCAATTGAAGAATTTGCATTCTCGCCTGTTAAAAACATGTACCTTATGGATGGTTTTATCACGACAGAAAGACTCGGCGATTCAAGATCAACCCAAGAATTCATCGGATACACAATTAAAGAAGGGTCTTGCTTGTGTTTCTTGTATTACGCAGGTAAAAAAATCCAGCAAATGGTCGAGAATTCTGCAAAGAAGAAGCACAACAAGTCTATTACGCTTGATTGCAGAGTACTAGAGAACAACGATTTCAAAAAATCTTTTGAAGATGGTTCTATCGAAAAAAGTCTGGCTGCATTCAAAGCGAACAACACTTCAAACGTCAAATTGTACGAATTTTTGCACAAAAATCCTGACAACAAAGTGGTTCAAGCAGCTAAACAATCTGATATAATAAAACTTTTTAAGAACTCAGACAAAATCGACACGAGAAAATTTATCGACCTAGAAGAATTTAAAAGCATAAATAGTCAGATTGAAGAACTGTACGGACAATACAAGGACGCATTGAAAAAAGGCGAAACGTCAGACCAATTCTTTAAAACGCTAAGAAAACTAAAAAGAGGTTCCATTATTAAAAATATCGGAGCTTGCATATTAGCTCTCGGCGTCATCACTCCGGGAATCATGTTAATCAAAAGACTTACTGACAAATCAGGAAGCGAGTTCCAGACAAAAAAAGAAATCAAGGAACAGTTGATTAAAGAAGGAGTTATTGAAGCATAAGCAGTGATGGGTGCGTCGTTCCGACGCACCCATCACTAAATCTTATTTTAACTTAATCTTCAAGCCCAGAATTCGCATAATCTTTGACTTTGTTTTGCCGTGGTATTCATTCTTTATAGAAAATATTTGTCGCAAGAGCGGTTCTTTATTTGAAGGTGCTTTAGAAGCTTCGTAATCCTTAACCAGCTCATCATATATCGCCGTACGTTTTGCGACATCCCACCATTCGTCCTTAAATTTGTTTCCGCAGCCCTTGAATGCAGGTTTTAGGCCTGTAAGATGTGCAATAACGGGGTTCTCTTTTGCTTGAAGATATTCAGTTTCTTCTTCGCCTTCAAACTCGTAATATCCACCTCTCCACCACGTGTCCATCAAGTTATACTTAGGACTCAGCACGATTTTATCTTCGTCAACAACCTTATTAATTGAATCTTGATCACAAAATTCGATTATCTTGCCATTATTTTGAGCAAAATCCACAACCTTATCAAAGAAATGTTCACCTCTACAAAAGTCGCAATTAAAAAGCAGCATGCCGGAATTTACGTACACAGGGCTTTTCATACCAAGTCTTTTCACGTACTTAGCAACACCCCAAACATCTTTTACGCCAGCTAAATATTTGCCACTCAAATCAATTGAAAACAATTCATCAAGATTTCCACGAACCAATGTGTCACAATCCAAATACAAGATTTTATCCAAGTCCGGGCACATATCAGGAAGCTTAATTCTAAACCACGCCTGAACTGTAACCCAATGAGAAAGCGTAAGATGCGAAAACAGGTTTTCATCCATTTTTATAAGTCTAAGCTTAGCTCCGACAGACTCGAGTTTTTTAATACTTTCATCAGTCAAAGTTGAATACATGATAATGAATTCAACATCCGGATTATGTTCAACAGCACTCTGCATTGAAACAACCGTCTGATTTATGTATTTATCATCAGGTGCATAAGCTATATTAATTTTCATTCGTCTTTCTCCAAAATTTCCATAATTTGCGGATAATGTTTCAAAATAATTGTGTAAGCGTCCTCTAAAGAAGTTCCAACGCCTTTTTTATTGACTTTACAAAGCCCATACTGCTGCGAATCCTCAACATAATTAATCGATTCGGAATATCCTTTCACCAATCGGGTTTTATAACCGTTCAAAAGCGTCATTGCCCATAGCCAAACATCATCGTGAGTCGGAATTGTATTCTTGATAAGTTCTTCGTCACAAACATCTTTAAAAAAGCAATTTGGTGGATACAAAACAGCACCATATCCGGTTAAACGGTTACGGTAACTCGCTTGCCCTCTATGTTTGTCCTTATAAAGTTCACGAGTCTTTTCCCAAGTAATTGTTTTTTCACCATTTTCAAGATTAGAAACCACATTAAGCCAGTCACAGCGATGTGCCTGAACTTCGTTTTTGTGTTCAAGATACGAATTATAAAGAGTTTCAACCGTATCTGGTGCATAATAAATATCATCATCAGTCGTGATTATTACTGAATTTGGGTACATTTTTAATGACGGAATAATTTTTTTGTAAGAACGAATATCCTTATACCAGTCAATCGTAAGTCCAACGTTTCTCAAATCCAACAATTCCTGCGGCAAATCAGCTTCCTTATTCGGGAACTGTTCTTCTGCAAGCCAAAGTACAACTACATCCGGCTTAAGTGTCTGCGTTAAAAGCGTTTTTATAGTTTTAACAACTATATTAATTCTCTGCGGAAAGCTCGTCAGAGAAACAACTATCTTTTCAGGATTTTCCTGCACGCCGCACTCGGTCACTTCAGGACAATTATACTTAAAACTATGTTTAATCCTAATTAGCAAACCAAAAAGATTAATAACAATATGACCATCAAAGTACTGCACAAACTTCATTATTCAGTTCCTCAAAAGCTCTCATAAGTTCTTCCGGCTCAACCTCGCCAGCCAAAATCTTTGCAGGATACAAAGTTTCATCTGAGCCCCACATGTCTTCACATCCGGCATAAAAAACTTCTACTACCGGCACTTGAAGTGCGTTTGCAAAGTGCAACGTTCCAGTATCCACGGTTATACATCTGTTTGAAATCTTCAAAATATTCGCAAGTTCTGCAAATGAAGTGCAATCGGTTAAATCCAAAAACTCAAAGCATCCGTATTTTTTCAAATCAGTTGCAAATTTTCTCGCTGTAGCACCCGCTCCTGTCAGAATTGGGCTATAGCCGTTCTCTTGAAGCCTTGTAACAATATTGGCACAATCTTCAACCTTCATATCTTTTTTATAAAAATTACTAGTTGTACATAATACAACCGGATTTTTAAGTTCCTTTACCTTCTGAACAACCGGCGAATCCACCTCCGGCGGGCAATATTTTATCGGAAGATTTTTATGTTCACCGACCAACGGCTCAATAAGTCCACCCCACTTGTCTTTCATATGAACATAATTCTTCATCTCAAATTTTTCTTTTGTATTCCACAATCCGCATTTGTGATTTGAAATAATATGTTTTGCACCAATTAAACGTGATATCAGCAAGTTACGTTCATTAGAATACGTAACAAATGACGCAAACGGCTTCTTATACGGAAAGTTTTTCGCAAACTTCAAAATACTACCCAAAGATTTGAGCTTACTCTTATCATAAGTAATAACCTCATCAACACCGTCTTGATAAAGTGCAACATCCTTAAACGGAGCGTTACACACGAAAATAACTTTTGAATCAGGATAATAGCTCTTAACATTCTGCACAAGCGTATTTGTTACAAGCATATCGCCAATACAAGTCGTATTAAAAATTACAAAGACCTTTTCCATACAAAATATTTTAGCATAAAAAATCTTTCTCGCTTAATGAAATTAACAAATCTGTTCCAAAGTTTTTGTTTGTGGGATAATATGAGCATAAATAAACAAAAGGAAGGATTACACATTATGTCAGAAGTAAGAGTAAGAATAGCACCGTCACCAAGTGGTAATCTTCACGTCGGTACGGCAAGAACAGCTTTATTTAACTATTTGTTTGCAAAGAAAAACAACGGTAAGTTTATCTTAAGAATAGAAGATACTGATGCAGAAAGAACCAGTCAAGCTTATGTTGACAATATTTTCGACAGCTTAAAAGCATTAGGTTTAAACTGGGATGAAGGTCCGGACGTAGGCGGAGATTACGGCCCTTATACTCAGTCACAAAGATTTGATATTTATCCAAAATACATCCAAAAGCTTTTAGACGAAGGTTTTGCTTACGAATGCTTCTGCACACCGGAAGAATTAGAAGCTGAAAAAGAAGAAGCTACCAAAAACAAAAAAGCTTACGTTTATTCTAAAAAGTGCGAAAACTTAACTGAAGAAGAAAAAGCTAAACTTAGAGCTGAAGGCAGAAAACCTGCTATCAGATTTAACGTAGCAAAAGCTCAAAAAGCTTTCCACGACACATCAATCCTTGAATTCGACGACCTTGTAAAAGGCAAGTTGCACATGGACACAAACCTTATCGGCGATTTCGTTATCATGAAATCAAACGGAGCTCCAACATACAACTACGCAGTTGTAATCGACGATGCTTTGATGAAAATATCTCACGTTATCAGAGGTGAAGACCACATCTCTAACACATACAAGCAAATCTTAATCTTTGAAGCTTTAGGTTTTGAAGTTCCTAGATTCGGCCACTTAGGTATGATTTTGGCACCAGATAGAAGCAAACTTTCAAAAAGACACGGTGCAACAGCTGTTTCAGACTTCGTCGAACAAGGTTATTTGACAGAAGCTCTTGTAAACTTCGTTGCATTACTTGGATGGGCTCCTTCTGACGGACAAGAAATTAAGACAGTCGACGAAATCGCAAAAGATTTCAGAATCGGCGAAATTTCTTCTTCTAACTCAATTTTCGAATACGATAAATTGAAATGGATGAACAGCCACTACATCAAAATGTTGCCAATGGATGTTTTGAAAGAAAAACTTAAGAAGTATTTAACAAAATACGACTTAACAGAGCTTACAGAAGCACAATTCGACAGAATGATAGAAATTACTCGTGAGCCATTGGTTCTTCTTTCTGATATCACTGACGCTGTTTCATATTTCTTCGGCGGCGACAAGGTTGAAATCGACCCTAAGGCTAAAGAAGAAGTGCTTTCAACAGAGCTTTCTCAAGATGTTCTAAAAACATTCGTTGAACAAGCCGAAGGTTGGGAATGGACAGAAGAAAACTTACACCACAAGTTGGAAGAATTCCGTGGCAAATTCAAAGAAGAAAAAGGTTACAAGCCTAAATTCACTATGTGGGCAGTAAGAGCTGCTATTACAGGCAGAACTTGCGGTGCTGATATGGTTGCAATCCTCGCAATCTTAGGCAAAGAAAACTCTATCAAGAGAGCTAAAGCAGCTATCTTGTAGTTGAGTGAATAGAATAAAAAACGAGGTCAAAACTTTCGTTTTGACCTCGTTTTTTATATTATTATTTTATGATATATTACTTCTTAGTATTAAGTTTTATAAAATACGAGAATTTAACTTATGCAAGACAATTTTCCTAATTATTATAAAATTATCGCTGATAATATTAAGTCATTGAGAGTTGCTCAAGGACTTTCACAGGAATGTTTTGCCGAAAAAATTGGTTGTTCTAGAGAATACGTCAGCAGACTGGAAAACTACCACGAGCAAATAGGTTTGCAAATGCTATTGAATATAGCAAAATGTTTTGGTAAGAAGCCACAATCGTTTTTTGAATAGAATTTTGCCCTTACGGGATGAACGACTTTAGCACCACGAGCGTTTTTAGCGAGTGTGAAAGTGCAGGCTCTGCCTGCAAGAGCAATTTAAACAACAACCGTAAGGTTGTAGAAAACAGTGCGTCATTTCTTTTCTTTTGCTTCGTTTTCTTTTCTTTTTTCGCAATAAAGAAAAGAAAATGAAGAATATAATATAGAACCTCAACCGCATTCGCAACTCAGATTTATTAGAACAATAGCTCCTTCTCCAGAAGGAGAGGGAGCTATTGTTCTAAAACTTTCTCGGGGCGACGCCACGACGCCAATTTGACTCAATTTGTTCCAAAGAAATCCCCTTTGTTTCCGGTACAAAGAAATAAACAAAAATTATACAAAGCAATGACACAAATCCAAACATCCAGAATGTCCACGCCCCGCCGACTCTATGCAACAGAATAGGAAAACTCCCCACAACAAAGAAATTGAACGCAAAGTTTGAAACGGTACAAATACTCATTGCAATTCCTCTTATTTTGAGCGGAAAAACTTCTGAAACAAGTATCCAGCCAATAGGCCCAAGGCTCATTGCAAAACAAATTATATAAGTAACCAAGCTTCCGACAGCAACCCATTTTAAACTTGAACCCAATACACTCGCAAAGGCAAACGAAGTACCCAAAGCGAACAAGCTCAGCATAACCCCCGTTAAACCGAAATAAAGCAACGGTTTTCGTCCGATTTTGTCCGTAAAGAATACCGCAACAATCGTCATTACAAAATTAACAACCCCGATACCGGTTGTCGCATATATTGCAGTCAAATTACTGTCAAAACCTGCGGTTTTGAATATAGTTGGAGCATAATAAATTATTGTGTTAATCCCCGTACAAATCTGAGCAAACATAATTCCGACTCCGACAACAAACGGCATTATCATCCATTTTTTGAAACGGAACTGTTTTTCCTCTCCCTCAGACTGCAAAGTCGATTTGATATCGCCAACCTCTTTTTCTACATCAACATCCGGCTCAATTTTCTTGAATACATTTTTTGCCTCGTCATCTCGATTTTTGCTAACAAGCCATCTCGGAGTATCTGACATCAAGCACATTCCGACAAACAAAATCAATCCCGGAAGCACGCCGGCAAAGAGCATCCAACGCCAATTATATACCGCTTGAGCAAATGCTGCATTTATAAAATACGAAAACAATATTCCCGCCGTAATTGCCCACTGATAAAGAGAAACCAACGTTCCTCTAAGTTGTTTCGGAGAGATTTCAGAAAGATAAAGAGGAACAACAAAGTTTACAATTCCAACCGCAAACCCGACAAAAATCCTTGAAATAATAAGCACATAAACATTTGGAGCGAACGCACACATTATAGAACCTGCAATAAAAATCACAGCCGTCGCCATAATTATCTTTTTTCTGCCGAACATATCCGCCAAAACGCCATTAGTCGCAGCACCCAGCACTGCACCAATTAAAACAGAGCTTACCAAAAATCCTTGAAGTGTATCAGGCAATATCCAAGTTTCGTTTATAAAAAGAAGTGCTCCGGAAATTACCCCCGTATCATAGCCGGATAACAAACCGCCCAAAGACGCTACAATTGCCACAACATACAGCCAAATGTACTTCATATAATCACCTCTATAATATAAACACGTTTTCTATTCTAAATTCATTATAGCAGATGTTTTGGAATATTTCACGGATATAAAAAAGGCGGCTCAATGAGATTCATTGAGCCGCTTAATATTAATTTTGAATTCAACTAAGAAATTCTACCAGGAACAACAACTCCGCCCTTCAAATTCTTTTTGTAGAATTCTACGTGTGGTTGAAGTACGCTGTCTAGAACTTCAGGAAGTTGTTTGTTTTGCATAACTGCTTCAACAATTTCTTGGTAGCAAGTTGCAAATGCTCTCAATTGAGTTACTGCACCAGCTGCTTCCGGAGTCAAGCCCAAAGAATT
Organism: uncultured Candidatus Melainabacteria bacterium; assembly: GCA_934754775.1. Taxonomy (GTDB): domain Bacteria; phylum Cyanobacteriota; class Vampirovibrionia; order Gastranaerophilales; family Gastranaerophilaceae; genus CAG-196. Next base: position 1,827 of record CAKVIM010000022.1, on the reverse strand, counting down.
GGTTTCAACATATTCTTTAAAGAACGCACCGGTTGATTCATAAGACTTAGTTAAAGCTCCGATATAAGCTTCTGCATTTTCAGCACAAACACCGTTATCTATTGGGACAGTTAGAGCAAAAACTAACTTGTTAGCAGGATTAAAGTGTGCTTCTGCTGAGTGGTGCATAGCATCCGGAACTTTTGCAATCTGTTTCAATGTATCTTTTACTGATTCGTTTTGCATTTGAGCATGCCAGTAAACTGTATTTTCAAACATTGAACCCATATATTGGTGAACAGAAGCAGAAATACCGTTAAGTTTAGCGTCAGCCCAGAAAATACCTTCTTTTAAAGCATCATTGATTTCTAAATCAGCTGAGAGTGATTGAGAAGAAATCTCTTGTGCAGAACGTAACATTGAAGCCATATCTTCTTTCTTCATGCCAGCAAATGCTAATGTGAACAAAGCGTGGTCATCAAATGCTGAAAATCTTCCGCCAACATCATCATGAATAAACAAATCACCTAACCAGCCGCTTTCAATTGAACTTCTTCTAAGTTCGCTTTTTTCAGCATTTTTATCTGTTACAGCGATAAAGTGTTTAGCTGCTGATTTTTTAGCTTCTTCTGCTGATTGACCTTTTGCCATATAAGCGTCTTCCAACATTTTTTGAATTCTCAAGAAACCATCTTTTGTTTCAAAAGTTGAACCTGATTTAGAAGCAATTAAGTAGTTTGATGATAAAACATCGTTACCTAATTTATGCAAGAATCTTGCAAAACTGATAGAATCCACATCTGAATAGAAGAAGATTGAATCAGAATTGATGTTCAAGCCATTGATACCAAGCATATGCTCTACAGTGTGCTTAGAACCGCCAATACCCATAACGCTAAGTTTATTAACGCCTGTTTGAGCTTTTAATCTTGATGCTAAAGAGTAGATATCGTCCAATCTCTTTAACTGTTCTTGTGGTAAATTTACCCAGTTCAAAAATTTGCCTTCTTTGTTTGCACGAGAAGAGAATTCTTGAACAAATTCAGATGTCTTTGAAGAATATTTTGAAAAATCAACACCTGTGAAAACTGTTCTTAATGATGAATTTTTAGTTAACATGTTTAACTCTCCTTTTTTCTATATGATAGCACAAAGAATAGCGGATTTTTAATTTATTACACTAAGGGGTTTTATTTTTTGAAACAATTTTTTATAATATATAAAAGAAAGAACCACAAGGAGGTTTTATGAGCGATAAAAAAATCTTAATTGCGTATTTTTCTTGGAGCGGGAACACCAAATTTGTTGCCGAAAAAATCCACAATACGGTAGGCGGCGAAATGTTTCAGATAGAAACAGAAACCGAGTACCCGAAAAACTACCACGAAACAGCGTATGGAATTGCTAAAAAACAACACGAAGAAAGCATTTTACCGAAATTAAAAAATAATGGCGATGTTTCAGACTATGACATAATATTTATTGGTACTCCGGCATGGTGGTACGAAATGGCTCCGGCTATTAAAACATTCTTGAGTGAAAACAATTTTGAAGGCAAAACAATTATTCCATTTGTAACCCACGGCGGTGGCGGCGGTTATACAATCGCAGAAGATATGGGTAAGATGGCAAAAGGTTCAAAAGTTTTAAAACCACTGGTTATCGCAGGTCGTGGCGGCAACAACATCCAAGCCGAGATTAATAGCTGGATTCAAGGACTAAATTAAAAGAGTTATTAATACAGTAAAAGAGCCACTTAAGTGGCTCTTTTTACAAAAAATACGCCTGGCGCGATTCGAACGCGCGACCCTCTGCTTAGAAGGCAGATGCTCTATCCAGCTGAGCTAC
>CAKVIM010000021.1 GCA_934754775.1 uncultured Candidatus Melainabacteria bacterium | reverse complement strand
TTATCGGCTTCAAGAATTCTGATGAAAAATAATTATTGGGAATGGGCAAATGAAGAAAACAGTGATATTTTTACCATTGCACCTGAGTTATGTAAAACAACAGAAGCTGTTACAAAAGTTGTAAACAATAAACATATTTCCGTAAACAAAAGAGAAGATGCAATAATAGCCGAATTGTATAAAGAACAATTCAAAGCATATGATAAAGAGAGAAACTATGAAGGTGATAAAACATCTGAATTAGGTTATAAAGCAATAGAAAAAGGATATTATCCAAAGTTTCTTAGCGAGGTAGACTTGGAACAATACTATGTGGATAGCTTAAAAGAAGAGTATGATTTTTTTGATGCTCGAAAAGAAAATGGCTTTTCAGATAAGGAAATTGAGTCGGTCAAAAACTATGTTGATTATTCTACGGTGAATAAAATTTTATCTAATCATCAACTTTCTCAACACGATAAAAAAATATTAGTGTTGAAATCTGCGTTTAATAATTATGATGATATAACCAAGAAAAATGCTGAATTTCTTATCGATAATGGAGTATTGACCTATGATAATCTTAAATCATTTAAATATTACAGAATAACAGAGTTAAAAACTGATAAAAAAAATATACAGGCTCTTTGTTCAATAATAAAAGAATTTAAATTAGACAAAGATAAAATAGAATTACTTTTACTCCATCCCAATTCTTTAGCTCAAGCATATAATATGGTAAAAAACGATAGGTCTATAAAAAAAGAGGATATACCTGCTTTTACCTATGAATTATCAAAACGCTTAAGCAAAAAAGCAGGAAGTCAGTCAACTTATTATCAACAAGCAGTTGATGCAGGATGCGGACTTTATATAAATGTTGATAATTATGATGGCGAAGAATACAACAAAAATTTGGCTGAAGTCTATAAATACATGAAATATGATTTGAGATACAACGGCGAACAAATGAGCAAAGTTTTAAACAAAATAGAAAACGGTTCAACAAGTTCAGATCCAGTAAATTATGCTCTATGTTTAAAACCGAATGATGCACTAAAAATCCTGAAAGAAAATAGTACATATAGCCAAAAGATTTCTAAAATGGAAAATATCCAAAAAGGTCTAAAAATGGCTGAAAGTACTAAAGACGTTCTAAAAAATGCAGGTTTAACTATTCTTAAAATAGTTACATTCCCAATATGGATAATTCCGGCTCTGATTTTAGGTGCAATGTTACCTGATGATTGGAGATAAAACAGCCACTCCTTCCCAAAGCTGCAGCTGTAGGTCGTGTTCAACAATTGTCATTGAACACGACAGCAAAATAAAGACAAATACCCACCCGCATTCGTAAGGCTCAGCAAAGCTTCGCCAACGACTGCGACCTCCCTAATAAGTGAGGTAAACCTCTCCCACAAAGGGGCGAGGGGAGAAAAAAGAAAACAAAACAAGAAAGGAAATAAGTATGAGAAAACAACTATTAACATTATCAATTTTGACAGCTCTAATGAGTGTATCAACAAGCGTTATGGCAGAGCCTGATTATTGCCGTTGCGATTGCCACAAAATTAAAAATCAATCTAACGTGGTTGAAATTCCGGCAACAACAAAAAATATGGTTCAACAAACTTCAACTCAAAAGCCTGTTGTAGTTACTCCAACTCAAAGCACAACTGCTAATTCTGTTCAAACTTACACCAAAACGAACCCGACAACTGTTCAAGGTGGTGTTACCACCGCTCAAAAAGTACATTTCGGACAAAATGTGTCAGACGAGCGAGGTAATGCTATTGTAAATCAAATCGGACGAAAATTAATGCAAGCTTCCGGCATCAATAAAAAAATCTATTTTGTTTATTCTACAGAAAAAGAAGTGAATGCTCAAACAGAAATTAACGGTACAGTTACAGTATTCAAAGGAATTATGGGCTGTTGTGAAAACGAAGACGAATTAGCTTTTGTAATCGGTCACGAAATCGGACACGCTGACGGCTACCATGGAGTGAAAGCAACTGTTGTTAACACAGGTTTGAACTACGGTGCGGAACAAGCTCAAAGAGCTCTTAATAACACTTTCAAAAGTGCATGGAACGGTGTTGGATTAGGTGGTAAAACTACTTGGTCTAATGTTGCAGTAAACAAAACTCAAGAACTTGGAACTGCAACTTATTCTAAAGCACATGAAAACGATGCCGATTTAAAAGCCGTAGATTACATGGTTAAGTGCGGTTATAACCCTCTTGCAGGGGTTTCAATTTTGAGCAAAATCGGCGTTGCTTATCCTGACTTGTTTGCAGACCATCCATCAACTGATAAGAGATGTCAAACCGTTTACAATTATGTAAAACAAAAATATCCGCAATACATTTCTCAAGGATATGACACACAAGCTTACAAAGATGCGTACGAAACTTATATCAGACAGTAAAGAGAGTTCGAATGTCTAAAATGATTCGAATAAAAATAGTTAATAATAGGCTGGATTGCCACAGCTCTAACGAGCTTCGCAATGACGGCACACTTGGATGTCAGACGCCCTGTCATTGCGAGGAACAGCAACCCAAAACAGGTGACGAAGCAATCCATAATTAAAGACAAGAAAGGAATAATGCAAGATGAAAAAGAAAATTTTATTATTAATAATGTCAGCAGTGCTTTTGACAGGCTGTGTAAGCCAACAAAGTACTGTTACAATTGATAAAAAAGCAAATGCAACGATTGAAAAGAAATTTAGCTATGGTTCAACTTATGCATCTGATGAGTTATCAAAAAAAGCCGCAGAATATTTTTTGAATGGAGTTAAAGCGCAAAATCCTGTTTCTTTGCAGAAATATAAGACTGATGAAGATATGGGTTATATTGCAATTCTTAAACCCGGTAATGTTATTGATAACGATGTTTTAGCGATAGAAAGTTTCTTTAAACCAAACGAAGGAACAAAAAACATCAATTGTCAAAAAGAAAAGAAAGTTGTTTCTTGCAAAGCTGATTTTAATATAAATCTACAAAACAAAGATTTGGAAAAATTGTTGGCTGAAAATGGTTTGACTTATGATGACTTAGAACCATATGTTTTAATTATGAAGTTACCAAACCAAGCGGAATCTCATAATGCAAATTTCTTTGACTTAGAAAAAAATACTTACATATGGGAAATTCCAGCTGGTGGTCAAGCTGATGTGAAGATTAATTTTAATATTTAATTATAAAAAACTGTCGTGTTCATGACATAGAACACGACAATAAAAAAGAAAGGAAAAAGATTTATGACAATGAGTTTAGCAAATGCTATTAAAGATGTTAGAAAAGATGAACATTGGATTCAGAAAGTCCTTGGATGTTATGTCTTGTATATATTAGGTTTTTTGCCTGTGAGCCTTGTTTACCATTTGTCAGGTGAAGCGGTTAATGTCGGAGTTTTAATTTCTGCAATAATCTCAATTGTAGCATTGTTATTTTTAACAGGTTTTATATTCAAATCCGCAAACAATGCGATGAATAGTGATACGTTCAAAATGGCAGAGTTTTCTGATAAAAACCTTCTATTGCTTGGTTTGAAAACAGTTGTTGGTTTTATGGTATTTTCTTTTTGGGCAATGATAGTCATTTTTGCACTGGCACTAGTGTTTTCACTAATATTTTTAGTTATTTTTGCAGCAGCATATTTTATTTTGTCTGCAATTCATGTAAACCAAACTATTCTTGTAATTTTTGGTTCAATTGCCGGAACTGTCGGTAGTATTGCCATTGGCTTATACTTTGGACAATATTTTAGTGCTGCAATGGCATTTTATATAAAAACACTAAATATCAGCAAATTTTTCGCTTTAAAAGAACAAATTGATATGCTAAAAGATAATCAACACGCAGCTTGGACACTTATCGGCAAAAATATTTTGTACAGCTTACTATTTACTGTAATTGTAGTTGCACTTTGCGTGTCAATAATCGGCATGTTTGCATTGCCGTTTGTATTTATTTACGCATACTTCGTGTGCTACAACCTTTTAGCACAATATGCTAAGGAAGTTGATATCGATAAATATTTGAAAAATTAATTTAATTCGGCGGAAGCATACGCTTCCGCCACCCTTTACAATAAGAGGAATCTATAATGGCTGAAAGAAAATGGAAACTGAAAAAGCAAGACAAATTGCTTCAAGAAATGCAAGCGAAAGAAAAACTGGATTTTAATTTAAAATTAAAAGATTTAGTTTTGCCGATAGGAGTTCTTTTGTTAATCGGTATTATCAAGGTTTCGTGCGAAGCGATTCCATCAATGTTGGTTAATGTTGACCAATTCACACAAGAAGCTAAGCAAAAACAAATTGCGAACACTTATTATATTGAGGGTGAAACTTTAACGACAAGAAATCCTGAAAGCAGTATTTTTGAGAAAAACAGTTTCAAAAATATCTATAACAGCGATTTGTGGTATTTTGAATCACGAGAATATTTGGATAAAGATACAATTTCGCCTGACAAAATTGTTGCATTCTTTGACAGACCGAATTTGTACACTTATTTGGTAAATGCTGACGAAAAGAAACCGCATTTGCTCGGTCCTGATGGTGTTATTTATGGTGAAGGCAATTTAGATTATCAAGAGGATTTGAAACATGATAAAGACACGACTTTAGAACAGTCGGTAAATCGCCGAAATTATTTGAGCAATTGCTTGATTCATTGGTACGATTCGACTTGTGATGCAAATTACAATTATTGGGACAAAAACGAAACTCCAAAAATCACGAAGGTTACGAAAGACTGCGTGTACATAAAATTTAGTGAAAATCGAGAGGCTTGCGTAAGTAAAGAATACGGTATTGCGACTTATTACAAACAAAAAACAACAGCACCGAACGAAGAAGTAATCCACGAAACGACTATAACTGAGTTGAAAGATAAATTTAAGGACGGCTACAGGTTCGATTTTTCGACTTTAGAAATTCCGCAGGATAAGAAGTTGAAAACAGAAGAAGAGTTCCACAACGAACCGGGGTAAAATGATATGCCCCTCACCCCCAGCCCCTCTCCCACGTAGGGGCGAGGGGAGGTAATAGGTCGTGTTTAGAATGTAGGTCGTGTTCAACTATTGACATTGAACACGACAAAAACAAAGAAAGGAATAAGAGTTTACAGTTCTTAATAAAATATGAACAGAAATAAAAATAATTCGTTATACAGGTATTACAAGTACCCCAACTGTCACTCCTTCCCTTGTTAGGGAAGGTTGGGATGGGTATCAATTGAAATATGATAAAATGTTTAAAATGACTTACAACTTTCAACTTTCAACTTTCCACTTGCAAATACCCACCCGCATTCGTAAGGCTCAGCATCGCTTCGCCAACGACTGCGACCTCCCTAACTAGTGAGGTAATCAAAAAGGAAAACATAAATGAGCGAAGAAAACAAAAATTTAAGTAATAATCCGATAAATGGAGCGTCGATGCCTAAAGGTGTTGATGATAAAGAAAACAGCTTTGCACCGCCGGAAGCTGTTAATTCTGAAGTGGATATAAAAAAGCTTACGGAAGAAATTGAAAAAAATCCAAAAAATCCGTATTGCTACTATGATCGAGCAAAGGGTTATTATAGTTTAAATATGTTCGAAAAGGCATTAGAAGATATTGACAAAACTATAGAATTGCACGTCGATGAGTTGCAAATTTTTGTTGATAAGGGAATTATTTTAAAAGAGTTATCAAGATATAATGAGGCAATTGAATGTTTTTCAAAAGCAATAGAATTAGAACCTAAGGTAGCAATTTTATATAACCGTAGAGGAGTGTGCTTCTTTCAAATAAAGGATTATGTTTCTGCAATTAAAGATTTTAAAATGGTGATAAAACTAGGTTCTCAATATCCGATTGACTTCTTTAATCTGGCGGATTCTCTAAAGTGTAACAAAGAGTATGAAGAAGCTCTTTATTATGTAAATAAAGCACTTGAGATATCACCTAAAAATGTTGACGGCTATATTTGTAAAGCTGATATTTATAACTTAACTCATTTTTATAAAGAAGCAATAGATAGCTGTACGAAAGCAATTGAGCTCGATGATAAAGATTTTTATGCATATAGGCAACGTGCGAAACTTTATTATTTTATAGGCGATGATGAAAAAGCCATAGCTGACAGCAAAAAAATAATAGAACTTGTTCCGAATTACTGTTATGCTTATGGTGACTACATTTGTTATTGTGAAAATTTTGCAAAGCGATACAAAGAAGCCATCATGTGTTGCAAAGAAGCTTTAAAATTGGATATTCCAGATAATGCTAAAAAAGAAATCCAAGATAGGATAAAATCACTGAAAAACAAACTTCGTGATGAGCGTTGGTACAACCGTTTGCATCGTTGGTTGAAATCTCAAAGTTGGTATCCGTTTGCGTTTATAACGATTTATTCGCTTGTGTTTTCAATTGTTTGGACGGCAATTTATCAACACGTTTTCGGCTACAAGTTTGATATTTTCTATATTTTGACGAGTAAGTTTTTTGTAGTGGTGTTTGGAGGAATGTTTTATTCAATGTTGTATAAATTCATTAAGTTACAGAAACGGCTTTCTAGCTGAACCCCTCATCAGAGCTCCGCTCAGCTTCTCCCACAAGGGGCGAAGCATAAAATATGATAACAAAAAGAAGGAAATAAGATAATGAAAAACGATGATTATTTGTTTAGCTTTGCAAAGGGACTAATGAGTATAATAGCAATTGCTCCGCCAGTAATTTGCACATTAATATTTCTACTAATTGTACGTTTTGTATTCAATTATCCTTTTAATCCACATTACGTATATATGGGTTTATTGGTTCTTATAACAGGGATGATATATACAAAGCAATCTGTGAATTCAATGTTGAACGAAACAAAGCTTGAACAAGAAGTAAAACATGACCCCAGCAATTTTCTTGCCAGATTAGGTGTTGATTTATTTAGACTCCAAGTTAGTAATGATTTAATTGAGTTTATGACAGATGTATATGGAGGTGTTGAAGGAGTAATTTCTTTGCGTTCAGAAATTGCCGATGAATTGGGGTATATAATACCGTTAAATGCACTACCAGCATTTGGACTTCCTGAGTCCGCAAATTTAGAACCTTCTGAATACAGAATTTTAGTTAGAGATAACGTCGTTGCAAGTGGCTATGTTTATCCTGATAAATACATGGTGATTGCAAGTGAATGGGATAGTCGCCATGATGAAATTCCCGAAAATGCAATTGTCGGAGTTGATCCGATTTGGCAAACTCAAGTTTATTGGATAGATAAAGAAACAGCCGACAAAAACAAAAAATATATTAAGGCTATCAGTCCGACAGACGTTGTCAAAAACCATTTGCAAGAAATTGCTATCAAGTATGCAAACGATTTGATTACAATTGTTGATGTCGGAAGATACATTGAACAAGCCAAAACCATTAATAAAGATATTATTCCGACATTAGAAAAGTTGAATAAACGTTTGAGTATAGAAGACATTAGACAAGTTTTTGCGAATCTGATAACAGAAAAAGTTTCGGTTAAAGATATTTGCTACATTTTTGAACGTTTAGCAGATTATGCAAGAAAATCCGCCGAGCCTGATATTTTATCCGAACGCATAAGAGAGGATTTGAAGGTGCAAATTTCTTTGGCTAACGCAGAGTCTGACAATGTTCTTTATGCGGTTAATCTTTCTAAAGAGTGGGAAAAAACTCTGGAAGATCATCTTGAAAGAACGGCTTTAGGCTATGTTTTGATTATGGAATCAGAACAGATTATGGAATTTGTAGAAACTGTTGCAACGCAATTGAAGTTGGTCGACAAATGCGTTGGACATGTGCCAGTAATTCTATGCGCACCAAAGAATAGAATGCCGATTTACAAGTTGCTAAAACGGCATATTCCGACAGTAGTTGTGATGTCTTATCTCGAAGTCGCTGATAATGTAAAGGTCGAAAAAGTAGCAACGATAGGAGAAGACTCAGACAACCGCCCTGATTAGGGAGGTCGCAGATGTAGGCGAGGCTTCGCCGAGCCGTACAGATGCGGGTGGGTTGCGATTAATGGAAAATGGAAAGTTGAAAATGGAAAATTGTTTTAAATAATTTAAAAATTTTTATTTCCGTATTCATTTTAATTGATACCCATCCCAACCTTCCCTAACAAGGGAAGGAGCATCGTAGGTCGAGTTCAACAATTGACATTGAACACGACAACAATAGAAAAGCAAAAAAGGAACAAAAATGACAGATTTTGATTACAGAGAATTTGCAGAACACATGAAAAAACAAGCACAAGAACTTGTGCCACAAGAGTTTAGTGAAGAAAACAAAAAGTATGTTGTCGATAAAGTTTATGATAACGCAATTTTGGCTTGGGAAGGGCTTATTGAAAATGAATTGGAGAACCTGAATGGTGACAATATGGCAACGCTCGTTTTGCTTATTGCAAGATGGACGGTTCATAAGTCTTGCGATTTGATTCGTTCACAAGTCCCAAGAAAGTATTGGGATGAAATTTTAAGAGAAATTGCATTTGTTATCTACGAAACAGGCAAACAGGCTTTTATGGAAGGACTAGAAGAAGAAGAACCGTTGATGGATAAAATCGAGTATCAGGTTGTAAAATCCTATAAAAAATCATTATCAGAATTATGCCGTAATAATTCAATATCAGAAAGTGTTTTAGAAGAAGCTTTAACTTATTCTAATTATGACGAAACGATGAAATCAAGAAATCCTGATTATGTTCCTAAAAACTGGGTAATTGAAGATGATGAAGATGACGATTTTTTTGACGATTGGGATATCTAAAAAAATACAACAAAAATAATAAGAACAAAACATAAAGGAACAAAAACATGACAAATTTTGACTACAAAGCATTTGCAGAAAGCATGAAAGAGCAAGCACAAGACCTTGTGCCACAAGAGTTTAGCGAAGAAGATAAAACGTATCTTCTAAATACACTCTACAATTTTGCGTTGATGTCAGGTGAGGTACTTGTTAAACAATATGATTTGGAAGACGAGCAAGCTATATCTTTAACTCAAATTGTTTCAGAATGGACATTTCACAAATCTTGTGATTTGATTCGCTCACAAGTCCCAAAAAACTGTTGGGATAATATTCTGCAAAAAATCGCATTTACGGTTTTTGAAGTCGGCAGACAATCTTTTGAAAGAAATATCTCACAGGAAGATATGTTGACTGCAATTGAACATCATGTAAACAAATGCTACAAATCAACCCTAGACGAGTTGCAGAGCAAAAATGCTATGTCAGAAGACGTTATGGCAGAAGCTTTAACGTATTCTAATATCGATGATATGGCGGAAGAAGCTAATAAATCTTGTGCTGATTTTGACTACCAAGCATTTGCGCAAAGCATGAAAGAGCAAGCGCAAGAAATTGTGCCAAAAGAGTTTAGCAAAGAAAACAAACAGTATCTTGCCGACACCCTTTATAATTTTGCTTTAATGTCAGGTGAAACACTTGCTAAGGAAGGCGAATTAAAGGAAAAGGATGCAATTATACTTGTACAAGTTATTGCAGAATGGACATTTAATAAATCTTGCAACTTGATACAATCTCAAGTGCCACAAGGATATTGGGACAATATTTTACAGAACATTGCATTTACAATTTTTCAAGTTGGAAAAGAAGTGTTTGAAAGAAATTTAGAACAAAAAGAAATATTAGACAAAATCGAACAAAATGTAGAAAAATGTTACAAAGATGCATTAGAAAACTTATATAGCAAAAATGCTATTCCAAAAGAAATTATGGACAAAGCCTTAGCTAATTCAAGTATCGATAAAGTAGAACAACATACACAAAAAGTTTCTCCATCGACTCAACCCAAGTGGGAAACTAATCATTTGAAAGTGTATATTGCTCATATTGATTTTGTGCATAATGAATCTATCCAAAACAAGTACAAGAAAATGATAAATACTGCATTTAAAACTTGGTTATCGGCAATTGATAATAAAATCACATACGAAATAACAAATGATATTATGAATTCTAATATCAATATTGCTTGGGAAATGATAGACAGTAAGCCTCTTGGCTCTTGCCGATTTGATTATACTGATACCAATATGCTTTTTAGTGCAGAAATTACAATTGGATTACAAGTTGATAAAAAAGGCAAGATAACATCAACCGATAATCAAGTATTCCATACAATGTTGCATTGTATCGGAATTGCATTTGGTGTTCCTCAAAATCAAAATACAATGGACATAATGTGCATACCGCATCAATATAAAGTTCTTGATTTGTCAAAGAATGATATAAATGCAATAAGAGAAATTTATGGCTTAACACCTTCCAATAAAAATTCAAGATTTACAAAACTTGTCAGCAAATGTGCAATAGCTTTAGTAACATTAGGTATTGTTGCAAAAATATTAAGAATCGTTTGGCGATTGCAAGGTGCGAATATAATGAAAATTATGCTAATTCTGAAAGCCAATATTTTGCCGATTTTTATCGGAATAATAGCATTGGTTGTTATTGCAGGAATTGCGTATTATTTAATAACTGTTTACAAGATTAAAAAATATGAAAATGAGTTGGAAGAAGTCTCAAATGAAATGAGAGATTTAACCAACACTGATAAAATGTATGGACGCCTTGGTGCTGATGTTTTATGCTTATCAGTAGGAGATGGACTCATGTGCATTATTGATCCTGACCAAAGTAGTTCATTTTTAGCCAAAAATATAGCAATACGTCAGAGATTAACCGATACATTGGGGTACATTATACCTAATGTAAGAATTGTAGATTGTAAAAAACTTGAAGAAAAAGAATATGCTATATCAATAAGAGGTTCACGAGTTGCAAGCGGTTACGTTTACCCAAATAAAGTTATGGTCAAAGATTATGACTGGGAAGCAAAACGCAAAGACTATCCTGAAGATTTTATTTTCGGAAGCAGTTTTGATAATGAACAATGCTATTGGGTGAATGAAACTGACGCAAAAGGCTTGAATTACATGTTACCGGAAGATGTAATAATTAAGCACGAAGAAAATATTTACATTCAATATGTCGACAAAATCTTGGTGAATGCCGATGTTGAAAAATATTTGGAAATAGTAAAGGCTACAAATCCAAAACTTGTTGAAACACTTTTGAGCCGACTTGATATTGAAGATATTCGAGATGTGTTTGTAAACCTAATCAGAGAACGAGTTTCAATAAAAGACGCACCTTATATCGTTGAAAGATTAAGCTACCACGCAAGAGAAAACAAAAAGCCTGAATATCTTTCTGAACAATTGCGTTCGGATTTGGCTCTACAAATTTGCAGTCAGAATATTGATAAAGATAAAGTCATTTATGCAACAAAACTTTCTAAAGAATGGATAAAAACTCTTTCTGATGTCGGATTTGAAGAAGATGGAAGAAGTGGAAGCGGTCTGAAATTTGCGCTTGATGAAGCTCAAAAAGAAGATTTTATCCAAGAAATCGGTACGCAAATTCTAAAAGCACAGCAGATTACAAACAAAAAAGTCGCTCTGCTTTGCCCAAAACACTTCCGCTTGGTTCTATACAGAATGCTATCAGAACCACTTCCTGATATAATCGTATTAGCCGAAGAAGAAATCCAAAGCGGATTTAAGGTGGAAGAAGTTTAGATATATAATGATATTTTTCAAAAAGTCAAAAAACGTCTTAATGTAACTTAATATATTAAGGCGTTTTTTGAACATAGAGTTTTTCAATTTCGTTACATAAGTATAAAGGCTGATAAAATCCCAAAATGCAACATTAAAAAAATATTAAAATTTTACAAAGAATTGAAATCGTATCAAGAATATAAACTTTATATATAGTATACAAAAAGCATTTACCCCAAAATAGGAGATATGGAATATGAAAAAATCATTAAAAAGTTTAGTAGCATCAGTTTTAGTTGTATCATTCTTGTCAATGCCTTCTTGTTTAGCAGCTTCAAATTACACTTACACAACAACTGTAAAAGATAACAACAAAGTTGAACCAGTTCAAGGAACTGTTGTGAATAATACTTATTATGATAATTACAATACTCCTGCAATTGCAATGAACTATGCCGGCTACGGAGTTTATCCGAACGGTTATGTTCCTTGCAACGGTTATTTGCCATACAATGGTTATGCTCCATATTATAACGGTTATGCGGGTTATAACACAGGCTACGTTCCAGCAACAGGATATTATCCAAATACAAACACTTACCAACCATACAATAGAGATTACGAAGTTACTCAAACATACGAAGACACTCGTCCTGAAGTAGATAAAAATATCGGCAGAACCGCCAAAGTTGCAGGAATCGCAGCCGGCTTGGCAGTCGTTGGCGCAGCAATTACTTATGCTTTTGTGAAGAAAGATAAGTGATATTCCATATTGCACAGCCTTATTGTATAATTTGACTATATTTAAGTATTGCAATTTTATTTAAAATAGGAACTGACGATGAAATACAAAGAATCTTACGAAAAATATCTTGATAAAATAATTTCCAGATATACAGGTAAAAAATCAGAAGCATGGTTGGTAAAAGAATTGCTTGACATAAAAGAGCGGGTCATTACCCAACGACATTACAAAGGTTGGGACGAAGATAAGATCAGAATGGCAATTACACATAGATATGATATGGCAATGTATGGCATTAGAGAACCTGCCATGAATGATAAATTATACGATACCATCCGTAAGGTGCTTGATGGTGCAATAGAGTATGAATCTTTACCATCAGTTGATGAATGAAATTCACTTGCTTAAAAGCTTAGGAGTTTATTATTTTTTATATTAATGAAACAACCTGTATTTACTAAAAGAGAAACTGAAATATTGCAATTGATTTGTTTAGGTAATTCCAATACACAAATTGCTCAGACTTTGAATATTAGCATTTCTACGGCTAAAGTTCATGTTGCATCAATTTTTCAAAAACTCGGTGTAAATAATCGCATACTAGCAGTTGTAAAATATCTCAAAATTTATAAGAATTTTGAGATATGATTATAGAAAAAGTATATACTAAATCAAAGTGATTTTTTCTAAAATCAAAAATAAACTTTCTCAAATAATCAAACCATCTGTCTTAAATAATCAAACCATGTGTCCTTTTACAGCGAACGTTACGAATGCGGGTGAGGTCTCAGCTCGTAAGGGTGCTAATCATTCAACCAAATTATACCGGTATCCAAATCTCCGAGCAAGTTTCTATGTGTCCAAATTTAACATCTGAATAAGTTACATTATTATAAGCAATGCCACCGTGACCACATCTTGCAGCAGCTCCCTTAGTTAAACCTCGAGAACCTGGGTTGTATAAAACAATTGCACCATCAGGAACGCCATATTTTGCAATATCGGCCTTGTTTATCTTTTTAAATTTACCCGCCAATTCCGGACGTGATAATATCGTTTTCCCAAATAGATAAGCTTTCCCTGCATTCGTGAAATTTGTACCATATAACCTGTTAATTGTTCTTCTGGTATATCCGACACAGCCAGCATCAGCTTTAAACTTGCAATGAGCAACTGCATCTTCTGCTAATTTCTTACCCATTTTTTTGTTATAACCCTGTTTCTCCCAATACGCCAAATCGAAATTACCTACTTTAAGCGTTGTTTGTTCTGTAGATTGCATTGAATCCAACTTCGGCATTGAGAATACGTTTGAGAAGTTAAATTTTGGTAAACTAAACTTAAAATCAAGCTGTGGCGTACTGAAATTAAACGCCGGTATCTTGAACAATGAATATTGTGCTGAGCCTAAAACATTTGAATTTGCCGATGTGAAATTAAATAATGGCATATTATTGATAAATTTTGTAAAATCTGGTAAAACAGGGCCTGTAAACGCACTATTTATTGTGCTATTCAAACTCCACGAATTTAAAGGAGCACCAAAAATATTTTGACCGCCTATGTTCAAAAATGCATTAGTATATTGGGGCGTGTAGTTGAAACTACAGTTATACATAATTATACTCCTTATATATATAAAGTGTATATTCTTGAAATAATTGCTTAATTTTATTTGTTATATTAAGAATTGTAACAACTATTTAAAATTTTGTATATTTTTATTCGAAACTACATATCTTTTGTGGAAATAATATAAAAGTCCGAACCCCAAAAATGCAAAGAATGCTCCCGGAACTGTTGTATATTGGTATGAGTATCCGTGTTCAATCGGGATTCCACCAACGAATGCCCCTAGAGCATTACCTAGGTTAAAAGATATTTGCGAAAAAGATGCACCTAGCATTTCTCCACCTTTAGCGTTTTCAATCAAAAGAACTTGTTGCGGAGCTGACACTGCAAAAAGGCATCCTGTACAAATAACCATTGCTGATATTGAAACAAACGGGTTTTGTGCAAAAAAGAAGATTATAATAAGTGCAAAACAAGCTGATAATTGAGTCAAACTTGCAACAATCGCAGGAGAAAATTTATCAGAAAGTTTTCCACCTAAAAAGTTTCCTATGCACATGCCTGCACCCGCAAGTACCATTATGAGCGAAACATATTTAGAATATATTCCCGATACGTTTACCAATAAAGGATTTATATAACTGTACCAACAGAAAATTCCACCATTTCCCATTATTACAGCTAAGATTAACAACCAAGGTGCTAAGGATTTAAGAAATTTAAATTGGCCACGGAAGCCGGTATCAGGCAGAGGTTTTAAGGTCGGTACAAGTTTTTGAATCGAATATAAAATCAAAAAGCCAAAAAGTCCGATAAGTAAAAAGGTTAATCTCCAACTTATATTATGGCTTATTAATGTACCCAAAGGTATGCCAAGAAGATTGGCAATCGTCATTCCGGCAATCATTGTCGCAACGGCTTGATTTTCTTTGCCTTTTTCGCAAAGTTTACCTGCCGCAATTGCCCCTACGCTAAAAAATGCTCCGTGCGGAAGCCCTGCTATAAAGCGTATCGTACAAAATGCATGATAATTATTGACAAATGCAGTGGAAAGATTTGCAACAGTATATATTCCCATCAGCCACAAAAGAATTGTCTTAAGCGGCTTCGTTCTTGCAATTATAACAAGCATAATCGCACCAAAAACAACTCCCAGTGCGTAAAATGATATAAAATTACCCGCAGCCGGGATTGAAACATGCATAGAATTCGCTGTATCCGGAAGAATACCCATCATTACGTATTCGGTTAAGCCTAATCCTAGCGTGCCGAGTGCAAGTGGTAAAAGACATATGCTTTTTCTCATTCTCTTAATCCCTATTTCAAACCAGTGTAAGTCGATTTTAGCATAAAAAAAGAACACTTTTATGTGTCCTTTTTTCTTAACTATTCTATTCCGCCGCCTAATCCATCATTATCAGTAGCCACCTCAAGCAAGCGGTAAGTCATATATGCTCCGAGAGCTACTGCCTTCAAATCAATTCCCTCATCGTATTTAGCTACTTCAAGAATTGCTGAATTAATTTCAGGGTTCTCTTCCTTAAGATATTGAACCATATTCTTTCTCCAGCTCTGAACATCTTGAAACACTTCAGGGAAAATCTCTGCAGACATATCTTCGGTTATGATTGGTAACATGCTTTTCTCTCCTATTTAGTATAATTATATATTATATTCAAATATGATACAATACACTAAATATATTAAGAATTCTTCTTTTGTTTCTTCGGTTTCAGATTCTTGTCTTTTTGAAGCTCAATTTCGCCGTTAGCCAAATTTCTACCGATTGATTTCTCAAGAGTTGCTCTCGCGGTATTATATTCATACATTGTTTGATAATAAGTTAACATTGCATTCTGATATTGAACCTGAGCGTCCTTAAGTTCAATCGGGTTTCCAACTCCGACTTTATAACGTCCGTAAGAAAGTTCATAGTTTTCTTTTGCCTGTTTCAAGCCTAAAAATGCAACAGGGATTTTATTTTTCTTTTCTGTCAAAGAATAATACGCTTCTTGAACTTCATAGTATATACCGTTTTGGGTGTTTATTGCATTTGCTTGTTCTCTTGAATAAAGAGCTTTAGCTTCTTTAATCTCATTTTTAATCAACATTCCGTTAATTGTCGGGAAGTTCAAGTACCCACCGTAGTTATAACCATAGTTAGATGTCGGGTGATTACCACCGATTTGGTATTGTCCTTCTATTGTAATTTGCGGGAAATAAGATTTTTTTACAAGCTTAACATTCTGCTTAGCTTCTTCAACCTTAACCTCCGCTAATTGGAACTCCGGTCTTGATTCTTGAGCAATTTTTACGGCGTTATCAAGCGTTACGTCGCAAGGCTCATAACGCAAGTTTTCATTAAGCTTATATTTATTAGAATATGGCAATCCCATTGTATTATTTAATCTTGCCATTGCTATATCTACAGCATTTTCAGCCTGAATAAGCGTTAATTTTGCATTACTTAAATTAACTTCCGCTATTGTAACATCAACCTTTGGCTTTGTGCCAACTTTGTAAAATGCTTTTGCTTGATCATAAAAAGCGGAATATTTAACAACCATATCTTCTGCAACTTTTTTAGCTTCAATTGCGTATTGCAAATTGTAGTATGCTTTTTTTACTTCGCAAATTACATCATTAACAGTTCCTGTGAGTGTAATTCTATATCCTTGATTATCCAATTTTCTGATTGTAACTTGGTTTTGTGTAACACCAAAGTCATAAAGCATCTGAGATGCACTTATTTGACCTAACACCCAATAATTGAACACAAGGTTTCGTCCTAATGCGTCAGATAATTGAAGTTGTTTAATCTTGGTGTAACCTGTCTGCCATCCGAATTGTGGGAAATAAGCAGACCATGCTTGTCTTATTCTAGCGTCAGATGCAAATACATCCTGCATAGCGGCCTGAATACGAGGGTTGTTGCCAAGAGCGTATTTCAAACATTCTTCTAAATTAATATCAAGTGTATTTTCAACTCCACCCTTGATTACGGTTGCATCGCCTGTAATCGGTTCAACATCTTTACTTTCAGGATATTCTTCTTTTTTAATCTGGTTTCCTAAGTCGTCTTTATGCCAAAATGCTGCATAAGAAGGTGTTTGAATTAATAATTGTAATATAAAAAATGTAGCTAATATTTTCTTCATTTTATTCTGCCTTCCTTCTTCATCTTGATGTAAGCAGAAGATTTTTCTTTCATTACGTTAATCATAACAAAGAATGCCGGAACCAGAATACTGCCTAAGAAGGCTACAGCTATCATACCGCCGAATACTGAAACCCCGATTGAGTGACGGCTACCGGCACCTGCACCTTGAGCAAATACAAGCGGTAATAAACCCAAGATGAATGCAATATTTGTCATCATAACAGCCCTAAAACGTAACTTAGCAGCTTGCATTGCAGCATCAATATAATTCAATCCGTCTTTTTCTTGAGCATCTTTTGCGAACTCTACAATCAAAATTGCCTGCTTTGTACTTAAACCAATTAACATAACCAAGCCGACCTGAGCATAAATATCAAGCGATAACCCTGATATAAATTGAAAGAACAATGCACCAAGAAGAGCTACAGGTGAAATTAGAAGTACTGCTAGCGGTAGCGTCCAGCTTTCATAAAGAGCTACTAAGAATAAGTAGACAAAAGTAAGAGCCATTGCCAAAATTGGTCCGATTTGACCTGCCGATTTTTGCTCTTGCAAAGATGTTCCTGACCATGCGTAGTCCATATCTTTTGGAAGCACTTTATCAGAAATCTCTGACATAGTTTTCATTGCTTCACCGGAACTTACACCGTTTGCTGGGCTACCATTTATAGTAATTGCAGGATACATGTTAAAACGAGATAACATATAAGGCCCTACAATATTTTCAGTCGTGATAACGGAAGATATCGGCAGCATTTTCCCTGAATTATTTTTTACATAAATTTTGCTTATGTCGCCTAAGGTTTCACGATAAGGTGCGTCAGCTTGCATAAATACACGATAAACTCGACCAAACTTGTTGAAGTCGTTCACATAAGTTGCCCCGAATTGTGCAGCAAGCGTACTATAAATTTCTGTAATCGGAACCCCTTGTGCCAAAGCTTTTTCTTCCTCAATCTTCACAACGACTTGCGGAAGAGAAGAAGTGTAAGATGTGTACAAGCTTGAGAATGCAGAATCTTGTCTTGCGACATTCAACAACGATTGAACCTGTGCGAACAATTCATCTGCTGAACGATCCCCTTTATCAAGCAGTTGGTACTCAAAACCACCGTACATACCCATGCCGGAAATCGCAGGCGGCTGAGATACAAATGACGTTGCTTCAGGGTATTTAGAAGCTATCATGTTTGCCTGTGCGGTTATACTGCTTATTGATAATTTTGATGATTTTCTCTTTGACCACGGTGCCAATTTAAGAATCATAAATGCAGAGTTTTCGCCCTTCATACCGTTGATTTCCATTATAGATTCAACCCCTGGAATAGTGGCGAACTCGTTACCCATTTTTTGAACAACGCTTGCTGTTCTTGTAAGAGTTGCACCGTCTTGTAATTGAACCATAACAAACAAGGCACCTCTATCTTCATCTGGTAAGAAACCTGTAGGAGTAATTTTAAACATAACCAGAATGAACAAAACCACGCCAAGAAGTACTTGTAGAGTCTTTTTGGGTGATGTTACAAAATAATGTACCGTTTCTAGATACTTATCTCTAACCCCATTAAACCAATCTTCAAATTTTTGAATAAATTCAAAGTCTGTCTTTTCTTCACCCGATTTCAATATCAACGAACAAAGAGCAGGAGATAGAGTCAACGCAACTACCGTAGATAAACCGATAGATGTTGCAATACAAACCGCAAATTGCCTGTACATTTGCCCCGTAATACCGCTCATAAATGATACCGGAACAAATACTGCCATCAATACAAGAGAGGTCGCAACAACGGCACCAAATACTTCCTGCATCGTAACTTCTGTTGCATCTTTCGGAGATTTTCCTTCTTGAATGTGTCTTTGAGTGTTTTCTAATACTACAATAGCGTCATCAACTACCAAACCTACCGCAAGTACCAAACCAAACAGGATTAATAGGTTGATTGAAAATCCCATAAGTGCCATGAATATAAATACACCAATCAAAGAAACCGGAATAGCACAGAAAGGAATAAACGCAGCACGAGCTGTTCCTAAGAACAGATATGTAACCGCACTAACCAAAGCAATCGCTAACACAATCGCACTAACAACCTCATTAATAGACTCTCTTACGAATTCTGTCGTATCATACTGAGTCATATAATCCATGTCGCTTGGGAACTTTTTACTCAAAGTTTTCATTTTTTTCTGAATTTTGTTAACCAAATCAATTGTATTAGCTTCCGGCAATTGTGATATCGCAATAACCGCAATATCACTCCCATCTGCAGATACCGTAGACGAGTAGTTTTCTGCACCAAGCTCAACTCGTGCAACATCTTTAAGTTTTACATTTGAACCATTTTGGTTAGATTTAACAACAATATTTTCAAATTCTTCAACGTCTTTTAAACGTCCTTTTGTTCTCAAGGTAAACTTCATTACTTGCGGATTTTCCATAGGCTCAACACCTATATTACCTGCAGGAGATTGAGTGTTTTGTGCAGAAATTGCACTACTGATGTCGCTTGCAGAAATACCTAAACTTGCCATTTTATCGGGTTTTAACCAAATCCTCATTGAGTAATCACCGGCACCAAATACTTGAACTTGACCACAGCCTTTTGTACGAGCCAGTTCATCTTTAAGGTACAAGGTCGCATAGTTAGCTAAGAACAGGGAATTATAAGTCCCTTTAGGTGAAGACAGTGCTAAATACAAACATCCCGCACCACCTGTGGACTTTTTAACCGTTAGTCCGTAACGCTTAACCTCTTCCGGTAATCTTGGCTGCACCAGTTGTAACTGGTTCTGGACGTTAACCAAAGCCATGTCAGGGTCAGCTCCGACATCAAAATATAAAGTTAGTTGATAAGAACCGTTTTTTGATTCTGATGACATGTAGAGCATATCTTCAATACCGTTCAATTGTAACTCAACAGGAGCTGCAATCGTGGAAGCAATTACGTCTGAACTCGCACCGCTATAGGTTGCGTTTACAATAACCTGTGGCGGTGTAATTGATGGATATTCTTCCAGCGGAAGTGTCGTAAGTGATATTAAACCTGCAAGTATAATCCCCAAAGAGATTACAATTGCCAATTTCGGTCTTTTTATAAATAAATTGCCTGCCATTATTTCCCTTTTACTAATGTTTTAATCTTGTTTATTACTCTTACAAAAATATTTGGTTTCTTAACTTGTTGTGTTGCGTCTTGAACCTTTTCAACAATTCTAACAGGGCTGCCTTGAATAACTTTTTGAATACCATCTGTAATAATTCTATCACCCTTATTTACGCCGGATAGTACCAACCATTTACCGTCTTTTTCGCCCATAGTCTTTATGTAAGTCATTTTTGGTAAATTGTCTTTATCTAATACGTAAACGTACATGCCCTCTTGGTTTTCCATTGTAGCTTCCTGAGGAACAGTTGGAACTGTATCCTTTTCTTTTGAATAAAGTATAATTCTTCCAAAATCGCCTTGAATTAACTCGTCATCCGGATTCGGGAAGGTTGCTCTCATAGTGATTGTGCCTGTTGTTTCATCAACCTTGTTATCTCTAAAGTCTTGAACACCCTTGAATTTATATTTTTGACCGGAGCTAAAAATGTATTCTGCATCACGATTTACGTTTGCGGATTTATCAATATTAACAAGTTGTGCGTATTTTTCAGAATCTATCGGGAAAGTTACATACATAGGCTCAGAACTGTTTATAGTAGTAAGAGCTCCGCTGTTCATTGAAACATAGTTTCCGACAGTTACTGAAATTATACCAACACGTCCGTCAACAGGAGCTTTGACTTTTGTGTAACCGAGATTTCTTTGAGCATCTCTGTATGCACTCTTAGCACTTTCTACCTGGGCTCTAAAAGCATCTCTTTGAGATAAAATACTATCATAATCAGAGCGTGCTATATAATCCTGTTTAACCAATTCTTGATAACGGTGCAATTGTTTTTGATAGTAATCATACTGAGATTGAGCGTTATCCAGAGTCGCTTTTGCTTTGTTTGCAGCATAGATATATTCTTGAGGCTCGATTTCAAATAAAACTTGACCCGCTTTAACGTAGTCACCTTCTTTGAAGTAGCTTTTTGTCAAATAACCGTTTATACGAGCCAGTACATCAACTCTATACTTAGCTGTGACTCTTGCTGTCGCTTGAAATTGTCGCTGAATATTTTCAGAACCGACTACTTCCACTGTAACTGCCGGCGTCCTTGATAAAGCACGCTGTTTTGCGGTTTTCATCTTATCAAGATTTGACAAAATCATTCTGCCAAATATTAAAACTGCCACAATAAGTATTATGGTAATAATATTTTTTCTCATTTGCTCTCCATAAAAATTTCCCGAAATTACATATCCTTATATTATTTTACAATAAAAAATAATAAAAATAATATGTTTAGTTTTAAACACAATTTTAACAAAAATATTTTTCTTAATCAAGAAGTCAACTGTATAATAAAAAAAAGAGCCTGTCCGGCTCTTTTTTATGGTGGGCGATACAAGGCTCGAACTTGTGACCCCTTGAATGTCGTTCAAGTGCGCTACCAACTGCGCCAATCGCCCAAATATTTAGTTGTAATTGTGGGTTCAAGTGCTTCCTCTCAGAAAACGTGACATTTAGTCACCTTTTCCTCGGCAGAGTCAACTGCACCAATCGCCCAAATATTTAGTTGTATGATAAATTATCACACAAAATAAAATTTAGTCAAAACTTACTTTTTCACCTTCAGTGATAATTTCTTTTATCGTGTCTAAATATTTTATGAGTTTTTTATCTTTTCCATCAAAAAACTTGGTCATGCTTTTAAAATTTTCGTCTAAAGCATCGCAGATTTTTTGAAAAAGTGCTTCGCCTTCACTTGTGAGAGATGTTTTTCTTACTTGACGCCCGTTTTTTGTTTCGTTTGTTCTATAAATCAGCCCTTTTTCTTCTAGCGAATTTAGCATTTGTGTTATATGTGCACGTCCTTTGAACAATAATCGAGCAAGTTCAATTTGTGATATCTCAGGACTTCTTACAATTGTATCCATGACACAAAATTCACCTTGCGTAATATTCAAGTTGGAAAATTTCTTCTTAAATATTTGTGAAAAATACCTCTCACATATTTTTGCAGTGCACTCAATTTTGAAGAGCGGACTGTCTACATAATGATATTTTATCCCCATAGATTAAGTATAATAAAAATATAACATTGATACAAGTTGTCTAAAAAAGAAGGGCGTCAAGGACGCCCTTCTGAATTCAAAAATTATAATGAACTTTTGTAAATCTCTTCAACTGCTTCTTTTGTTGCTTTAGTAGGAGCAATTGCAAGAAGTCCGTCTAAGGATGGTGTTGTAAATGCTAGATTTACAAGATTTGGAATATCAGCTTCAGAGAATCCTTCATCTTTCAATTTATTTGGAACGCCAACTGATTTTAACCATTCGTAAACGCCTTTAGCCGCATCTTCAGCAGTTTCAACTTTTCCTGTTACAGGTTCCAAGATATATTTCAAGGTTTCAGCCTTTGCAGAGAAAATATTTTTAACTACAGCCGGAAGTAGCATTGCTAAACCTAAACCGTGAGAAAGGTCATGCTTAACAGCACTCAATGGATGTTCTAGAGCATGAGTATAGTGTAAAAGTCCGTTATCAAAACATACACCACCCATCATTGCAGCATAAGCTAAGAAATATCTTGCTTCCAAATCTTCCGAATTTTCGATTGCTTTCGGTAAGTATTTAGAGACAAGTGTGATAACTTCTCTAGCAAGAGTAATTGCGTAAGGTGAAGTTACGGTTGAAGTTGCAGCTTCGATTACGTGGTTAACAGCGTCAATTGAAACAAATCTTGTTTGTTTTGGTGATAATTTAACCATTAAAGCCGGATCGTCAATTGCGTATGTCGGATATATGCAATCGTATGCAATTGCCGGTTTATAATCCTTTTCAGGAATTGTTACAACAGCAAATCTGTTTGTTTCAGTACCTGTTCCGTGTGTCAAATTGATTGCAACTATTGGAGCAGCGACTTCCGGAGTGAAAGTAAATTCATAAATATCATTAGCAGTTTTATCCGGATATTTTAGTAGGATTGCTACAGATTTTCCGGCATCTGTCGGAGAACCGCCACCGATTGCGATTACAGCTTTTGCACCAAAATCCTTTGCTATTTTTGCAGCTTCGTTTACGGCTGTAGAAGTCGGGTTTGGAGTAACGCCGTCATAATTAACATATTCTATACCGTTATTTTGTAATGCTTTTTCAACTACAGCCCATGCTCCTGTTGCTTTGTATGCGTTTTTACCGCTCATAACAATTACTTTGTTTAGATTTTTTGACTTGAAATCTTTTGCTATGTCGTTAATTTTGTTAATAGCACCACAGCCGAAAAATACAGATGTTCTGGTTCTAATTTCACGAACTTCATGAATATCAATATCTTTTTCCCACATAATACTCTCCTTTCATAACACTACACAATAATTATAGCCTAATAAGATTAAATGTAAAGTTTTATGAACTTTCGTAACGAAAAAGGCTAAAAAAGCCTAATATTGTAAAGTTTGCAGAAAAACTTAAGCTTACCCCTTGCAAAATTTGGCACAATGTGTATAATAAGATGTATGAAATGTGTAAAACGTAGTGTTTAAGCACATAAGAGAGTAAGAGTGTATAGGAGATTTATCATGAACAAAGAAGAATTGGTAAAAGAAATTTCAAAGAAGACTAAACTTTCTCAAAAAGTATCTTCAGATGTACTTTCAGCTACATTAGAAATCATCCAAAAGACAGTTGCTAAAGGCAAAAAAGTAACTTTGGTAGGTTTCGGTACTTGGGAAGCTCGTAAGAGAGCAGCTAGAACTGGTAGAAACCCTCAAACTGGTAAAGAATTGAAGATTGCTGCAAAAACAGTTCCTGCATTCTCAGCTGGTAAAAATTTCAAAGAACTTGTAAAATAGTTTTTTCAAAGTATTTTGAATCGGGTGGACTTTTGTCCACCCGATTTTTTGTTGCTTCTTTGTTTTTTTAATGTTTATATAATTATTGTTTGGGTGAAACCCCAACCTACTTTTTATTAACGCAAAAGATGTTTAGTCCCCTACGGGCAAAAC
>CAKVIM010000020.1 GCA_934754775.1 uncultured Candidatus Melainabacteria bacterium | reverse complement strand
GGCCAATTTGAGGCTAGAATGAAGGCAATAATAGATGAATGTAGAAACGATGGAAATATCATTTTAGTAATTGATGAAATTCATAACATTATAGGAGCCGGAGATGCAGAGCATTCTATGAATGCTGCAAATATTCTGAAACCATCACTTGCAAATGGTGAATTACAAATGATTGGAACAACCACGTTAAAAGAGTACAGAAAATATATTGAAAAAGATACTGCTTTGGAAAGAAGATTCCAACCTGTAATCATCGAGGAACCTTCTATCGATGAAACTATTGAAATTATTCGTGGTTTGAAACCGAAGTATGAAGAACACCACAACTTGAATATTTCTGATGAAGCGATTGTTGCAGCTACTAAATTATCAAGCAAATATATTAACGATAGATTTTTGCCGGATAAGGCTATTGACGTAATTGATGAAGCAAGCTCAAAGGTTAGATTGAAGGTTTGCACACTTTCTCCTGAGGGTAAGGAGCTTGATAAAGAGTTGAAAGAAATTATCAAGGAAAAAGAGGACGCAATCAGAAATCAAGAATTCGAAAGAGCTTCAGCTTTACGTGATGACGAAGCTAATATGAAAGACAGAATCAGAGAAGTTTCTGAGGAATGGCGTCGTCAAAATGATGCAAACAAACCGACTGTAACAGAAGAAGATGTTGCAGAAGTTATTGCAACAATGACAGGTGTTCCTGTAACAAAACTTACTGAGGGCGAGTCTGAAAGATTACTTAAACTTGAAGATACGCTTCACGCAAGAGTTATCGGACAAAGCGATGCTGTAACGGCTATTTCTAAAGCAATCAGACGTGCAAGGGTTGGCTTGAAATCACCAAACAGACCGATTGGTAGCTTTATCTTCTGCGGTCCTACCGGTGTAGGTAAAACTGAACTTGCAAAAGCTTTGGCTGAAGCTATCTTTGGTAGTGAAGACAATATGATAAGAGTAGATATGTCAGAATTTATGGAAAAACATTCTACTGCAAAACTTATCGGTTCTCCTCCGGGATACGTTGGTTATGATGATGGCGGACACTTGTCTGAGCTTGTTAGAAAGAAACCTTACTCAGTTATTCTTTTTGATGAAATCGAAAAAGCTCACCCAGATGTATTCAACATTATGTTGCAGATTCTTGATGATGGACGTTTGACTGACGCTAAGGGTCGTCACATCAACTTCAAGAATACTGTAATCATTATGACATCTAACGTTGGTGCAAGTATGATTACAACTCAAGGCAAACTTGGTTTCTCAACTGCGGAAGACGTTAAGAAGGATAAATACGAAAAACTTAAGGATACAGTTAATGAAGAGCTTAAGAAGGCATTCAGACCTGAATTCTTGAACCGTATTGATGATATTATCGTATTCTCACACTTGAGCAAGGAAGAAATCCGTCAGATTGTTGATTTGATGATGAAAGATTTGTTCAAACGTCTATCTGAACGTGATTTGTCTATTGAGGTTACTGACGAAGTTAAGGATTATCTTGCAAAAGACGGTTATAATGAGGCATATGGTGCAAGACCTTTGAGAAGATTGATACAAAAGAAAATTGAGGATCAACTTGCAGAAGAAATCTTGACAAATGCTTATCAAGCCGGTGATACAATCCTTCTTAAGCTTGTAGATGACAAGATTGTTTTCGAAAGAAAAGAGGGTGCGGCTTCTGAACAGCCTGTGACTCAAGAAGGTTAGTTCTTAGATAAAGATTAATAAGGCGGAAAGTTTGAAAAACTTTCCGCCTTATTTTTTACCCTTGCGGTGCGAAACCTCACCCGTTTTTCTAATGTTCAAGCACAGCTTTCACATTGAAAAACTACCCTCTCCTGTAAGGAGAGGGTGCTAAAATTTTAAACAATTTTCCATTTTCCACTTTCAATTGTCCATTAAAAACGCCCAACCAGTGGTCCCTCGCTAAACCAAACACATTTACCCCTTTACCCCCTCTCTCCCACGCTCAACTAGTAGTTTCTCACCCAACTAAATACATTTACCCCCCCCCTAGAAGAACATTTGCATTCCGTTAGGCAACGTTGAACAGTATTCAGAAATCATTGGCTGCATTGGGTTATTGTAGGTAACATGGTCGTTATCTACAGTTATCCATTCATTGTTTTTTATCCCGTCGAGGAAACCTTCCATGTTATTTATTCCGTCGGTGGAATTTTCTTTAAGCTTAAAGAAATTTTTGTACCCGACATTATCATTGTATGTCATACCGAGCTTTTGAAAATCGTTGAGGTGGCTTGAAATCTCGGACAAATTATTTGTTGGATTTTCTATTTGTACGTGTTCGATGTATTTATATATCGAAAAATTTTTATCGTGGTTATAATAACATAGCGGTGCGGAGTTTCGGCAACGATGTGCGGTTAAGTAGAAGTCGATTTTTGCAAGGGTTCCGAGAGCCATTTCTTTATCAAGACTTCGCATTTCCGGTCTGTCCATTTTGAGTACATATTTTTTCCCTTCTGGGGTGAATATTCCAAATACATTCTTTGAGGATTTTCCTTCCGTAAAGAATGAGAATTCGTATTTTCTGTTATCGAGTGTAAGACTTTGGATTTTTTTGTCGGATTTCATCCCATATTCAGTTTCGTTTCTGAGGTATTCGGTAATTTTTTCCAAGTGATTTTGTGGAATTTCTTTTGGGATATTTCCAATTTGGAAAGCTGTGTTGGCGTGCAGCGGGTTGCTGTAGTATTTTTTAATAAGCTTATCGCCACGTAAATCCGGACGTAGTTTTAGCAGAGATTCTATGCATCTTTCATTTTCGAATTTTGATTTTAGGTATTCTGAATAAGCCCTGTTATATGGACTGCTGTACATAAAAGTCATTAAGTTTTTTGAATTGCTGCCTACTTTTTCTCTTAGGGCGTTCATTGTTTCAACGACTTCACGGGGGTTGTAGATAAAACTGTCTAAGAATTCTTTGCTGCGGTCAGTTGTTTTAAGTATTTCAGTTAGAAAATTATCAAGAACTTCCGGTTTTTCATTTATTTTAAGAAACGATTTTATTGCGGGTGTTTTGTCGTGGTGAATGTACCAATTATATTCTTCGTAAAGTTTTGAAAGTGTTTTTCCTCTGAATATCGGATAAGCATAATTCTGCGTTAGTGGGTTGGTTTGAGCTTTTGTATCCTTTGCGAGAATAGTTGTTTCAGCCTTTTTTAAAACGTTTACGCTTTTGAAATTTATATTGTTAAGATTAATCTTCATTTTTTCTCCTATAATGATTTAAAACCTCAAGATAGAATAAATTGCCGATTTATTACAATTTTTTACAAAATGCTTTTTTTGCATTTATTCTCAATTTCAATTATAATTAAACCAAGGTCGTTTGTAGATTTTTAGGGGGAAGGTAATATGGATTTAGATAAAGTTAAGGCTGTAGATGCTGAATTAGCACAATATATTGATGAAGAGCTTGATAGACAACAAAACACTATTGAGTTGATTGCGAGTGAAAATTTCACTTCACCGGCTGTAATGCAAGCTTGTGGTAGCGTTTTAACAAACAAGTATGCAGAGGGTAAGCCGAGAAAACGTTATTATAATGGTTGCGAAATTGTTGATAAGATTGAGGAATTGGCTCAAAAGAGAGCTTGTGAATTGTTTAAAATGGATCATGCTAATGTTCAACCGCATTCAGGTGCTCAAGCTAATATGGCGGTATTTTTCGCATTATTAAAACATGGCGATACAATTTTGGGCATGGATTTATCAAACGGTGGTCACTTAAGTCATGGCTGCCCTGTAAACTTCTCCGGAACATATTTTGATGCAAAAAGTTATGGAGTTGATGCAGAGGGCAATATTGATTACGAAGATGTTAGAAAAAAAGCTCACGAATATAAGCCAAAATTGATTATTTGTGGTGCAAGTAATTATTCTAAGGTAATTGATTTCAAGAAATTTAGAGAAATTGCAGACGAAGTTGGTGCAGTGTTGATGGCTGATATTGCTCATATTGCAGGTTTGGTTGCAGGAGGTGTTCATCCTTCTCCGGCAGGTTATGCTCAAATCGTTACAACAACTACGCACAAGACTTTGAGAGGCCCAAGAGGCGGTATTATTATGTGTGACGAAGAGTATGCAGCAGCAATTGATAAGGCTGTATTCCCAGGTATACAGGGCGGACCTTTGGAACATATTATTGCGGGTAAAGCAGTTGCTCTTAAAGAAGCTATGTCACCGGAGTTTAAGGAATACGCAAAACAAATTGTTAAAAATGCTCGAGCTATGGCTGAGGGATTGATTGCTAACGGTATGGAAATTGTGGGCGGTATGACAGAAAACCACCTTATGACTTTGGATTTGAGAAAGACCGGTAAGACCGGTAAAGATATGGCAAATGTATTGGAAAGAGTTGGGATTACAGCTAATAAGAATACTGTTCCGAATGATCCGCAAAGCCCGTTTGTTACAAGCGGTATAAGGTTAGGTGCTGCTGCGATGACAACTCGTGGTTTGAAGGAAGAGGATATGAAGGAAATTGCCAGAATTATTGCTGGAGCGATTAAGAATTCTGATAACGAAGCAGTGTTGGATGAATTACGTTTGGCATCTTCTAAGCTTTGCAAAAAATATCCGCTTTATGCATAGATTAAGAAAAATGTTTTGTTGTAATAAGGTGCTGTCTTTTTGACGCACCTTTTACAATATTTGTGGCATGACGAATGTTTTTTATTTATTTGGTATAATAAAATAAAAACAAGGAAATATTATGATAATCAAACTTACGCAAGCACATATAATAGGGGCATTTATATCGTATTTAATCGGTGTATTTATTGTGCCTTTTGTAATCGAATTTTCTCAAAAAGAAGGTCTTGTAGACCTTCCGAATGCAAGAAAAATCCATAAGGTTCCGATTTCCCGACTTGGTGGTATTGCTATATGGTCAAGTGCAATGCTGACGTTTTTAGTTCTTGTTTTGTTAAGCTATTATCCTTACGGAAGCTTACTTTCAGGGATTCTGCTTGGCGGCTCTTTGATGTTTTTGTTGGGTTTGGTGGATGATGTTTATAACCTTGATGCAAAATTTAAGCTGGTTATTCAACTCTCTATTGCAACAATAGTCTATCTTTTGGGCGTTCAAATTGATACTATATTCAATCCGTTGGGTGGAGTTATTCATTTGGGACCATTCTCTTACCCGATTACGCTTTTGTGGATTGTCGGAATTTCAAATGCAGTAAACTTTATCGACGGTGTTGATGGTTTGGCAGGTTCTGTAATTACAGTAAGTTCAATAACTCTGGCGTTGATTGCGGTTGCAATTACTCCGGCTCAGCCGATTACGGCTCTTATTGCATTTATTCTTGCCGGTTCAATGCTTGCATTTTTGACGTTTAACTTTAATCCTGCAAAAATCTTTATGGGTGATTCCGGGGCGTTGTTCTCAGGATTTTTGCTTGCAACTCTTTCTATTGCAGGCGTAATGAAGGGTGCTGCCTTGGCGGTTTTATTACCATTCTTGGTTTTAGCCGTGCCTATTATGGATATTACTTATTCAAGCTTGAGAAGAATAATGAAAGGAAAATCTCCTTTTGTAGCGGATGCAGAACATATTCATCATAAGTTGTTGAAGGCAGGTTTTTCTCAAAAGAAAACGGTTGCAATATTGACTTTGGTGGCAATTGTTGGTGGAGCAGTTGCAACTTATTTTACAGGTACACTGAAAAACTATTTTATTTATATAGCGGTTTTAATTTTAATTATGGTGGTTTTGAGTGTTGTTAGTGTAATGACAAAACCGCAACCTATTGAACCGCATCACGACGAAGATTAAAGCCCGCCTTGAAGCCTTGATAAAGGTTCTTTATTCTCAGGTGGCAGGTACAGCTGATTTGGGTTATGAACTTGTATTCTTCCTGCGATTGGCGGATATTCTTGACGCATGCCGATAACGTTTTTGTACCAGTCTAAAGATTCGCCTTTTGAGATTAGTTTAATTTCGCCATTGCATAAACTCTCATAGCTGCGTCTTTGTGCAATTTGAAGGAGTCTGGTGCCTATATCCTTGTAGTATTCCAGACCTTTTGTGTAATATGGAGTACTAGGGTTCGAGAAATTTCTTAGCTCATCGACAAAAACATGGCTACAGTCGCCTTCATCCCACGGGTTAGGTTGAAATTTCTTTATAATTAAATTTATGGAACCTATTATATCGTTTTTGTCATTTTTGATTGTGTAGTTTTCCATGTTGCAATCTAATTTTTTGAACACATTTAACAGAACATTTCCACCTTGTTCGCATCTTACCTGAACTTTGCCGATGTAGCCTTCAAGACAGCTGCCGATATTTGTATGAGTTAGTGTAGAAGTGCAATTGTGTTTGAAAGAAATGTTCTTTGGGCAGTAATAGTAATTATTGTTGGTTTTAATGTTGGTTATATTTTGAATCATATTTAATAAAAACTCGTAAAAAAAAATTTTGCCAATCGGCAAAATTTTTCTTTGTTATGAATTTTCATCATCAAGATATCGGTAGTCTAACAAACTTCCTTCATATTCCGTGAGGTTGTCACCGTAGAATAGTGACATATTGTTAACAATTCTGTTTCGGTCGGCACTTTTTTGTTTTTCTACTTGAGAATTAACTCCATAGGCGTTGATTTCTTGGTTTGTAACCTTGCCGTCGTGGTTTGCGTCAATGTCATCAAAGTGTGCAAGTACAGTTTCTTGTAGTGATGAACTCATGCCGGAAGATGCTCCGAGTGACATAATTTGTTCTCGGGTTAGGCCTTGTGTTGCCATATTGTTCATTAGCGTTTGGATTTCGTCAGCGGTAATTTTGCCGTCGCCGTTTTTGTCCACACTGTTGAAATTTTGGCTTAGATATGATGCAAATGTTGAACCGTATGTGGTGTTAGTTATATTTGTATTTGTAAGTGCAGAACTCAAGTTTTCAAGTGTAAGTCCGTCAGAATATTGACTTGATAATAACGAAAACGAATTAGTTAATCCTGCATTAATTCCGCTAAATAGTGAGGAGCCGTCTAACCTTTTACTCATAGTATATCTCCTTGTGTTATAGTTGTACAACTTTATCTTAATGTTTTTTTAAGAAAAGTCAATCATACAAAATATGGAAATTTTATGATTGAATGTGTGGGTGGCTTTGTGTTATAATATTTCCATAAGGAAACCGAAATGTTTAAGCGTAAATGTAAAATCACTTTTATATCACACGGGGCTACAGTTCATTCATTGGACGGTATTATTTGTGATACGGAAAAGTACCCAAAGCTTAACGAATTCGGCGAAGAAGAGATTGAAAAAGTTTGCGGTTATTTGGAAAACAGAGCAGTTGCTTATGATAAGATATATACAAGCTCTTCTGCAAGATGTACTCAATCAGCAGAGATAATCGCAAAATTATTTAAGAAAAAGATTACTATAATTGATTTGCCGGCGAGAAACCACGGAGAATGGAGCGGTCGTTCTTATGAAGATATTTTTGACCAGTATGGTCCGGAAGTTATCTTGAAACAGCCTAAGGGTGGCGAATCATTAGAAGAGTTTAATAAGCGTGTGTCAGATGTAATTGACAAATTGGTTGAAGAAAACCGTGGCAATAGAATTATTGTAGTAACTTCTCCGGATGTTATTCAAGCTGCGATTGCTAAGACGTTGGATTTGGCACCTGTTAATCAATTCAAGAATTTGATAAAAACAGGTACTTTGACACAGATAAGCTATTTTGAAGGCGATTGGTCGAGCGTGATTTATTCTGACCATATGCCGGTGTAATAATTGAATAGAGCGGT
The DNA here is from genome assembly GCA_934754775.1 of uncultured Candidatus Melainabacteria bacterium. Classification (GTDB taxonomy): domain Bacteria; phylum Cyanobacteriota; class Vampirovibrionia; order Gastranaerophilales; family Gastranaerophilaceae; genus CAG-196. Next base: position 17,890 of record CAKVIM010000020.1, on the reverse strand, counting down.
ATCGTCTAGTGGTTAGGACGGGAGATTCTCATTCTCCAAACAGGGGTTCAATTCCCCTTACCGCCGCCAATTGACTCTCTTCGGAGAGTTCTTTTATTGGGAATTGAACCCGCCGAATAAATTAAGCTAATTTTTCAGAGTCTTTTGTGACCATATTTTTAATAAATGTTGTATATTTTTTAGGTTCTTTAAAAAATTCTAAAACTTCTTGTGTTGTCCCGGAAAAAATTGCTCCACCTCTAATTTTATCTAAATGAGGATGTTCGGTTTTTACGTTAACAATACGTATATCTTTTAGTTCTTTTCCTATGCCTGCAGCAATTTCTATGCTAAAATCTTCAGCAAATGTTGTTTTTTCAGGATTGCTAAAATGTTCAATAATAGTGCTAAAAGAACCATTTTGTGGCATTTCTCGTTGTATTCGTTGTGAAAGATTTTCTAATGCGTGTTCTATACTATTTTCGAAAGTTTTCATTTCATCACCTATTTTATTGTTCTTTATGCCACCCAGTTTTGTATTTATAATTTTACCGATATTGCAATTCATCTGATTTACCTCATTTTAAGTATAACATATAAACTATGTTACTTCTTTTTGTTATTTTTTATCTCTGTATGTAATCTTTCTAATCCATCAACAGAAATCATATCAATTTCTTCTTGGGTTAAATTTTTGAAATTATTTTTATTAAGAACAGGTTTTTCTCCAACCGGCAAGCCTAGTTCTATTCTGCGATTGTAATTATATACCTGCGTTAAATACGGGTTGTAGAATTCTTGGTATTCTGTACTACTCATTTTCGTTTCATCATTTAAAATGCCTCTTATTGTATTATATTCATCACCTTTCACAGTGTCTTTTTTATTTCTAATATCATATGGAATATGCTCATATTCGGCAAAATCATTAATTTTGCTGCTTCTGTATTGAAATTCAATTCTTAAACCATTTTCGCCAATGATGTTGAATTGTGAGCTTGTGTAACCGGATTCCTTAATTTTTTCAAGGTTTGTTGAGCTATCTTCAATCGGTAATGCTCTTTCAAATTCATTTCCATATTTGTCTTTGACGCTAGTAACAAGACCGCTATCTTTATCTTTAATAATTGTATAGTTAGCGGTGTCTTTGCTTGCTCTATCAAACCATTTTTGATAAGACACTGAGATTTTTTGTAAATGTTCTTCTGAAAAATACGGAATTCCGTTTGCACCACAATAGTTGTGAAGTTCTTGTATGCTAATTTTTCCGGTATCAATGCCTTCACATAATTTTGCAACAAATTTATCTGATTGAACATTTATTGAATGCTCAATAATTTGTTTTTCATATTCTAAAAATTTTGGGTTGACCTTTGCTTTTTCTGCCGGAGATAATTCATAACTTTGGGTAAAGAATTCATCGAACTTTTTTCTTTCGCTTGCAGGTACAATACCTGATATAATACTTTCGGCAGTGTTTTTATTTACGCCGTTTATTGTAAACCTAAATCCGCCGGCATCTCCTATCATAATATCTGCTTGTGCTAAATTTTCTGGTACATCTTTTTTTAATGTCAGGACTTTTTTCCTAAGTTTAGAAAATACAGAATCTGCTTTTTTGGTTCGTCCGGTAAATCTACCATATTTCCCTTCAACGATGTAAGTACCGTTCTCAAATTTAATTGTAACGTTTTCTCCAGTAAAGAAATGGACAGTATCTTTAAATTCCGGTAAAATCATATCTTCATATGATTTTGCCAATGTTTCGCTAAATTCACGCATTCTTATAACATCCGGATTACTATTGCCTTCAGATATTATGGATAATGCTTTTTTTATTCTGTCATAATCATCGGCTTTTAATCCGCCATTTTGACATTTCTTTTCAATTGCATCACTTAATCCTTCCAACAGAGAGTTTGATTCATCCAATTTGTTTAACATTTCAATTTCTGTATCAAAAACTTTGTTCCCATTTTTATCTTTAATGGAATTAAGCCTGCTTAAGAGAACTTCTTTACTTGTTGCTTCTGTCCAGTGTGAATTCAAATCTGATGGGTCGAAATTTCTCCAAATATCGTCGGCTTCGGTCATGTCTGCAGCCAAATAACGTCTTTCGCCTCTATTTGCATCATATATAGTATGATATTTATCATAATCGGTGCTTAAATCTATAATCTCGTTTTTGTATTTTCCGGAATTATATTCATATCTATAGAACAATCTGCCGGTGCTACCCATTTCATTGTCGCCAATGATGTGAGAACCGGTTTTTGTTAGTTTGTTCTTTCTAATAATATAATCCAAGTCTTTTGCAACTTGTTCCATATGAGTATTATCTCTCGGATAAATAGTAAATGCTTTACCCATTTGATTTCCGCTTAATTCTTCAGGAGTGCTAAAAGGGCTTAATGTTTTCCAACAGATATCATGTTCTTTTAAATATGGGATAATGATATCACACATTTCACGCCAATCTGCTTCGTCTACTGAGTATAAGTGCATTTTCCAAGGAGCATGGTGCTGGTCGAGTGGAGTATATTGAGACCACCATGTAGATGTACTTGTTCCTCTAAATAAATCTCTTCGTGATAATTCCCAGTCTTCATGATTTTTAGATAAATCAATGCCTTTTTCGCTTCTTTTGTACTTACTTAAGCGAGCGTGCATAATTCGTTCTGAATAAGCGACGTTAGCAATATCTTTTACCGCTAAGCCGATTGACTTTGCTTTGGTTATTAATTTCGTTTGCAAATCATTTAAGAGATCTGTATATTTTGAGAATTGTTTAGAAATATATGCATTGATTCTGTTGAAATCAGTGATAGTTTTCAAATTTTCAATAGAACGAATAGCAGAATCATACATTTGTGAAACTTTTTCACCATATTTCTGTAGAACTGATTTTTTTGTAATCTTTGGAGTTTCAGGAGTATGTTCAGAGTTTACTTTTTCACTTCTGTTGTTCGTTTTATTTTTAGTTGAAACAAGTTCGTTGTTTTCGATTTCGAAGCCTTTGTCTTTTAGAGTTGCTTCAATTTTTTTCATTTCTTTAATTTTAGCAGCTTTTTCAGAGTTGTTTAAAGGCGAGTAATTAACTTCTTCTTTTAATTCATTATAAGTATTAAATAATTCTCCTTCATTCATTTCAGAATAAGATTTTGGAGTATTACTAACCTGTGCTTCAACTACAACTTCAGGTTCAACTATAATCTCAGGTTCAACTACAATCTCAGGTTCGACTATAACCTCTTCAACTTTTTGTCTAGCTTCGATAGGCGTACCGTCAGGGTTCAGCTTTCCTTCTTTGATAAGTCTTTGTCTTTCTTCCAGAAAGTCATAGATTTGTTCACCAGATTTTTCCGAAGGAACTTCAATTCCTTCTTGTTCTGTTTTTTCCGCAGCAATGTTTTCAACCCTTGTTGCGTTTGGAGTTTTAACACGTTCTTCTAATTCTGCTATTATTTTTTTTGCTCCGGAATGTTTTTTAATGCGTGGATTAGATTTCATCTTTTCAAGCAAACCACGAAGCTCTTCAGGGTCAGTAATTTTTCCTGCTACTGATTTTAAGGTTTTTAATTCATCTTCAGACAAGCCTTTGCCCGCTGTATTTGCACGGTCTAAAATTTCTGTAGCTTCCTGCAGATTAGCTTTGTTAGCTCGGATTTCTTTAAGTTTCTTTTCTGCCATATTAACTAAATCAGCGGCATGGTCTTTGCCTTGAACTTGATAAACGTGCATATTGCCTTTTTCATCAACTCCAACACGCTTGCGAATATTGGCGATGAATTCTTCGATTTCACTTTCGGTTTTAAGATTATTTACCAGTTGATCTCTAAGAGTTGCTGCGTCGTGAGATCCGATTGCACCTTTTCTTCCGGCAAGGATATCTCCTGCATTTTGGCTTACGTTTTCATTAATATTAGTTACTATTTCAGAGCTTCTTGATGTCGGGGTAATTTCTCCTGCTTTAACATCCGCAATTTGTTTGTCTAATTTCGCTAATATAGCTTCTTTGTTTCGTGTTCCGTCAGCCCAGCTTGATACTTCTTTTCTGGCTCTATTTAGTGCATCAATATCTGTAGATTCTAAAGAAATTCTTTCTTTTCCGATAGAAACATATCCAGCTTCGTCTTCAAGTATTTGTTTAAGTTCTCTGCCTTGAGGTCTTGTCTGAGATTGAAGCAAATCTGCCTCATTAAAGGTGTGAGCAACCTTTTCCGGAGTGCCTTTTTGTGCCACAGCTCTAACTTCTTCTCTTGCTGCTTCCATTTTTGTTCTGTTTAATGGACCACCAGCCATACGAGTACCGTTTTCAGTAGCATGGTCTAAAACATTAGTCTTTTGTTTTAAATCTTTTCTTGCTCCGATTACATGACCAATAGTATTACCTGCGACAGACAAAATCAAACCTTGTGTGAACGCTTGTTCATTAAATTCGCCTTCTTGACAGTACGTGTACAAAAGAGATTGAACTGTATCGCTTGTAACTTCAACTCCGGCGGCTTCGGTTCTTGCTAATATTGTAGCAACAGATTTTTTTGTTGCAGGATTCATTTTTGGAGCAATTTTATCCAATGCCGCAGTCTGCTTTGTAATAAATTGGGCAGCTTTTTCAGTTGTTGCGGTTTGAAGTCTTGCTAGGATGTTATTAGCTTTAGTGACTTGAGAAGTGGTTAACTTTAATCCGGTTTGAACACTGCTTTCTGCTAATTGACCGACTTTTACGGATGCAACAGTAAGTGCTGTATCCCACAAAACTTGTTGAGCTGCTGCAGCTCTATTTCTGGCTGTGTTACCGGTTTCTGATGTAAGTAATTCTGTGGTTTGGATAGCACCTTCTGTAACAAGTGTTGCTCCGCCTGCTGCAGCTGCAACCCAACCTCCGCCGGCAGCTCCGCCAGTTGCAACAGTAGTTACGATAATGACCGGAAGTAAAGTAACTCCCATTTTTGCTATATTAACAGATGTTTGGTAGTCTTGATTTGTTTGTGCAAGCTGTTCTAAGTGTTTTTGAGTTTCTTGAGCTAATTTTTGTGCAGAAATAACTTTTCCGCTGCCATCTCTCAATTTACCTTGAGCAGCGAGTTCCAAATCTCTTAAAAGATTTTTTGCATATCTGTATTGGTTTTCAACATCACCTCTGTCGGTTCCAACTCCTGAATAACGAACGATACCATCTGCAAAAGTAGTGAAATCGCCTTCTGCGTCGACGCCTGTTCTGAATTCTCTTTCAAGAGATGCAACATAGTTTCTCAATCCTTGTAAAGAATTCATGTTCGCATTTTTAAGCATCTCGATTTGTTGAGGGTCAGTGATTTTATTTCCGTTTTCATCTATGAATACCGCTTCATCAGCAACAGTATTGGTGTTGTTGATTAGATTCAAATATTCTTGTTTTGTACTTACTGTATTTACGTCTGCATCTATTGCATCACCATCTGGAGAAGTAAGAGTGTATGAATATTCAAATTTTTCATTTTTAAATTTCGCAAGAACATCTTTTTTGATTTCAGGGTGATTTCTTAGAATTGCTTTTAATTGTTCTTTTTGAGCTTCTGCATCATTTTTATAGCCGCCACTTATGCCGGAAGTATTACCAAGGCCGTTGTTTTTATCTATTTCGTGCATCAATTCAATTGTGAAGTTTACAATTTCTTCGTGCTTAAATGGAACTTGATTAGAAAGAATTGCGTTAGCTTTTATTGAAACTTTCTCACTTTTATCTGCTTGAGTCATTGCTTTCTTGTAGACTTCTTGCAGGTTTTTGCAGCCTTTTATGTCACCTTTTTGCAAAATCGCTTGTTGTTCTGCATAAACTTCCGGATCCATGCTCTCGAATACTTGAGTCATGTCGCCTTCTTTAGCTTTATATAAAGCTTCTTCGGCTCTGACTCTTGCAGGTTTTTCGCTCTTGAATAACAAATTGTTGCAAGCTTTTAGTTGTCCGACATCAACACTTCCCTCATCAGTTGCACGTCCTGCTAAGTATTGTTGAACGCTTTCTTGGTCAGTGAATTGTTGTACGTAATTTCTTTTTTTGTTTTCTTTGGCTGCTCTTTGACTAAAATTGATGTAATCTTGGCTTTGTGGGTCATCGTTTATTGCTTTCAAGCCGGCATGCAATGTTTCTTTTTTATCATAATCGAAACATAACCTGCCGATAACCTTGTTTCTATGTTTTTGATCGCCCCAATCCTCAATTACGGGATTGCCATTGTTATCTTTTACAATTTCGCCGAATTCATCTCTTTTGTATGTCGCAGGAGCGTAAGCTTCCTTTTGAACCCAGATTGCATCAAACAGATCGACTTTTTCCGAATCCCAATCGTCAGCTTTTATATAGGCTCTTACGAATGAATCGTCATCTGCCTTGAGTTCAGGGTGGTTTTCTTTTACTTTAGCTTCGACCGCTATTCTAAGATTTCTGTCTTTTTCCGGAACAAGTCCCATTACTCGTTCTACACCTTCAGTTGAAGTGTATCCTAAAGTTCTTCCGTGGAGCTCGTGTTCCATTTCTCTTGTAATACAAGTTGCGGCTTGATCTCTTGTCATAGCTCCATTTTGAATAAGTACTCCAAAATATTCTTGAGCCTTTTGGTGGTTGTCTTCATCCAAAATTAATGCCTCAAGAGCTGTTGTGTTTTTTGTTGCTTTATAATCACTATCAAGCGGTTCAATATTTGCATTTACTTTTGCCAAAATAGTTGGTGATTGGATGTAACTAATGGCGGTTTTGAGTTGGTCATTTTTGGTTCCGATTCCTTCTGCCGCATCATAAATAGAATCCGAAATGGCTTTAGCTTCCTTATTTACGAAATTTGAGTAATCACCTTTTACAAGTGCTCTTCCTGTTTTTTCATCAAAGTACCAGACCTTACCACTCTTATCTTTATATTGGGTAACTTCAGTTCCTTTAGAAAATGTTGCGTGTTCTTTTACTGTTTTGGTACCTACAGCATAATCTCTTGCGTCAGAAGCTTGTACATAACCTTTATTTAGAACAACTCGCTTTTCTAATGGAAGATCAGCTCCACCGCCTGATAGAATCTCAGTTTTACCGGTCCAATCTTGAACAACAACTCTACAGTGCTTATCTCTATATTTGCCGTCAGTATAATATGCTCTATTGTTTATAACGACACGTTTTTTGCCTGAACGTACCAAATCTATATCTCTTTTGACGTATTCTTGTTTTAGCATTACTCCATCGTGAGCAAATACGCACACCTTACCCTTTTTATCTTTTACAATTATTCTAGCGTAAGCAGCTTCTCCGATGATAGTATATTTATTACCATTTTTATCAGTATATCTTTGACCATATTTTTTAGTATTTTTTATTCCAAGTGGTTTGTAAGCTTTTTTCAAAGCAGCCATTTCTGCTCTTCTTTGTGCCCGTTGTTCAGCTCTTCGTTGAGCAGCTTCAGCTCGTTTGCGAGCAATTTCAGCTTTTCTTTTTTCCTCTTTTTCAGCTTCAATGCGTTTATTTTCTGTATCTTCAGCAATTGCACCTTCAGAATCTTTTCTGCCTTTTAATAAATCGCTATCTGCTTCAATTTCTTTTGGTACAACAATTTCTTCTCCGGCTTCAAAATGAGCGTGAGGGGCTTTGCCTTTAAGTTTATCCGTATTTAATCTAACTAAATCTTCTGCTTTGCAGCCAAACTGTGTTGCTAATTTTTCTATGCTATCTTCATTAGCCTGTACGACAACGACTGTATTACCGTTGCCGTCATATTTTACTTCGTAAGTTTGTCCGTCAATAACTTTGGTTTGTGACAATTTTTTATCGCCATCGGTTATTTCGGTCGTGTAATTCTTTTCATCTTGCTTTGTAGTTGTTTCGGTTTGCGTCCCGTTTTGACGAGTGATAATTTCATTATCGCCATCCCAAGTTGTAACTTCGCCTGTTTTCTTATCGGTCTTCTTAACCAATTTCTTTGGCTCTTGAGTTAAATCATATTCTTCTTCTATGTTTGTTTCTTTATTTAAGATGGTTTCTTTTGTAGGCTTTTTATCAGTACTGTATTCTGTAACTGTTTCAGACTCATTATTGATAACAGTTTCTGACACCAAATTGCCATCTTTGTCGCTTTTAGTTTTTTTAGTTACGTTATTCTCATCTGTAACAGTTATAATTTTTGAGCTATCAGCTAAAATCTCTTCGGTGTGTCCGTCGATATATTCAACGATTTTGTTGGCTTGATTTTCGTTGTTGCTAAAGTTAGCCCATTTTTGCAAAAAATTAAGCAGTTCTTTTTTGTTTTTTCCGCCAAGTTTATTTTTTTCATCTAATTTAAAGCCTTTGGCTTCTTTTTCTGACAAATTATCATCTTTGCCTGCAAGTTGTTTTACCTTGTTGATAAATTGAGCTAATTCATTTCGGCTAAGTTTACCTTTTTCAGCACCTTCAGTAGTTTCTCCTTCTGTATCGATGCTGTCAAAAATGCTTGCTAAAACAGAGCCTTCTTCTATACCAAGCTCTGCTTTAGTAAGTCCGCTTTTTAGTTTACTAAAGTCAATTTTGCCAAATTCTTCTTTTTTGCCTAATGAATATACATCAGCCATCTTTTCTTGCCATCTTGTAGATTTTAGTGCTATATTATATATAACGTCATAATTTTCAAAAACTTTAAGTTTTTTTGAAAAATTGTTACAAACGGAGGATTTTTGTTACAATTTATGTTATTATTGAATAAAAATTCCCATTATTAGCAAAAAATTTTTTTACACGTTTTACAAAAAATATGAATATAAATAGTTTAGGTGGGTTTTATACAATTAGAAAACCCCAAAAGTTACCAAAAAGATTAATTTATCATAGAAAAGTCAAGACGCCTTTGGAAGAAAAATACGACGTGTTCAAAATGTTTAGCACACAAACCGGACATGAATTAGGAATGCTTGCAACACTTCCAGACGTTAAAAAGATTGAGCTATCTTCTTATTATCCAAAAGGAGATTGGAAACCATCATTATACATAATGGATTTACATTCATTTGAACGAGACAAGGGTGTTGGGACTACGTTTATTAATTTCGCTAAAATATTAAGTGAAAAACTCGGAATGCATGGACGATTGCATCTGATTTCGAGCGATATGTATGATAAAAGCCGTCCGCCTCATATTTTTTATAGAAAACAAGGCTTTACTTCAATGAATGTAAAACGTGTAAAAGAAATGGACGAGTATTTGTTGGGACAAGCTTCTGATTTGCATAAATTTCATTCTCTTAGAATGTATTATAATCCAAATGCAAAACTAGGTGAGTATGAAGATTATGTTCCGCCAAAGCGTACTATAAAAGAAAAAGTTATTGAGTCTTTAAAAGATTTTATACTAGATAGCTAATTATTATTTTCATTCTTTAGAGCTGCAAATTTAGCTTCCATTGTAGGGTTGTTTTTTGTCAGGCGTTTTATGCTTAAATCCTCAGCCTTACTGTTTGCAAGCCTCAAATTGTTTTCAGAAGATAGCAATGCTTCTTTTGTTTTTTGCAAATGGTCGATAGTTTTGTCGATTTCGTCAATTGCCTTTTGAAACTTTTCGCTCGCAAGTCTGAAATTTCTTGAAAATTTGTCCTTAAAATCATTCATTTCTGATTCAAAGTTAGAAATATCAATATTTTGAGCTTTGATGATTTCAAGCTCTTTTCTGTATTCAAGAGAATTCCCTGCGGCATTTCTTAAAAGCGTAATAATTGGAATAAAGAATTGAGGTCTAATTACGTACATTTTCTTGTAACGATGCGACATATCCACAATCCCTGAATTATAGAGTTCACTTTCGGGCTCAAGCAGCGAGACCAAAACCGCATATTCGCAATTTTTTTCTCTTCTGTCTTTATCCAATTCTTTCAAAAAATCTTCGTTCTTCTTTTTGGTAGAAGTTGTATCCATTTCATTTTTCATCTCAAACATAATAGAGATAAATTCAATTCCGTTTTCGTCTTTATCCCGATAAATATAATCTCCTTTGCTACCGGTTTTTGCGTCGTTATCTTTCTCAAAATACGCATTCTTAAATCCGGTCGCACGCAATTGGTTGAACTCGATTTCGCAATGCTGTTCAAGACTCTCGCCAACCATTTTCGTTGAAAGTTTTGATTTAAAATCTTTATAGCGAGCGATTTCTTCGTCTTTGAAACGGAGCTTGTCCTCGTATTGGTCTTTGAGAGATTGTTCTCTCAATTGGCATTCTTTTTCCGTAAGTGCTTTTTCGCCCTTAAGTTTTTCGATATGATTTTCTTTTTCTGATAGTTCTGTCGTAAGCTTTGTTACAAGCTTGTGGATTTCCAACTCTTTATCTTTATCGAAGCTTGCAAGTTTGTTTTTCAATTCTGCAATCTCTTTGTCTTTAGTGATTTCAGTTTGATTAAGTTCCGCTTCTTTTAGCACAAGTTTTTCGTTAAAGAGTTTTTCAGCTTCTAATTTTGCAAGTTGAACCGCATTATCTTTTTCTGATTCAAATTGTGTCTCTCTGCTTTGGATTTCCTTTGAGAACTCTCTGTCACGAACCTGTTTTACAATCGCAGCATAACCGGAGTCATCAACTTGAAAAACTTCACCACATTTAGGACATTTGATTTCTTGCATTACTTCAATCCCTTAACTAAATCTTACATTCTAAGTATAGCTAATAATCAGAGCAAAGGTCAACTGTTTTGCTTGACAATGTTTTTTATAAATGGTACTAATATTGTGTAAATAGCAAGTATCGTCTGGTATATATCCGTGATTAATAATGTAACAAATAAATTATTCGCACCGAAACAGGTTGCGACAAAGCTTGGCACTTGTGCCGTGCAAATAGAAAGAATTCCCCTTGATAAGGAACTTTACGAACTCTCTTTAAATCACGAGGGGCAAAAACTTGCGTCTGAATTGTTTCAAATTACAAAAAACGGCAAATCAATGCTTGGTTTAGAGATAATTACAAAAGAACCGTATCGTCAAAAAGGTTTCAGATTCGGCGAAATCTTGCGTTTGTTCTCTGTGATGGAGCTTATGCAAAATAAACTTTCTAATATAATGATTATTTCAAGACCTAAGGCTGTAATTTTTCATAAGAAATACAAATTCAAGCCTGATTTGGGAATGGAATCTATTGCTCGCACCGTTTTGGAGAAGATTTCTCGTGATGATATTGAAAAACCTGCCGCAAGAGCGAAAAAATGTCTTTCTGACTTTAATATAGATGAAGCTAACGATATAACGGATGAATTTTTCTCAACCATAATCAGTGATAATCTGGAACCACGCAGTCACGAGCTTTCTGTCGGAATCCCGATGACTCTTGATGCTGACGAGGTTAAAAAACATTCAGAATTCTTTAATAACTTATATAAAAAGCACGGACTGGATTTCACTATATAAACTTTGCGGTCTTAGAAGCATTACATTTTTTTAATTCGTCAGGCGTTCCGCAGAATACGATTTCTCCGCCTTTGTCCCCGCCTTCCGGCCCCATATCAATGATGTAATCGGCATTTCTTATTACATCCAAATCGTGTTCGATAACCACAACAGTTGCACCATTCTCAATCAATGTTTGGAATACGCCCAACAAAGTTTCAACATCTTTCGGGTGCAAACCGATTGTCGGCTCATCGAAAACAAAAACGCTTTCTGATTGAGCTTTTCGCATTTCGCTTGCGAGTTTAAGCCTTTGAGCTTCGCCACCTGATAGACTCGGAGTTGCTTCACCCAAAGTTAAATATCCGAGTCCCAAATCTTCAAGCACCTGCAATTTTTGTTGTACGATTTTTAAATCTTTGCAAGCTTTAAGAGCGGTTGTGACATCCATTGCCATTATTTCTGGTAAAGAATATCCGTTATATTTAACTTTTTCAGCTGCTTTTGCGTATCTTGAACCGCTACATTCCGGACACGGAATATCAACGTCTGGCAAGAACTGTACGTCAAGGTTTATGACTCCTGTGCCGTCGCAAGTCGGACAACGCAGATTGCCTGTATTGTATGAAAAATCTCCTGCCTTATAGCTTAATCCTTCGGTCTTTGCAATCTTTGCATAAATTTTTCTAAGCTCGTCATGAATATTGGCATAAGTCGCAACCGTTGAGCGAATATTTATCCCGATTGGTGTTGCATCTATTAGTTTTATTTGTTTAATTCCATCTGCTTCAATTTTTAAAATATGTTCAGGAAGTTTTTTTTGATTGGAAATGTTTTCAAGTGCAGGCACTAAACTTTCTAAAACCATTGTTGTTTTTCCGGAACCGGAAACTCCTGTAACGACGGTTAATCTTCCCTGCGGAATATCGACTTTTAGAGGTTTAACAGTATGTATTTTATCTGTTTCGAGGTGGATTTTTCCCAGTTCAAATATTTTCTCTTTTGCAATTTGTTTGCGAACAAAGACTCGATTTTTTCCTGATAAGTATCCGCCAATTACAGAGGTTTTATTGGATTCAATCTCAGGAATGGTGCCTTCTGCGATAATCGAGCCGCCGTTAATTCCGGCATGTGGTCCCATTTCAATAATCCAATCGGCTTCATCAAGAATTTGAGTATCATGATCAACTAGTATTATCGAATTTCCGTCGTCCAATAAATCGTGAAGAACGCCTTTAAGCCCAACGATATTAGAAGGGTGCAAACCGATTGACGGTTCATCTAATACATACAAAACTCCTGTTGTGCGGTTTCTAACGGCACGAGCCAATTGCATTCGCTGTCTTTCGCCGGTTGATAAGGTCGAAGCTGCTCTATCTAAAGTTAAATATCCGAGTCCCAAGTCCATAAGTCTTTTGGCTACTGATAGGAATGACTCGCAAATACTTGTTGCCATTGGTCTCATTTCTTCCGGTAATGACTCCGGAACTTTTTTAACCCATTCGATTAATTCGCTTAAAGTCATCTCGCAAGCCTTATCCAAAGTTATTCCCATAAGCTTTGGCAATCTCGCTTTTTGAGAAAGTCGGCTTCCGTGACAATCAGGGCAAACTTCTTGCGTTAGAAATTTTTCAACACGCTTCATGCTCTTTTCGTCTTTAACTTTGCTAAGAGCATTTTCTACTGTATACACGGCATTATAATAAGTAAAATCCAATTCACCCGCTTGATTTGTATTTTTAGCCTTGTAGAAAATATGTTTCTTCTCAGCCGGTCCATTATAAACAATATCTTTTTCTTTTTCGGTTAAATCTTTAAACGGAATATTTGTTCTAACTCCCATTTCTCGGCAGACATCGGTCATAAGTGACCACATAAGTGTACCCCACGGAGCAACTGCACCTTCATCAATCGTTAAATTTTCGTCCGGCACAAGTGTCGATTTGTCGACAGTTCTAACAATTCCTGTTCCGCTGCAAGTTGTGCAAGCACCTTGACTGTTGAATGCAAGCTCTTCTGCTGAAGGTGCCCAAAAATGAGTTTTGCAAATCGGGCAAATTAACTCTTGCTCTGCAGCTACAGCCAAACTAGGTTCAACATAATGCCCGTTAGGGCAACAGTGGTTTGCAAGTCTTGAAAACATAAGTCTTAAGCTGTTCAATAATTCTGTTCCTGTTCCAAAGGTGCTTCTAACCCCGGGGATAGCAGGTCTTTGATGAAGTGCAAGCGAAGCCGGAACATAAAGAATCTCGTCAACTAAAGCCTTTTCGGCCTGTGTCATTCTGCGTCTTGTATATGTAGAAAGTGCTTCCAGATACCTTCTTGAACCTTCAGAATAAAGTACGCCAAGAGCAAGTGAAGATTTGCCTGAGCCGGAAACCCCTGCTATACCTACGATTTTATTCAAAGGAACATCCACATCAATATTTTTGAGGTTGTGAACCCTTGCACCTCTTACTTTTATTGCATTGATTTTGTTCATAACTTTCTATAAAGCCATACTTGTGATATCGGTGTATGCGGAAATTAATCTGTTTCTCACTTGTATTGCCATTTGCATACTCAAAGACGCTTTTTCAGCTGCAATCATTGCGTCGTGAATGCTTGTAGGCCCGCCCGTTGCCAAATCTTCCTGCATTCTATCAGCTTCAAGCTTTGCGTCATTAACTGCATTTAAGCTATTAGAAAACGCATTACCCATTTGAGTCGCAAAGTTACCTAAGCCTTCTTTATCGTGTTTGTCTTTTACCGGATAACTTTTTGCAGCCTTATCCAAAGCTTCTTCAAAAACGTTATTTTCAACTTCGAACGACGCATGACCTTGCAAATACTTGTTGTATTCATCAATTGCGTTTAGATTGTAACTTGAATTTATATTATTTATAGCTGTTGAAAATTCCATTTCCTCTTACTCCCTAAATATTCATTGCAGTTTGCATCATCGTTTTAACGTTCTCTGCAACTGTTGCGTTTGCTTCATAAGCTTTTGAAGCTGATATCATACCAACCATCTCTTCAACCAAATTGATGTTTGGTAAATCAACATAACCTTCTTCGTCAGCGTCAGGGTGTGACGGGTCATAAACTGTTTTTACGCCATCTTCTGCTTCGTAAATTTCATCAACCTGAACCCCACCTGTAATCATACCGTTATTAAGTGCAACGTTTGCGTTAATCAGTAAGTTCCCTGTCTTAGGGTCAAACTGTGCATCCGGATTGTTAGAGGAGAAGTTTGAATATCCTTTGTTAAGACTATCCTCGTATACAGTTCTAAATGATACATCTTTTTTTATGTAAACACCCTTTGAACCATCAGCTTGTCTGGTGGTGTTAATGTTTGCAATGTTACTTGCAATTGTATCCATTTTAACTCTTTGTGCACTCATTCCTGAGCCGGCTATATCAAAAATATTAAAACTCATAATCTACCTCTTCCCTGCTCGCTTACTAAGCGAGTAACGAATTATTGCCCTCGAATTGCATCTGATATTGTTGAGAATTGCCTTCTCTCCAAGTTTGACAGTACCATGTATTTTGTACCGGTTTTGGATAAATCCATCATCTCACGTTCCAATTCAACGTTGTTACCGTCTGAATTCGTACCGCTGTATACGTCCGTTACCACCTGCGGATTAAACTTCTCAAATGTATTTGATTTAAGATAAGCTTTTTCCTGTAGGGTTGGCGTTCTGTATGTGTGAACATCTCCGGTGAATACGTCTACCATTGGCGGCTTGTACTCAATACTGTTTTGCCCTTTTATATAATCTTTAAGATCCTCTTTCTCAATAATTTCAGCAAGTTGGCTTTCAAACGCAACTTCTTTTCTCTGAAACCCCGGGGTCATCACGTTTGCTATATTGGAAGCAATTGCGTGCTGTCTGCCCATCAAACCGTCCATTCCGAGCTTTGTTATCTCAATTGTTCTGTTAGAAATTAAATCCATAAGCTCTCCTCACGCCAAACCTATCTTGATTGTGAATTCTGTGTAATCTCGACCTGTATGCTCAAGTTCAAGTTGTCCAAACTGTTCTTCGATAGACTTTTTGCAAATGCAGAGTCCAAGTCCTGAACCTGTTGATTTTGTTGTATAACCTTCCTTGAATATACTGTCCGCTTTCTCAATCATACCAGCATTGTTTTTGACTCGGATTATCGCCAAATCTCCGTCTTTTTCAGTCCTAATTTCAATATACTTACCATTTTTCTGGACATTTTCGAATGCCTCAACCGCATTTTTTACCAAGTTTATCAACACCGCTACAAACTTGTTCTCATCAATAAGAATGTTTGCGTCTGTGTCATTTTTCACAATATACTTAATATTCTTGCACTCAAAATATACTTTCGTCAAATCTTCAACGCTGGCGATAATTTTCTTAAGACTGTGTGATTTTAAGTCATTAGTATAAGTTGATTTTAGAGCAATTAATGAATTGCTTGCAATTTTGACCGCACGTGTTATACAATTAACCGCATTCAAAATTGTTTCATCTTCGATACTGTTTTTTGTGCAGTATTTTCTGATAACTTCGCTATACAAATCGCAAATCGAAAGCTGATTTTTTATCTCGTGTGAAACAAATCTTGTGTTGCCTTCGTTTTTCGGAGTTTGTTGGAACTCTGCAAACCCGATTACTGCATCTTTCGTTGCTTCATCCATATTTTCTACAAGACATCTTATAGAGGAGTTAAGTAATATGTTATCACGTCTGTCAGGCTTGAATTTTTCCTGATATTGTTTGATGTCTAAAATAGAATTTCTGTCAATAATGTCTAAAGCTTCGTTTTGCAACTTAGAGTTAACGATAGAATAGTATCTGACAGTGTTTTTGCTCTCGGTTTTATTATCCCAGATTAAGATTGTGACAAATCTGTGGGTTAAAACTGCCAAAAACTCAGTGTTTGCCCAAACTCTTTCACGCAAGTTGTCGCTTTCGTCTGAAAAATCGTAAGATTCAATGTCTGAATATTCGACTCTTTTCAAAAGCCCCATTATTCCAGCCGGCTCGATTATTCTGTGTAGAACAACGCTTTCTTCAGGATTGTTAAGAAGTGGTTCTAAGGCAGCACGGATAAAGCACTTTAATGCTTGTCTTGAAAGAATACGATTTTCTTGTGATTCAATCAATTCCTTTAAGTAGTTTTGCTGTCTTACAATTTTCTTCATAATTCAAAAATCCTCGCCCGCAAGCCTTGAAATTAAGCGGAAATCTTAACCTTTTTAGTCAAGAAGCCATTGTTAATAGCGTATAAAACTGCTTGAGTTCTATCGTTTACTTGAAGCTTTTGGAAAATGTTGTTTACGTGAGTCTTAACAGTTGTTTCAGAGATAAACAATTTGCTTGCAACACCTTTGTATGTGATACCTTGAGTTAGCAATTCCAAAACTTCTTCTTCTCTTTGTGTCAAATAGTTCAAAAGATTTTCTTCTTCGTTTGCAGATTCCTGTTTTTCTGTTTCGTTTCTGAATGTTTGTTGGAAATATTCGAAGAATCTTGAAGAAAGTGCTAGCGGTAAGTAAATTTTACCGTTCAAAACTTCTTCAATAGCATAGATTAATTGAGCAGAAGCCATAGTTTTTAGTACATAGCCTTTTGCACCAATCTTCATAGCTCTGAAAATCAAATCCGCATCATCGTAACCTGAAAGAGCCAAAATCTTTGTATTCAAATCAAGTTTTGTGATTTCTAAAATGCCTTGAAGTCCGTCACGTTCAGGCATATTCATATCTAATAAAACGATATCCGGTTGATATTTTTTAACTAAATTAAGACCAACAGTCACGTTAGTTGCGATACCTACAACGTCAAAAGTTCCTTCAAGGTTCAACAATTCTCTGATACCTGATAAGTGTTCATAATTGTCATCAATAAGTAACACCTTCGGATTCTTTTTAAACTCACGTCTCATACTCTCTCTTCTCCCCTATAATAATTTTTTAGTAATTTATATAATCTACACTATTTATATTACCCCCTAATAGAGGATATTTTCATCAATATAAGGGTTAATTTTCCAGTGTTTGAGGTAGATTGAGGGGTGTAGACCATATGGTCTATGAGACCCTGTAATGCTTTTTTTCTGCATGTTTCGGGACTATACTATACGTATTAATCAATATGACGTAGATTACGATATATGAGGTAGTCTAAAAATATGACCAAGAGCGTTTTTTCCTCTATTTGAATGCTTCATTCTTTATAGCACCCGCTAACAAACCTCCCCAGATAGGGAGGTCGCAGCTGTTAGCGAAGCGGAGCTGAGCTTTACAGATGCGGGTGGGTTACGGCTTCCCCCTCTCCTGTAAGGTGAGGTTGATGTTTAATCAAATGAGTATCATTCGCGTATTCCCTCTCCTAACAGGAGAGGTACAGATATCGATTAAAACATAATTCTCTCCCACAGTATCCATTGAGTGGGAGAGATGTCACCTGTGGTGACAGTGAGGGAAGGGGTGAGGTGTTAGCCCGTTAGGGAAGAAAATAAACACCTCACCCGCATCCGTAACTCACATTCGTTCGAACGACTGCGACCTCTCCTGTAAGGAGA
>CAKVIM010000019.1 GCA_934754775.1 uncultured Candidatus Melainabacteria bacterium | reverse complement strand
ACATCTTTAGAACTCTCCTTGATATCTCTTATGTATATATAAAGTATTTAAAAGAATAAAAATTGCCTTTTTAGACTCGAATTGTGAAGTTTTGTAACGTTTGAGCTAAGAAAATCGAAATTTCTTAATAATTTTTTAAGAAGAAAGGAGTTTAAAATGCAGAAAACTGCATTAATTTGTAATAATTTTTCAGGAATTAACAGGAGTTCTTCTGTTTATTCTTCGTCTGTAATAACGGCATCGGATATTCAGAATGTTGAACTTTTTGCGACTGAGACGAATTCCGGAGTCGGAATTCGTACTGCGAAGGGAAATGTGGCGGTTTGTGATTTGATTCCTGATGACGAGCAAGTAATAAATATTTTTGAAAGTGTGCAAAAGGGGCAGACGTATTTTTTTGTGCATACAGAAAGCCAAACAGAAGGCAAAATCTATCTTTTTTCTAAAATTAGTGCGAGTTTGACATTAAAGGTCAGCGGTTTGAAGGTTACGGGGGTGTCTTCAGCAACGGATGTTTCTCAAGGCTGGTCTGACTTGTGGGTGTTTTCTAATTCTGAGGATATGCTTTCAATTGAACTTGAAAACTTGAATGAGTCGGGCGAACTTGATGAAGTCAAGATGATGAATCTTAAAGATGCTGATAACCGAGAGGTCAAAGGGCTAGGGATTGTTGTTTTTGCAGGGCGTTTGTGGGTTTTTAGCCAACAGGTTCTGTGGTATTCGGTACAAGAAAATATTTATGATTTTGCGACTTCTGATGCGGGAATTTCGACTTCTGCCGGTTATATAGAGTTTGTAAAAAATATTACGGCTATTTATCCGTATTTAGGTACATTGGCGGTTTTTCACTCAAATTCATCTTGCCTAATTGCTTTGGATGAGGAAAACTCGGCTTTCTACAAAACGATGGACTCTCCCGGGGGATGTGCTTCTTATAACGCACTCGTATTTCACGGAACAGAGTTGTATTTTTACGATGATACGAAAAAGGGGGTATTTTCTTTCAAGCAGGTCGTTAATGGTGATAAAACGTTGGGTAACAACATTGCTCTTGATATTCAAGAAGAGTTATTTAGTATTCCAAGCGGTTTGAAGCAAAATATTAAAGCACTTTCGGTTGTAACTGCTGATAGGAACGAGGTTTGGTTTCTTTTGCCGAGTGAAGATGAAAACTATTCGACGATTGTGATATACGATTATTTGCGTTCTGCGTGGGTAAAAAGAAAGTGCCAGAAAATCAATTGTTTTGCAATTGTTGGCGGGATTTTGTATTCTGCGGGCAAAAAAATCTATGAAGAGTATACCTCATCTACGTTTGACGGCGAATTCATCGGTACGTTTTACAAGTGTACTCCGCTAAATTTGGGGTATGAAAATTCTTTCAAGATTCTTTCGTATCCGCCAAAAGTCTCTTTGGATATGTATTACAACAATAGCTTTTATATCGAATACACCAAAAATTATGACTCACTTTCTGCAAAAACTCGATATATCAAGGCAAAGACTCTTAAGGATGCATTGTATTTTGATATTGGGCATTGGGATTTGTCATATTTTGCCCAAAAGGATATCAATACTGTTAAAAAATTACCGGCATCTTTCTTTAAGACTCTGCAAATGACGTTTTTTACTAAACGTGAAGGGGATGATTTTTGTATCAGAAATATTGAGTTTGGCAAGATTAAGACAAAGACGGTGTAAAAATGAAAGGACAAAAATATGGGAAAAAAATCACAAATGACTTCGACTGTGTATGGAGATACAACGACTTCAAATCCTTATGCAACTGCGACTACAAACAATTCCGGGACAATGACTGCTTTTAATCCGGGGACGGCACTTAATTCTGTTTACAATTTTGTTAACAAAAATATTGATTCGCTTTTGGATGAGTATTTGAATCCGAGTTTGAATTCGACGACAAATCAAGCTAAGTTGAATAGTTTTACGTCGACTTTGGCAAACGAAGCATCAAAGAGTTTGGAAAATAATATCATTAATCCATTATCAAAGCGAAATATGGTGCGTTCTTCGCAGGCAACGGATTTGTATAAAAATCTTTCTGATACGACTACAAGCTCTCTTGCTTCGTATGCTAATCAATTGCTTGAAAATTCTCAGGATAATTCGGCTAAAATTCTCAATAATTTGCTTTCGGCTTACATGCAAGGTTATGACGTAATTTCAGATATGCAGGATCAATCACTTAAAACAAGCACCGGCAATGCAACCAAAATTACGAAAGCTCTTTCAAATAATGATTCTACCGATAATTCCGCAAAAATTCTTAATGCGATTGCGAAATTTGCGGAGATGTTTGCGAATAATTCGACAATGTAGGGTTAGAATTATGGATAAACAATTTTTTTACAAATATGCACCGGTTCTAATTGTGTGTATTGCGGTAATTTTTCAATACAACCTTTTTGTTACTCCGGAAAAACTTGAACAGACACATCGAGAAATTCTTTCAGAGGTGGCTCAAGTTTATATAACAAAATCGGAGTTTGGAAATATGAAAGAGCAAATTATTGATATTAATAAAAAATTAGACAAGATTTATGACACTTTGATAAGTGAAAGGAGTTCAGATGGCATTAACTGAGATAGAATATGGGGCTTTGGCATCGTCAGAGTTGATGAACAATAATTTTAACTACCTTGACTCAAAAATTGGCGATGTGTCCGAGGATGTGACGTCAAAAGTTGCGAGTATAAATTCAAATATTGCGACAATTAATAATTCGATTTCGTCACTGAGTGGTAGTATTGATGAGTCAATTGAGGCGGTTAAAAAAAGAATAAGTGTGATAGAGTTAAGCGGGCTTTTTATTGAAACCTACGTGAATGGTACCTCTTGGTATCGTGAGTATTTTTCTGACGCAGAAAAAACAAACAGAGTTTGGCTTGAGCAAGGCGGAGTGGTTACGAAAAGCGGACAGAAGGACGTTGTTTTCCCGAAAGAGTTTGTTGACACAAACTACACACTTACTCTCGGTGCTATAACTACACACTACAGTGGTTACGTTTGGTTCCCTACAATAAACTCAAAGAGTACAACAGGAGCTCAAATTGCCGGAAACTGGAGCGGCGGCGGTGACAGTTACGCTTATTTTAACTGGATGGCGTGCGGAAAATAAGGAGAAAAAATATGTCATACAAATTAGAAAAACCATATACAGAAATTGAACGTGCGGATTTTATTGTGAAATATAATCACCAAGGCGGTTTGAGGATAGAAGAAACCGAAGCAGCACTTTTTGCTCTGGAAGCAAACGAGATTATGCAAGGTGAAGAGCCTGCTATTAATCCGAATTACGAGCAAGAACAAGCAGAATTAAGAGAAAAGCAGTTTAAAGCAGAGTTTTTTCAAACTTCGCTAGGTTGGATTAGACGCAAAGTTAATATGAAAGATGGCTCAATAAAAGACTTTTTAGCAGATTTGTTGCTACCAATCAAAGCAGGGCTTGAATTGGGGCAAAAAGTTGAAATAATTACCTACAAGACTCCTGATTTTACGCTCGACTATAACGAAGAATATATTATTTCTTTACAGGAGCGAAAAGAAGCGACTGCAGGGTTTATTCAAGAGTGCTTAATGCAGACTGTGGCAGATTTCGGGGGATAGTAGATTGGGAATGGAAAATTGAAAGTGGAAAATGGACAATTACCCTTACGGGCTGAACCTCACCCCACCCCTCTCCATCTGGAGAGGGAGCTATTCACCAACCACTAATAAAGGAGAAAATATGGCGTTTACAATAGATGAAAATGGAAATATAACCCTTGTACAAGGGGATAGTGGAGAGCTTGCTATATCAGGGCTTCCGACAGATAAAAATTATACGGTTTATTTTGCAATACAAGACGAAAACAGAAACCCGATAGGTAGCGAAATTTCTGTTAACACAAACAATCAAGACTCTGTCGTGTTTGTGCTGACGGGTGCTCTTACAGATTTGTTGAAGGTTAAGAAAAATGAACCGGTTGCAACCTATTATTATGGTGTGAAACTTTGTGCAACGGAGTCTAATACGGAAGATACTTTGCTAATTGCCGGTGGAACCTTGGGGGATAAAAACAGAATAACTGTGTATCCTAAGAAAGTTGAGGGGATATAATGGTCGAGATTAATTCTAAAGTTAACTCTGTAAAAATAAATGTCGCTTCGTTGGGCACAGAAGCTGCTGTAGGTATTATTTCAAATAAAACTTATTATGAAGGGTTGGCAAAACAGTGGGCTGTGTCGGATTCAATAGTTGGCGGCGTGGATTATTCAGCAAAATACTATGCAAATCAGGCTAAAATCCTTGCGGAGAATCTTCAAAATACTGCGGATAATGTTATTAATGTGAAAAATGATGCAATAGCAGAAATTAAAAAAGAAGGCAATGGGCAAATTGAAAAGGTGCAATCTGCGACTTCTAACCTTGCAACCAAGGCAGAAGCTACTTATACAGCGGGAACAGGGATTTCAGTAGAGAATAATGTTATCTCAAACACCCAAACTTCTGCCGAATGGGGAAATATTGAAGGCGAAATTACTAACCAAACGGATTTGAACGATATTCTTACTGCTCAGCAGACAAAAATTACCGAATTGAGTGCGACTTCAAGGAGTTATTTATTGGGTGCGTATGAAAATGGTACCAGTTGGTGGCGAGTTTATTCGGATGGTTGGATAGAACAAGGTGGAGTCGGCACCGGTTCAGGTGCAGTACATATTACCTTTTTAAAACAATTCAAGTCTGCAAGTTTTGTTTTGCATTGTCAAAATCATCAAGATTCAACAACTGCCGGCTCAAGTAGATTTGGTTTTAACAAATCTGTAACAGGTTTTGATGTTGTAAATGATGCAGGCGTGCCATATGACTGGATGGCAGTCGGATACTAAATTTAAGGATAATGGGAAATGATATGTTGGTATAAAGATAAAAAAATGGGGATATTTTTTGATAAAATTCCTCAAATTGGTGTGCGGTACTATATACCCTCTATGTCCAATGAGGAAAAGAAATCGATTGAAAAATATCCGTTTATTTGCAAATCAAATTTGCTTGTAGAATTAAAAGATTACAAGAAAAATAAGTCTTATCAGTTCGAAATTCCTAAAGGTTACTGTTATGACGGAGCATCTATCCCACGCCTATTCTGGCGTATAATTGGCTCAAATACAGACAATCGATTTTTAATAGCAGCCCTGATTCATGATGTTTTATGCGAAAATCACGAGTTTGTGGATAATGACAAAAACTTCTCATCCGAAATATTTAATGCTCTTCTGAGTACAAGTGGAGTCAAGCCTTTTAAACGATTTTGGATGAAGCATTCTGTTAATATTTTTCAAACCTTTTGCAAGTGGAGTAAATAAAGTGGTTAAGTACAAGTTATTGGATAAACAAAGAGAATTCATAGAAATTCCGCATTCGCAATCATTGGATGTTGCGATTTATCAAGGTGGTTACGGAAGCGGTAAAACTTGGTGCGGAGCTTTGCTCGGGATATTGCTTGCAAAAAAATACCCCGGTTGCAGAGGGTTGGTCGGAGCAAAAGAGTATGAACTTGTTCGTAAAACGACGCTTACAACCTATCTTGATCATTTGGAAAACTTTGGCTATATTCAAGAAAAAGATTATTCCTACAATAAAGTTGACAAGGTTATAAAATTCTCGAACGGTTCTGAAATCCTATTTTCAGCTCTAGAAGACCCTGAACGCTTCAAATCCCTAAACTTGCATTGGGCTGAAATTGAAGAAGCGTCGCAAATTACGGATTCTTCTTTTAAACAACTGCTCGGAAGACTTCGAAATACTTATCGTGGCAAGAATTGGGTTGATTTTCGGTATCGTCTTTTTGGACATACTAACCCACAAGCGGACAAAGGCTGGATTTGGCAGAGGTTTGTGGAGCATTCAAAAGAGAACTATCGACTGATAATCGCACCTACAACAAATAATATTTACTTGCCTTCGCATTTTATTCAATCAATGAAAGAAAGTTTCGATGAAGAATATTACAGGATAAATGTTCTGGGTGAATTCGGTGATTACTCCTCTGGACTTGTTGTTAAGGGCTTTGATGAGGCAAACAAACTAAAACTCCGTTATTGTGCGGATTTACCTTTGCATTTGACCTGTGACTTTAACGTAGACCCGATGTGTTGGGCAGTTGCACACAAAGACGATGAGAATGTTTATTTCTTTGACGAGATTGTGATTGAAAACACTTCGACGCAGCAATGTATCGACGAGTTTATTAGAAGGTATCCAAATCACAAATCTTCAATTATAATAAATGGCGACGCTTCTGGCGATAATCGTAGTACTCAAAGCGAATACACAAATTATGCGATAATTCGAAACGCTCTTAAGGAACACGGGTATGAGGACGTCAAATTCCGACTTCGGGATTACAACCCGCCTGTTATGAATCGAATCTCTGCATTCAATGCAAGAGTCAAAAATTCAAAAGGCGAACGTCATTTGTTTATCGACCCGAGAAGATGTAAATGGATTTTGTACAATATATATAATCTCTCATTCAAGGAAGGTACAAGTATTGTGGATGTTCCGACACATAATCAGATAAAATCAAATCGTGACTTTAAGTTTCTGGAACACCCGTTTGACGCAATCAGTTATTTGGTCGAGTATTATTGGAGATTAAGATAGCGGAATCGGTACAAGTCGGCTGTAAAACTTGTATTCATTAAAGCTTTCAGGTATAGGATTCCAGTATCTGTATATGATTAAGCCTTTTTGCTGAAGTTCTTTTGCAACTTTGTCGGCTTCTTCTATTGTTGGGGCTAAAAACGGGTAACAAAAAGGGATACAATCATTCTCTATTTCAATTTTTAATAAATTTCTATTAGCAAAAATCTTTGCATAATCTTCGTATTTCTTACGCCTGCTGTAATCAGCAGGCGTATTTTTTTTGTCTTTTTCTAAGCATAATTCCGCACCAAATTCTACAGGGAAAAATTTGTGTTTTGCATATATAGTCGCAAATCCCCTTGATGTAGCATAATATGCGTGTGCATTATCTACAATTAAGTTAGGATACTTTTTTGCAAGTATTTCTACATTCTTATCGCAAATCCCAAAATAGTTTGGATAAAGAATGTACGCATCTTTTTTTAACTCAACTTCCGGCATGAAATTGTCATCTATGTGATAATATAGCGGTTTTGCTCCGACTTCAAAAATAGCGTGTCTAACTACATCGCATAGATAATACGGAATGTAAATCTCTTTTATTGAGTATTTTTTTATTAAATATTTTATTGCGTCACGTGCCAGATTAAATTTCATACAATTATTATACAAGATAAAGACTGATAATTCATTTTATTCTATTTGATATTATTTTTCGCGTTTTGTGCTAAAATTTATTTATGAAAGAGTTTAAGGATTTTTATGTATTTTATAATGAAGCTTGTTCATATAGTAAAATTGCAATAGATGAAGTTTTGTGTAAAAAAGATGCAATTAATTTTGTTCGACAAAGTGTTGATAAAACGATACTTAAATCTTATTACAATATTGCAAATTTAGCCAGTTGTTATGTGATAGTTTTAAACACTAATGTGGCACTAATAAAATTATCATTAGATAGTATGATAAAAAATGTTATTGAACATCCAGATTTGATTTATAATGATTATTTGTCTCTTTCGAATATAATATCTAATCCGGATAAGGTTTTTCAGGATAAGAAAAATAGATTGAGGATGTTTAAATATATTAATAATAAACTTTATGAAGTAGTAATAAAAACAACCAAAAATATGAATGAAAATTTCTTGACAACATTCCATCGTTGTGATGTTTCTAAAATAAAGGATAAAAAAAGATAGTTTTGATTGTGAGGACTCGGACTGTCCCTCTGTCGCCTGTAGGCTCGGTGCCGAGAATTTACCGTATCAAAACTATCTATTTATATTATAAGATATTATTAAAAATTTTCAAGTCTTACAGAACAAAACCGAGGATAACATAAGTTGCCCTCGGTTTTGTTATAATTTTTTATCCGGTAACTACTTGTTGCCCAATTGGCTCATAACTTCATCAGCGAAGTTATCGTTTCTCTTTTCAAGACCTTCGCCAAGAACGAATCTGTCGAACTTAACGATGTTGAATTTGCCTGAAATCAATTGTTCAATTGTTTGTTCAGGGTTTTTAACAAATGGTTGTTCAACCAAGCATCTGTGAGCCATTAATTTGTTAACTCTGCCTTCAACAATCTTAGCTCTGATTTGTTCAGGTTTTTTAGCTAAGTCTTCTTTACCCATTTCGATTCTTGTTTCTTCTTCGATTACGTGAGCAGGAATATCTTTTCTAGAAATGAATTCAGGAGCTGAAGATGCGATATGTAAGCAAACATCTTTAGCCAAAACTTCATCCTTAGCGTCTGTGTTAAGAAGAACACCGATTTTACCGTTGTGGATATAAGTTGCAACGTTGCCTTCGTATCTAACAAATCTTCTAACAGTGATTTTTTCACCGATTGAAGCGATTTTTTCTTTGATAACGTCAGCGATTGGTTTGTTGCATTTAGGGCAAACAGAAGCCAATAGAGCGTCAACGTCAGCAGGGTTAGTTTCTGCAACCATTTGAGCTAAGCCGTTAGTAAGTTCGATGAATTCAGCGTTTTTAGCAACGAAGTCTGTTTCACAGTTAACTTCAATCATAGCACCTGCTGTTTCATTAACGAAAGAACCGATTCTACCTTCAGCAGCGATTCTGCCCATTTTCTTATCAGCAGAAGCCATACCTTTTTGACGAAGTACTTCCATTGCTTTTTCCATATCGCCATCAACTTCAACCAATGCTTTTTTAGCATCCATCATGCCGGCACCAGTTTTATCACGAAGTTCTTTTACCATTGTAGCTGTAATATTCATGTTAAATTTCTCCTTCTTTAAGTAGTGAAAAGTGATTAGCCTATTCACTAATCACAATTCACTATTCATCAATTCTAAACATTAGCAGTTTCTACACCGGCATCAGCAGCTGTAACTGCTTCTACCTTGTTTTTAGAATTTGCATTGTTTTCTCTTAATTGTTTACCTTCCAAAACAGCGTCAGCCAATTTAGAAGTAATCAATTTGATTGAACGGATAGCGTCATCATTACCAGGAATGATGTAGTTGATTCCGTCCGGATTAGCATTTGTATCAGCTAAGCAGATAACAGGAATGTTCAATTTGTTAGCTTCTGCAATAGCGATATCTTCTTTAGCTTGGTCTACAACGAAAATGATATCCGGCAAACCACGCATTTCTTTAATACCACCCAAAGTTTTGCTCAATTTAGCTAGTTGTCTGTTCAATTGAGCTTGTTCTTTCTTAGGTAATTTTTCAGCGTGACCTGAAGAGATGAAGTCTTCAAGTTCTCTAAGTTTGTTAACTCTGCCTCTGATTGTTTCAAAGTTAGTTAACATACCGCCTAACCATCTTCTGTTAATATAGTAAGCACCTGAACGTTTTGCTTCTTCAGCAACAACTTCAGCAGCTTGTTTTTTTGTACCAACAAAAAGAACATTTCTTCCTTTTGCTGCGTATTCTCTAACTACGTCATAAGCAGCGTCTAACAAGTCGGTAGTTTTTCTCAAATCAAGAATATAGATACCGTTTCTTGCACCATAAATATATGGTTTCATTTTTGGGTTCCAGTGTTGTGTTTGGTGTCCAAAGTGAACGCCTGCTTCTAAAAGTTCAATAAGTGATGCTACTGACATCTTGTGTCTCCTTTTTTCTAACTTGTTTTACTACGGGCTATACCGCTCCATCCATTTAGTTCAGGAATAAAAACAACATTTTTGCGATTTTATTTCCATTACCTTGAGACTAGGGCGATGCCTATCGACCGGTGTAACCATTAAGAATCGTACAATAAACATGTTTTCTAGGCAAGGAGTGTGTAACATTTGTTTAAGTATTTTGAAATTTATGTTATTATTGGGATATGAGAGTAGCTTTTATTCCGATAGATAATCGTCCTGTGTGTTATGGTTTAGCTAAAGATATCGCTGCAATAGACGGTGATATAGAGCTTTTGCTTCCACCGAGAGAATATCTCGGCGACTTGAAGAAAATCGCTGATATACAAGCAATTTTAGCTTGGCTTAGAGAGCAAAAAGATGTTGACACGCTTATTTTATCTCTTGATACCTTGATTTATGGTGGCTTAATCCCGTCCAGAAGAGGGAAAGAGAGTTTAGATGAGTTGAAAAAAAGGCTTGAATACATAAAACCGATTTTAGCGGGTAAAAAGGTTTATGCCTTTTCAAGTGTAATGCGGATTTCTAATAACAATTATAATGAAGAGGAAAAAGAGTATTGGAAGGATTATGGGAAGAAAATTTTTGCGTACTCATTTTCCGGCGGAAAGCAGAATGATGGCATTCCTGTGGATATTTTAGAGGATTATTTAGCTACCAGAAAACGCAATTTTGAGGTTAATAAAATCTATCTTGATTGGCAAAAAGAGGGCTTGTTCGATACTTTGATTTTCTCGAAGGATGATTGTGCAGAATTCGGGTTTAATGTTGAAGAAGCTCGTGAACTTGAACGCTTGGGCGGTAAGACAAAAACAGGTGCGGATGAAATTCCTTTGAGCCTCTTAAGTCGTGCGATTGAGAAAGATATTAAAATCTATCCGGAGTTTTTAGAGCCTGAGTATAAAGATTGTATTTCTAATTATGAGGATGTTTCAATCGAAAAATCTGTTCTCGCTCAATTGGAGCTGGGCGGGTTTAAATTGGCATACGAAAAAGAGGACGCTGATGTCGTCCTTGTGGTCAATAATTTTGTAGAAAAACAGGGCGAATTGGTAATGGGCTGGGCGACACCAAAACCTTATCATGGAAATTTTGAAGCTCCTGACCAAGCGTTTGCGATAGCAGATGTGAGATTTGCAAACGGTGCGGATAATGATTTTGTTGCAGATGTTTTTAAAAAGGCTGATTTTAGCAAATTTTATGGCTATTCAGGTTGGAACACCAGTGCAAATACTCTGGGAAGCCTGCTTGCTTGTGTCAAAGTTAAGTGGCAGGCAAAAAAATATTCAGCTGATGCGTTTAACAAACTGCAAGAAATCAGATTTCTTGATGACTGGGCTTTTCAAGCTAATGTTAGAGGACAAATCTCTGAACCGACTGATATTGCAGAACTCATGGCACCTTATGAAGATAAGGTGTGTCGTATTTTTGGTGAACGCAAGTTCCGCTATTCATATCCTTGGGATAGAAAGTTTGAGATTGAGGTTAGCGAAATAACTTAATGGCTTCTTGGAAATTGTCCACAACTTGTGTCATAAGCATTCTTTCGCCTTCGGTTAAAGTTTTGTTGACTTCTCCGCAATGTTCCCAAAAGTATTTCAGCACAGTATAAGTACTTGATTCAATTTTTGCATGTTTTAGTTCCGGGCCATCGTTCTTTTTCAAGATACTTTTAACGCCATTATGTTTCATTATCATTTTGGCAAAAATATCTCTTAGGATTGATTTTGCAGATCTGCCAACAATATTTCTTATAGCCATGTCAAAGTTCATGGAGTTTTTCAAAGTGTTTATGAATGTGTTTGTGAATATAGCGTTTTCTTGTGATCCGTATAAGGTGATACCGGAATTTTTAGCATCGTAGTTTTGGATGAAATCTACAAGCATAAAACTTGCTTTTGATGCTTCTGATTTGCTTATTGGTGATTTGTATTCTTTGTATAATTTGTTTAGTAAAGCTTGTTTTTCTGTTTCTTTGAGAATGTTATTGCATTCGGCTTTTTCGGTATTTTTTACTACGCTGAATTCATTTGCGTATGTATTTATCGGATTGCTTTCTTGTGATTGTACTTCGCAAGTGGCGAAAATTGCTGCTTGAGCTTCGTTGTAGTGCTTTTTGATAAAATCTGTATCAAGCTCGTCTAAAGTTTCTATGATTTCATCATCTGTTAGCAACTGCCCTTCTAAGAACAAATCACGGTAGTTTCTCATTGCAATTGATTTTTTGACAATCGTGGAAGCAATTGGGTTCTTCTGTGCTGCTCTTATATAGAAATCTTGGTAATCTGTAGGGAATTGAGCTAGCTTGTTCTTCCTCAAAAATCTATCAAATATCTTGTCTAAATTGATTTGGTAGTTAAGTGGCTTTCCGGTTTTGCTGAGCATTGTTATAATTGTGCTTTCACCTTCTATAGAAGAATGTTTAATTCCGGAAATTGTTGGGACTGCGGCCTTTTTCGTTTCTTCTAGTGCAGGGTTTTCTTGTTCTTTGACTTCGCCATATCTTTCTAAAAAGTGTTTATTCCACTCTTCTTGAAGTCTTTCGTGCTCAAGATATCGTGCGTTTCTTTTTGGAGCGATTGTTTGGGTGTAATCTAATAATTCCAAAAAGTCTTCTGATACGTAGTCAAGAGTCTTTTGAGAAGGGTCTTTAACAATTCTAAAATCTTTGTCTATAGGTACGTTTCCGCCACCACCGTATCTTTCTTCAAAGAGTTCAATGGTGTCTGTAATTGCGGTTGAATAATGCTCAAGTAGTGCAGGATTTGCTTTCCAAAAGCGGGTAAACATGTATCCGCCTTGAGTGTTGTTTTTATCCAATTCTGCGAACGCTTTTTCTTCTTCTGAAAGGTGAACTTTGTCTGCTGCTACTGTCATAATCGGGCTCAAGTATTTAACGATAAACGAAGCTTCCGGATCATCTTTAGAAAATCTTCTGCGGATTGCCTTCTCAATAGCGGCTTTTTCGCCTTTTGCCTGCTTAATTTCGTTTGCAAGTGCGTCTTTTCTGTATTTTTGGATAGTGTAAATTCTTTTTTTAGGTGTTTCTTTTTTTACTTCTTTTTCTGCTGTTTTTTTTGTAGTTTCTTTTGCCGTATTAGGTGCTTTGTCAACTTTTGGCATATTTTCTACAAAAAATCTTTTGTACTCATCTCTTGTAGCGATAAATGAGTGCCAGAAGTCTGTTTTTGGGTATTTGATGCCGTAAGCTGATGTTGTGCTGTAGGTTATAGGTTGAGTGATAACACCTTTGTAAACATCGTTTAAATCTTTTTCGAAGAAATCTTTGTTAATTTCACGAATAGTTTTTCCTTCTGTGTAAATTTTTCGCAAAAGGTAAACGCCGAAATTTTCATCAGAGTTCTTGATTAGTGGAGCTTGTTCAATATCGTACGCAATTTTTATGTCAGAAAGAATTCCGGTTCTGCCTTTTGTGGAAGCTTCGTGCAAATTTGCAAACAATTCTTCTTGAGGGTAGAGTTCTTTAACTTCTTCAACATTGCTTGCAAGCGGAATAAATTTGAAAACTTCGCTCATAACTTGTTCCGGCGGAATGTGTTTTCTTGTTTCATAATCTTGATGAAGGTATTTTTTCATCGTAGATGGCATATTTTTTATATTGTATTCCTGCTCGTAAAAGTCTTCAGGGGTTCTGCCTCTAAAATTGATGTTAAAATCACGGTATGACTGATTTGGAAAAGAAACATTTTTGTTCTCGATTTCTTTTCCTTCTTTCTTCGTTAATTTTTTAGACACCAAATAATTAGGTGCAATAGGGTTGATTTCTGCTATTTTCATCGACGTACACTCATTTCTTTTGGGATATTTACATAATACGATTAAATTGTGCTAGTGCATTATGATGTTACAATGAGCAAATAATTAAGTCAAGAATGCTGTTTGTTTATGTTACAATTTATTTATGATTAAACCAGAATTATTGATGCCGGCAGGCAATGTAGAAAAATTAAAATATGCGATTAAATACGGTGCAGATGCAGTTTATTTGGGTGTTGTAGATTTCAGCTTGCGAGCTATGAGAAAAGGCGAACTTATAACGCTGGAAAATTTAAAGAATGCGATTGATACAGCTCACGAAATGGGGGCAAAAGCTTATTTGACGCTCAATATCTTTGGATTTAACAGTGATATAAAATCCCTTGAAAGCTGTATGGATAGAATTGTTGACTCAAATCCGGATGCTTTGATTATAAGCGATGTCGGGATTATGCGTCTGGCAAAAAAATATATGCCGAATACTGATATTCACGTAAGTACGCAAGCCAATATCCTTAATTATGAAGCGGTTCGCTTTTGGCAAGATATGGGAGCAACACGTGCAATTTTGGCTCGTGAACTTCCGATAAAAGATGTTGCAGAGATTAAACAAAAAGTTCCTGAAATGGAGCTGGAATGCTTTATCCACGGTGCTCAATGCGTTTCCTTCTCCGGTAGATGCTTGTTGAGCGATTATATGACGAATGGGGAGAGAAAAGCAAACTCCGGGAATTGTTCTCAACCTTGCAGGTGGAGCTATAAACTTGTTGAGGAAACCCGTCCGGGGCAGTATTACGAGATTGAAGAGAATGAAAAGGGAACACATATCTTGAGTACGAAGGATTTGTGTCTTGTAAAACACCTCAAAGATATGATTGAAGCAGGTATAGATTCTTTCAAAGTTGAAGGAAGAACAAAGAGTCTTTATTATGTTTCAGCGGTTGCAAAAGCTTATCGTGAGGCAATCGACACTGTGCTTAAAAATCCGGATGCTGATATGACTGCTTATTATGAAGAACTTCTAAAAGTCGGAAACAGAGGGTATACAACAGGTTTTTATCTTGGTGAAGGCTACCCGAAGGATGGCTATAGCTATGATATCTCAAAAGGATTAGCCGGAGCGGACTTTTTGTGCGAATTCTGGGGCAAAGAAGGCGATTATTACAAGATTAAGACTAAAAATAAATTCAATAAAAATGAAGATATTGAAGTGATTTCACCTAATGAAAAATTTGTGACACAGATTACTGAAATTAAGAACATGAAAGGTGAAGAGCTTGAACTTGCTAATACTAATGACGAGTTGTTGGTAAAATTGACAAAAGCTCCTGAAGATTGCAAATTTGCACTCGCAAGAACAGTTGGCATTAAATAAAAACGGAACGCTAGTAGGTTGGGGTTTCACCTCAACAAAAACCAAGATGGAATGCAAAAATGTTACTAAAACCTGATTATAATTTAAAAAATATTTATGAGATTAATTTTGATGAACTTAAACAAAAAGGCGTAAAGTGCATTATGTTTGATTTGGACAGCACTGTTATGGTGTCTAAATCTGCTAATTTTTTGCCTGAAACGGTTGAGTGGTTCAATTCATTTTTGAAGGATTTTGAGGTTGCAATTATTTCCAATAATAAAAGCAAAGAATATATTGAAAATGCCTCAAAGCTTGCTCCTTGCCGTGTTATAGGTAAAGCAAATAAACCAAATCCAAAAGTTATGGGTGAGTATTTGAATTCAATCGGAGTTCAGCCGAAAGAAGCCGTAATGGTCGGTGATAGACCGCTTACGGATATTCTGGCGGGTAAATTGTTGGGCTGCAAAACAATTCTTGTCGGCTCAATCAATCCTAGTGAAAACTTGCCGACAAAGTTCGTTCGAGCTCTTGAGAGAAGTACGATAAGAAGATAAAATGTTTCAAAAAAGGCGGTGCGTCAGAATGACGCACCGCCTTTTTTGATTTAAAACTTACATCTCAAGATTCATTTGAGAGAATTGAATAATCTTGTTTTTGCCTCTGTGTTTTGCGTTATATAATGCGTGTTCAGCGTATCTGATAACTGTATTTGCATCTTCGTCAACATCCGGCATACAAGGGTAAGTTGAGATACCGCCTGAAATTGTAACCTTATGAGCTTCTTCTTCGCCAGCAGGAATGAATTCCATTTTTTCAACTTCACGTCTGAATCTTTCGCCGAACAAGAATGCGTTTTCTTCAGAAGTGTTTGGCAGGACTAGCAAGAATTCTTCGTCGCCGTAACGAGTCAAAATATCTTCTTTTCTAATCATTGCGTTAAGCTTGTTTGCAATATTGCGAAGCAATATATCGCCCCATTCGTAGCCGTACATATCGTTAACAACCTTGAAGAAGTCAATATCAAATAAGATGCAAGAAAGTTTTGTGCCGTAACGTTTTGAACGAGAAATTTCTTCTTCTAGACGTTCTTGCAAATATTTTCTGTTGTGCAAACCGGTCAAATCATCTGTAGTAGATACTCTTTCAAGTTTATCTTTGATGGCTTTAATTCTGAGCAATGCGTTAACACGAACAATCAATTCATCCTTGTTTTCAGGATTTTTGATAAAGTCATAACCTTCTGCTCGAACGGTTATATCTCTTCTTGTTTCGCCGAAGAACAATATCGGACAAGGGAATTTGTTTGTCATAAGTGCATCTTTTGCTAATTCTATATTTTCAACAATCATCAATGATGGGTTGATAACCGCATAGTCTTTCATCTGGTCGATAGAAACCACTCTGACTTCAGCTTCATCTATATCCATAAGTGTAGCTTGTAGCTCAGGCATTGGTTTTGTTGAATAAATAACAATATTGCTCATAAAAAATCCTCTTATTTATACTTCTTTCTATAATTAATATACAACAATTGTAACGTTTTGTAAATGGTGCAGTTGCTAGAAAATAATCGGATAAAACAAGGGGCAGCACCGCAGGTGCTGCCCCTTGTTTATATATTTTCTTCAACTTATGCTAAAGCTTTAGATTTTTCGATACAATCGATTAAAGTTGAAGCAACAGTTTTTTGTTCTTCTAATGTCAATTCAGGGAACATTGGAAGAGAGATAACCATTTCGGTATCTTTTTCAGTATTTGGAAGCATACCTTTAGTCCAGCCAAGGTGAGCGTGAACTTTTTGAAGGTGAAGCGGTACCGGATAATAAAGCATAGCACCGATTCCGGCTTCTTGAAGCATTTTGTGGATGTTATCTCTGTTAGGAATTTTCACTGTGTATTGGTGGTATACGCAGTAAGTGTTATCCAATTCTGTTGGAGTTTGGATATCAGCACAACCTGCGAACAATTCGTTGTATGTATGAGCGTGATCTCTTCTAGCCTTGTTCCATTCGTCGATGTAGTTTAGTTTAACTCTCAAGATTGCTGCTTGAATTTCGTCTAGACGAGAGTTTACGCCGATTTCATCGTGGTAATATCTAACGGCACCACCGTGGTTACGAAGAGCGATAATTCTGTTTTTCAAGTTTTCGCTGTTAACGGTGATTAAGCCGCCGTCGCCCATACCGCCTAAGTTTTTAGTCGGGTAGAAGCTGTAACATCCGATATCACCGAATGTACCAACTTTTTGACCTTTGTATTCAGCACCGATAGCTTGGCAGCAGTCTTCGATTACGTATAAGTTATGACGTTTTGCGATATCCATGATAGCGTCCATATCACAAGGTTGACCGTACAAGTGAACCGGAATGATAGCTTTTGTTTTTGGAGTGATTCTTTCTTCGATTTTTTTAGGGTCGATGTTGAAAGTATCAGGGTTTATGTCAGCAAAAACAGGAGTTGCACCAACGATACCGATAGCTTCAGTAGTTGCAACGAATGTAAATGCAGTTGTGATAACTTCATCTCCTTTACCTATGTCTAAAGCTCTTAGAGCAAGGTGAAGAGCGTCAGTACCAGAGTTTAGTGAAACGGTGTAATTGCATCCGATATATTTTGCTAGTTCAACTTCAAGAGCCTTAACGTTCGGTCCTAAGATGTATGAACCTGAGCGTAAAACTTCACAAACAACTTTTTCTACTTCGTTGCCGATTTTTGCGTATTGTCTTTTTGAATCCAAAATTGGTATCATATAAATATCCTCCTATTCTTTTCTCTCTATATTTTAAGTTTAGCACACAAAAATGGGGTCTTTATATAATCTTAACCCGCAGCTTAGTTAAGTGCCAAAACTATTGCCAGAGCGAGGATTAGGGAATAATAGATTGTAAGATTTCTTGATTGGTACATCCGAATCATAAAACTTGGGGCGTTACGCATGTTCTCCATAGGAAAATGATACCACTTGTGTTCCGGAATGGAATCAGGATTTTCGGCAAACAATTCGAGTGATTTATATAGGTCTTTTGCAAGCGGAATTGTTGCCCAAACCAGACAAACTTGCCAATCAAGAACGTCAAAAATGCATAATAGAAGTGGAGTTGTGTATGCTAGTATTAATAACCATTTTAGAATCACAAGTGCGTCTTTTTGTGATTTGAACGAATTAGCGATTGTTTTGTGTCCTTCGTTTAAATCGAATTTGAAATCCATAATTGTGTGAATGTAGAGCAAAATCACTGTGACAAGCATTGTTGGGACTGATAGTAGAAATACTTCCCAAGAGTATGTCTTTGTCATAACGTAATAGACTCCGCCAAATAGTGCAGGGCCGTATGCCAGAGCAATTGCGAGTTCTGATAGTCTTAGCTTAGATAAAAACGAATAAAAAATTGCGATTATTCCGCCGATTATTGTGTAATAAATTACTCCGACTCCACATTTTAGATAAAAGAAAAGTCCTATAGAACCTGCGATTGCAAGATATATTGCAGCAATAATCAGAAGCTCTTTTTCTTTTATGTAGCCTAAAACTAATAACCTGCATTTTGTTTTTTGCGAGTTTTTTAGGTATTCTTGCTTGTCGTAGTTAACTTGCTTAATTAAAGTTTTGTAATCAAAATAGTCGTCAAGAATGTTTGCGGAAAGGTGCACCAGAGCTAGTCCTAATAGTGCAATCAGTCCAAAATTCACGTTCCCTGAAACTGATACAGCATAAGTGAATGCTACGAACCAAGCCATAATTGTCATAGGAAGAGCAAAAACACGAGAACATTCAAGAACAGTTGATAATCTATTAATCATATCTAGTATTTTAGCACAAAATTTGGTTTTAGCTTACCAAACCGCCAAATGCCATCACATCTTCATATTCGGCACCTGCTTCAAGCATTTCTTCTGCGGTGAAGCCGAATAGAGTGATTGTATCAATTACTTCATTTTTGTTGTTAATATTTTTTATTACAGAATCGAGAGCTGATTCTCTGGTCATGTATTGAAATCTGTCGTTTATTCCGTTTTTAAGACTTCTACGCTTAGCTTTTCCCATTATTTGCCCTCGCTTTCGAATGCAAGTAATGCAGCTCCAATCATGCCGGAATAATTACCTGCGGTTGCGAGCCTTATTGAGGTTGGAGTTGTAACGATGTCGTTGTTTACAATTTCTTCCATTTTTTTTGTGTCAATAAATTGAGCCATAGAGCCTGAAAATACTATGCACTCAGGGTCGAACAGGTTCACGAGTCCGTTAACTCCGATAGTGATATCGTTGAACCATCTGTCAAAGATTTCCTGCATTTTTTTGTCGCCCTTTTGCATACCTTCAATTACGTCATAGGTCGTAACTTCGGGATTGTTGAGCATTTCTTCTGCATCACGTTTGAGAGCTGTACCTGAAGCGTAAGCTTCGTAACAGTCCCAGCTTCCGCATGTACATTTTCTGCGTTTGTCAGGGTACATTTTAAAATGCATTTCGCCTGCTGAACCTGATTTGCCTTTAAGAAGCTTGCCGTTAACGATAATTCCGCCGCCAACTCCGGTTCCTAGTGTTAACATTACTGATGTTTCGCACCCTTGAGAAGCTCCTATTTTGTATTCAGCCCAAGCTGCAGCGTTTGCATCATTTTCTAAAAATACTTTTTTCTTGCTCAATTCTTGAAAATTTATTGTCGGATATCCGGCAACAAGATTTCCTGTTGAGCCTATAACAGCTGTATTTTGGTTGTTGACTCCGCCTGCTGTAGAAATTGCAACCATGTCTATTTCATCTTCAAATTTTGCAATCTGATTTTTTAAAGTCGAAACAATTCCGTCAAGCGTTTTTGGAGTGTGAAATTTTTCTATTTCAGAAATAATTTTACCGCTTTCGTCGATTATGCTGCTGTAAATTTTTGTTCCGCCAATATCAAATGCAAGTGCTTTTTTCATATTTATTAAATTCCTTCTACAAATCTTTTGGTAATCAATTGTGGTCTGGTTATTGCAGAACCGATAACTACACAGTGGGCACCGAGTTCAAACGCTTTTTTTGCTTCATTTGGTTCCCAGATTCTGCCTTCAAGAATTACAGGTTTGTCTACTTTATTTACCAATTTCTCTAAAAGAGCGTAATCGGGGCCTTCGCTGGGAGTTCCTGATTCAAGGGTGTAACCTGCTAAAGTTGTGGAAATTATATCAGCACCCAGTTTTGCACAGTTTATACCTTCTTCTAATGTAGAAATATCGGCCATTGCAAGACGTCCTGCTTTATGAATTACGTCGATAATTTCTTCTAAAGTGCAATTCTCGTGTGGACGAGAAGTCCCGTCGAATGCGATAATATCTGCTCCGGCTTCAATCAGAGAGTTGACTTTTTCTAAACTAGGCGTGATGTAGACAATTTCTTTCCAATTTTTCGGAAGTCCGTTTGGCTTAGTTAAACCAATTACAGGAACGCCAAATGTCTTAGCGTTTTTAACATCTCTTGCACCTGCTACTCTAAGTCCGCCTGCTCCGCCATTTATAGCTGACGCCATCATCGCAAGCATACATTCTTCTTTGTAGAGCGGCTCATCAGGCATAGCCTGTGAAGATACAACAATTTTACCCTTTAATTTTTCGATTATATTCATAGAGAAATTTTACCACAAAAATTATTGATAAAAAACAAAAATAAGGCTATAATTATATGTATAATTGCGGGGTTGATATGACAAACAAAAAACAGATTATAGTTGGTGTTTTATGTGGAGCATTAATTTTGGGCTGTGGTGCTGCTCTTTTCTTGACAAAAGAGAAAAAGGAAGAGGAAGTTGCTGTTCCGACTGTTGAGGCTGAAAATCAAGAGCAGACGGTAGCAAAACACTCTAAAAAACAACATAAACCGACACCGATAAAGAAGGAAGAAAAGCCTAAGAAAGCTGATTTGTACAGCTCTGTTCCTAATAATATGTTGCCATTGTCTGCAATCCCTGTGGTAGCTTCACTTCCTGATGAAATTAAACATATGATTAAGGAATTTGTCGATAATTCGCAAGGGATTTGTTTTGTTGAGAAGAAGGGTGATAAGCTTAATTTAATTGTTGAAAACTCTGAAGATTACTCCCGTCACGATTTGGAGTTTGTTGAAATAAATATTCATAGCGGACATAAGACAGTTACTCCTATTGGTAAAAAGACGACCAATGCTGAATCTGATGATGATATTTGGGAGTATGACGAAACTACAAAACAACCGATTAAACATACAAAGTATTCTAAGGGTGGAAATGTAGAGTACACAGAGGTTTGGAATTATTCTGATGCTCAGCCGATAAAATATGAGATGAAAGACGCAGAAGGCAGAGTTATTTCTGTTAAAAAAGAAACAATGGATGGCGAAACCGGAATGCGACTGGAGAACCTTGTTTATGATAAAGACGGCAAGACGAAATTAAATGTTTCTACGACTTACGAAGGTCCGGATGTTACAAGATTTACTTATTTTAACGCAGAACATCCTGATGTCGGTGCGGTGATTATGAGCGAATACGCTGACGGTGTTAAAACTAAGGAAACCGTTTATTCACCTAATTTTAAGCTCAAAAACACATATACCGCAGAATATAAAGACGGCGAGCGTGTAAAAGTCACTGTGCTTGACGCTGAACAAAAAGAGGTTGAAACGCTTTTATCAGAATAAGAAGAAGTCATCTGTTTCGACTTTTTTCGGTCTGGTATATCGTTCCATAATCATGCCTGCCAACCCGACACCGAGTCCTGTTGCGGTTGCGTGTCCTATGTATGTTAAAAGTGCCTTTGCATAAAGTTTTTGCATATTTTTTATCAAAGGTTTTGCAAGTCCGCTTGCTTTAGCTAGTTTTAAACCTTTCCAACTTGCCATTCCTTCTTCAAAAACGGTTGGTAGCATGCACGCAAAAGCAAGCTTTCCGCAGTTATCTCTGAGCCAATCTTTGAAATCTCGTGGTGCTTCTTTAGGTTTTGGGGTTGAAAATAATGCCAATGTTCCTAATAGACCTGCTGCACAACGTCCCGGATTACGTAATTTACTTAGAAACTTTCCGACTTTTCCGTTGAGGTCGTTCATTGCGTGTCCGGCTTCGTGAAACCCTGCAATGGAGATTTTATCCGTGTTTATGACTATGTTTTTATTGTGTGGATTAAAGAACGCATTTGTTCCGCAAGCTTCGTTACTCATATTATGAAAGAATTGTGCAGGTATAATTTTCACGCCTTGTTTGGCTAACCCCGAATCCTCAATTGATTTCTCGAACGCCTCTTTGTACAGGTGATTTTGTGTATGCTCTTTTATTAGTTGCTTAGAAAACGGTTTTGAGCATAGTGGCATTATTGCACCCATAACTCCACCTGATGCTAAGGATGCAAGTATGTAGCCACGCAAACCGTCATTTGAACTGCGTGGAATATATTGATTTCCGTTATAGCTATAAGAATTTACCATAATACACTTTCAGAGCAACTACACTTATTTATTATAAAACCAATTCTTGCAAAAAATTGCTAAATTGTAACAGTTTGTTATATCATAGATTTATGAATTGTTTTTTTAGAGATCAGCAGGAAGCTTTATATAAAGCTACAAAACCTTACCAGTATGTAGGTGGGGAGTTTTTATCATATAACAAAGATTTTGACAAAGCGAAAGTTCGTTTTGCATTTGTGTTTCCGGATAAATACGAAATCGGAATCAGCAATCTTGGTGTCCGAATTATTTATGATAGAGTGAACGCTCAAGAAGGAATGATGGCGGATAGGGCTTATGCTCCGGAACCTGATTTCAAACCGGAATTTTTGTATGGTGTCGAGTCAAAACGTGCGTTAAAAGATTTTGACGGTGTTGGATTTTCTCTACAGTATGAACTTTCGTATCCGACAGTGCTAAAAATGCTTGAAATGTCCGGAATTACTGTTAGAAACGATGAACGCAGAGATGAGGAGCCGATTGTTTTGGCAGGCGGGCCTTGTGCGTTTAATCCGCTTCCGATGTGTGATTTTATTGACGTATTTTGTATTGGTGACGGCGAAGAAATGATGGTGGAAGTGTGCGAAGTCTTAGAACGCACAAAAGGACTTCCAAGAAAACAAAGAATTGAAAAGCTGTGCGAAATCAAAGGTTGTTGGAGTAGTACTCCCCTCGCTCCTTGCGGGGATAGCAACCCACCCCAACCACCCCTGTCTAGGGATGGAGCTTATCGCACGGTTGAAAAACGTCTAGCTCCTTTGAGCTTAGAATTGGCTTCAACTTCTTATCCGATACCGTTTTCCAGTTCAGTGCATGATAGAGCCATTGTGGAAATTCGTCGTGGATGCGGCAGAATGTGTCGTTTTTGCCAACCGGGGCACGTTACCTTACCGGTTAGAGAACGTTCTGCTGAGGATATTATTAAGATTACAAAAGAGCTTATTGACAATACAGGCTATGATGAGTATTCTTTGCTATCGCTTTCTTCTAATGATTATTCTAATATCAAAGAAGTTATAAAAGAGTTAGCCGTCGATTTTAATAAGAAGAAAATCTCTGTTTCGCTCCCGAGCCAACGTATTGACGGATTTAATTTGGAGCTTGCAAATCTTGTTCAATCTGTCCGCAAATCCGGCATGACTTTAGCACCGGAAGCCGGTAGCCAGCGTTTAAGAAATGTTATTAAGAAAAACATTTCAGAAGAACAAATTATTAACGCTGCTTTAACGCTTTACGAAAACGGCTGGTCAAAAATTAAATTTTATTTTATTGCCGGACTTCCTACTGAAACTTTGGAAGATATGGACGAGATGGCGGAACTTCTTAATAAGATTAAGTACCGTGCAAAACTGATTAAGCGTGAAAAAGAGTTAAAACACGGATTTGAAATTACTTGCACGCTTTCAATCTTTGTTCCGAAACCATTTACGCCGTTCCAATGGTGTCCTCAAATGGATTTGGACGAAGTAACCGAACATATTCATTACTTGAAAGAAAAAACTAAGCATATTAAAGGGCTGAAAATCAATTACCACGAAAAGTTTGTATCTCAAATTGAAGCAGCCTTGACTCGTGGGGATGCAAGCTTGTGTAAATATATAGAAGCACTTTATAAAAAAGGCTGCTATTTGGATGCTTGGGGCGAATATTTTGACAAAAATGTTTGGGCAGAAACGGCTGAAGAATGCGGATTTTCGCTTGACGATTTGGCAAAGA
Organism: uncultured Candidatus Melainabacteria bacterium; assembly: GCA_934754775.1. Classification (GTDB taxonomy): domain Bacteria; phylum Cyanobacteriota; class Vampirovibrionia; order Gastranaerophilales; family Gastranaerophilaceae; genus CAG-196. The sequence continues at coordinate 2,229 of CAKVIM010000019.1, read as the reverse complement.
AGGCTTATAGCTTGGATGAATCATTGCCTTGGGATTTTATAAATGTCGGAATCACTAAAGAGTGGCTTCAAAACGAGTATAGTGAAGCTATGAAACAAGGATGCGAGTTTAATTTACAGCCGACTTGCGAAAATAAATGCGTTCAATGCGGTGTTTGCCCAAATTTAAAAACACATAAAGTTATTGCAAAGCCTTATAAAGCATCAGAAGAAGCTCAAAAAATTGTTTCTGTCGAAGAACATCGTGATCCGACAAGAGCAAATGTTGACCCTAATATTCCTGTTTATCGCTACCGTTTGAAAATAACGAAAAAAGGCTTGCTCAGATATTTTTCACACCTTGATTGGCAAAGCACTTTTCATAAAGTTTTGGCACGTTCCGGCTTGAATATGGTATTTTCTTTAGGATTTAACCCTACAATGAAAGTATCTATGGGGGTTGCATTACCTTTGTTTGCTCAATCGGAAGGTGAACTTGTAGATATCGAAATTTATGATAATCTGACAGAAAAAGAGGTTATGGATATTATTAATCCAAAACTCCCTGACGGTGCAAAAATCATTGATGTTAAGAGGGTTGAAAGATATACAACTGCCGTTGATATTGCAGCACAGTGGGCGGAATATTGCATAACGCCTTATTGTAAATCTAACGAGAACTATGATTTTGAGGAATTTAAAAAGGATGTTGAAAGAGTGCTAACTTCACCTGAGATTTTAATTTCCAAGAAAAATAAAAAAGGAATCGAAAAAACGACTGATTTCAAAAAGTCAGTGGGAACTCACAGGTTTGACAAAGGTAGCCTTTATATATTCCTAAAAACAGGACAAGGCTCTGACATTTCGGCATTGAGAGCAGATAGCTTAATGCAGCTTGTAAATCCTGATAGATTGTTCTATATTACAAGACTTCGATTTTTGGATGAAAATTTAAGAGAGCTGTAAACAAATCTTTAATTTACAAGTTTTGGTCATTCCCTCTCCTTACAGGAGAGGGTTAGGGTGAGGTGAAGTCCCGTAGTCTGTAGGTCGTGTTCAACATTTTTCATTGAACACGACATTAAAATTTATGTATTTGCCGTGTTGGATGACAATTGTCCAACACGACCTACAAATACTCTTTACAATTTTGAAAAATTCCAGTATGATGTTAATGAGGTTTTATCTTCCGCTGAGATTTTAATCACGAAGAAAAACAAAAAAGGTTTTAAAAAAACAATAGATATAAAATCTATCAAATACATAAACTTGAAGAGAAATATCTGTTTATATGTCTAAAGACAAGCTTTTTATCACGTAATAATAGTGGATAATTTTATGAAACTTGTAATAACGAGCGAGATATTAGAAAGTTTTTAGACGAAAACCTCAACGAGATGTAGAAAATGCTTACCAATTAAGCACAGTTAAATAGTTGAAAGGTTGAAAAGCTGAAAAGTTCATTTTAATAAATTTATCCTAGACATCGGATTTATCCCATTATACAAACTCTTCTGCTTCTCAACATTTCCACTTAAAAGAATTATAAAGGATTTAAAAGAAATGAAAGATTTAGTCGCTAACAAAATAGTCATTGCTGAGCGTGATAATATCGCTGCTGTTATTGAAAAAGGAAAAGTTGCAGAATTTTACGTGCACAGAGGTGAAATTATTTTAGGAGATGTTTACCTTGCACAAGTAGAAAATATTTTACCGTCAATTGAAGCTGCGTTCGTAAACGTTGGCTCTGATAAAATGGGTTTCTTGCACGCACAAGACGTTATGGGTAAAGGTGCTTTGCAGGACAAACTTAAACCAAAACAAAAGATTGTGGTTCAGGTAGTTAAAGAGCCTGTTGGACACAAAGGCCCTAGAGTTACTACTGAAATTTCGCTTCCGGGAAGATTTTTGGTGTTGATGCCGAATGAAACAGGTATTAACGTAAGTAAAAAAATCACTTCTGCTAAAGAAAGAGCAAGATTAAAATCTATTGTAAACTTGCTTAAGCCTGTTGGCGTGGGTGTTATTGTAAGAACAGAAGCAGAAGGTCAAACAGAATCTGATATCCAAGAAGATTTGGAAATCCTTTTGGAAAAATGGAACAATATTATTACATCAGCTGAAAGTATGACACCTCCAAGCTTGTTGTACCGTGACCAAGATTTGCTTTACAGGGTAATTAGAGAAGCTTGTAATGAAGAAACCCAAGAAATTGTTGTTGATACAGCGTTTGCCTTGAATAGAGTTCAAA
>CAKVIM010000018.1 GCA_934754775.1 uncultured Candidatus Melainabacteria bacterium | reverse complement strand
CCCTTACATTTACCCCTACCCCCCTTTTGTGCTATAATTTTAATATGAAGAGAATTTTAGTAACAGGTGGTGCGGGGTTTATCGGTTCAAATTTATGTAAACGCTTGCTTGAGCGGGGCGATTATGTGATTTGTTTAGACAACTTTTTTACGGGTAGCAGACAGAATGTCGAGAATTTGCTTGGAAGCCCGAATTTTGAGCTTGTCGAACATGATGTTGTAGAACCTTTTTATACAGATGTGGATGAGATTTATAACTTGGCATGTCCTGCAAGTCCGCCACATTACCAATATGATTCGGTTAAAACTCTAAAGACTTCTGTTTTAGGGATTATTAATATGCTTGAGCTTGCGAAAAAATGTGGGGCGAAAATTTTACAGGCTTCTACGAGTGAAGTTTATGGTAACCCGCTTGTGCATCCGCAGGATGAGAGCTATTGGGGCAATGTTAACCCGATTGGAGTTAGAAGCTGCTATGATGAGGGGAAGCGGGCGGCTGAGACCTTGATGATGGATTATAGACGTCAATATAGCGTTGATACCAAGATTGTGCGTATATTTAATACTTATGGCCCTAAAATGTCACCAGATGATGGACGAGTTGTTTCTAATTTTGTGATGCAGACGCTTCGGGGCGAGGATATAACGGTTTATGGAGATGGGATGCAGACCAGATCATTTTGCTATGTTGATGATTTGGTTGAAGGGTTGGTTCGAATGATGTCGAGCGATGAGGTTGGGCCTGTAAATTTAGGCAACCCTTCTGAACGCACTGTGCTTGATTTTGCGAAACTCGTTGTTGAGCTAACGGGTGCTAATTCAAAGATTGTGTTCAAGCCTTTGCCTTCTGATGACCCTGTGAAACGTCAGCCGAATATTGAGTTGGCTAAGGCGAAATTGGGCTGGGAGCCTAGGGTTGATATTAAGGATGGTTTAAGAAAAACTATTGAATATTTCAGGGAGTTTATTTAATGAAAGTCTGTGTGATAGGAACGGGATATGTCGGATTAGTTGCGGGTACTTGTTTTGCTGAAATGGGTAATGATGTTATCTGCGTAGATAATGATGAAGCAAAGCTGGAAAAACTCAGAAATGGTATTGTTCCGATTTATGAACCCGGGCTGGAAGATTTAATTAGGACAAATGTTGATGAGGGGCGACTTTCTTTTTCTGATGATTTGGATAGTGCTGTTAAAAAATCTTTGATATGCGTTATTGCTGTGGGGACTCCGCAAGATGAGGACGGCTCTGCTGATATGGAACATGTGTTTGATGTGGCGGAGAGTATCGGTAAGGCAATTGATGACTATAAGATTGTTGTGAATAAGTCTACGGTTCCGGTTGGCACTGCGGATAAGGTTCGTGAGATTATATCAAAACACACTAAGTGCGAGTTTGATGTAGTTTCAAATCCTGAATTCTTGAAACAGGGGGCTGCCGTTGAGGACTTTTTGCGACCTGATAGAGTTATTGTGGGGGTAAGTTCTGATAGAGCAAAACAGATTATGCTTGATTTGTATTCCCCTTTTGTAAGGAATCAACATCCGATTATTACAATGGATGAAAAATCTGCAGAGATGGTTAAATATGCTTCGAATTCGTTTTTGGCAGTGAAGATATCGTTTGCTAATGAGATAGCTAATATTTGTGAAGCAGTTGGGGCTGATGCTAACTTGGTTCGACTCGGGATGTGTGCTGATACAAGAATTGGGACGAAGTTTCTTTATCCGGGGTTAGGTTATGGCGGAAGTTGTTTTCCTAAGGATGTAAAGGCTCTGATTGATATTGCGGGTAAAAATAATACCGGTGCAGAGATTTTGAAGGCAGCGGATGTTACGAACCAAAACCAGAGAGAAAGGTTTGTTCAGAAGATTGTTAAACGTTTTGGCGAGGATTTGAGCGGACTGACGTTTGCGGTTTGGGGATTGGCGTTCAAACCTAAGACTAATGATATGAGAGAGGCTCCTTCTATCACGATTTTGAATAGATTGCTTGAGATGGGCGCTTGTATTAAGGCATATGATCCTAAGGCGATTGAGAGTGCTCGTGTGATATTTGGTGATAGGATTTCGTATGCAAAGACTTCTTATAGGGCTTTGGCTGAAGCTGACGCACTTGTGCTTTTAACGGAATGGAACGAGTTTAGAAACCCTGATTTTGCGAGGATTAAGAAATTACTTAAACGTCCGATAATATTTGATGGTCGCAATCAGTATGCTTCTTTTAATCTGGACGGGTTTGAGTATTACCAAGTGGGTAAGGTTTAAAATTTTCCCTTGCGGGGTGAGGTTTTATCCCGTAAGGGGTAACTTAAATTGAACCTCACCCGCATTCGTAATGTTCGCATTGCTCACGAACGACTGCGACCCTGTCTTGGATTATTCGGGCGAGCATAACATTCCAATGCCAACAAATCCTAACGGATTTTTTCAGGCATTTCCATGTTATATGCTCTTACGGGCTAGCTCGCTTACGCTCCCGTCGCCCTACCGAAAATCCGTTCTCCTTCTGGCGAGGTTGATGTCTAACCAACGAACGACTTTAGCATGTTCCCTCTCAATCTGGAGAGGGCTAGGGTGAGGTGTCAGCCCGTGAGGGGTCACGTTACCCCTTTACCCCTTTACTCCTTTACTCCTTTGTCTCTTTAGTTCCTGAACCCTTTTTTCTCAACTCATTCAATGCTTTCAGCATTTTATCCGCATCTGTATCAGAACCGGCTTTTTCTACGATTTCAGAAGCAAGGGTTCTGTCAGTTTTAGCTGCGTGCATATCTGTTGCATTTTGCAGGTATGCCATGCCTAAAGCGTCTGCAGGTTTTATTCCGCCGTTGTTATCAATTATAAACTTAAATTGTGTCGGATTTTTGCAACTTGAAGAGTACATGCACGGACTATCTATGCTTGAATCAGTGTTAATAGTTAGCTCTGTTTCATATCGCAAACCGCCTGCAACATCACTGTCTGATTTTGTATCAATTTCAAAGTTCCAGTACACACCATCTATTGTAGTGAACCCTTCTCTTCCTGATTCTTCTGATTGGTCTTGATACTCAATATCGCCAATAACATTGAGCTTGGAAGCAACTAAGGTCGGGTATTTTAGTACCCCTTTATAGTAATCCGATTTGCTGTATTCAGAGCCAAACGGTCTTGCGATACATCTCATCCCTTCGCAACTAGGATTTCCGCTCGCATCATAAGTTGTATAGTACAAGGTTGAATCATTTAAGATTTCGTTCGTCAAATTAGAAAGCGTTGTGTAAGCTTTCATGTACATGGTTTTTGTTTTGTCCGGCACCATATTGACTACAGCCGGAGCACAAATAGCCGCCACAATTCCAATTACACCTATTGTTATAAGTAATTCTTGTAAAGTAAATCCTCGCTTGAACATGTTCATATACCTCTTCTTGTATACTAATTATAGCATATCTGGGGGTAAATAACAAAGAGGGGGTAAAAAACAAAGAGGTTCAACGTTAACGTTGAACCTCTTTAGTTGTATTACATGTTTTGATATATTTCTTTGAATAATTTTAACAATCTTGCTGTATCGAAACCCATTTTGTAATGATCAGGATCGCCATCTCTTCCGTGGGAAACAACAAAGCCTGAAACATTATTCGTACCTAGATCGTCATGTGGGTCATGAGGGTCATATTCATACGTACCTTGATACTCTTTTAGAGCCATATCTTGTGTTAATTCGTGAGTTTTTCCATCACTGCCCGTATATGAGTATTTCTTTGAGTTAGTGTATAGGTACATCCCTTTACCACCTTTACTTTGATATCCTCGTACTATTTCTAGATCAATACCTTTTCCCTTATAGTCCGTATCATTTTCTCTGATGAAATCGAACTTGCTATATGTAGCTTCTAGGATGGATCTGTAATATTGTTTTAATACGCTTATTGTTTTCTTAGTTTTATTACTATCGTATCCACCAGCAATTAAAGCACTTTCAATGCTTGATAATGTTGTGTCGATAAAACTAATACCACTGTTGATAAAATCTCCACCAACGAATGCCGTAGGTGTTACAAATGCATTATTTTTAAATCTAAAAATATCACTAATGCTTTGACCGTTTATCATTGTAGTTGTATCATTTTCGAATCCATCACCTGCGTTTGCTTTATCGTATGGTGCAATTTCAATCTTCAATTCTTTAGTGCCAACGACTTCGCCGTCAACTAGAATCTTGATTGTTACTTTAGTTTGGCTTGTGATATTGTCAGTCTTGATTGTAACTGTACCGTCAGCACTAATTGCTACAAGATTTGGATTAGAACTTTCATAAGATACTGATGTACTATCAACATCAGCTTGTTTATTTGTATTCTTGTAGTTGAATTTAGGGTTCAACCTAAAGCTTACTAGTGAACCTTGATAGAACTTCAAATCTTCAGACAAGTTAGTTTCTTTAGTTGTTGTTACATCATTTGTGCTACCATTATTGTTCGTTCCGTCTGTACTGCTTGTAATAGTTGTGATTGTTACATTCCAAGTAGATTCGTCAAGAGTTATATTTTCAGCACCGTTCATTGCTTTTTCTAATTCAAGCTGCATTGCTACAATTTTTTCAACTATATAGTCAACTGCATTATTGATATCGAATTTGTCGTCAAGATCATCAAATTCATCATTAACAGTTGCTGTGATTGCTTCTTTTTTGATGCCATCTAATTTAGTTGCACCAGTACCTTGTAAATATTCAATTAACTCATCAGAGAAGCCTTTTTCTTTTAATGCAGCCCAAAGTTTTGTTTCGATTGCATCATTACCGGCACCTGACTCAGGCTTATTGAATAATTTTGCAACACTGATTGCGTTTTCTACTTTTGTGCCCATTTTTTCTTTAAATAATGCAACTACATCTGTAGTATATTCTTTGTATTGCAATGTATCAATTAATTGTTCACTCAAGATTTCAAATACATAAGGATACTCTTTGTATAAATCTTTATATTCGCTCTTCGGAAGTTCATTAGCTAAATTGGTCTTGAATACAGCTTTTTGTATGTCATTAAGTCCATCTTCAGCATTGAAATCATATCCATACTTTTTAAGATATTCGTCATTTCCGCTAAATTTATCAGGTAATGCTGTTGCCAAGTAGTTTTCAATAACATTCATTGCTTCATTAAATACACCGGCAAAATCATCAATATTAGAAGATGAAGCGAGTTGGCTAACACAATTTTTGATTAATGTGTTTAATGTTGCATCATTTTCTCTATCATATCCATATTTCTTTTCAAGATTTTTTACATTCTTTTCGATATACAAATCAATAGAAATATTTGCAATAGTTTGATATTCAACTTGTCTTACTTGGTCAGCCAAAGCATTTTTGACATCTTCAACACTATTGAATTCGGTTCCTTTTGAAACTTCTGATTCAAATAATGCTAACAAATCTGTCTTTAAAGAGCTCTTAAGTTGTTCTGCAACTTTCTTTGTATTCAATTCAGAAATACCGGCACTTTGAATTTTGCTAATTTCACTGTTAAAGAATTCGTTAAAATATTTATAAGAAGCAAAACTTTTTTCAAGTGCAGCTTCTTCATCATCATTTAAAGCGTTATATTCTTTTACATCTGTACCTTCAATATAACCGCTTCTTATTTGATCAAAACGGTTCCAAAATTTGTTGATGACGTCGTTTTTTCTGTTTGTATTACAATTTTCGCCATCCCAAATTTCTTTTGCCACATCGCCTTTTAGGTAATTCATAAATTCAGCTTTTGTGATTTTATCGTCTCCATTATAATCAGCATCAGTTTTCCAATCAGCTTGTTGTGATAAGAATAAGTAAATTTTTGAATTGAATTTAGCGTAGTCTACCATGATGTGCTCCTTATTTTCCCTTTTATTTATTATGTATATCGGCATTTTTTGAAAAAACTTTAGGGTTTTAAGGAAAATCGTTACAAATGTTTACAATAGGGGTAAATATATTGGATTGGGTGAGGGACTAATGGATTGGCGTTTTGCGGAATGGAAAATTGAAAATGGAAAGTGGAAAATTGTTTAAAATATCACCCTTGCGGGTTGAAACCTCACCCTAACCCTCTCCTGCAAGGAGAGGGAACATGCTAAAGTCGTTCATACAAGTAGACATCTACCTCGCCAGTTGGAGAGGTCGCAGGTGTGTGAGCGGGAGCGAGCTACAGATGCGGGTGAGGTTCGGTCAAAATTCACCTTGCGGGTTGAAACCTCACCCTTCCCTCTCTGTCACCAGAGGTGACATCTCTCCCACTCAATGGATGTTGTGGGCGAGAGTTAAGTTTTAATCTATATCTGTACCTCTCCTGCAAGGAGAGGTTGATGTCTACTTGAATCAACGCATCCTACGTCCCCTCTCCAGTTGGAGAGGGTTAGGGTGAGGTTTATCCCGTAGGGTGTAGATTAAATTGAACCTCACCCGCATTCGTAACGTTCGCAGAGCTCACGAACGACTGCCCCCCTCTCCAACTGGAGAGGGGGTGTTTTACGTCCTCTATCTCTCGAGCGGAGCTCCGATTCTGTGTACACGAATAAAGTTTGTTCTACCGGTTATCAACTTAGGGATAGAGCCGATAATGATTATTCTTTCGCCTTTTTTGAATTCTGTTTTCGCTAAAATATAATCATCAATTTTCTCCAACAAATCTGCGTCCAAAACCGTATCCCAATTCCTGCAGTCTGCATATATATCCCAAAACAAATTCAAACGTCTGCAAGTTGACTCCATATCAGAAATTGCAAGTACAGGAACTGACGGTTTGAGCTTAGATAGCAATCTTGGAGTATATCCTGTATGTGTAAATGCCATAATTGCTTTAGCGTTCAAATCTTCAGCCATTTTAACCGCCGCATTTGAAATCGCTTGCGGTGATAATTCGTACCTGTCATTCATCTCCAAATTAAGGTTTGAGAGTGCAAAATTACACGTCTCAACGTTTGTCGCAATTTTACGCATCATCCTAACTGCATCAGTCGGGTACTTGCCCATTGCAGTTTCTCCGGAAAGCATAATTGCGTCCGTGCCATCCAGAATTGCGTTAGCAACGTCACTCGCTTCTGCTCGGGTAGGAATAGGCTCTTCTATCATAGATTCAAGCATCTGTGTCGCAACGATACAAACTTTACGCTCACGAATTGTCTTATCAACGATAAACTTCTGGACAATCGGAACATCTTCCGGTGACATTTCTATTCCTAAATCTCCTCTTGCTACCATAATTCCGTCTGTAACTTTCAGTATCTCATCAATATTATCAATTGCTTGCGGTTTTTCAATTTTTGCAATCACAGGAATATATCCACCAAAATCCTTGATATACTTTTTAGCAAGTTCAATATCTTTAGCTTCTCTTACAAATGAAAGTGCAATATAATCAATGTCATATTCAACTGCAAATCGGATGAATTCAACATCTCTCGGTGTAACCGCACTTAAGCTGGCAGTCGCACCGGGGATATTTATCCCTTTTCTCGGTTTAATTTCTTCCCCATATAAAACTTCTGCCTTAACTTTTCCATTCTCTACGCTAATAACTTTTAGCCCGATTTTTCCGTCATCAAGAAGTATCTTTTCACCGATTTTAACATCGTTCGCAATTCCCGCATAATCAACGGGGATAATTTCAGGATTGTCGACAACATTTGTTGCTTGCAGTACAATCGTTTGTCCGACTTGTATTTTAATCGGTGCAGGAATATTCCCTACACGGATTTTCGGCCCTTGCAAGTCCACCAAAATCGGAATATAGCGTCCGGTCTTTTCAGAAACTTTCCTAATGTATTCAATATTTTGAGCGTGCCCTTCTTCTGTTCCGTGCGAAGTATTGAGCCTAAACATCGTCGCTCCGGCTTCAACCAATTCAAGAATTTTTTCATAACTTGATGTTGCAGGTCCAAGCGTTGCAACGATTTTTGTACGTGCCTGTTTCAATTTACTATCCATAAATAATCCTCGCTAAGTGTTCATTTATGCTAATTATACTATAAAATTATTGAGCAATAAAAACGGGCGGGATTTGAAAAATCCCGCCCGTTTCAAAAATTATCAAACTATTTTTCTGTTGATTCAGAAAGAGTTTTTAGAATTGTGTAAGAAGCATCCCAACCGCTAACACCACCGGTTGTCTTGAATTGAGAAATTTCTTTTGCTCTGAGAGCTTTGTTTTTTGCTTGTTCTTTGTTGAATTTAGCAAGTTTTTTCTTGTTTGTGTTTCTTTCTTGAACGATAGGAGTTGCATAAGCTAAGAAGCTTCTGTATTCTTGGCAACCATAACCTGTTTTAACTCTTGAAGGGTAGTTATAAGCCATATAATCGTACACGTTCATAGCTCTTTCAGTGTTTGAAGGTTTGCCTTGAAGTGCTTCTAATGTCGTTCCCGGTCTTTTTGTGATTACAACAATCATTGCAAGCGGGTTGTAATTTGTTTTTGCTAATAAATCAACACCTGTAATATCAGCAGTTTTTTCGTCGCTTAAGCTTGTTTTGTTTGCTAAAAATTCGCTGTTTGCAGCTGTTGAGATGATGTTATCAGAACTTAATTTACTCGTGATAGCATTTTTAGCAGCATTTCTCATTTGGTTTTTTGAATAAGTCCCATTGATGATGTGTCCCATTTCGTTTGCAATAACTGCAGCAACTTCGCTGTCGTTACCTGTGTAAGTCAAGTCTGTGCTTGAAATTTGGATAACGTTAGTCAAAGATGTGTTTGAGTTATCAGCGGCACCGTTGACAACCTTGAAAGTTGTTTTAGCCGGCAAGCCATTTTTTGTGATAATGTTTTTACCAACCGTAGAAACTCTGTCTGCGGCGTTCCATGTTGCAGCAAAAGCAGGTGAAATCATTAATGCTGCAGCGAAAACTGTAACGATAATTCTCTTCATATTTCCTCCTTGTCGATTTTGATAATATCATGAAAATTTCTTCTGTTAAATATTGAAAAGTGATTTTTCAACAATGTCGCAAATGATATGTCCAATCATAATGTGACATTCTTGGATTTGCGGCGTATCAGCTGACGGAACTTTTATCAAATAGTCGCACGTACTATCTATTGCACAAGGTTTTTCACCTGTGAAGCCGATAGAGATTAAGCCTTGTGTTCTAGCTTCTTCAAGTGCAACGCTGATGTTTTCAGAGTTTCCGGAAGTTGTAAGACATAAAAATATATCACCTTTAACTCCCATTCCATTTAATTGGCGGGCAAAAACATTTTTGTATCCATAATCATTGCTGATAGCTGTGATAATTGAGGAGTTTGTCGTAAGTGCGTACGCAGGAAGACTTGGACGATTAAGATAAAGCTTTGAAACGAGTTCTCCTGCAATATGCTGTGCATCTGCAGCAGAACCTCCATTACCTGCAGTTAAGACTTTGTTCCCACGCTTGTAGGCTTGCACAATAACCTCGGCGGCTTCGTTTATCAAGCTCAAAAGTTTTTCGTCCGTAAGGATTTTTTCTTTTGTTTCAATATTCTTCTTGATATACTCCTTTATAGACATAAAAGCTCCTTATATAAACTCCTATTTGATTATAGCACAGAACTGTTTATTTAATTCTTTATTTATTATATTATGAAGAAAAAGAAGGAGAAGCAATGCTGCAGTATTTTTTAGGTTCATATATCACAACTGTTTTTGGTTTAATTTGTGCTTATCTATGGGGTGAACACGTCCATGGCGGAACCGGATTAACCTGTGTGTTCATAGCTTTTGTGCTTGCAATATTAGAAATCAGTCTTTCGTTTGATAACGCTGTAGTTAATGCGATGAAGCTTGAGGGCATGTCACCAAAGTGGCGTCACAGATTCATAACTTGGGGTATTTTGATTGCAGTGTTTGGGATGAGATTTTTGTTCCCGCTTGCAGTTGTTGCAATATTTGCGAAACTAAATATTTTAACTGTTCTTAATATGGCGTTGAATGATGTTCACTCATATGCTCACTATCTTGAGCTGACGCACGCTCCGATTGTAACATTTGGTGGTGCTTTTTTACTTATGTTGTTTTTGGATTATTTTACGGAAAAAGAAAAAGATGTTTTTTGGATAAAGCCTCTTGAAAAGGCTCTTCAAAAACTTTCAAATTTTAAAGGCGTGTGTACATTTTTAACGTTACTCTCCCTTTTGCTTCTTAGTCTAAAAATAACTCCGGAAAATCGTTCTGCAGTATTTTTATCAGGAGTTTCCGGTATTATAACATATCTTGTAATTGATGGAGTTGCAGAGTGGTTGGAAAAACGTCAGGAAGCAAGAGCGAAGCTTTGTACTAATGCGGTAAAATGCTCAGGACTTGTTGGGTTCCTATATTTGGAACTCATTGATGCCTCTTTTTCACTTGACGGAGTGCTTGGAGCGTTTGCATTAAGTCAAGATATTTTGATAATTACAATTGGCTTGTTTATCGGTGCGATGTTTGTGCGTTCGCTTACAATTATGCTTGTTGAAAAGAAAACTCTGGATCAATTTTTGTATCTGGAACACGGTGCTCATTGGGCTATCGGTACTCTGGCTGTTTTGATGTTTGTATCAACATTCCATTCTGTGCCGGAAGTCGTAACCGGTTTATTGGGCTTAATTTTTATTGTAGCGGCATTGATTTCATCAATTATGCATAACAAAAAGGTTAAAAATGATATTGAAGGATGAAAAACTATATTACGTTGGCGGTGTTGTTCGTGATGAATTGCTTGGTGTTGCAAGTTTTGACACGGATTATTGCTACGAAGGTGACGCTATAGAATTCGCTCACAGGCTGGGGCTTACGATTTTGAAGGAAAACCCTGCTTTTGGAACCGTGCGTGTACTTATGGGCGAAGACGAGATTGATATAGCTTCAACAAGAGAAGAAACTTATCCTCAAAAAGGTCATCTGCCGCAAGTTGAGAGGATTGCTTGTTCTTTGAAAGAAGATTTGAAGCGTCGTGATTTTACGATTAATGCGATGGCAAAACGTACGACAGACGGAGAATTAGTTGATTATTTCAGTGGAAAAGAAGATTTGGAGAATAAATTACTTCGAGTTTTGCACGATGAAAGCTTCATTGATGACCCATCTAGAATTATAAGAGGGTTGAAGTTCTCTGTAAGGTTTGGTTTTGAGTTGGAAAAACGTACAAAGGACTTGCAGGATGAGTATTTAAAGAATATCAACTATGATTTAAGCTGGTATAGAATAAAAAAAGAGCTTAAGGAAACTTTCAACTTAAATAAGCAAGAGGCGTTTGATAAATTCGTCGAGCAGGGAATATACAAACTTCTAGGGAAGTCGCAAAATGTTCCTCAAATTAGGGGCTCCATTCAGGATGTGGTGACGAAAAATCCAACAAACCATTCTTGGCTTGTTTATATGGGGCTGTTTGATTTGTCTAATCTCGAACTTTCACGACAAGAAAAAAGAATCGTTGAGTGGGCAGAACGACTAAAAAAGGAAAAACCTACGAATAATACTCCTTTAGAAAGTTTGCTAATAAATGAACTTAGGGTAGGATAATGTTTGGTATTGATTGCAAATTTCATTTAAGATTTGTCTTTAATCCGCTAATCAAGATTTTGGCAGATAATCTCGGTAACTATTCGGGAGTTAATCTTGAAAAACGAGAGGTGCCGATTATCATATCGCTTACTTCCTATCAAGAACGATTTGAGGATTTGACGATATCGCTCTATTCTTTGTTAAATCAGACTTTGAAGCCTGATAGAATTATTTTATGGCTTTCGGACGAGTTGGAAATGCTCACTCTACCGTATGAGATAACAAGGTTTGTGAAAAATGGACTTGAGATAAGGTTTGTGAAGGATATAAAATCGTATACTAAGGCTATCTATGCTTTTAAGGAGTTCGGTTCCACTATTATCGTGACTGCGGACGATGATATTTATTATCCGAAAGATTGGCTAGAAAAACTCTATTATTCCTATGTTTCGCATCCTAATGATATTCAAGTACACAGGGCTCATAGGGTTTTGGTAAAAGATAATGAGCTTATGCCTTATGAAACTTGGACGAAGCACGTAGAAGAAGAGGGGGCAAGATTTGATAACTTTTTGACAGGCGTTGGTGGAGTTTTATATCCGCCGAATTGTTTTTCAAAAGAGGTTTTGAGAGAGGATATTTTTCTAAAACAAGCTCCGTTTGCGGACGATATCTGGTTTTGGGTAATGTCGTTGATTCACAATCGAAAAATCAGGGTTGTAAGAAATCATATTAAAACGCTTACCTGCACTGATTTTATAGCCCAGATTTTAAAGAGCCGAAAATCGCTTTATAAAATTAATTCAAAAGGTCAAAATGATAAGCAGCTTGCAAATCTTATGAGATATTACGGACAAAATGTTATGAACAAAATCTCTTATAAATAGTGGCTTTTAGGTTCTTGTAGGTGCTAAAAAAGCTTGGGAAGAAGTCTTTTATTCGCATTCTTAAGAAATTTTCCAGAAAAAATGTGGTTTCATTTCCGCATGTTATTTTTCTTCGCATGTCAAGGTAATACTTCATATTGTTTTCTTTTAGCACATTATAATCAATGCAATCCTCAAAAATATGTTTTAATTCAGAATGTGTCATTTTGGAATTCGAATAAATTATAAGTGCTGTGTAAGCTAATGTTGCGTACAATTTTTTGAGCAATTCGTTTCTGACTTTTGGTGGAAAATCTTTTGATAACTCTTCAGCTTTTTGGGTATCTTTTATCAAATACTCGATATAATCATCTTTTTTTGAAATAATTGACCCACTTCTTAAAACTCGATAGTTAAAAATCTTCTCATTAATAAAAAGTATAGATTTAATTTTCGGTGTAAGCTCTAAAAAATGGTCAACATCCTCAAAACACTTGTCGTTATTGAATTCGATTTTGTTTTCGATTAGAAAATTTTTTCTAATAAGCTTCGTCATTCCGTATCCTAAATATTGAATGCATTCAGGCGTATCGTATATGTCCAAAATTTTGTTAGTTAAACTTTCCGGAACTTTTGGTTCTTCTCGTTTTATAAGAGTTGCAGCATTCACGTTATAGTGCAAAAATGATATTATATCAACTTCGCCAAACTTTTTAAGCGTGTCTGCAAGTTTTTTTAGTCCGTCTTTTTCAAGCCAATCGTCTGAATCCAGAAAATAAATATATTTCCCGCAAGCGTTTTTTACACCAAAATTTCTTGTCGCTCCAGCTCCGATGTTGGTTTTGTTCGCAAAAACTTGTATTCTTTCATCTTGTGAAGAATACTTTTGAAGGATGTTCAAGCTCTTGTCTTTAGACGCATCATCAATGCAAATTATTTCAATATCTTTGAAAGATTGATTAATAATCGATTTTAAGCACTTAGACAAAAATTTTGCAGTATTGTGTACCGGAATAATTACGCTTATTAACGGTTTGTTATTGGTTTTAGCTTGCATAATCATAATGTAGCATAAAATAGTTTGATGTAAAATGTAATTATGGGCAGATTAAAACTTCTTTTTGATGCGACAGAATTATCTTATTATCTGGAAGAGTCGGGGCATAGAGCCGGTGTGTTTTTTGTTGCTCTTAATCTTTTTAGAGAATTCAAAAAAAGAGAAGATATAGAATTAACCCTTTATTGTGATTTTAAACGTTATTATTTTTTGAAAGATATTATTGCTAAAGTTGAAGAATTTAAAGGTCTTGAGCTTCTGAACGAGAATTCTATTGTTAATCTGTTTTTTGCAAAGATGAATTATTCGATAAAAACGAAGAATAATAGCAATAAATTTGGAATGATGTATCTTTCAAGGCTGTATGAAAATCTTTTTCATCATAAAAACAAAAAAAATCTTGCGGAACTAAAAATGTTTGATGCCTATTTTAGCCCCTTTACGGCTCCCTCTGATGAAATTTTGGCTTCAAACTTGAAACGCTTTAGAATGATTCACGATATTATTCCAATTTTAGAAAAAGGAAAAATTCCAACCAATAAAAGTCTTTGGTGCTATAGGATTTATAATACGATTAATAAAAACGATTTTTATTTGACGAATTCAGAATGCACTAGACGTGATATCTTAAATTATTTTAATCTGAATGAAGCGAATATAAAAACGACTTTGTTAGGAGTAGACGAGTCTTTTCGTCCAACAGAAGCCCCAAAAACAGAAAAATACGTTTTTTCACTTTGCACTTTAGGTAAAAGAAAAAATCTCATTTTTGCCATAAAAAACTTCTTTAAATTTATCGAAAAGAATAAAATCAAGGACTTAAAGCTTGTGTTAGCAGGCGGCATTTGGGATAGGTTTAAAAACGAATTGGCTAAAGCAATCGGAAATTTTGACCAATCTAAAATAGAGGTTCTTGGGTATGTTAAGGATGAAGATTTACCAAAACTTTATTCAAACGCAATGATGTTTGTTTATCCGTCTTTATACGAAGGTTTTGGGCTTCCGGTACTAGAGGCGATGAAATGCGGCTGTCCTGTAATTACTTCTAATTGCTCCTCTTTACCTGAAGTCATTGGTGATGCCGGCATACAAATTGACCCAAATGACGATGAAGCCTTAATAAATGCTTATGAAAAAATGTATTATGACAAATTTTATCGAGAACTCTCTATAGAAAGAGGTCTAATCAGAGCTAAAAACTTTAGTTGGGAAAAATGTGCCGATTCAATCATAAACTTTATCAAACCAAAATCGTCTTAATAAATGATAAATGAAAAAGTCATCTTTATTATAATATTTATTGAAAGAGAGGCGTAATGGTCGTTAGAGTTTTGATGTTGCTATTATCATTAGTGATTTTAGTTAATTTGTGTATTATAACTTGCTGCTATATTACCGGTAAAAACCTTTATCAAGCGTACGGAAAACAAATGCTTATTGTCTTTGGCAGCTTTGTGCTAATTGTTGCAGCTTTTTACGTAGCTTTAGCTCTAATAGCCTTGAAGTAGTTTTAGCCTAAATATAAAAGAAAGGAAAAAGATGGACAAAAAGTTTTTTGGTATGCCGGTCTTGGTGCTGTGTTTACTGGTTTGTTTTTTGGTTATGTGTAATCCCTTTGTAATGGTTGGTCCAGGGGAAAGAGGTATAAAAATTCGATTAGGTGAAGTTGAACCGCAATGCTATGGAGAAGGGTTGCACCTGATATTTCCTTTTATACAAAAATTTAGAACAATGAACGTAAAGACTCAGAAAAATACATTAACCACCTCTGTTTATACAAAAGACATTCAACAAGCAAGAATTACTTATGTAATCAATTATAACGTTCAGCCGGATAAAGTTAACAAGTTATTTCAAGAAGTTGGAATGGATTACGTAAGCACGATTTTGACTCCTGTTGTAGAAGGTACGATTAAAGATATTATCGGGAAATGGAATGCTCAAGATTTAATTGCAAACAGAGAAAAAGCAACCGGTGATATTTTGTTTAAGCTTCAAAGCCAATTGGCGGATAATTATATCAATGTAACTGATTTTCAGATGACAGAAATTAATTATTCAGCGGTATTTGAGCGTGCGATTGAAAGTAAGGTTACAGCTGAACAAGACGCATTGAAAGCTAAAAATAAAACTGTTCAGGTTCAAGAAGAAGCGAAGCAAAAACTTATTGCGGCAGAAGCAGAAGCAAAATCAATGGCAATCAGAGCAAAAGCTTTGAGTCAAAACAAATCTTTGGTGCAGTATGAAGCTGTTCAAAAATGGGATGGTAAAATGCCTCAATATATGATGGGTGGTTCCGTTCCGTTTATTAACGTAACGCCCTCAAAATAAAATATGTTTTTAAAAAAGGCACCGCCAAACATTTATGTTTGGCGGTGCCTTTTTTGCGGTAGGGGTAAAGGGGTAAATGTAATTGGTTTAGAGGAGGGACTACTAGATTGACGTAAGGGTAAAGGGGTAAAATGTAATTGAGCTTTCTTGAGGAGCTACAAGAAAAGACGTAAAAAAAGAGGGGCGAACCGCAGGTTCGCCCCTCTTTTTTATTATGTAGGTCAGATAAAAAGCCTGACTCTAATTTCTCTTAGTGACAAAGTGCTAATAGAACACCGGCAGCAACAGCAGAACCGATTACACCTGAAACGTTAGGACCCATTGCGTGCATCAACAAGAAGTTTTGAGGGTTAGCTTCAAGACCAACTTTATTAGATACACGAGCTGCCATTGGAACTGCAGAAACACCTGCTGAACCAATAAGTGGGTTGATTTTTTCTTTTGAACATAAGTTCATTAATTTAGCCATCAAAACACCGGCTGCAGTTGCAAGTGAGAATGCAATTACACCTAGTAATAAGATGAATAATGTTTGAACTGTTAAGAATTGGCTTGCTGATAATTTTGAACCAACTGACAAGCCTAAGAATATTGTAACAATATTGATTAAGGCATTTTGCATAGTGTCAGACAATCTTTCAACAACACCGCATTCTTTACATAAGTTACCGAAGCATAATGCACCTAAAAGAGGGCAAGCGCTTGGAAGTAAGATTACGCAAAGAAGTAGAATCATTAGAGGGAATACAATTTTTTCTCTCTTTGAAACATCTCTTAACTGAGTCATTTGGATTTTACGTTCAGCTTCTGTTGTAAACAACTTCATTATAGGAGGTTGGATAACAGGAACTAAAGCCATATAAGAGTATGCTGCAACTGCGATAGGTCCAAGCAAGTTTTCAGCCAATTTTGTTGTTACATAAATTGAAGTAGGACCGTCAGCACCACCGATAATACCGATAGATGCAGCTTCTGGCATTGAGAAACCGAATAAGCAGTATGCCATCAACAAAGCACCGAAGATACCGAATTGAGCAGCACCACCTAAAAGAGCTGTTTTAGGGTTAGCAATCAAAGGACCGAAGTCTGTCATTGCACCTACGCCCATGAAAATAATCAATGGGAACAAGCCTTTGTGAATACCGGCTTCAAAAATGATACCTAAGAAACCGTTTGGACCTGCAATTTCTTCACCTAAAGGCATTGGGATGTTTGATAACAAACCGCCGAATGCGATAGGAACAAGAAGCAATGGTTCAAATTGTTTTTTGATACCAAGCCATAGCAAGAACAAGCAAATTAAAATCATAATCCATTGTCCGTGCATGTGCAAGATTTGTTCAAAACCTTGCAAGTTTGGGTCGGCAACGGCGTTTTGTGCAGAATGCACAAAACCCATTATACCAGTTGAGTCCCAGAGAGTATGTAAACCGTCAGCAATATTCATAACTATTTACCTCCCCTTATTAACCCAAAGTAACCAATGCTTGACCGCTTACAACCTTGTCGCCTTGAGCAACCAAGATTGATTGAACAGTGCCGGCTTTTGGTGATTTGATTTCTGTTTCCATTTTCATAGCTTCAACAACTAACAATACATCGCCTTCTGCTACTTCATCGCCTTCAGAAACTTCGATTCTCAATACGTTACCAGGTAAACCTGCTTTAACTTCTTCACCATCACCTGATGCTGCCGCTTTTGTTTCAATACCGGCTTTAACGTTGATATCATAAGTTTTGCCGTTAACTGTAGCTTTGTTTTCACCATCAAGTTTAACTGCGTAGTTTTTGCCGTTAACTTTGATTGTGTATTCGCCTGAAGCTGAAGCTTGTGCTGCAGGAGCAGCTGCTTTGTTAGCAGATTTATTAACAGAAACGTGACCTTTGCCTAGCAAGAATTCAATACCTTTATCTACGTTGCCGTCTTTGCAAGCTGCAGAAATAAAGATGTTTTCATCAGTTGTAGGAAGTCCAGCTTCTTCAAGTCTTTTCTTAGCTGCTTCAATACCTTTTTCAGGATCTTTTTCGTTAATATCAACAACTTTTTCAGTTGTAGGTTCCATACCAACTTTTTCTTGAGCCCATTTAACCAATTCTGGATCAGGTTCGCAAGGAGTTTTACCGAAGTAACCAAGAAGCATTTTTGCGTAACCAGGGTTAGCTTGTTGCCATGGTTCAGGAGTAATTGCATTCAAGAATGATTGTTGTGCATAGAATTGAGAAACCGGAGTTACAGATGTAGCAAAACCGCCTCTTTCAACAACTTCTTTCATGTTAGCGATAAGTTTAGGGAACTTATCTAACATACCCATATCTTTTAATTGATTAACAGTTGTAGCTGTTGCGCCGCCAGGAAGTGGAGCTTGGATAAGAATTGGGTTAACAGCCAAAGAAATTGGAGAGATTGGATAATCTTTCATGCATTCTTTGAAGATTTCTTCTGTTTCCATAATTTTCTTAATATCTAAGCCTAAATCGTATTCAGTACCACGAAGAGCGTGCCACATTGAAATAATATCAGGTTGACCAGTACCACCTGAAACAGGCTTCATAGCCAAATCAATACCGTCAGCACCACCATCAAGAGCAGCTAAGTAAGCAGCTAAACCAGTACCTGCTGTTTCATGAGAGTGGAATCTGATGTGTGCATCTTGACCTAACAATTCACGAGCCATTTTAACTGTTTCGTAAACTTTTCTAGGGTGAGAAGTACCAGATGCATCTTTGAATGCCAAGCTGTCAAATGGTAAGCCTGAATCTAAGATATTTCTTAAAACTCTTTCATAGAAAGCAACATCATGTGCGCCTTCGCAACCATAAGGAAGTTCCATCATAGTGATTGTAACTTCGTGTTGCATACCATATTTTTTAATTGAGTTTGCAGAATCAACCAAGTTGTTAACATCGTTCAAAGCATCAAAGTTTCTAACTACGTTAACACCGTGTTTTGCAAACATTTTTGCGTGTAAGTCGATAATATCACGAGGTTGAGAGTTAAGACCAACAACGTTAACGCCTCTAGCTAGAGATTGCAATTTAACGTCAGGACCAACAGCTGCTCTGATTTTATCCATTGTTTCAAAAGCATTTTCGTTACAGAAAAATATTGGAGCTTGAAATCTTGCACCACCAGCTGTTTCGAAGTGTTTCAAACCTGCATTAACTGCTGCTTGTAAAGCTGGAATAAAATCATCTACAAGAACTTTTGCCCCGTAAATTGATTGGAAACCGTCACGGAATGACGTATCCATAACTTTAATAAGTTTTTTTGACATAATTTTACCTTTCCTTTTATATTGCTTTAAAATTTAATTAGTTTATTTCTTGAACATTGCAGATAAGATTGCAACTGCGATTTCTGCATCATCTGCAATTGATTTTTTAGCTCTTCCGCCAGCCGGTTGAGGGATGACTTCCGGAAAAATCTCGTTCAATTTTCTAACTATCTTAGACATAACGAACATTGAAAGGATTGTAGTGCATAAAAATGCCAAAACAGTTCCCATACCAATGCACATTACGGCTAAACCTTGTGCTAATAATTCATTCATAAAATATCTCCTATTAAAAGTATATGTTTTTTATAATTTTCATCTCTTAGAATTAACGCACCGTTATCGGTAATATCTTCTGCGATTCCGCAAATTTCTTTGTCAAATACCTTAACGGTCACATTTTTATTGAGAAAGCCGGCTCTTCTTATGTAGTCGTTTTTGATAAATGTAAATCCATTCTCAATAAAACTATCATATAACAAACAAAATTTTTCTAACAGTTTTTTTAAGAAAATTTTCTTATCTATAAAACGCCCCGTTTCAATATTTAAAGATGTTGCAGGCTGATTGATTTTGGATAAAAAATCTATCTTTGTGTTTAAATTTATGCCAAATCCTAGGATTAAACCTTCAAGTTTTCCGTTTTCGATTACGCCTTCGGCTAAAATCCCTGAGATTTTTTTGCCGTTTATTTGAATATCATTTGGCCATTTTATTGTCGGTGTAACTCCGTATTCTTCGAAGGTTTGGGCAAGTATAACACACAAATATTGCGTAAGATTTGAGTAAATTTCTTTCATTTCATTCGAAGGTTTTAAGATTATGCTTGCGTAGATGTTATCTTTTCCGCCGAAAGACCATTTTCTATCTAATCTTCCACGCCCGTTTGTCTGATTATCAGTGTATATTAGAGTCATGTCATTAAAATTTTTTATATGCTCTTTTGCATATTTATTTGTCGACTCAACTTCTTCTAAAAAAACTAATTCCATAGAATTAATTATACAATAAAAAAGTTTGAAATTTTTAATTTATATAAATTGTCCTTTGTAGTATAACATATGTTATGTTAAAAAAATCAAACTTATTCTTTAGGCTAAGTGATTTGAAGTGTGTATCAAAATCATCAAAAGAACCTAAGTATCAAAATGTTTACAATTTGATATTTCAAACTGGCGTGTGGGATAAAGCAGATATTGATTATTATTATAAGGTAAAAAATGATGTTTCAAAATATCCAATTGAACAAAAAGAACTGTTAAGAGATTCTTTGTTAACACATGTGAATAAAATAGTTTTAGATAGTGGCAAGGATGTTAAAACTTTTGGCAAATTTTGTTATCTAACTCTTGCCGATTCTTATTCTTCAAAGATTTTGGATAAGATAAAAAAAGTTTTTTTGAAATCAAAGGTAGCAAATGAATTAATTTTATCTAGTGTACCAGAAGAGGTTAGCTTGCCATATTTGGAAAACCCTATTGTAATTAGCGGTAGAAATAAGAAGTTTTTAAAATATACATCAAAAGACAATATAATGATTCATCCAAGAGATGTTTTAAATAATATAATAAAGAATAAGGTTGGCAATCACTTGAAGTTCAATGTGCGTAATTTGTCTGGCGATACTTTAAAATATCTTTTAGAGCAAAAAAATAAACTATTGAAAGAAATTTCAACTTATATTCAATGTGATGCAAAATTTTATGATTTTTTATATACGAAAAAAGAAATTAAACATTTGGAGTTGTTGTCAAGACAATATGATGCAATTGAGGCTTTGCTTTTGAACAATGGTGTGCAGACTAAAAATATTGAAACAATTTTATTTTCTAATATAAATAAGGCTTTTAAAATTGGTGATACTCTCCCAAATGGTGATATTTTATTAAAGCATTTAAATATTTTTGATATAAATCAAAATAAAAATATTCCTGCAATAATGACATTTGCAAATACAGATAGAGGGTATCGATTTAAGATTTATAAATATGATAAAAAGTTATATGAACAAATCCCAATGATTACAAAAAAATACGGATACTATGCTAGAACTTGTAATGTTGCCAGCATAAATAACTTGAATGAAAAGCTTTCAAATTCGTTTACAGATAATGAAATCGCAGAGGTGTATCTAAAAGCTTTTAATCAAGAAAAAATGAAAAAGTTAATGGGTGAAGATAATATGGTACCATCTGATATTATGGATAAACTTTTACAAAATAATGAAAAATATTACTATATTAAAAATTTAAAGAATTATAACCCGAAAAAATATCAAAATGCATCTGCTCCTTTAATCGTGTGTTTGAAAGAATTTGGAATGAAAAACAATGTAAAAAAGGCATTTCTAGAAGCATTTGCATTTGACAATATAAAACACTCACCAGTGTTTTTATACTTGCGTGCAGGTTGTACTCCCATATCTTCTTCTAGAAAAGATTTAGAGATGTTTTTACATAATGGTTATGATTACAAAAAAAATGTATGGTTAATGTACGAATTATAAAATATTGTTGACATTATTCATTAATTATTATACAATTTCTATTGTATTTTTAGTGAGGTAATATAAATGGTTAGAGGTGTATCTAGTTCAAACTTATCTAATGTTGGTAGGTTGATGCTGAGTAGTAAAAACAAAATGAAAAATCTTTCAAAACAGATTGAATTGCCAGCAAAAATTGCAATGGGCGGTCTTGGTCTTTGGGGAGTTGGGCACACTTTAAAAGAACCTAATTCTGCAGATACTTTTGTTATGAAATGCAGTGAATATGAGGGACCAGAAGACCCTGCTGAATGCTATTTAAGAGAGTATTGTGTGTAAAATTTGTAAACTATGATTGCAAATGAAATTTTAGATTATTGTTTTGAAAAATTTGTAGAAAGAAACAAAAAGGAGAGCAAATCCAAAAATATTGATTTGGATTTGCTCTCTTGTATACAAAAATATAAATATTCTCTTCCAAAGGGATTTATTTATGAATATCCTATTAATGTTTTTCTTAAAATAACTTCTGCTTGTAATTTGCGTTGTAAACATTGTTTTTTCTCCGATATTCCAGAAAAATATAATCCAAACAATGATTTTAATTTTTCCGATATTATAAATTTACTTGATTTTTTAATAAATGATTTGAATATAATGTCAATATTGTTAACCGGAGGAGAACCATTCTTAAACAACGACATCTTGAAAATTATAAAATACATAAAATCATATTATGTGCCATTGACAATACAAACTAATGGTGTGTTATTGAGTAATAATATTGTAAAAGAATTGGCACAATCTATCTATTCAAAAACCGATCTAATGCAAGTAAGTTTAGATGGTGTTGACCCTAACACACATGATTTTATAAGAGGTAGTGGTACTTTTGAAAAAGCAGTTGATTCTATCAAATTACTAAGAGAGTTTAATATACCTGTTCAAATAAATTTTACTCTTACATCAACAAATGCTGATAATGCTATAAATATATTTGATTTATGTAGGGAATTAGATGTACATAAGCTTTCTATTAATAGGTTTAATGTCTGTAATGATAAACATAAATATTTGGAATTATCCGAAGAACAAGTTTTTAAAACTAATTACATGTTTTATAAAGAAATCCAGAATTATCCGGATATTTTTATAAAGTTAAAAACTCTAGATTTTTTCGATTTTGTAAACAACTGTTATGGAAGAAAACTTCTTGATAACTATTTAACAAAAGTAATCAAAAACAATACAATTGTTAATAAGTGTCTTTCCTGTCACAATCACAATAAGTTCACTATAGCAGCGAATGGAGATATCTTTTTTTGCTCTGCAGATGAGAGTAATGATGCTATATTGGGGAATCTAAGAGAACATAATTTCTATGATATTTGGGCTAATCGATTTAATTCTCCTTACTTTCAAGTCCGAGATTTGACAACAACTAAATGCAAAAATTGCAAATATATCACTATTTGTAATACAGGATGTATGGCAAGTGCTTATAAAAAATATGGAGATATAAATTGTGCTCCAGCTGAATGCAGTTATTTTGAAGAATATTTAAAGGAACAACATGGATAAAACATCAATTTACAAGTTAGCACCATACGTTTTAAAACGCATGGAATATGGAATTGATAAATTTTATTTGCTGAATTTTAGCAACAATGAAATTTGGGCAGGTAATTATGCTAGCTATTTAATAATTTCAAAAATGGATGGAGAAACGTCCATAGATAAAATTATAAGTGAAATTAAAGATTTTATGACAGAGTATTCTTATGATGACATTTTTAAATCTGTCGAAAGTGTTGTTACAGAGTTGTTAGAAAAAAATTTTTTGATAATAAAATAACTGCACTTTTTGTAAGTGCAGTTATCTGTAAGTATTATTTTGTTTATACGTTATACATTTTGTTTTTGTTGTTCTTGAGCTAATCTTCTTTTTTCAGCAAGTTTCGCATTGTATCTATCACCAATTTTGTTTGCAATAGGGGT
This sequence comes from uncultured Candidatus Melainabacteria bacterium, assembly GCA_934754775.1. Classification (GTDB taxonomy): domain Bacteria; phylum Cyanobacteriota; class Vampirovibrionia; order Gastranaerophilales; family Gastranaerophilaceae; genus CAG-196. The sequence goes on along the minus strand of CAKVIM010000018.1, from coordinate 4,908 downwards.
AACAAGAACAGGTACAACATATCTATAGATTAATGTAAAGGTGACTAGGTCAGCCAAGATTCTTACGCCATTTTTCTTAGTTCCTAATGTTTTTTCAATTGCTTTCGCTTTTGCAAAATTTCCTTCTAATTTTGCAACATCTATGTTGTGTTGCTGTCTACCAGTAAATCTGTATTCTTTTTGTTTTACCCAATTATTAATTTTTGAATCTACAAAATAAGCTGCTATTGTTGGAACAAAGAAGCCAAGAGTTTGGTTTACGGCTAACGTTCTACGTTTATCTGGATCCAATTCTTTCTTTTTTAATGTTTGTTGGACGTACATACCACTTGTAATTAGAGAACCCAAAACAGACATGTGCTGAGTTGTTCTTCCTGGAAGTTTTGTTAAATGGCTTGTAAGATTAGCAACCCACTCTTTTTCCATTAAAGGTTTACCATAATATTCGCCAAGTTTTTTGACAAACCAATTTGGCTCTTTTTTACCACCTTTGAAAGCTACATTGTTGACGTCTTTATTTTCGTCAATTTTAGTATTCTTCTCTTTATTATTTTCAGCTAGAACCTTTTGAGGTTGTTGTTCAGGGGCTTTTTTCTTTTCTAAACCTAAGAAATTTTTCAACATCCATGGTATTAACGCTACTGTTGTCATTGCTATTGGAATTCTAAACGCTAAATCGGGGAAGTATGTTAAGAATTTAAATAATACTTCATTTTTAGCATCGCTTTCAAGCATTTCATCAGAGATTTTTGTTCCTAACTTATCATTTACACCATTATTCTGGTATGTTCTAAATTTGTAAACTTTTTCTTTTTTGTCAAATCGTTTCTCACCGGTAATACGAGGACGATAATCTGCAAATGTTTCATATGGTGAAGCTACAAAAGTTTCGTCTAAATCTAACTTCCATTCTTTGCCATTAACATCTTTCCATTGTCTGAAGTCAACAACCTCTCCATTTTTATATACTGAGTTTATGTCGAGATTGCCCCAATTCGTCTTTGAATCTTTGATGATGTTTTCTAAGTATGATTTATCAATATCCTTCAACAGAATTTGTGCTTTATTCATTCCTTCTTCATCTACAACAATTCCTAATCTAGACATATCAATTTTGTCATATAATTTTGAACCATCTTTTAAGACTACATCATTAAAAGACTTACCCTTTTGAGAAGCCCAATCGGCATCTACTTTTAAAATATGTTTGAATGTTTGTTCTGAAACATCGCCAATTTGTTTAAATTCCGGTAAATAAGCACAATTTCTAATTTCTTGACTAAATTTATTGTTAGCTTTGTCTTTCCAATGTTTCATGTCTAATCTTTTACCATTTTCGGTAATTGATTCAATGTTCAAATGCGGATGAAAACGTTTTAGAGTTGTTTCAGACATATTTTTCCACAAATTTTTTCTTACATAATCGGCACCACCCTTAAAAGGTGCTGTTAAAAGAAATGCTGTTGCAAAACCTACAGTTCCTGAAGCTAAGGTGTGACCTATTGCATATTTATTATTAATCTTTGTATTTTCGTCTTTAGCTGGCAATGCTCCTATTGTTATAGCACGAAGCATGCAGGCAACAGCTGCAATTGATGCTGTCGCAAGAAGCTCATTATTGGCGAAGTTTAATATTTTATTAAAAAGAGGACTGTCATTTAAACTGTCCCCTCTTTTCATCTCGGGTTGGCTTTCTTTTGCAATATCACCAACTAATTTTTTTGTTGTGTTTATAACTTTCTTAGCATCTTTTACAGTAGGTCCTTTTTTACCTTTAAAAGACACTCTGCCCTCAAACGAGTCTGGCTGGTCAAAAAGATGCGATTGTCGCATTTGCTCTGAATAATTTAATCTAATCTCATCATTAGGGATAACTGCACTGTTGGTTGAATCTTGATTTCTCCTAATGGAGGTTAGATTTTGCGTTGTATGAATCTTCATCATCATAGTTTCCAATCTAAATTAAATAATGTCTACACACTTATAGTAAAACAAACCAAAATACTTTTTGCTAGTTTGTGAATATTTTGTTACAATTGTTTATAATCAAATGAAAATGCTGTTGAATCCTCTTTTATAGAAGGAAATCAAGTGAGGGTTTTATGAAAAGATTATCAATTTTACCAATTATATTTTTGCTGACATGCCAGTTCTCATATGCTCTGGATTTGGACATGACTGTTGATGATGATATTAGAAAAAATTACAATTCGTCTAAGCTTCAAAAGGATACACATACAGAAGATGCAGGAGAAGTTTTACCGGCTTTGCCTGATATCGTAAAAACTCAGCCTGCGGCTTCTTCTCTGCAAACAGAAGTTCCAAAACAGACTTTTACTAATTTTAATACAACTCCTCAGTATTCTCCGGCGAGCAAGGGGAATGTTAAAATCCATGCCGGTACGACTTTTGACGTTGTGAACTCAACCAAAATTAATGACTGGCTTCAAAAAGGTAATTCTGTGAAATTTGCTGTAAAGAGTCCGATTGTGAAGAAAAAATACACGATTCCTGCGGGAACTGTTTTTACCGGTGAAATTATTGAAACTCACCAACCGCAAATTACATGTAATGGCGGACTTGTCGTGATACGAGTTAAGAGCATGACTTATAAGGGACAATATATTCCGGTTAACGCATATGTTGTTAAAGCTGATTCTAAGAAAGTTTTTCTGAATAATATAAAGGGTGATAGAACATATTTGAAAACAACTTATAAGAAGGGAAATTGGGGGCGAACAATTTTTAATAAGATGATGACGCTGACCGTAAATTTGGGTGGAGAAGGCTCAACACTCATTCTTTCTCCGTTTCCGTTTGCATATGGAACAATCTGCTTGGGGCTAAATACTTTGACTTCGCCGATTTGTGCATTCTTCTCTAAAGGCGGGCATGTTTCAATCCCTGCGGGAAGTAAATTCAAATTGAGATTGATGGACCCTGTGTATATTGACTAGCATGCTTTTCATCAATCTAGTAGTTTCTATTCCAACTAAAACGCATTTGCCTTGCGTACATCTAGTAGGCTCTATCCCGACTAAATCACATTTACCCCATTTACCCCCCCTAGAATAAGTTAACAATATTTTGTTCTTCAAATCGAGGGCATGTGTTCCAAACCAGTGTTGGGATTATGTCGCCTTCAACCCTACCTTGGAATTGGCAGTTGCAGCAACCTTTCACCATGTTAGTGGAGCCGTCGACAACAGGTTGGAAGTATTTGCAGCATTGACAAATTTTGAGAGACAGCCCGTAATCGTTCAGTTTTGCAGATAATTCTCTGATTGCGTCAACCATTCTCAGGTGGTTATTTTTAGTTGTATATGATTTTGATTTGTTAATAAATTTAACTCTAGCAAGACCGTTATCAGAAATTAATTCTAATTGACATTGGTAGTCATTTTTACCGTCTGTAACAATTACATTTGTAACCATTTTTTCAACGTCATGCTTTTTGTTGCGTCCGCTTACGAAGTTTCTAACACCTCTGATTGGCGGTAAGTTTCTGATTATGTGAGCGAATGAATAAATTGGGTATGCAAAAAGATAGATGAATTCTTTTGCGTAGATTTTTGCACTCATAAGACTCAAGCAGAACGCTAATGCAAGAATTATGAATGTTATAAGTATTGCAGTGTAGCTAACCCAGAACGGGAATTTGTATGAATGTCCCAAAAGTATTGCGTAAGCAAGAACGCAAGCCCAAAAATTTGGGGTTATGAGTGAACAAACGTATTCTTGGCTTTTGAGATTCGGCGAGTGCGTAAAATTGTTCCAGAATATATTTATTCTGTTTGATAACGATGGGATTCTGGAATCGTAGCTAGAAATCGCAGTGTACACTTTTAAATCGTCGACAAATGCAGCTATGATGCCTTCTTTTGCCAATTTAAGTGTGTATTTTACTTCTGCTGTTTTATCTTGAAAATCGAATGAGCCAATTTTGTTGAGCACATCTTTTTTTATAATAAATGCGTCTGTGTTAATTAAGTTTGTAAGATTTAGTCGTGTTCTAGCTGAATATATGAATTTAGAGCAGTATCTTGCGTAGGTTGCTTGAACATTTTCCCAGAATGTTAAAGGTTTATCGTCAGGAATGTAACTAACCATAGGCATGAAAACGTCATGCTTTGTTAGATAATAATTTACATTGGTTAAGAAATCTGAATCGACATTGTTTTTTGCATCTAGAAATACGAAGGCGTCAAGGTTTTTGGCTTCAAACAATTTTTCTGCAAGTATAGAATATGCTTGGCTCTTGCCTATAGGCTCTAGGTTATTTACATTAATAACATTTACGTCCAAATCGCCTTGTAGAGTAACTTCAAGGTTAGCATTTTCGCATTTATCTAAAATTGCATATATAATATATCTTTGTTTTGAATATTCTTGGTTCTTAAGTTGTTGAATAATGTTTTCAAGGTTTTTAGCTTCACCCGTTGCGTATACGGCAACGCAAATGTTTGAGTCTTTGGATGTATATTTATCTCTTATTTTTTTTCTTGATTTAAGATTCGTGCATGCCAAAGCTATAAAATATAGTGTAAAAAGTGTGATATAAATGTATAAAATCGTCATAAAATTATCTCCGAATACGATTTTACTCTAAAAAAAACTTTTTAACAAATAAAACACTTGATTAAAAAAAATGTTCATGATACATTAGAACTTGCCGAGGTTCTAAAGAGTAAATAGCTTTAAGAATTGGTATGAAAACAAAATACGGGCTGCTAGCTCAGGTGGTTAGAGCGCACCCCTGATAAGGGTGAGGTCGGTGGTTCGAGTCCACTGCGGCCCATATAAAGAAGACTTCTTGTGAAAGAGGTCTTTTTTATTTGCCGCAGTGGACTCATATCTTTATACGGCTCACTCGAGCAAAGCTCTCAATTCGCCTCCCTCTATTAAAAC
>CAKVIM010000017.1 GCA_934754775.1 uncultured Candidatus Melainabacteria bacterium | reverse complement strand
TAAGTTTGAGCAAAAAATTGCACATGAAATCCCGTTCTTGGATTATGTTCCAAAAATCTATATCAGTGCGTTAACTCATTTGAGATTAAATCAGATTTTTACAAGAGTTGTAGAAGTTCAAAACGAACGTACTAAGAGAGTTTCTACAGGTTTGCTTAACAAAGTTGTTAATGAAGCTTATGCTCTTAATCCACCACAAACTATACGCAACAAGCGTTTGAAAATTATGTATTCGACTCAGGCTGCGATTAAACCGCCAACATTCATTTTGTTTGCGAATAATGAAGATTTGATGAAAGATCACTACAAACGTTATATGGAAAACAAACTAAGAGAAGCGTTTGGATTTATGGGAACGCCAATCAGACTTTCCATAAGAACAAGAAGTGAAAAGAAAAAGTAAAATAAATAATTAATAAACAATATTTTATTATGTAATTTTGATTTTTCTATGAATACACATTAAAATATGTTACAATATGCGTTTTTGTGTATTGTGCATATTTAGTTTCTGTGATATATCTTAGATGTGTTAATTTATTAAGGAGTATAAAAATGAGAATTCAGGCTATTAATCAAAATTATTATGGTAATATGCAAAAGAGAAAAAGTTTTGATAGAGTAAATACAAATAAAACAATAAATAATGTTTCTCAACAAACGGTTTCTTTTAAGGGTGACAGAGGTGCCTTAATTGGAATGATAGGTGGTGCTCTGGTTGGAGTTGGTGCTGCTGCTTTTGTAGTTGCAACAGGAGGGCTAGGTGCTGCAGTAGCCGCTGTTGGATTCTCTGGAGTTGGAGCCTGTGGTGCCGGAGTAGGTGCACATGTCGGTGGCATTGCGGGTGGTTTAATTGAAGATAAATTGGATGAAAATGATAAAAATAAACCTGAATAATCCTATTTATTATCTTAAATTTAAAGTATTAAACATCTAAGGATACCACATCTTATGATTCTCCCAATCAATTCAAATTCTAATAGTAATTATATTGCATATAAAAACTTTGACAAAAAGGGTGACTATTCTCTTATTGGCAAAAATGCAGCTATGCAAATAAATACGGATTTAGATTACAAAAGAAAGATTGTAGAACAACAGGAGAGACAAATTTTTATTTCTGGTTTGACTGGGATAATTATATTGGGTGGTATGTTTGTGTGGAATTTGAAAACAATTTTAGAGTTGTTTAAAAATAAGAAAAAAACAATATCTGCAAATATTCGCCAATTTGAATCTTTAAAAAATAATAGCTCAATTCCAACGATTGAAGACTGTAAAACTCTTAATATTGATTTGAAAAATGTTTTAAAGCGGCAGGTAAATCAATTAAAGGCAGATAATAATTTACTGAAAGAAACAGGTGAGCCAAAAGCTTCTAATCGCATATTATTATATGGAACTCCGGGTACTGGTAAGTCATTTTTTTCTAAAATTTTTGCAAAATCAATAGATGCAGAATATTTAGAAGTGATGAATTCGGATTATAATTCTATGTGGGCAGGTGAAGGTGTTCAAAATTTTAAAAGTATATTTGAAACAATATTAAAGACAGCAGAAAATAATCCAAATAAACGCTATGTTGTAACATTTAATGAAATCGATGCTATGCTTGCTCCTGCCGATAAAATAACTGAAAAAACAAAAGGGACACACTGGGTTAGTATATTAGAAGAACGTTCAGTATTTTTGAATTATTTAGAAATGTTAAAAGAAAGGACTCCTAATGTTACAATAATAGGAACGACTAATATCTCGCCTAAAAATAATAAATTAGATAGTGCAGCAATAAGTCGTTTTCAAAATCTTATAGAAGTTCCGCTTCCAAACAAAGATTGTTTGTATGAGGCGTTAAAAATGAATTTGAATAAAATAAAGAGTAATGATTCTTTTGTAAAAAACAATGATGAAGAATTAAAAAGTTTAGCTCAAAGGATGGAAGAACGAAAATTTTCTTTTAGAAACTTGGAATACGTTGTTAATGAAGCAAAAAGCTACCATTTAGAAGACAAAATTAATGGTAATAATAATGATTTTAAATTTGAATATCTGAAAAAAGCGGAAACAAAGTTGCAACTTTCAGATGGCGAGTTGTCAAAATAGAGTGTAAACGGCTATTGTAGGATAACGATGTCGCCTGCTTTTACTTCTTTAGCCAGTTCTTGGATAATTTCGTTGTCCATTCTGATACAGCCGTGAGAAGAATATTTGCCTAACGATTCAGGGTCATTGTTGCCGTGGATAAATTCACCGGTTGGGGATTGTGCTCCTGTTTTAGGGTCAAGCTTGTTGACGCAGATAATTTGGGGGCCGTATTCTGACGGATTTCTGCGACGCTTTGAGTATTTTGGAGCCATATTATAAGGATATGTTTCTACGTGAGTTACAATTCTAACGCCCTTGTGAGTCGGCGTACTCTTTTTCCCGCTCGCTACAAGGTATGCTGTTTCAGGATTGCCATCGTTGTCGTATTTGTATAAAATATTTGAACTTAAATCAACGACAAATTTTGCATTCTTCATTTTACCTTGGATTTTAATTGCTGGGCTTGGGGCTTTAGCAATAAAGATTGAATCATTACTTCCTTTAACTGATGGTGTTTTAGCTACATATACATCTTGTGTCGGTTCTTTTTCCAGTTGATTTGCTGCATTTGATAAAAACGGTGCCGTGATTAGTGTAAGTGCGATGCCAAATTTAGGTATGTTATTAAAAATCTTCATATTGATTTATAACGCCTAAAAAAATAATTTGCTAATAAAAAAGGTGAGAAAAATCTCACCTTTTTATTAATACATTCTAACCAATTTTCTAACTTCTTTTAATACTTTTTGAGCTTCGACTCTTGCACGTGCAGAACCTTCATTAAGAATCTTTTCAACGATTTCAGGGTGTGCTTCGTAGTATTTTCTCTTTTCTCTGATTTCGTGGAAGCGTTCGTTAATCTTAGCACCGAGTTGTCTTTTGCAGTCTGCACAACCACGCTGACCTTTTTCGCATTCTGAGCGAATTGCACAAACTTCGTCTTCACTGCCAAATATTTGCCAATATTTGAAAGCAACTTCGCATTCATCCGGATGTCCTAAATCGTCTTTTCTCATTCGGCTTCTGTCTGTAATAGCAGACATCACTTTTTTAGCGGTAACTTCTTCTGTGTCGGCAATCTTGATATCGTTGTTGAATGACTTGCCCATTTTGTTGCCGTCTAATCCGCAAATCAGTGAGCAGTTGTTTAGAAGCGGTTTTGTTTCTTTGAAGAAATCTGTTTTATAAATATTATTGAATCTTCTTGCGATATCTCTTGTTAATTCAACGTGAGCAACTTGGTCAATACCTACCGGTACATAATCAGCGTTAAATGTAAGAATATCAGCTGTCATAAGTACAGGATAGCCCATCAAGCCGTAATTAATTTGAGAGGCGAAACCTTCTTTTGAACGCAAAATCTTTGCCATATCTTTAAGGTTAGGATCTCTTTCTACCCAGTTTTGAGGTGTAATCATACTCAAATATATATGTAATTCCGCAGTTTCAGGAATAAGTGATTGTACATAGATAGTAGCTTTTTCCGGATCAACTCCGCTAGCTAACCAATCTGTAGCAACGTCGATTACATCTTGTCTTAAGCCTTCTGTTTTGTCGTATTTTGTAGTTAAAGCGTGCCAATCAGCGATAAAGTAGTAGCAGTTGTATTCGTCTTGAAGTTTAACCATATTTTCGATTACACCGAGGTAATGTCCAAGGTGAAGTTTTCCGGTAGGACGCATACCTGTAAATACTATTTCATTTCGCATATTTATTTCCTTTCGCTAAATTTTATGACTTTAATTTCTCCGGCTTCTAAATCCGCAAACAATTTGTGATGTCCGGATTTTATGTTCTCATCACCTGTTATCACGGACATATTTTCATTATGTTTTATGCTCGGAGCGTTTATTATAACTTTGTTTTGAATATTCTTAAAATCTAAGTTCCCAATAACAATTATATGTTCTTTTTCAAGTGTTCTTTCGAATGCGAATACTTGATTGTTGTGTGTTTTAAGAACTGTAAAATCACCCTTTGTTATGATATTTTCATTATCAGCTCTAAATGCGTACGCTTTTTTGAAACTGTTGAGTATTTTTTCGTCTTTACCTTCCGGTTTTCTTGAAAAATTGAAGATATCAAGCTTGCCTCTGTGTACGAAGTAATAATCGTCATCAGTGCTTGTTTCTGGTGCCTTTGTGTTTGCCCAAGGGTAGATATAATCGTCTCCGCTAAAGAATCCGTCAATGCAGTACGGATTGTATGGCAGTGTTGCATTCAGCCAAATAATCATGTTGGAGAAATTTTTCCCATGCAAAATTATCGGGCTAACTTCGTCGTGAGTTGAGAAGCTTAATATCACGCTCTTTGGCTCTTTATAAGAGTTAAGTAGTTTCTGATTAAATTTCACATGTTCCATAAACTGTTGAGCGTTCCATTCTTTCAGGTTGAAGAAACTTCCGTAATACCCGTCAAAACCTGCTAAAAGCAATTTGTCATACGGCGTGAATTCTGCATATTTGCTTGGAGGCTCTCTCCAGGAGTCAGAAGCTTCTGCTAAGAACATAAATTCGTTATCTTTGGCTCTGGTGTATTTGATAATTTCTTCCCAAAATGCAGATGGTTTTATTGTCGCAACATCAGCTCTAATTCCGTCTGCTCCTAAGTCAAGCACTAAGTCTACAAACTTCTTGTGTGCGTTAAGAACATCTTCGTTAAGCTTTTTGTTGTTTCCTGTATTTAATAATCTAACGTCCGTCCAATCAGTCGGAACGATTGAGCATTGTCTTTCGTCCTTGATAAAGAGTTCCGGATGAGTTAAGAATAAGTCATAAGCTCCGCAGCTAGGTAAATCTATGATTACTCTGATATTTCTTTTGTGGCATTCGTTGATAAATTTCTTTGCTTGTTCGATATCACTTAGTCCAGAATTCTTGTCTACAAGCTGAGGGTTTACGCTCCAAAAATCAGATATAGCGTAAACAGAACCTGCTGTTCCAAGAGCTTTAAGTCTTCCTACCGGTGTAATCGGAAGTACGTGTAAAGTGTTGATGCCGAGTGATTTTATCTCGTCCAAACGTTCAATAGCGTTGATAAAATTCCCGCTCTCTTCGCCGTTATCAATAATTCCGTTCCCGTTTGTGTCTTTTGCGTTAAACGTTCTTATGTTGATGCCGCAAATAGTTGCTTTGTTGTTTAAAAATAAACTTCTAAGGTCATTGTTTTCGCTTGCGTACGTGCCACTTGTGAACAATGATAATGCTAATAATAATAAAATTCCCTTTTTCATATATATAAATTTTACCAAATAAATATTTTTCTGCATATTAATGTTAAACTTTTAATATGGAATACAACGGAACTGATAAAAGGTATAACCAATTTAGTCAACACTTAAAGAATAAATTTGGAGCAAAAGTCTATAAGATAACTATAGATGCAGGTTTTTCCTGCCCAAATAGAGATGGTACAATATCAAATTGCGGATGTATATTCTGTGATGATGGCGGGAGTTTTTCTCAAGCTCATTCAAACAGATTAAGCGTTGAAGAACAAGTAGCAGTCGGAGCGGAAACTCTTGCCAAACGCTTTAAGGCTCAAAAATTTATGTCATATTTTCAGGCGTTTTCTAATACGTATAAACCTGTTGATGAGTTGGAAAAAATCTATACAGCGTCATTAAACCATCCTGATATAGTAGGGATTTCTATAGGGACTCGTCCTGATTGTGTTGATGATGATAAGTTGAAGCTTATTTCCGGCTTTGTTCCGGATTATTATACATGGGTTGAGTATGGTTTACAATCGGTGCATGACAAAACTCTAAAGAAAATTAATCGTGGGCATGATTACAAATGCTTTTTAAATGCTTATGAAAAGACGAAGGAATATGGGATAAATACTTGTTTGCACGTTATTTTGAACCTTTTTGAAAACTATGATGAGATGATGGAAACTGCCCAAACAATTGCAAAACTTGAACCTGAAGGAGTGAAAATTCACATGCTTTGTGCTTTAGAAGGAACAAAGGTTGCAGATATGTATAACCGTGGTGAGTTGGAATTTATGTCAGAAGATGAGTATGTCAAAACAGTTTGCGACTTTTTGGAATATTTGCCACCAAAAACAACTATTCACAGATTAGCAGGGAATGGTTTAAGGACAGAACTTGTTGCCCCTCGTTGGATAGGTAAAAAACTTGATTGCTTGAATAAAATTGATAGAGAATTCCTTAAACGTGACACTAGCCAAGGTAGCAGGTTTAATAAATAAACTGCTTTTCAAACACAAAGTTTTGAATTATAATGCTCATATGGATAAGAAAGTCATATCTACAAACAGAAAAGCTTTTCATGATTTCTTAATTTTTGACAAATTTATTGCGGGGATTGTGTTAACGGGAACGGAAATAAAATCTATCCGCAAAGGAATGTTAAACCTAAAAGATTCGTTTGCAAAGATTGAGGATAATGAGATTTTCTTATATGGAATGCATATTTCACCTTATGAGCAGGGAAATCGTTACAATCATAAACCTGACAGGGTGAGAAAATTATTGCTGCAAAAACGTGAAATCTTGAAGATTCAGGACAAAGTTAAAAAAGATGGTGTAACAATTGTACCGTTAGAATTGTTTTTAACTCATGGTTTTGCTAAAATAGAACTGGGTTTGGCGAAGGGTAAAAAACTTTACGATAAACGTGAGGCGATTGCTAAAAAGACGCAAGATAGAGATATCGCCAGACTTATGAAAAAATAATGTGTATAAATTATTGATAAAATTGGGGTGTAGCGGATGTTTAATAGAGAAAGTATTTTAAAAAGTCTTAATACGGAAAATTATTATATAGACAAGCATTCGCTTGATTTGTTTTTAGAGGATTGGAAAATCGAATCTATCTATGAAGATGATGACGGTTTGGAATTCTATGATGATTTAGCTCTGGAAAAAATCAAAAAAGGTATTTCGTTGAAAGCTCAAGGATATAGTGATGAACAAATTATTACAAAACTTGGGCGTATGGAAGCAAAAGTAGAAAAAAATGACGATGAACCTCAACAACCGGTTCAACCTCTTATGGTAAGTGAACTTTTGAACAATAATTCTGCAGAAACCGGATGTGAAGTCGTTCCGCAAGACGAAAACACTGTTCCGCAGCAAGTTCAACAGGGCAAAAGCTTTACGCTGGATGTTTCTAGTCAAACTCTCCAAATGCTTGCAGAAGCTGTTGCTAAGAAAATTAGCGATGATATCACAAACTCTGATATGGCAACACGCTTGATTGAAGCCGGTGGTTATAAGCGTGATAACGAGATTTTGGCGAAACAGGTTAAGGATTTGTTAGAACATAATAAACAACTCTCTGATCGTATTGAGCAGCTTGAAAGTCATGCTTCAAGAAGCTTTTGGTCAAGATTCAGGAGGGGAAAATAAAAGCTTTTTATATGGAGCTTGATAAAAGGCTTGAAAGTTATTTTCAAGCCCATAGTGCTTATGTCCAATGTAAAGCCGGATGTTCTGCTTGTTGTGAAAAAGGAGATTACCCCTTATCCCAAATTGAACTTGAGTATGTGATGCAAGGCTTTGTTGAACTTGATAATGAACAAAAATGTCAAGTTCAAGCGAATGTTAAATCAATGACAAAAGGTGGGATTTGTCCATTTTTGATAAATAATATCTGCTCAATTTACGCTTATCGTCCAATTGTTTGCAGAGTCCACGGTTTAGCATATCTTTGCAAGGATAAGACTGTGAAGCTTCCTTATTGTGCGACTTGCGGTAAAAATTATTCTTCTGTTTATAAAGATGGCGAAATCGTCATAAATCCTGTATTGGAAAATCTTGACACCCCAAATATTCTTTCCGGCATGCCGGCGGGCGAAATCAGAAATCTGTACGACTGGATTAAACCATAGTCCAAGCATTTTTCGGACAAACTGCACTACAGATACCGCAACCGATACACTTAGTTGGCTCTGCGTTAAATTTTTCGTTGATAGCTCTTTGAGGGCAATTATTTATGCAGAGTTTGCAGTTGATACAAAGTTCTTTATGCCAAACCGGTTTGTGGAGTCTTGCATCTCCTGATTCTGCCAGTGCGTATACTTCTCCGCTATCTTCGACTAAATCACCAAATAACCCGTCTTTAAACCATTCTGCATCTTTAAATTCTTTTACTGAAATTTTCTTAGCTTTAGCTGTTTTATCAAGAGGGACGATTTTTGTCCATTCCGAAAAATCCAAAAGCTCTGATTCTAACTCGGATTTGCCAATTTCTTTTAAGAACTCTTTCATGCCGGATTTAAGAAAATCTTTGTCAAACTTATCCAATTTTATTTGCTCAACACACTTTGCAAGTCCGTTGACCTTCCCTCTTACATAAACCGTTCCGCCAACCATTCCGACGCAAGAACGATTTCCGAGTATTGACTCTACGTTGTCGCAATTGTATCCGCAAATTACTGCAATTCCGCCGTTCATGAATTCAAAGCTAAATGAGCCTGTATTTTTAAGTACCCAAAATTGCGGCGGCTCAAATTTCGGGTCATGTTTCATTAATGCTCCGGAGCGGGTTCCAACACGTCCTGCAATATAAATTTTCCCGCCGGCAGCACAATGAGCAGCTGTATCTCCGCCGTCACCTTTAACGATGATTTCTGCTCCGGAATTAAGCCAGCCGATGTCAGCAGGAGCGGAACCTTCTACGATAATTTTTGTTCCGTCCATACCCATAGCACCGACTCTTTGTCCTGGGTTGGTTATGTGGAACATCAAATTGTTGTTAACAGAGTGCTTGCAACCGCCGCCAATATCGTGTTGACCGCAAGCCTCTATTTCAAACTCGCAAACTCCTTCTTCAATTTTGTTGTAAATTGTCTGAAGCAGTTCTTGAGTAGACATTCTTTCGTTATTATTTTTTAAAGATTTTATTTTGCAAACTGTCATTATGTTTCCTTTTTTACTGAAGAAGTTAGTGTGAAGTTTTTAGTAAACAAGTTTTGGTCATTCCCTCTCCTCTTAGGAGAGTTTTGCACTTTACTTTTACACTAGTAGTTTTACTTACAAGTCTGGAAGTGTAGTGTAAAGGGTGAGGTGTTGAATCTTTAACAACTATACTGAATATCCAACCTGTTTGAAATGTGCTTGTCAACCGTGATAAGAGCGTCTGAACGTCCGACCGGTAGTGTTGAACAACCGACAGGAGCCATAAGCTTTTTTAGTTCAATGTCAGTCGCCAAAATGTAGTTAACTAAATTTTGTGCGACCTTATCGACATCCAATCTTTTCACTAAACACTCTTTTTGTGCAGCAATTCCGGCAGGACAAAGCCCTGTGTTGCAAGCGTTGCATCTTCCCGTATCGTTTCCTACACAGCCTGCAATTTCCATAAGCATTCTACCTGTGAATACTCCGTTTGCTCCCAGACAAATCAGCTTAAACGCATCTGCTGCGAAGCTTCCTGTTTGTCCTAAGCCACCACCTGCAAAAAGAGGAATCTCGCCTTGTCTGCCTTGGTGAACAGCTGCAAGGTAGCAGTCCCGAAGTTTTGATGTAATCGGATGCCCTGTGTGGTTTAGCGAAATCTCGTGAGCAGCTCCTGTTCCGCCTGCGAGCCCGTCGATAAAGAATCCGCCAACGATATTATATGGATCTCTTAACAGGTTATTGTAGACAGATACGCTCGTTACGGATGCCGCAACTTTTATTGCAACCGGAACTTGGAAATTGAACGCCGCATTCATTGATAAAAACATCTTTTGAACGCTTTCTTCTATTGAGTATAAACCTTGATGTGTTGGCGGTGAAAGCAAATCGGCTTTTGGCACACCTCGGATTTCCTGTACGTATTTTGCGACTTTGCTGGCTAACAGTAGACCACCATCCCCGGGTTTAGCACCTTGTCCGATTTTAATTAGAATTCCCGCTGGGTCCTCGGTCATTTCCGGTAAAGATTTTATAATTCTGTTCCAGCCAAAATGTCCTGATGCGATTTGCAAAATCATGTATTTTACATACCTTGATTTAAGCAGTTTTGTCGGAATCCCGCCTTCTCCCGTGCACATACGGATTGGAATACCCATAACTTCGTTTAAGTAAGCCGTTGCAATCGCCAGAGCTTCCCACATACGCCAAGAGACCGCACCTATTGACATGTCACCGAAAATTATCGGATAAATCCATCTGTTAGGCGGAAGTGGTGTAGTTTCAATAATTTTCCCGTCTTTTGTGTCAAAATTTAATTTGTCGGCTTTTAGTACTCGCCCAAACGGAGTTTTAAGCTCAAATGTGTGCCTTTGTGCATCTAAAGACGGGTCAGTCATTTGAGAAATTCTGCCGATTTTTATTTTATCGAGTGTTCGTCCTTCTGTATTTAGGTTAGAACGCCCGCCTTTTTTAAATGAGTCGGCTTTTTGTGCTCTGTAAGCTACGGAATACTTGTCATCTTTGTTTCGAACCGCTTTAATTGCTCCGTTCGGGCAAACGTTTGCACACATACCACAGCCGTGGCAATAATTATCAAGTGATATATTTTGCTTAATTACGAGGACTTTTTCTGTTTTTCGTCCTGCAGTTATTGAGTTTGATTTCCTTGTTTCAATAAATGGCTTTATTGCATTGAAAGAGCAAGTTGCAGTGCATTTCCCGCAGCCGATACATTTGGATTCATCATATTCGATAATCCAAGGCAAATCACTTTTGTGTAACTCGTTAACTTTTACTGATGCCATCTTTCCACCGTTAAATCATTTTTTATAATTACTGTTTCGTGCTCATTCGGATAAATATCTTTTGAGGTGTTCCTATTCGGCATCAAATCATTTATGCCGACAACTTCAGACGTCATAATCACCGTATCTTTGTCCCTGCCTATTACTACCGGTCTTAGCTTTTTGGAATCGCAAACGCATAGCAGCTCTTTATCCGGAGTAACTGCTAACATCGTGTTTGGGCCGTTGATTTCCAAATTCGCAAGTGAAGCTTTTATTCTCAACAAAATTTCTTTATCGGCTCGTTTAATGATTTCATTATATTCGAGCGGTGTAATTGTGTGTTTGAAGTACTGTAGTGGCCATTTTAAAATCTTATGAACGTAGTGAAGTGTGTATAAAAGACATTGCGAATCTGATTCAAACCCGAGATAGCCTTTGTATAATTTCTGTTGATAATCCCTGTTCTTTTCGTAAAAAGTGTTTTCGCCGTTCACAAGTGCGGTGTAGCCTTCCAAGAAAAACGGGTGAGCAGCATATCTTACGATATCGTAATTCGTATTTTGCCTGCATTGTGCTGTAATTATGCTGGAAGTAAGTTCTTTATTTTCTTTCCATAGGTCAAAATAGGTTCCGATATCTCGAGGACTTCCGATTTCTTTTAGAGTCAAGACATCGGGCCAGAAAGAATAAATAAAGCCTGCATTATTTTCTTCCAGCATTTTTCTAAGCTTAATTGAAGTGTCAATAAGAAGTTCTTCTTTTTCTTCCTTTGTAGCGTGCTTGTAACTTTTCGGGTATTGCAGAACTTCAAATATATAATTAGGCATAGCTTCAATTTGAAGCCCTTTGATGTTGTTAATATTTGGCGACCATTGCATAACTCTTGAGAAACCGATTTCTCTTAAGATATCTTCAGCCAGTCGGGTTCCTTCAACTGTTGCTGCCATAGAAAGAAGCGGCAGGTCTTTGTAATTCTCAAAAATCCCACCCAAATCTTGCATTACAAAAGCAAACCCCGAATCATCATGTCCTTCTTGTTGACTACGCATAAGCTTTAGTGCTATAGAAGGATGTAATTTTTTTCTTGATTTTATAGCTCCGATTCTACACATACGTTTGATTTTACAGCTTTAGCGTGTTGGCGTCAAGAGTTTGTTGTCTTTTTTGTTATAATATGTTATCATTTCTGATAGGAGATACGAATATGCAGACTAATATATTAAGAGATAGCAATGTAACGAAGATTTTTTTGATTTATGTAAATAATGGTTCAAGAAAACGTGAATCAGTAAAATTGCGTTTTATGGATAACAAGACATGTCTATTTGCTGCTACTATGCCTGTAAATTTCGTAAAACCAAAGAGAAAAACGCCTGCAGATATTTATGTGTATACTCCTGATGGCGTTTATAGAGCAAAAGTTTCAATACTCGGAGCGAATCTTTCATTCAATGATTTGTTATATGAAGTAAGTATTCCTAAAAGATGGGAATTTATCCAACTTAGAACAAGTTCAAGAAAACAGGCTCAACTACCATTGACTGTTAAGTTTAATGATGGATTTACTATAGATGCTACTTCTTATGACTTATCAATGGGAGGTATTTCTTATATTTCGACTCAAGAACTGTCAAGTATTTACAAAAAGATTACAGGTATATTGACTGTTCAGTTCCCGTCAAATAGTGTGATAAATTTCCCTGATGGGAAGTTGACTGTTGAAACAAAGTTTGTTCGGGAGAAGGATGTCGTAGATAGTTATAATGAAAATGAGCATTTGAATGTTTTCCGTTTCATAGGACTATCATCAGAAGACGAGATGATTTTGAAACAATATTTGATTAAATTAGACTAGCTTGACTTTAGAAAAAATAAAACTAATAATATTATATACGAAGGTGTTTAAATGAAATTAATTAACAGACTCAAGGTATTTGAACAGAAGTATGTGTTTTTGCGTTGGGCAACCGGAGCGGAGTATGGCAAGATTACTTATGTCGGTGATGACTACGTAGAATTTAATATTATTGATATTGATACAATGGAATATAGAGAATCCGTGATAATCAATTCTTCATTGATATTGGAAGCTATTTTTGGCGGTCCGGATATTTCAAGAATTGTTGCAGAAATATCTTCAATGTTGCCGGATGTGTAATTATGGTTACAAAAGCGATTACTGCAACTACAATAGGGATTAATTCTTGTAAAATAGAAGTAGAAGTTGATGTTATCAATTCGCTTCCTAATATTACTATTGTAGGACTTCCTGACAATGCTGTTAATGAAGCAAGAGAGCGTGTTCGTTCTGCAATCAAAAACTCTGGTTTTTCATTCCCTACAGGACGTGTTGTAGTAAATCTTGCCCCTGCGGACATTAGGAAAGAAGGAACAAATTTTGATTTACCGATTGCGATTGGAATTTTAAAAGAACAGGGTATATCTATTCCGGATGATAGTACTATGGGATTTTTAGGTGAACTGTCTTTGGACGGTTCTTTGAGAAAAATTACCGGTGTTTTACCACTTGTAAACGGTTTGAAGGATGCTGGCGTTAAGACGGTTTTTGTTCCAAGGGAAAATGCTAAAGAAGCAGCTTTGGCTCAAGATATGAAAGTTTTTGGAGCAGAACACTTGGCGGATATAGTTAATCATTTTAATGGCACACCACTTGATTCCACCGTTGTTGATGTTAATGAATATCTTAATAATGCTCTGGAATCGGATTTTGTTTTTGATTTTAAAGATGTAAAAGGTCAACAAAAGGCTAAAATGGCACTGGAAATTGCTGCTGCAGGTGGGCACAATGTTCTTATGTCAGGAGCTCCGGGGTCTGGTAAGACTTTGATGGCGAAATGCTTGGCGTCAATTCTTCCCCCGTTGGAATTAGAAGAAGCTCTAGAGTTGACTAAAATTTATAGTATCAGCGGATTGTTGCAGGATGATGAACCTTTGATGACAAAACGTCCTTACCGTTCAATTCACCACACGGCGTCTTCAAACGGAATTATTGGTGGTGGTTCAAATCCAAAGCCAGGGGAAATCACACTTGCTCATAGGGGCGTTTTATTTTTAGATGAGATTGTGGAATTCCCTCGACAAGTTTTGGAAGTTTTAAGGCAACCGCTAGAAGACGGTGAAGTCAGTATTTCAAGAGCTAAGGTTTCTGTTAAATATCCTGCTAAATTTATGCTGGTTGCAGCGATGAATCCTTGCCCTTGCGGGTATTTGGGTGATAAAGAAAAGCAATGTACTTGTGCGGATTATCAGGTTCAAAAATACGTTTCTAAGCTATCTGGACCTTTGATGGACAGAATTGATTTGGTTGTTAATGTCCCGAGATTGACTCCTGATGAACTAGTACAAATTAAGGAAGAGGCAGAACCTTCGGCAAAGATTCGTGAGCGGGTAATAAGAGCAAGAAAAATTCAAAGTGAAAGATATAAGAATGAGGGTATTTTTACTAATTCCGAACTCAATAATAAACAAATAAAACAATATTGCAAATTGGACGAAAGTTCTGCAGAATTCATGAAAGCTGCTGCTCAGAAGTATCAACTTTCAGGTAGAAAATTTAACCGTATACTAAAGCTTGCTCGTACTATTGCGGATTTAAAAGGTGCAGAAAATATTTCTTTGCAGCACCTGACTTTGGCTTTGCAGTACAGAGTTGATATGAACTAAAAAATTTGTTACAATATGATAGTAAATTTTAAGAGAGGTTTTATATGAAATTTAAAAGAGCGTTTACTCTGGCAGAAGTTCTTATAACACTTGTTATCATTGGTGTGGTTGCTGCAATTACGCTTCCCGCATTAAGGTCTGATGTTGATAAGACAGCTTTTGCAACAGCTTTAAAGACAAATATATCTATTTTAAACAATGGTTTTAGACAAATCATGGTAAATGACGATACTGATGATATGCGAAATACTACACTTTGGATTGATTATCTGCGTCCGATTGCCGGCACTCCTGATATAACTACAGATATGAAAGTAGAGATGAGTAAGTTCTTTAAATTCGATAAAGTTGAGCTAGCTCAAGAGTCATCAAAGAAATTCTATGAGTTTAACAATACAGAGCGAACATTACCTGCTGGGGCTATTCGTTTTTATTTAGGTAATTCAGCTATTTTAATGATGACTTTCTTGGAAGATAACGGCAGAACTGCTTGTACTTCAGAACAAAACTATTGTAATCCGGTCGCATCAATTATTCTTGACGTTAATGGCGATAAAGGACCAAATACTATAGGTAAAGATATTTATTACTTAGACTTGGGCGAAAATGGTTTTGTATATCCATATGGAAGCAAAGCGGTGCATGAGTTTAGAAGTGATATTCCTGAATGGGATACCGAAGAAGGATGCCAAGGTAAAAATCCAAGCGTAAGCGGTGAGTCTTGTGCAGGGCGTGTCGTAGACGAAGGATTTAAAATAAATTACTTTTAGAAAGAAAACGGGATTAATTCCCGTTTTCTTTTTTGTTATAAATTGTAAATATTTGTTTAAAATAGCCGTTAGGGTGTTCACAAACGGCTGCAAAATGTGTATTATAGTTATATGATAAATTTAGAGGATTTATATTCGGAGGTTCCGCCGACGAAACTTAGAAATATAGACGAAAAGTTCCGTCCGGCAGCTACTTCACCATTCTGGTTATGGGTTGCAGACAGGTTTTTTTATGGAATGTTGGAAAACAGATTTTATGCTTTCCGTTATAAAGGTGCAGAAAATTTTTATAATAGAACTCCAAATACTCCTATAATTCTTTTTGCTCCACACTGTAACTGGTGGGATGGAATTGTCGGTTATAACATTACAAACAGAATCTTTAAAAAAGAAATCCGTTTGATGGTAGAAGAGCTGAATCGTTTTCCTCTCTTAAGAAGGGGCGGTGCTTATAACGTGAATAAAAAATCTGCTCAAGCTTCAATGCAGGCTCTTAAATATTCTGTTGATGTGTTGGGCGATTTGAATAACATTCTCTACATTTTTCCTCAAGGTATTATCAAGCCGCCAAACTATAGACCGATTGAGTTTCAATCAGGTTTAACTTATATTGCGGAAAAAGCTGCTAAAAAATACGGTAGAGTTGCACTCATGCCGGTAGCGGTTAATTATATGTTCTTAAGAGATAATCGTCCGGAAGTTCTTGTAGAGTTCGGTGAAGCTATTGAACTTGATAATGATAAACCGGATAGAAAGCAATATACTGAATTTTTAGCACATAAACTGCAAGACTTGTGCGATAAGCAGTTCTATGAAATTAGCCAAGCTAATTTTAAAGGGTATGATACTCTGTTCCAACGTAAACTAAAGTGGTACAGACGCATAGAACAACGTCTTAAGAAGATTGAAGTTAAAGGCTCTGGCGTCTAGTTTATTTTTCTAACTCTGCGATAATATCGTTGATAGGTTCTTCCCAAGAGATGCTGTTGATTTGCTTGAATATTTTAATGCTGTCGTACCAAGGAGTTGTTTTTGTATCTGAGAACCATCTCCAATCGCTTGCGTAAGGTAAAAGTAGCAAGGTTTTTACACCCAAGGCTCCTGCAAGATGTGCTACGGATGTGTCTACTGTAACAACAGCATCCATTGCCATTATCGCTTTTGCTGTATCTGAAAAATTCTTGAAATCTTTCCCCAGATTAATCATTTGAGGGAACTGTTCGCATCCTTTAAGAGTGTCCTCTACTTGTAATGAATAAATTTGCAGATTTTCTTTTTGGATAAGCGGTGCAAAGCACCTAATGTTAATCGTTCGATTTATCATCGTCCTTATGCCGGCAGAACCTGCTTCCCAGCATAGCCCGACTTTGAGCTTCTCTGATTTAATATCAGCTGCTTCGGATTTTAAATATCCTGCCGAAGATGGTATATGTTCAAAATCTATCCCCAAAATATAAGCTAAATCAGTAATAAGCATCGACTGCATATTTGCATCAATTTGACTAAACTCTATAAAATCAAACTGCGGATAGTTCGACTTAAATAAATCTATTAAAGCCGGTTGAGATGCTACATGGATTTTTTTAGCAGGAATAAAAGGCAGGTATCTTAAAAATTGGATGTGATCTCCAAAACCTTGGTCACATAGAATAACAACTTCATCTTCAATCTTGTCGCCGACTTTCCAAGGATTTTTGCTGAATCTAGCTAACATTGGTGTATGGCGTTGAAAAAAGAGATTATACCCCGCCTTGAACTTCTTTTGCTTGAGATAACACATTCCGAGTGAAGAGATTGTGTCATTGTTATTTGGGTAATATTCAAGCATTTTTTTGTAATAAGTTTCAGCTTTCTCAAAATCCTGTAGTTTCATGTAACTCACTGCAATATTATAATATGCTTGCTTGCTTCCAAGCTCTGCCGCTGCCTCGTAGCATTGCAACGCCTTTTTATCATCGCTGTAAATCAATTCATTAAGATATCCTAACTGAAACCAAAACATCGGTATCTCGGGATTTTGTTTCAATGCTTCGACGCACAATTTTTCTGCCTCAAGCATTTTGCCAGAATAAGTTAGGGCTTTTATGCGGTTAAACTTGCTTCTCAAATTATCCGGAAATTTTTCGCACATTTTGTCTGTAAATTTGACTGCTTTTTTGTAATTTTTTATTTCAAATAAGCTCGAAATTAATTTGTCATAAACATCCGCAGTTTCTTTATAACTCAATGCTTTTTCTAAATATTCACTAGCTTTTTTGTAATCTCTTCGTTCGTATTCGGCAAACCCGAGGGCTGAAACTGTTCCCAATGTTTCTTTAATAGAGCAGGCTTTAGTTAAGAACTCGCTTGCTTTATCAAAATTGCCGATGTTTACATAAAAAAGCCCGACAAGAGATAGAACCCCTGCGTCATTCGGGTTCTTTTCCAATACTTCGTGATAAATCTCTTCTGCGGCTTCAAATTGACCTTGTTGAGTCAAAGCTACAGCTTTATTTATTGCTTCAAAATCAATCATAATCCCATACCGGAAATAAAGCCAACAACAATTCCTTGTAGAATCTGTAGTAGAATAATTGCCACAATCGGTGATACATCAAGCATACCAATTGGCGGAATCACCCCTCTAAATATATTCAAAAACGGGTCTGTTATAGAACGCACCCAGTTAAACGGTTGGCTTGTCCAATCAATTGACGGTATCCAACTTAAGAATATTCTTAAAATAATTAAGATGTAATAAAAATAAAATAATGTGTTTACAGCTCTTGATATCATATAAACCTCTTTAACATAGTTCCCTCTCCTTGAGGAGAGGGTTAGGGTGAGGTGTCCACCCTCATACTATAATTGTGAATTTTTTCTGGTATTAACACACTCGCAGTTGTTATTTTCAGCAGGAATTCTTTCAATCATAGTGAATAACAATTTCTTCAAGTTATCCAAATTGTTGTTGAATACCTGAATAACTTCGTGGTGAGAAACCGGAGGCACATCTCCTACCAGTCCTGCGTCGTAGTCTGTGATTAAAGATATGTTCAATGGGCACATATCCATTTCTTTAACCAAATAAGCTTCAGGGAAAGCCGTCATGTTGATAACTTCCCAACCTTGCGAAGTGAAGAATTTAGACTCAGCTTTTGTAGAAAATCTTGGGCCATTAATTACGACAACAGTTCCTGTTTCGTGAACTTTAATTCCCAATTCTTTAGCTGTATTGATTGCTAGTTGTCTTAATTCAGGACAATAAGTTTCAGCTGCAGACGGGTGAGTTACGATAGGGCCTTCAAAGAAAGTCGTTTTTCTGCCATCTGTCCAATCAACGAATTGGTCACAGATTACAAAGCTTCCCGGTTCAACATGTTTTTGCAAACTTCCTGCTGCACATGGTGAAATAACTCGTTTGCAGCCAACTTCTTTCATTGCCCAAACGTTTGCTCTGTAGTTGATTAAATGAGGCAAAATAGTGTGGCTTCTGCCGTGACGAGGCATGAATGCAACTTTGTGTTCGCCGATTTTGCCGATGAATAAACTGTCAGATGGCATACCATAAGGAGTTTCGATTTTAACTTCCTTAATATCTTCTAAAAACTTGTAAAATCCTGAACCGCCAAATACGCCAATGTCTGCTAATTTTTCCATTTAATCGTTTCCTTTCTAAAATATTTCCGAGTATGTTCAATTCTAGCACAAATGTTTTTTGAAGGGAATTATAAAACGTTATATTAAAATTTTCTTAAAAATTTTTAACAATAACTACACCCAATATAGTGTTTGTAATATAATTTTTATGTAATTAAAAGAAAGGAAGAGACTCATGAACGTTTTAGACAAAATCATGAAACCAAAATCAATTGCGGTCGTTGGTGCTTCTACTAAAGAACACACAATTGGTTCAGACATCATGAAAAGATTACAAGAATACAAATTTAACGGTAACATTTATCCGGTAAACCCTAAGGGTGGAGTTATCGAAGGATTACAAGCATATACTTCAGTTTTGGAAATTCCTGGTGAAGTAGATTTAGCAATTATCGTTGTAAATGCTAAATTCGTACTTTCAACAATTGACCAATGCCACGAAAAGGGTATCAAAGGTCTTTGTATCATTACAGCCGGCTTCAAAGAAACTGGTAAAGAAGGTGCAGAAGCTGAAAAACAATTATTGGCTAAAGTTAGAGAATACGGTATGAGATGCGTTGGTCCTAACTGCTTAGGCGTTGTAAACACTCACCCAGAAATTAGAATGGATGGATGTTTTGCTGAATCATTACCGGAACGTGGTAATATCGGTTTCGTTTCTCAATCAGGTGCTTTAGGTGGCGGTATTTTGAACATCCTTAAAGACTTGAACCTTGGTTTTGCTCAATTCATTTCAATTGGTAACCAAGCTGATGTTAACGCTGAAACAGCATTGGAATATTGGGAAGATGAAAAAGACGTAGAACAAATTCTACTTTACATGGAATCAATCCAAAACCCTGCTAATTTCAGAAAATTAGCTTCAAGAATTTCTAAGAAGAAACCTATTTTGGCTCTTAAGGCTGGACGTTCAGCTGCAGGTGCTAGTGCAGCATCTTCTCACACAGGTTCTTTAGCAGGTGCTGATAAAGCTGCAAACGCATTGTTAAACCAATCAGGTGTTATTAGAGAATACTCTTTGCAAGATTTGTTCGCAACAGCTAAAGTTTTTGCTAACTGCCCAATTCCAAAGGGTGATAGAGTTGCTATTATTACAAACTCAGGTGGTCCTGGAATCATGGCTACAGACGCAATCTGCGAACACGGTATGCAAATCGCTAAGATTTCTGATGAAACTAAAGAAAAATTAAGAAGCTTCTTACCTTCTGCAGCATCAGTTAAAAACCCTATCGATATGATTGCTTCAGCTCCAATCGAACACTATAAGCAAACATTAGAAACAGTTATCGCTGATGAAAATGTTGATATGATTATCACAATCTATCTTCCATTCTTAGGCTTGAAAGATATTGATGTTGCTAAAGCTCTTATGGAAATTAAGGCTGAGCACCCTGAAAAACCGGTTATTGGTGTATTCATGACTAAGTCTGAATTCTTCTCAACATTATCAGATATGGAAGTTAACATGCCATTCTTTATGTATGCAGAAGAAGCTGCTGACGGTTTGAACAGATTGAACCAACAAAGAAAATGGATGGAAAGACCGGAAGGCAAAATTCCTACATTTGATGTTGACTATAAACGCGCTCAAGAAATTATCGCTAAATCAGTTAACGAAGGCAGAGCACAACTTACAACTCGTGAATCAATCGACGTATTGGATGCTTACGGTATCAGAGTATGTAAATCAGGCTTTGCAAAATCTGAAGATGAAGCTGTTTCAATCGCTGATTCAATCGGTTACCCAGTTGTTATGAAGATGACTTCTAAAACAACTTCTCACAAAACTGATGTTGGCGGTGTAAGAGTTAACATTCAATCTGCTGAACAATTAAGAGCTGAATACCAAGACTTAATTGCTAAGTTGACAGAAAAAGGACTTCTTGAAGGTCTTGAAGGTGTTATCATCCAAGAAATGGTTAAAGGTAACAGAGAAATGGTTTGCGGTATCGCAACAGACCCTCAATACGGTCCAATGATGATGTTTGGTTTAGGCGGTGTATTCATCGAAGTTATGAAAGACGTAACATTCAGAATCGCTCCTCTTACTGATGTTGATGCTAAAGAAATGATTAAATCAGTTAAGGCATACAAATTGTTAGAAGGTGCAAGAGGTACTAAACCTGCTCAAATGGAACAAATCGAAGAAACATTGTTGAGATTATCTCAATTAGTTCACGATTTCAAATTCATCGACGAATTAGACATCAACCCATTGTTGATTTCTGAAAAAACAGGTGAAGGTATTGCAGTAGACGGACGTATCAAAGTTAGAATGGAAGAAGCTCAACAAGCTTTGAACTATTCTTGCAAAGATGGCGTTTGTGCTTGCAGCCTATAATTTGTAGGTGAATTAAAAAATTGGGACGGGCGAAAACTTTAGTTTTCGCCCGCTCTATTTTTATAAAATCTTGTAATAAATCATTACATTATGTTGTTTTATAATACCCTTTGTTATAACTTGTTTATGGGGTGTGTAATAGTGTTTATAGTTCCTGTTAATAACCAAAATGTTTCATTTATGAGAAAAATTATAGATTCTCATGCACATATTGGTGATTTGAACGGTAAAACTTATACCAAATCCCAATTGGACGTGTTTGTAAAAACTACATTGCCCAATAATGATGATGTAGAGAAAATGTATGTCTCAAACTTGGATGTTCTAACGTCTAAAAAATCTGAATTAGAAGGCAATAGAGAACTTTTGGATAAGTTTGGGAATTCTAATAAGTATGAATTATTTTTGGCTTGCTCGCCAAAAGACGGGAATGTGAACAATATCAAAAATTTAGTTAAAGAAAATCCTGATAAATTTATAGGCTTAAAGTTTCATCCGACGTTGCAAAATCTTGATTTGTCAGATTCAAGATACATTCCTTATTTAGAGTTTGCAAAAAAAAATAAAATTCCTTGCCTTTTCCATTCTGCAGTTACTCTAATTGATGGTAAAATTAATCCGACCGTGAAAGATGTGTCTGATCCGGAATCAATTTATAAGCTTGCAAAACAATACCACCAAACGCCTTTCGTTATGGCTCATTTGGGTGCTGGCTGGCAAGAATCACATGATAAAGCAATAGAGATTTTAATTGAATCAGTCAAGAATGGTGACGCAAATTTGTACGCAGATATTTCTTGGGTTGATATTGGGCTGGAACATTCTGGAAACTTTGACCCGAACGAGCATAGAAGCAAAGATCATATTCTGAAAGCAATAAAAAGATTAAAAGGAATTGGAGAAAACGATTGGAAATATGGCGATCAGTCTTATCGTTTGATGTTCGGCTCCGACGCTCCTTTAGATAGATTTTCTGATAAAAATAACAGGCTAAAAGAATACACAACTTTTATTGATGATATAAAATTTGCTATCAAAAATGACAAGGATTTAGCGTCTGAAGCGGATAAAATTATAGACGATTTATTTTACAATAATGCGAAAAAACTTTATAATAAAAAACTGAAAATTGCTACTAATAAAACTAACAAGTATAAATATATAGCTGGTGGTGTAGCAGTAGTGTTTATTTTAGCTTTGTTAGCTAAAATGGTGCAAAACAAAAATAAAAAACAATATTCTTGAAAAATACGCAATTTCGCTGATTTAAAAATTTTGGTTATCATATAAACTGTATTTAAACTGGGAGTTTAGATATGGAAAAGAAAAAAGTTATATTAACAATTTTATTGGCAGCTTTGTTGGCACTAGGTCTGATATTTCTGTTTATGTATAGGGCAGAAAAACTTGATAATGAGATACAAGAAACTGTTCAACAGGAAGAACAGAAAGAAACGGCTGAAACTGTTCCGGAAAAAGTTGAATCCACTAAAACTGTTGAAACGAATAAACAAACTAAGGCTGCAGTTAGAACTTCTGCTAAAAAACAGGCTCAAATTCCCGCAAAAGAAGCCGCAACCGTAGTTAAGGAAGCTCAGGAAACTGTTCAAGAAGCTCGTATTCAGAATGACGAAGTTGAAGAAGCTTCAAAGGATGTTGAAGTTCCTGTGAAATACGTTTCAAACAACACTTATAAATATGTTTATACCCCTGCAAAGTTTCCTAAGAAGAAATTAAAGGCTAATTAAATACCAAGTTACAAGTGTTAAATAAACTGCAAGCCCGATAACGTCGATTGTTGTTGCAATTACAGGACCAGATGCGACTGCCGGGTCAATCTTCATTTTCTTTAAAACTAATGGTGTGCATGTTCCAATCATTGTTGCGATTGTCATGTTGAGCGACATTGCGATACCTACGATTAAACCCAGCTCAAGGTTATGCTGCCAACCCCAAGTTACAAATGTTACCAAAAGCCCGAATATTACACCGATGCTCAAACCTGTTATTGTTTCACGCATAATATGGTGCCAGCCGGAATTCAAGGTGATTTGTCCGGTTGACATACCACGAACCATAAGTGTTATACTCTGAGTACCGATGTTACCGCCCAAGCCTGCAAGTAGTGGCATAAATGCTGCGATAATTGGCAGAGCTGTGAATGTTTTGTCATATTTGTTGGTAATGGTTACGGCTATAAACTCTCCAATAAGAGTGATAAATAACCATGGAATTCTTGCTTTTATTGAGTGGGCAAGACTACCTGTTAAGATGTCATCATCTTCATCACCTAAATCGGTAACGATACCTGAAGATGTCAAAATCTCGTCTGTAGTTTCTTCTTCGACGATGTCTTGAACGTCATCCCAAGTTACGATACCTTTGAGGTGGTTATATAAGTCAACAACCGGAAGTGCATTGAATTGATATTTCATGAAAATATCAGCGATATGACCCTGATAATCATCAACGTGGACTTTTACCAAGTCTTTTGACATAATGTCCGAAATGTTCAAATCCATTGGGGTTGTGATTAATGTCCTTAGTGAAACAACGCCTACTAGGTGGTTGTTTTTATCAACAACATAGACGTAATACAGTTCCATATTTTCTTTTTCAGCCTTGATTCGGATTGTTTCGAGTGCTTCTTTTACTGTCATATTATCGTAAACTGTTAGAACCAACGGGGTCATAATACCACCGGCAGTATCTTCGTTGTATGTTAATAGTTCTCGGACTTCGGATGAAAACTTCTTAGGCAATTGGTTTAAATAAGCTTGCGATTCGTCCTCTTCCATATCCCCTAGGACATCGGCTGCTTCATCGTGTGGAAGTTTTGAGATTAATCTTGATGCCAATTCTGTGTTGATGTCGCCAAGTATTTCTACCTGAAGTTGTGGCGGCAGATACTCGATAACATCTGCAGCTTTTTCTTCATCAATTTTCTGTATGCATTCAAGCCTTTCTTCCGGTTTTAATTTTTGGAAGATATCAGCTAAGTCGGCGGAGTGGTAGCTGTTTAACTCGTCACGGAGTTGCTGCTCTTCGCCGTTTTCAATCAGTTCTTGAATTCTGTCTATTGTGTTTTCAATATTTGTCATTTTATCTTCCAAACTTTATTTTTATCTGTAATTTGTGAACTGTAACGGAGCATCATATTTATCTTCGTTAGAACGCAAAATCTGAATTACAGCTTGTAAATCATCTCTGCTTTTGCCTGAAACTCTAACTTGTTCACCTTGAATTGATGCTTGAACTTTTAGCTTAGAATCTTTTATGTCAGCAACAATTTTTTTAGCTAATTCTTGTGTTAATCCCTTACGTAAGTTAAAAACTTGTCTTACGTTGCCGCCTAGAGCATTTTCTACTGGTTGTGCGTCTAATATCTTAATACTGATTCCTCTTTTTACGAGCTTTGATTGAAGAATGTCGTAAATATTTCTGAGTTTCATGTCGTCATTTGTAGTAATTGTGATTGATTTATCAGCTTCCAATTCTACAGAAGAATTAGAATTCTTAAGGTCAAATCTTGAAGTCAAATCTCTCTTAACCTGATCCATTGCGTTAACTAGCTCTTGTTTATCAAATTCAGATACGACATCAAAGCTACAATCTTTTGCCATGTTTAATACTCCTATAATATTTATTACATGTTAATGATAACATGAATAAATATTATGGGGTTAACCTAAAAGTCTATTTTTTATTTGTTGCCAAAATGAAAGATTTACACTTTTCATAACAAGACGAGGTACAGGCTTGTTGTATTCTTGATAGTAAGGACCTTTTCTAAAACAAGCTTCGCATCCGTATTTGTTTTCGAAGGATTGTAAAACATTTCCTCCGCCAGACATAGAATTCATGCCGCCCATGCTGCTCATGTTGTACATTCCCATTCCGCCGATATTCATCATGATAATACACCTTTATTTACTACACATATTTATAAAGTTATTTTTTTGCAAAAAATTGCCTTAATTGTAACGAATTGTAACGATTTAAATATGATTGTTTTTATTTATAAAGGAAATGAATAAAAAATAAGATTTGCTGAAGTCTCCTTATAGTTGAAGGAAACGCAGAATTGATAAAACATAAAACTAACTAAATAATATAAAAACAATCAGTAATAATTCTTCATAAAGTCGCTAAAATATAATAAAATTGCTTGCATTCAGTTTTTTAGCAAGTATGATTAATTATAAGGTGTCAAAATGGCATCTGATTGAAAGCCGAAAATAGAGGACCAATATGGCAAAAGACGTAATAGAAATAGAAGGAACGATTCTCGAATCCATGCCGAATGCAATGTTCAGAGTAAAGTTGGAAAATGATCATGAAATTTTGGCACACATATCAGGAAAAATTAGAAAGAATTTTATTAGAATTCTTCCCGGTGACAGAGTAAAAGTAGAGATGACACCTTATGATTTAAGCAAAGGAAGAATTACATTCCGCTTAAAATAAAAGAAATTAAAATGTACGACATAAAATAAAGGAAAAGACAATGAAAACAAGATCATCAGTAAAACCTATGTGCGACAAATGCAAGGTTATCAAAAGAAAAGGCAGAGTTGCTGTAATTTGCGAAAACCCTAAGCACAAACAAAGACAAGGTTAATCTAAAGGGAATGAGGCAATAGGGTAATAAGGGAATAAGAGAAAAAAATTCGCTTCGCTCATATTGCCAATGCAAGACGCAGTTAATACAGAAGAAAAGAATAACCACTTATTTCCTCATTACCTTATTCCCCTATTCCCTTCAAAAAGAAATAAGTTAAGTACAAAAAAATAAAGGAAACAAAACATGGCAAGATTAGTTGGGGTAGACTTACCTCGTAACAAAAGACTAGAAATCGCTTTAACCTATATCTATGGTATAGGACCTGCAAGAAGCAAAAAAATTCTTGAAAAAACTGGTATTTCACCTGATTTAAGAACAGATGATTTAACAGAAGATGATATCAGAGAATTGCGTAACGCATTATCTGAATACAATATTGAAGGTGATTTGAGACGTGAAGTTACAATGAACATCAAACGTCTTCAAGAAATCAACTCATTCAGAGGGATGAGACACAAAAGAGGACTTCCTTGTAGAGGTCAAAGAACTAAGACTAACGCTAGAACCAGACGTGGTAAAAAGACTGGACCTATCGCCGGTAAGAAGAAATAATTAAAAAGGGAAAGAGGCAATAGGGTAATAAGGGAATAAGAGAAAAAATTCGCTTCGCTCATATTACCAAAGTAAAACATAAGTAAAAAAGAAGAAATTAAAAACCACTTATTTCCTCATTACCTTATTCCCTTAATCCCTTCAAAAAGAAATAAAATAATAGAAACATAAAGGAATACAAAAATGGCAAGACCAAAAACTACAAAGAAAAAAGAAAAGAAAAATGTATTGCAAGGGGTTGTGCATATTCAATCTACTTTTAACAATACAATTGTAACTTCTACTGATACACAAGGTAATGCTATTGCTTGGGCAACAGCTGGTGCTACCGGCTTCAAGGGTGCTAGAAAAGGTACTCCGTTTGCAGCTCAATCAGCAGCAGAATTGGTTGCTAAAAAGTCAATTGACCAAGGTATGAAGAAAGTTGAAGTTCACATCAAAGGACCTGGTTCAGGTCGTGAAACAGCAATCAGAGCTATCCAAGCAGCAGGTTTGGAAATCACTTTGATTAAGGACGTAACACCAATTCCTCACAACGGATGTCGTCCACCTAAAAAACGTAGAGTATAGTTAGGAAGGGAATAAGGTAATAGGGTAATAAGGGAATAAGAGAAAAAATTCGCTTCGCTCATATTACCAAGGTAAAACGCAGTTAATACAGAAGAAAATAATAATCACTTATTTCCTCATTACCTTATTCCTCTATTCCCTTATGTAAAAACGTTGGGGCTTGTGCTCCGCCAAAAGCACAAACCATAGATGCCCAACACAAGAAAAAGGAGAAAAATAATGGCAAGATACACAGGACCAACCAATAAATTATTCCGTAATTACGGTGTAAAGGATTTGTCTAACAGAAAACTAACTTCTTCAATGAAGCAAACTGCATCAGGTCAACATGGTGCTGTTAGAAAAAAACTTTCTGAATATGCAATCCACCTAAATGAAAAACAAAAAATCAGATTAACATACTTAGTAAGTGAAAAACAATTTGCTAAATATTATAACGAAGCAGCAAGAAAAAAAGGCGTTACAGGTACAATTTTGTTACAAATTCTTGAAACAAGATTAGATAACATTTTATTCAGAGCTGGTTTCGGCGTAACTCGTAAACAATCAAGACAAATCGTTAACCACGGTCACGTATTAGTTAACGGTAAGAAAGTAGATATTCCATCATATTTAGTAAAAGCAGGCGATGTAATTACTATTAAAGCAAGAAGCAACGAATACTTGAAGACAGTTATGAGTGCTATTGATTTATCTTGTGCTCCAGCTTGGATTACAGTTGATAAAGATGCATTAAAAATTACATTCGAAAGAATTCCTCAAAGAGAAGAATTAGATCCTGATTTCAAAGAACAACTTGTAATTGAGTACTATTCAAAATAGGCTGATAGGAGAAAAAAATATGGAATTAAAAATCAAAACCGTTAATACAATGACCAGCTCAGATGGTTCACAATATGGTAAATTTACTATCGAACCATTGGAAAGAGGCTTTGGAACCACTATCGGTAATGCACTTAGACGTGTTTTACTTTCAAGCTTGGAAGGTACAGCAGTAACTTCTTGCAGAATTGAAGGTATTACTCACGAATATACTGCAATTCCAGGTGTTTTGGAAGATGTTATTGATGTTATGTTGAACCTAAAAGGTTTGGCAATCAAGACGGATTCAAAAGAACCTCAACAATTAAGAATTGATATCGATAAACCGGGGCCGGTATTAGCAAGTGATATCCAGTTACCTGCAGGCGTTAAGGTTGTAAATCCTGATTGGTTGATTTGTACAATTGCAGACGGTGGTTCATTCCACGCTGATGTAACTGTAGAAACAGGCAAGGGCTATGTAGCTCATGACGTTCCAAGAAATGCTAAGGCAGGAACTCCTATTGATATGCTTCCTATTGATGCAACATTCATGCCAATCAAGAGAGTTAGCTACGAAGTAGAAAATACTCGTGTTGGTGATAGCATCGATTTTGATAAATTGACTTTAGAAATTTGGTCAAATGGTACAGTTGATGTAACAACAGCATTAACTCAAGCTGCTGATTTGTTGATTGATCATTTTGTTCAAATCTCAGCTATTGCTGGTAAGTCAAATCATAAAGATGTTGAAGAAAAAGCTGTTGTTCAAGATGAAGTTGCAGAAACTGCTGAACAAGAACCATCAATCACTATTGATGAATTGGAACTTTCAGTTCGTGCATACAACTGCTTGAAAAGAGCTAGCATCAATTCAATGGCAGAATTGTTGAAGAAATCAGAACATGATTTGTTGAACATTAAAAACTTCGGTAAAAAATCTTCTGATGAAGTAATCGAAAGATTACACCACTTCGGTTTAGACTTAGCTCCAAACCCTGAAATGGATGAAGAAGGTATGGTTATCGAATCTGCTGAGTAAGCAGATGAAGGGAATAAGGTAATAGGGTAATAAGGGAAT
>CAKVIM010000016.1 GCA_934754775.1 uncultured Candidatus Melainabacteria bacterium | reverse complement strand
GGTTTACGGCATTTTTCTCCCAAAACTTTAGCGTTTTGCCCCTTTTTTACAAAAATTGTTACATTTCGTAACAAAAAAAGTCCTGACTTTATCAAAAGTCAGGACTTTTTTATCATGAGAATTAATTATTAAACTAATTCAACAACATATTGAGCATTGCGTTCTGCAATTTCAACCAAGCTTCTTGAAACAGCAAGCATAGCGATTTCTGATTCAAGTTTGTTTACGCAAGAACCGCAACCGATAGCAGAGGCACCGGCTGCAAATGCCAACGCTGCAGTTGTAGGGTTAATACCTGTAGCTGTCATAATTGGCAATTCGATGTTTCTAGTCAATTCAATTGTGTTAGAAATAGTCAATTCTGCTCTTTCTACCAAACCTCTAACGCCGTTTGAAGGAGTTTCATTAGAGAAGTGACCTTCTGTTTGGATTAAATCAACACCAAGAGCTTCCAAGTCACGAGCTAATTCAATCTGTTCAGCAATTTCTAATTCTCCAGGGATTGTAACACAGAAGAATACGTCATCGCCTACTAATTCTCTTGTTCTTCTTGCAAGGCTCAAAACTTGTTTTGCAGAGAAAGTTTGACCTTTTTTGTAAAGTGCATCGAAGTTTCCTAATTCAACTGCGTCGGCACCAAGTGCTACAGCGTGAGCCAATTCTTGTGGTTCAATTGAAGATACGAATAGAGGTAATTCAGTCATACTTCTTGCTATTGCAATAATATCAGGGTTAGCACAAATATCGATTGCACTTGCACCAGAATTAGATGCAGACTTAACAACTTTTTTTACGCTTTCAACATCAAAATTATCAATACCGGCAATAATTTTTACTGCTCTTTTTTCTGCTAAAGCTCTTTTAAAACTTTCAATTCTTGACATAATTTTCTCCTTTTGTGTCGATTGTGATAAAACATCTTGTCCATTATACATTAAAATTTGAATACTGGCAATATATAGCGGGGTGTATTTTATGCGAGTAATTGATAAAATAGGCAAAATTTGCCAATATTAGCATGTAATAGGGGGATTTTTAAAATGAAGAAACTTCTATCCTTAACACTTTTTATGCTAATATCTTTGCCGGTTTTTTCTTTTGGCAAAGTTGAAAAAAATCCTGTTTCTATATATGAAAAAATTAATCCGGCTATAGTTACCGTAGATTCGCAAATTCCGGACGGTTTATCTTGCGGAACAGGCTGTATAATTGATAAAAGCGGTGTAATTTTAACCAGTGCCCACGTAGTTGATATCGGTAAAACTGTTGTTGTAACGATGAACAACGGGCAGAATTATAATGCAAAGGTCTTGAAACATCTGGGTGAAAATAGAGATATAGCACTTTTAAAAATCAATGTTAATAAAGACCTAAAAACCGTGAAACTCGGGAATTCTGAGAAAGTTAAGGTTGGGCAAAAAGTCTTTGCGATAGGTAATCCGTTTGGCTTCACCGGTACTTTGACTCAAGGTATCGTATCACGCATTGATTATACAAAAAATCGTATTCAGACAGATGCTGCGATTAATCCGGGTTCTTCCGGCGGGCCTTTACTTAATACAAATGGTGAAATTATAGGTATCAATCAAGCCATTTATAACCCTGATAATAATATCTCAAATATAGGAATTGGCTTTGCGACGCCTATAAACCTTGTTAAGGAGTACTTGGCGGATACTAAGATTTCTAATTTTTAAATATGTGGTAGAGTATAACTCCGGCAGAGATGCTTAAATTAAGCGATTCAACTTTTTCTGACATTTCTATTGTCACATTTTTCGTTGCTGCATTTTTTAACTCATCGCTTAATCCTGAGGCTTCTGTTCCGAACATTATAACGACTTTCTCTTGCGGTTTATAATCCTTCAGCCAAATTGTATTTTCTGATTTTGGAAGCGTTGCAATTCTTTCAAATTTATCAAAAACACTTAAATCCTTCATCTCAAATACCGGAATTTTCCAGAGATTTCCAACGGACGAGCGGACGCATTTGGGGTTATATAAATCTACTGTGTCACCATAGAGTACAACAGCGTCAAAATCGAAAGCACAAGCGGTTCTAAGGATTGTACCCAAGTTCCCTGCGTCTTTAATATCTTCAAGCAGTACGACTTTTTTGAACTCATTTGACCATTCGGGTTTAAGCTTTTTTGCTACCGCAACGGCTTTTGGAGCCGTTTCAGTTGATGAAATTTTTGAAAGTATCGCTTCTGTAGTTTCAATTTTGTTTTCATAATCAGAAAACTCTTTAGAACCTTCCAGTACAAACAAGTTCGTAACTTCAAGCCCTGAAGCAATCGCTTCTTCTATGCATTTTGTGCCTTCTAATAAGAACAAATCCTTGCGGTATTTGCGTTGTAGAAGCTTTGCCGTTTCTTTAACTAATTCGTTGCTTACGCTTGTTATTTTCATAAAATTTTAAAATCCTTTAGCCAATCTTTTTCTTGTTCGTTCAGTAAGTCGTAATTTATTAACTTGCCTTCATATCCCATTTTAACAAAAGAATGGATTTTTCCACCACTCATATAACAAGAGTTTTCTAATCTTACGCCAAAATGCTCCGGATTATAAAGCCCAGGTTCAATTGTGAATGTCATTCCGTCTTTAATTTGGCTTTTCGCTATTTCGTTTTGAGAAAGGTTTGGTGGAGCTTCGTGGACATTTATTCCGATTCCGTGTCCAAGTCCGTGCCCAAAAGTAAACCCGTCAATTTTGTTATCCAATATTGAGTGTGCGAGCGTATCTATTTCAAAACCTGTTACTAACTTCCTCTCCTTAGAGGAGAGGGCTGGGGTGAGGTGTTGATTTGTATAATTAAACGCATTCAAAAATGCCTTCAACACTGTTGTGTAAACTTTTTTCTGCAATTCACTCGGCTCGCCCTTAACAAATACTCTTGTAATATCAGTTGCCAAACCGCTTTCGTAGTAAGCACCGCAGTCTATCAAAACAAGCGAACCTTCATTCAAAATAACATCTTTAGCGTTTTTTGCATAATGTGCCAATGCTGAGTTTTGGTTAATTGCAACAATAGAATTAAAACTCAATGATTTTGCACCGTATTTGATAAACTCTTCTTTTAGCCGTTTTGCGATGTCGTATTCTGAAAGGTTATCATTTGACTCAATAAATTCTCGAATTGCCATAACAGCTTTGTCAGTACGCTCAAAAGCCTGCTTATAAGCTTCTAATTCTTCCTTTGATTTAACTGATTTCATGCTCTTTATTTCTGAAACTTTGTGAATAGGATTTTTGATTAAAGAATAATCATACGCATTAATCGAATTTTTATCAACAACAAGTTCACCGTTAAAGCCCCTCAAAAACTCGTCAGTATCATCGGTAAGCAAGATTTGCTTATCTTTGTCTATATATAATTTTGCCCAAATTTTTGATGTGCAGTCCTTTGAAAAATCACGTTTGCCGCTAATATAGGAAACTTCTTCTAAGTTTGTTACAAAAGTCGGTTTCTCAGGATGGTATTCTTTTGCTGGCATTGCCTGAACAAACGCTTTGCTGTGAGGCTCTGTAAAATCATTTATCGGGTCTTTATCCAATAATTTGATTTTGTACCCATTGAACGACTCAAGTCTTGACTGTGACACTTTTTTAGAAATAATTCCGAGGGTTTTGGTTTTATCTAAAAGCTTTTTAATTTCATCATCTTGTTTTTGTCCAAGCTGAAGTTTAACAACTGTTACGCCATCTTTTGCTTCGTTATCAGCTTGTGTATGATACCTTCCGTCAACAAACAGGTAGATATTGTCTTTTGTAATCAAAGCGTCGCCTGTTGAACCGGAAAAACCTGTCAAAGTGTATCGAGCGTTTTCACTAAGAGCAGGATATTCAACCAAAAACTCGTTTGTACAGCAAACGAGCAGATAATCCAAATTTAAGTCGTCAAGGAGTTTGTTTGACATGTTCGCCTCTATTTTTGTTAAAAGTATAAAATATACACCTCACCCTAGCCCTGTCTTGAATTATTCGGGGTGTCGGCAGAGTAACGTCTGACCTCCACCTTACGGGCTTACGCCCTACCGAAAATCCGCTCTCCTGTAAGGAGAGGGAATAACCAAGACTTGTTTTTACTTTTTTCGCTTGTCCCCTCTCCTTGCAGGAGAGGGTTAGGGTGAGGTGTCTGTAAAAACTAAATTATACCTTATTCATCAACATCCGTAAGTTTAATTAAGTGCCAGCCGAATTGTGTTTCAACCGGTTTAGAAACCTCGCCTTTTTTTAGTGCAAAAGCAGCATCTTCAAAAGGTTTAACCATCATACCTTTACCGAACCATCTTAAATCGCCACCATCACGTCCTGATGGACATTTAGAATACTGTTTTGCTAAATCTTCAAATGCTACGCCGTTTTCAATATCAAGCAAAAGGTTCTCAGCCTGTTCCTTTGTATCAACTAAAATGTGACTTGCTCTAATTTTCATAGTTTTCTCCTTCTTTTGTGCAAACTTATTTTAACATTAATAAGCTGTTTTCACAAATTTGTTTATAATAAAACGAGCGTGTTTAATAACACGCTCGTTTTATTAAAAAAAAGGCTAACCTTTCGGCTAGCCGTAAATATCAACCAACAATTTCCTTAACTTCTGCTTGAAGGTTCTTAGCATCAATCTTGATGCTTGGTCCCATTGTTGTTGTCAAGTAAATTGACTTAACATAAGTACCTTTAGCAGCAGAAGGTTTTGCTCTAAGAACTGCATCAACTAACGTTCCGTAGTTCTTAACCAAATCTTCGTTAGCGAATTGAACTTTACCGATAGGGCAGTGAATCATACCCTGTTTATCAGCTCTGAATTCAACTTTACCAGCTTTAGCATCTTTAACTGCTTTTGCGATGTCAAGAGTTACTGTACCAGTTTTAGGGTTTGGCATCAAGCCTTTAGGACCCAAAACTCTACCTAACTTACCTAACATACCCATACAGTCAGGAGTTGCAATTAATGTATCGAATTCAAACCAGCCGCCAGCAATTTTATCGATGATATCTTCTGTTCCGTAGAAATCAGCACCTGCATCTTTTGCTTCAGTAACCTTAGGTCCTTTAGCGATAACGCAAACACGAACTTCTTTACCTAAACCTGCAGGTAATACAACAGTAGATCTGATTTGTTGTTCAGCGTGTTTAACTTCAATACCTAATCTCATGTGGCATTCAACTGTTTCGTTGAATTTAGCAACTTCTTTAGATACTTCTTGTAATTTTGTAAGAGCGTCACGACCGCTAGCTGGTTGTTGGAAATCAGCTAACAATTCTTGAAGCTTCTTTTGTTTTTTAGTTATTTTTGACATTTCTTTAAATCCTTTCATGGTGTTAACGGATTTTTCAATCCTTCCATATTATCTCTGACTCACTCCCAATAGTGAGAGTGTGTGGTGAAGCATTTACATCACCAATATGGGTTTTACTAATCTTCTTTTACTGTAACGCCCATAGCTCTGCAAGAGCCTTTAATCATGTTAACAGCAGCGTCCATAGAAGTTGCGTTCAAATCGTTCATTTTAATTTTAGCAATTTCTTCTAATTGAGCTCTTGTAATTTCACCAACTTTAGTTTTGTTAGGAGTAGCTGAACCCTTAGGGATATTCAATGCCTTCTTAATCAAAACAGGAGCTGGAGGTGATTTGATTACAAAAGTGAAGCTTCTGTCTTCGTATACATCAATAATAACAGGGATAATATAACCTGCTTGTGATTCAGTTCTAGCGTTGAACTGTTTGCAGAAATCCATGATATTAACACCGTGTTGACCTAAAGCCGGACCAACTGGTGGTGATGGATTTGCTTTTCCTGCTTGGATTTGCAGTTTAATTTTTCCTACTACTTTTTTTGCCATTTTGTTCTCCTTTCGTGGTACTAACGGGGGGCATCCCCTTCCACGTTATTTGTGTTGTGTTTCTAAAGTAAAAACCTCACTCGCAACTAAAACTCTCGCAATGTTCAAGAGCAGTTGCGACCTCTCAAGAAGAGAGGAGAAGATTTTATAACTTTTGAATTTGTTTGTATTCTAATTCAACCGGAGTTTCACGACCGAATATAGAAACCATTGCTCTAAGTTTAGCCTTGTCAGGGTAAACTTCTGTAATATCACCAACAAACTCTGCGAACGGACCGGAAGTGATTCTAACTTTTTCGCCAACCTTAACATCCATTTCAATCTTTTGAGTTTGAGCAGTTGATCTGTGGATAATCTTTTTGATTTCACTATCTTTAGCAGGAATTGGTTTCTTAGCTGAACCAACGAACTTAGTAACGCCTGCTGTGTGTCTAACTACATACCAGCTATCTTCGTCCATAATCATTTCTACTAAAACATAGCCAGGGAAGATTTTTTCTTCTTTTTCTTGTTTTCTTCCGCCTTTGATTTGGGTAATAGTCTTTTGAGGAACTTCTACTCTAAAAATTTTGTCAGCCATATTCATATATTCGATACGTTTTTCAAGGTTGCTCTTAACCTTATTTTCGTATCCTGAATAAGTGTGAACAATGTACCAACGTTTTTGGTTTTTCTTATCAGAAGATTTTGGGGTTTCAACTTCTGGAGTTTCTTCCATTATCTCTTCGTTCATGATATTTTCGTCTTTTTCACTCATTATTCTTACCCTTTATTTAATTAAAATTTAGATAACAATGCATTGAATATTATATCCACAAAATAAATAAAAACAGTGAATATAAAAACAATTGCAACAACAAAGAAGGTTTCAACCACAACCTGATGTTTTTCCGGCCAAGTAATCTTGCCCCACTCAGTTCTAACGCCTTTAAAATATGTAATTATGTTCTTCTTTACTGTTTCAAAAGTATCATTCATTTCTCTTACCTTTTATAAAATCGCGCCCTGAAGGACTCGAACCCTCGACATCCGGTTTTGGAGACCGACGTTCTACCAACTGAACTAAGGACGCATGTTAGTGAGAAGTAGCTAGTGAATAGTGAGTAGCAAGCACAATTCACTATTCACCAATCACTTTTCACTATTATTTTGTTTCCTTGTGAGTTGTGTGTTTTTTGCAAGTTGGGCAATATTTGCTCAATTCCATTCTGTCTTTAACGTTTTTTTTGTTTTTAACAGTTGTGTAGTTTCTTTCCTTGCAATCTTCACAAGCTAGAACAACCATTCTATCGTTTTTACCTTTGATACCCATTTTTTCAGTTCCTTTATATTTACCTTTTATTGCTATTATAAAAATTTGACCTTTTTAAAAAGAATGTGCTGAACACATTCTTTCTTTAAATCGGCGTATGAATTAATACTAAAATAAACATAATAAAATTGCAAATTATTGTAAAGATTCTTTAAATATTACTTTTGTGATAGAATCAGACTTATTGAAAGAGGAGTAAAAAAAATGATTAAATCAATTATTTTGGCCGCAGGCAAAGGCACAAGAATGAAATCTGACACGCCTAAAGTTTTACATACAATTTTTGATAAAACTCTTGTCGGATATGTTATAGATGCAGTAAACAATACAGGTTTAGCTGATGAAAACTTTGTAATTGTAGGTCATCAAGCCGAAAGAGTAGAAGAATACATTAACAAAAATTATGATAACGCAAAATGCGTTCTTCAGTCGCCACAATTAGGCACTGGTCATGCTGTTAGCATGGCACTTCCGTATTTGAAAGATTTTGACGGGGAAGTTGTTATTTTATGCGGCGATACTCCACTTATAACTTCCGATACAATTAAAGAATTTGTTGAATTTCATAGAGATAATAAATCTGATTTAACTGTAATGAGTGCAATTTTTGATAATCCGACAAACTACGGAAGAATTATTAGAAATCAAGATGGCTCTTTGAATTCTATCGTTGAAGAAAAAGATGCGAATATAGAACAGAAGGCTGTAAAAGAGGTTAATGCAGGACTTTATTGTATTAATTGGGCAAAAATAAAACCTGCATTTAATGAACTTACAAGCAACAATGCTCAAGGTGAATATTATTTAACTGATATTATCAAATGGGGCAATGAAAAGAATCTGTCAGTAAATGCTTATACTTTAAAAAACAATGAAGAAATATTTGGAATCAATTCAAAAGCACATCTTGCAGAAGCTACAAAAATGTTAAATAACAAAATAATCCAAAAACATCTTGATAACGGAGTTCAAATCATTGACCCTGCTACAACTTGGATATCACCGGAAACCGAAATCGGTGCAGACACAATAATTTATCCGTCTTGTTACATAAACGGCAAAAATAAAATCGGTAAACATTGCAAAATCGGTCCTTTTGCTCATTTAAGAGGTGATGTTGTATTAGAAGATTACGTTAAAATCGGCAATTTTGTAGAAGTTAAAAAAACTACAATAAAATCACACACTAATGCTTGTCATTTAACATATCTTGGCGATAGCGAAATTGGCTCAAACGTAAATATTGGTGCAGGAACGATTACTGCAAATTATAATCCGCTAAGCAAAGTTAAGAGCAAGACTATTATTAAAGATGATGTTAAAATCGGCTCTAATTCGGTAATTGTCGCACCTGTAACAATAGAAGAAGGTGCTAATGTTGCAGCTTTAAGCGTTATTACAAGAAATATTCCTGCTTGGGCACTAGCAATTACAAGAGCTCCTCTAAAAGTTCTTGAGGATTGGGTAAAGAAATATTTGGGCAAATAATTACTTAAATCTGTATTTTAATAATGTAAAAATAGCTTGGACACCATCTTTCCAAGTTATTTTTTTGCCTTCAGCTTCTTGACGAGCGTTATATGAAATTGGAACTTCAACAAATCGAGCTTTCTTTTTCAAAATTTTCGCTGTGATTTCAGGTTCAAAATCAAATCTGTCTGATTCAATCTTGATATCTTTGATAAAATCTGCACGAAACGCTTTGTAGCAGGTCTCCATATCTGTTAAATATGTGCCGTAAAGGATTCTGGTCATAAATGAGAGCGTAATGTTAGCCAGATAGCTTAAAAATAAGAATTTCCCATTGTTTCTGTTATCGGCGAGTCTTGAACCATATACAACATCAGCTTTTCCCGATTTAATCAGCTCGACTAAAGGTTTGTAGTCAGAAGGGTTGTACTCTAAATCCGCATCCTGAATTATTATAATATCTCCGCTAGCTGCTCCAAACCCGTCACGAAGAGCGGCACCTTTTCCCATATTTTTTGTGTGACAGATGATTTTGTATGGTAAATTCTTGTACAGTTCTTTTGTGCCGTCGGTTGAATAATCATCAATAAGAATAATTTCTTTTTCAAGTTCAAAATCGACAGATTCAACTTGTCTGAGAATCTCTAGTAGTGTATTTTTTTCGTTATAAACAGGTATGAGTACGGAAATCTTATTCATATAAAGCTCCTAAAATTTTACCATCTTCTTACTCAAATGGGTATTAGCCACTTGTTTTTATATGCCATTTTATAGTATTATAAAATAAACAAGAGAGGGTTAAAATGACTTTAGAGAATTTTATCTATGAGTCTGTGTCTCAGATACTTAATGGCGATTATGAAGAAGTAAAAGAAAGAGTAGAGAAACATAAGGAAATCTACAATGGTGACACTGCGATTTGTTTTTGTCTGCTTGCTCTATCTACTTTTCTCCAAAGTAAATATGACGCCTTTTATCAGCTGATGAACGATACAGCGTTTCTTGTTGACCAGTCGGAAGATGCTATAACAAAAATTCTTTATGAGATGGTGTTGGGCTTCGTTAATTTCCGTGAAAAGAACATGACGCTTTATGGAATTAATTACAATAAGGCAAGAAAGTTATCAATCAAAAATCAAAAAACAGATTTCTTTGAACGCTTGAATTCTCTTTTAAAATGCCCTGCTATAACTCATTATTCAAAC
Organism: uncultured Candidatus Melainabacteria bacterium; assembly: GCA_934754775.1. Classification (GTDB taxonomy): domain Bacteria; phylum Cyanobacteriota; class Vampirovibrionia; order Gastranaerophilales; family Gastranaerophilaceae; genus CAG-196. Next base: position 23,570 of record CAKVIM010000016.1, on the reverse strand, counting down.
AGTCATAATCAAACAAAAGACCCTTTAATTGCTCTTGTTAATATCGGTCAGGCAGTTGCGGCAGAAAAAGATATAGATACTCTTATCAAAACTATTGCAGAAGAAACGAAAACTGCAATGAATGCTGATAGATGCACTGTTTTTCTCTATGATAAAGAAAAAAATGAACTGTATTCAAAAGTCGCAACAGGACTTGATACAAAAGAATTAAGAATACCTGCTGACAAAGGGATTGCCGGTCATGTCGTTCAAACAGGTGAAACGATTAATATTAAAGATGCTTATAATGATAAACGTTTTAATCCGGATGTCGACAAAAAGACAGGGTATCGAACAAAGACAATTCTTTGCATGCCAATAAAAAATTTCAACCAAGAAATTATTGGCGTTTTTCAGGTTATCAACAAATTTGACGAATATTTTACACCTGATGATGAGGACTTATTAGTTGCCATTGCTTCTAGTGCCGGTATTTCATTAGAAAACGCTCGTCTTTTCGAACGCCAAAGAAAAATGTTAGAAGAGCAGAAAGTCGTTTTGGATAGCTTTATTGAAACGCTCGCAACTTCAATCGATGCTCGTGACAAGATTACAGCAGGTCATTCTTCTCGTGTAAAAATGTTTGCATCTCTTATTGCAAAAGAGTTTGGCATGGAGAAAAACGATTTGTATATTCTTGAAAAAGCTGCGGCTTTGCACGATATCGGTAAAATCGGTATCAGAGATTCCGTGTTGCAAAAAGAAGGTAAACTTACTCCGGAAGAGTATAAGCACATTCAAGAACATGTGGAAATAACGCATCACATCTTGGAAAAAATTCACATGTCAAAAGATTTTCAACAAATTACTGAAATAGCATGCTCACACCATGAAAAATATGACGGAACCGGTTATTATAGACACCTAAAAGGTGAAGAAATCCCGTTTGGCGGAAGAATCTTAGCAGTATCCGATGTGTTTGATGCTATTACTTCAAAACGTCACTATCGTGATAAAATGCCGATTGAAAAAGTTATAGATATAATTAAAAATGGTGCAGGTACTCATTTTGATCCGAAGGTTGTAGATAAATTTTTAGCCATTAAGCTTAGTAAAATAGTCGGAGTTTTTGTTACAGAGAACCATTTGAAGATTGATAAAGAAGATAAAAAAACGTTAGACAAATATAACCTACTTGATTTATACTACTCAATAGTAAATAATTGTAGTAACAAGTTATTGCAAGTGTTTAACAAATATTACGTAGGTGTAGATTTAGAGCATGAATAAGATATTGAAAGAGTTTGTAATAGCAGCATTGGTTCTTGCAACGACATCAGCCGTTCAAGCAGAAATGATTAAGCCTTTAAAAATTAAGGCAGAAACTACTGTTGCTAATATGAATATGGTAATAAAAGATAATTTCGTTAAAGCAAAGTATGCATCAGCTGAAAATCGTTTTGTACAAACTAACGTAAAAGCTTCATATGACGATTTTAATGATTTGATACAACGTGCATCGCATGATGACTACGTCTTTTTGATGTACGGAATAAAAATGGCGGAATACGGATTTTTTGACCTATCGGATGATTTGATTGCAAAATTGGATAACAATGGATTTACGAAAGCCTATGTAGAAGATATGAAGCGTTATTATTACCCTTCTGCAATGGTTAGTCAAAAAGACATTGTGTATCTTGCGGATGCTTATTCAAACATAATGTATAATAATATGGCAATTGAAACGACTTCAGAACTTTTGAATTCTAATCAAGCCGATGAAAGTGATTACAAAAACTTTTTGATTGCTCTTGGGTATTATAAGTCAAATAACTTGCCAAAAGCTCTGAAATACATTAACAATGCAATTGTAGAAAATGATTTGAATATCAATTATTTGACATTGAAGGCAAGAATTTTAGCCGATTCAAATAAATCAGCTCAAGCTTTAAAAATTTTGGATAAAATCAAAAAGACACCGATGAAGACGGTTGATTTCCAACAAAAAGTAAGATCAACAGAAGAATACATTCTGTATAAGACTGCAAAAGCGGAGGCTTTAAAAGATTACCATTTAGCGTATTATTATCACTTGCAAGGCAAAAGTTTGCTTGCGACAAAAGTACTTCAATCAACTGTTTTGCAAGCTAAACAATACAGCCCGCTTGTGTTCTCATTGTTAGGAAAAATCTACTATGAGAACGATGAACCTTTGAAGGCACAAGAGTTTGCTTCAAGAGCCTTAAGAGAAGATAAGGATAACTATATTGCTCTTATGACAATGGGAAATCTGAATTTTGATGAGCGTAAGTACGACGAAGCTTTACAGAATTATAAGAGAGCAAAGAAGTTTACTCGTGATGCAGAGCCGTCAGTAGGAATTGCAAAAACTTATCTTGCGTTGGAAAAAGACAAAAAATCCAAAAAAATGTACGAAAAGCTTTTGAAAAAATACCAATACGATGAAGAATTATTGGTCAATTCTTTGAAAGTGTTTCCTCAAAAAGCAGATTATTATTTGCCTAGAGTAGCATCTATCGATATTTCTAATAATGATATTTGGCTTGGTTTGGCTAATTTGGCTATCAAAGATAAAAACTATAATATGGCAATGGCTTATTTGAATAATTCTTACTATATTGACGCAAATAATTTTAGGTATTATTATTATCTAAGCCTTGTTCTAAGAGCAAAAGGTGATGTAGAACTCGCTAATCAGTCGCTAATCAGATGCTCAATTTTGAACTCAGATTATGCAGCTGACGTAAATCCGGGGCACAGTGTGTATGAAGAATAAAATTTTAATTATAGAAGATCATGAACTAACTCGTTTTGGCTTGAAAACAGCTTTTGAAGCGTGTGATTTTGTTGAAAGTATTTATGAAGCAGAATCAGCAGAAAAAGGGATTGATATTGCTACAAATAATGAAATTAATTTGATTATTATGGACTTGGGACTCCCTGGCATGGATGGAATTGAGGCTACAAAACAAATTAAGGCTCTTAATAAAGATACAAAAATTGTTATTTTGACATCTCACAATGATGAGCAAGAAGTATTAAATAGTTTAAAAGCCGGAGCTAACGCTTATTGTTCTAAAGAAATTAATCCTAAGCGTTTAATTCAAGTTGTGCAGTCTGTATTAGACGGTGCTGCTTGGTTTGATCCTTCTATATCTCACGTTGTATTGGAAGCTGCGACTAAATCTCAAGAAACAGCCGCTGTAAAGCCGGAAAAAGATTACGGATTGACTTCTCGAGAAACACAAATCTTGAAACTAATTACCGAAGGATATAGCAATATTGAGATAGCAAAAGAATTGTTTGTTAGTATTAATACAACAAAGGCACACGTTGCAAGCATTTTGCAAAAACTTGAAGTTGATGATAGATTGCAAGCTGCTTTGAAAGCATTAAAGGAGAAATTGGTATAGATGGGCGGAGTGGCTTCAATACTTGTAGTAGATGATAATCCGAAGTTCTTGGCAGATGCTCTGCCAATGTATGGCTATGACGTAACTGTGGCAGAAGACGGCTTGGAAGCTCTAAAGGTTTTGAAGAAAAATCAAAATTTTGATTTAATTTTGTTAGATGTAATGATGCCAAATATGGATGGCTGGGATACTCTAAAGGCAATTAGGAATAATAAAGACTTAAAATACATGCCTGTTATTATGATTACGGCAGTGAGTGAAGATCAAAAAGTTGTTTCCGGCTTGAAAATCGGTGCAGACGACTATATCGTAAAACCTTTTATTTTACCTAATTTGCTTGCTAGGATTGAAGCTGTTTTAAGGCGTTGTGAATGGCAAAAAGAAGCTCAACAAAAGAGTGAAAAGACTTTAAATAAATATGTAAATATAGATTTATTAACGCCTAAAGAAAAAGAAGTATTGCTTCTTGTTGCTCAGGGGGCAAGCAATCAAGAGATTGCTGATAAATTGTTTGTGAGAGATGTTACGATAAAAACTCATTTGAACAGTATCTTTAAAAAGTTAAAAGTTACAAATAGAACGCAGGCTGTACTGCTTGCGATGCAGATGAATTTAATTAATTAGAATATCAGTTAAGGAAGGTAAAATGCTATCAAAAGAAGAATTAATTAATCTTGTGTTAACAGATGTAGAGGCTTTTAATAATGAAGTTAAAAGCGTAAAAGGTGGTGTAGATTTAAGCGAAACCGATTTTTCTAACTCAAATCTCGAGGGAGCTGAGTTTGTAAATGTTGATTTGACTTCTTCATCTTTTGCGGATTCTCATTTAACGGAAGTGAAGTTTGAAGGTTGCGATTTAACTTCAGTTGATTTTACAAGGGCAAATGTTATTGAATGTTCTTTTAATGAATCAGTTTTAAACGGTGCTGATTTTAGTTATTCAAAAACGGATTATTGCAATTTCTCTGATGCTGATGTTGCAGGTGCAATATTTCAAGGTGCAGATTTAACTAATTCTGATTTTTCAATGGCAGAAAATTTGAGTGCTTGCAGATTTGACGAAGAAACTGTATGGCCTGATAATGAATATTTGCCGGAAGATTTTGACGCAAAATATTCTTCTGATTTGTCATCACTGCAAGACGATGATGATTATGAACAATCAGATTATTAGTTTTCTTAAATCAACTTCTGGAGAATTTTTGATAGATTTATAATTTATTTTAGAGAGCAGCTCGTTGAGTTGCTCTTTAATTTTAAATTTGTTGCATCTCATTTTTATGTACTCGCCGTCGGTTCCTACCTCTTTGAAGCCTTTTGCTTTGTATTTAGATACAACATCAACCGGGCCGTCTATAACGGCAAGCAACTCAATTCCTTTTGCTTTGATTTTGTCTGCAAATTTGAAGATTTCACAAAACAGGGTGCTTCCGGTGTAGTTAACTTTTTTGTTCTTTTGGATCGGTACATCGCAAATGCAGTCTAAGTAAAGCATTTTGCCTTCTTCAATAAAAGTAAGAAGTCCGCAAGGTTTATCCTCAGATATTGCAACAAAAGCATTGCAAGAGGGATCTTTGGCACTTTCGATTCCGTAATTAAAAACTTTTTGCCAACGATTTTGCGAATATTCGCACATTTTAGGCATAAGTTCAGAATACTTTACGCTATTTCCCCATTCTTCCAAAAACGGAATATCACTTTGGGACAACCTGTATAAGTCGATTTTGGTTGTCTTGTTATGATATGAATTTTGTGTTGAGGCAATTTTCAGTGCTCTAAAACTTATGTTCATACCAAATTAAACCTTATAAAAATTATTTTTTCACAATTGTAACAATAAATTTACATTACATACTTGTAAAATAAAAGCTTTTAGGTTAAACTAGACTTACACTGGTAGAAAGAAGGAAAATAGATATGTCAAAACAATGTGAAGTATGCGGTAAAAAACCTTTAAAGGCAGCTAAATTAACATTCTCTCATAAACAAATTGTAAAAAGACAAACTCCTAACTTACAAGAAATTAGAGTTAATGTAAATGGTCAAACTAAAAAAGTTACAGTTTGCACTTCTTGCTTAAAAGCAGGCAAAGTTCAAAAAGCTGTTTAGTTTTTTACAAAAGTATTGATAAAAGGCGATTGGCATTTGCCAATCGCCTTTTTCTATTCTAAATGTAAAGTTTTGTAACAAAATAATCCGACTTTGAAATTGAATATTTTTTGTATACTTTATATATATGTAAGATGAATAGAAATTAAGGAGACAAAATTATGTCAGCAAATATTAATTCAAATGTTTTAAGAAACTTTATTACAAGAGATCTTGGTATTCAAAAACTTAATGAAAATGAAGCTTTGAAATATGATATTAAGGCTGATAAGTATCAAGAAGCTAACACTGATGAAAATGATTATCTTGATATTGATGAGATTTTAGAAGACAGCGATTTATATGAACAGTTTGCTACTTTGTATGTGGCTGAACAAGAAAAAGATACGTCTGTCGATAGTGATAAAGAGAAAGAAAAAGAGGCTAAAGTAAAGGATAAAGGCGGAAGCAAAGCATAAAATAGATAAAGAAAAATAGAGATATCATAATAAAGCGAAGTTTTAAACTTCGCTTTTTTTTTGTTAAAACAATGTAAATTTCTAAAAGGTATGCTATAATATAGATAGGAGAGCAAAATTGAATAGTTGTAGCCAAATGCGTAAGCAGAAAGGCGTTTTATATAAGAATGATGAGCAATTTACAATTCCAAAATGATCTTGAACGGTTATTATCAGTTATGCCCCAAAAGGTTGTGTCCAATTTGTCTTGCGATAAATTAGACGATGTAATTGAGATAGTTTTGGATATAGGTCGTGTTCCGGAGGTTCGACACGCCGGTGGTAAGATTGAAAAATTGCACTGTGAAATGGTAAATGACGATGATATTGCATTTGTAACTTCTCATTTGCAGGAGTTTACGCACGATAATCGTTCCGGTATTCCCGGAACTTTGCACAGAATAAGTGCAATCAGAAATCGTCAGGGAAAAGTTGTCGGTTTGACTTGCCGTATAGGACGTGTGGTTACTGGTACAATTGCTTGTATAAAAGATATTTGTACTCAAGGAAAAAGTATTTTGTTCTTAGGCCCTCCGGGGGTTGGTAAAACGACAAAGCTTAGAGAAATTTCTCGTTTGGTGGCGGATGAACTTGGAAAACGTGTCGTTATCGTTGATACGTCAAACGAAATTGCGGGTGATGGAGATGTTCCGCATCCGGCCGTAGGTTCAGCTCGAAGAATGCAGGTTGCACAACCTGAGTTTCAGAAGGATATAATGATTGAGGCTGTTGAAAACCATACACCAGAGGTTATTGTAGTTGATGAAATTGGTACAGAAGCTGAAGCTCAGGCAGCCAGAACTATAGCAGAGCGTGGAGTAATGCTTATTGCTACTGCTCACGGTAATTGTCTGGAAAGTTTGATTAAGAACCCGACTTTATCTGATTTAGTTGGTGGAATTCAATCTGTTACCTTGGGTGATGATGAGGCTAAGCGTCGTGCATCTCAAAAAACGGTACTTGAAAGAGAAAAACAACCGACTTTTGATATTGTTATAGAAATTTTGGATAGAAATACGCTCGCAGTTTATAAAAATACTTCTGAAGCAGTGGATTATATTCTCAGAGGCTGGCCAATTCGTCCTGAAATCAGAAAGGTTGAAGAACAGCATGTTGAAACAGTTTCAATTCCTCAAAAAGTTGAAACTGTCGAAACGCCACAAGATAACAGCTTGAACTTCTCTTTCTCAAGACAAAAATATGTTGAACAGGCAAAACCGCTTAAAAAATTGTATTTGTACGCTGTATCAAGAACTATTGTTGAAAAAATTATTGAACGATTGGATTTGAATGTAGAACTTACAAGAAATGTTGAAGATGCAGATATTGTTATTGCACACAAAAATTTTGCAAAAGGTGGAGCTAAAATTTTGAATACGGCAAAAGAATATCGTGTTCAGATATTCTATGTAAAAACAAACTCAATGGCTCAAATCCAAAAGGTGTTAAAGGATGCTCTTGATATTCAACCGGGGGATGTTGAACCATTAAAAGGTTACACTGATGAAACTGAGCTTGCTCTGGATGAAGCTAGAGCTGCTATAAAACAGATTACGGAAGGTGCTGATGAAGTTGAGTTGGCTCCGCAGAATTCTCAAATAAGGAAGCTGCAGCACGAGTTGGTTGACCAGTATAACTTAAAAAGTGTTTCGCTAGGTGATGGTGATAATCGACATTTGAAGATTTCTAAATAAGAATAAAATAAAAAAAGGGGTGAAAGTTTTAATTTTCACCCCTTTTTCTATTAACCTTTAACAACAATGTTAACAAGTTTTTTCGGAACCACAATTACCTTAACGACCTCTTTACCAGCCGTAAGTTCTTTGATTCTTTCACTTGATAGAGCCAGTTCCTTTAACTCGTCGTTATTCAAGCCTTCGTCTGCTTCTAGCTTATCTTTAACTTTGCCGTTAACTTGAACGACAAGAGTAATTTTACTTGCTTTTGCTAAGTTTTCATCCCATTCACACCATTTTTCATCGTGAATAGAACCAACTCCGCCCAAATCGTGCCAAATTTCTTCTGACATGTGAACAGTTACAGGAGCCATAAGCTTGATTAACGAAATAATAGCAAAGCTTAAAACATTCTTATCTTCATCGCTTAGGTCAGACTTCTTGTTTCTCCAGTCATATATTGCGTTTGTAAGTTCTCTGTATTTTGAAATAACAGTATTGAATTGGAAGTCATTCGCTATATCGTTTGTAATTCCCTTCATTGCAATATTAACTGTTCTTACAAGGTCGTCATTTTCTCTTGTTAGAGGGAATGTAAGCTTATAATCTTTTGTTAAATCGTTTTGATTATCGCTTACCAATCTCCAAACTCTGTTCAAGAATTTATAACAACCTTCAACGCCTGCATCTGACCAGTCAAAATCTCTAGCCGGTGGTGAATCAGAAAGAATAAATAATCTTGCTGTATCAGCACCGTAATTTTCGAATATTTCATCAGGGTCAACCGTGTTGCCTTTTGATTTAGACATCTTAGAACCGTCTTTAAGAACCATGCCTTGAGTTAGCAAGTTTTTAAACGGTTCGTCAAAGCTTAGCAAGCCCAAATCTTTAAGTGCTTTAGTAAAGAATCTTGAATACAATAAGTGTAAAATAGCGTGTTCAATTCCGCCTACATACTGGTCAACAGGCAACCAGTGGTCTACAAGTTCTTTTGCGAACGGTAATTCAGAATTTTTAGGGTCTGAATATCTCAAATAGTACCAACTTGAGCAAACGAATGTATCCATTGTATCCATTTCACGTCTTGCTTTTCCGCCACAAATAGGGCAAGTTGTTTCTGCAAAAGTTTTTGAAGTTGTTATTGGTGATTTGCCAACAACTGAAAAATCAACATCAGTCGGAAGCATCACAGGTAAGTTTTCTTCTTTTTCAGGAACAATACCGCATTTGTCACAATAAACCATAGGAATTGGAGCGCCCCAATATCTTTGGCGAGAAATCAACCAATCTCTTAATCTGTATTGTGTCTTGAATTCACCAAAACCGTTATCAACTGCTTTTTGAGTAATTGCCCTTTTAGCTTCAGTGTTTTTCATTCCGTTGAATTCGTTAGAATTAACCAAAACTCCTTCTTCCGTATAAGCTTCGGTCATTTCTTCAGGTTTAAGTTCTTTTCCTTCCGGAGAAATAACAACCTTAAGAGGAAGATTGTATTTTTTAGCAAAATCAAAATCTCTTGTATCGTGAGTTGGAACAGCCATTACTGCACCGGTACCGTATTCAACAAGAGCATAGTCTGCTGTCCAAAGCGGGAATTCTTCACCCGTAAATGGGTTAATACAGTGAGTACCTAATGGTACACCTGTTTTCACTCTATCAGTAGAAAGTCTTTCTATTTCGGTCATCTTACGAGCATTTGCTCTATATTCTTCTACTTTTTCTTTATTTTCAGGTGTTGTAAGTTTATCAATATCCTTGTATTCAGGTGCTACTACAAGATAAGTTATGCCATGAACGGTGTCAGGTCTTGTTGTATAAACAGGAACTTCCATTCCTTCAATTTCTTTAACCTTAAACTTGAAAATTGCACCTTGAGATTTTCCAATCCAGTTTGCTTGCATTGTTTTAACGTTATCACCCCAACCCGGAAGTTTATCTAAATCTTCAAGCAATCTTTCTGCATAATCAGTAATTTTGAAGAACCATTGAGAAAGATATTTCTTTTCTACAACGCTATCGCATCTCCAGCATTTGCCGTCAATAACTTGTTCATTGGCTAAAACAGTACCGCATTTGTCACACCAGTTTACGGCAGCTTCTTTTTTATAAGCCAAACCTTTTTTATAAAGTTGAATAAACAACCATTGAGTCCATTTATAATAATCAGGTTTGCAAGTTGTAACTTCTCTTTGCCAATCATAAGATAGACCAAGCATTTTAAGTTGCTTTGTCATATAAGCAATATTTTCATCAGTCCACTTCGCAGGGTCAGCACCATGTTTCATAGCTGCGTTTTCTGCCGGTAAACCGAAACTATCCCAACCCATCGGGTGAAGTACATTAAAGCCTTGCATTTTTTTGAATCTTGCAATTACGTCTGTAATCGTGTAGTTTCTAACGTGCCCCATATGTAGTTTTCCTGATGGATACGGAAACATTGATAATGCAAAATATTTAGGTTTATCACTTTTGTCAGGTGTGTGGAAAACATTGTTCTTTTCCCAATTTTCCTGCCATTTCTTTTCTATTTCCTGTGGAAAATATGCCTCTTTCATTTATTCCTCCCTAAACTTAATAAACTTATTTTAGCATAAAATAAGAAAACAATTAATTATTTGACATTTAAAGGGTGCTTAATTCGCTAAACATCAATGTCATCATCCGGTGGCTCCGGTAAATCCGGCTCTGCAACTTGTTTTGTCAACTTTTCATTGAGCTCTTGCAAAGTAATTGATTTATCCATTTTCTTCAAAGCATTAAGAACTGCAATCTTGTAATCTGCGTCGGCTCTGTTTTTAGGGTTGTCTACGATTTCACCTATTCTTTGTCCCAAATAGCCCATAACAATAACTGCAGGTATAAGAACAGCAGCTGTTGTTAATATTGCATGCAAATCTATTGCACCAACTCTTATGATGCTAACCGTACCGATAACCATAATTGTAATGACGACAAATAATAATCTTATGTTCTCTGTATATCCCATATCTTAACCTTTTTGAGTAAGTGTTTCCATATCCTTTTTCATACAGAATTGAACTAGTGTCATCTTATCAACGTTGCTTATATGTGTAAATTTACCGGAAATTGTGTATAAGCCGTTGTCACCTTTTTCAACTCTAATAAGCTGATATTTACACTTAATTTCTTGCTCGCCGCCAAGCGTCAATGTTAAATCATAGTTCTTTTCCATATCAATATTGTCTTCTGCTTGAATTTTCATACCGCCTGCTGACAAATCAAGTGTTCTGACTTTGTGTTTAATATCTCCGCAAGAAAGTTCTAATTCTTCCAAGAACTTGATTCTGGTAAATTTACGTCTTTGCAAAAATCTGTGTTTTACAGGGTTTGCGATTGTAATAACATTGTTTTCCAAGTTTTGGATATATGATTCAAAATAGAGATAACCGTTATCAGTAAGTGAATAAAAATCACAAATGTGGTTGACCATAAGTCCTTCTGGCTTGTATTTAAGCTCCATTCTAAAACCGTCTTGTGAAACTTCCAATACTTTGCCTTTGTTCGTTTTCTTGAAGTCTTGTGGAACTATAGTTACTATTTGCTCATTTTTTACCAGTTCTCTCATATTTATCCTTCCTATCTTTTATTTGCTTCAACTTTTACCATACCAACCGATTTGACTTTAACGTTCGGGCTAATTTCATTATATGACATAATCGAAATTTGCGGATATGTTCTTTCAACAAGTTTGCGGAACAATAATCTTATTGGAGAAGAACATAGGATAACGGGTTGGTTTCCTGTAGCCGTAATCGCTTTTTCTAATTCCAGATTCATTCGGTTAAACATATTTTGCGTAAATGCAGGGTCAATAGTAACGCTTTGTCCGTCAGGGCTTGCACCTTTCGCAATAGTGTTTTCAACATCAGGAGAAAGAGTAATTACGTATAATTCGCCGGTATCTGCGAGGTTCTGTTTGCAAATATTCCTTGATAGAGCTTGACGTACGTGCTCAGTCAAGAAATTCGGGTTCTTATTAATCTTAGCCTGCAAACTGATTGTTTCAAGAATTGTTTTCAAATCTCTAACCGCAACACCTTCTTTAAGCAGATTTTGCATAACAATCTGAACGTCGCCAATAGTAATATCTTTCATAATATCGTTTACATAATCTTCCGAAACTTCTTTCTTTAGGTTGTCAATCAATTGTTGAACATCGTAGCGAGAAATGATTTCAGAAGCACATTTCTTAATAACTTCTGTAATGTGGGTAGAGATAACGGCTGATGCTGATACAACCGTGTAACCGGACATTTCTGCAAGGTCTTTATCCTTACCTTCAATCCACAATGCAGGCAAGCCAAACGCCGGTTCTATAGCGTGAATACCATTTATTGCAAGGTTCCCTACAGGGTCGCCTGCACACATTGCAAGATATCTTTCAGGATAAACTTCACCGGATTCCAGAGCAACACCTTTTAATTTGATTTGATAAGAGTTTGGTGAAAGCTGCAAGTTATCACGCACTCTTATTGATGGGAGTACTATACCTAAATCTAGTGCAGTTTGACGCCTAATTTGTGCAATACGTTCGAGTAAATCACCGCCCATTTCTACGTTAAGTAACTGTACAAGTCTGTAGCCAACTTCAATTTCAATTGTATCAACGTTAAGAAGTTCCATAACACTTTCTCTGGTAGCTTTTGCACGTTTTTCTTTTTTGCCGAGTTTTTCTTGTTGTTCTTGCTGAACTTTTTCGGCTGCCTGCGTTTGTATTTGTTCTTTTTTAGCTTGTGATTTGAAGTATGCCATTCCACCTGCAATAAGTGAAATTGTTAAGAACGGAATCGTAGGCATCCCAGGAACTATACCCATAAATCCGAGTAAGCCGGATACCACGCCAAGAACTCTAGGGTCAGAGAACATTTCGTTTTTGATATCTTGTGAAAGTGATTCGTCTTTACCTGTTGCACGAGATACTATTAAACCTGTTGCAGTAGAGATAAGTAATGCAGGAATTTGGGATACAAGACCATCACCAACAGTTAATATTGTATAAGTAGAAAGTGCTTGTTGAATATTCATATGCAGCTGAATTACGCCGATAACCAAACCGCCGACAATGTTTATGACCGTAATAACGATACCTGCTGTCGCATCACCTTTTACGAATTTTGAAGCACCATCCATAGTACCGTAGAAGTCGGTTTCTCTTTCAAGTTTTTTACGTCTTTCTTTTGCTTGATCCTCATTGATTAAACCCGAGTTCAAGTCTGCGTCAATACTTAATTGCTTACCCGGCATTTTATCCAATGTAAATCTTGCAGAAACTTCAGCGACACGAGTCGCACCACCTGTGATAACCATAAAGTTGATTAATACCAAGATACAGAATATAACTGCACCGACAACATAGTTGCCACCGACAACGAATTCTCCGAACGAGTTAATAACGTTTCCGGCTTCACCATTTAATAAGATAAGTCGAGTCGAGCTTACGTTTAGCCCAAGCCTAAACAATGTTGCAATCAACAATACAGTTGGAAATGAAGAATAATCAAGAGGTTCTTGAGTATATAGACAAACCAATAGAATTACTACCGCAAGTGAAATATTCACTGTAAGCAGTAAGTCCAAAAGAGGAGATGGTATAGGAATAACCATCATGCAGACAATAACGACCAAGCCTATCGCAAGGACGATATCATTATTGCTTAATAATTTTGATAACTTTCCAAATTCCATCTGCTCTTAAAAAAGTCATTCTCCTCCGATTAGTATTATATCATTATCAGAGCTGGTAGACAACTTGTAAATATTTTTTAATATTAGAATGTCATTCGAACCACGAGCGTTTTTTAGCGAGTGTAAGAGTGCAGGCTCTGCCTGCAACATCCATTTAGTCAACGCTCATATGAGCGTAGAAAACGGTTGCGTTTTTTCTCTTTCTTTTTTCATTGCAATAAAAGAGAAAGAAAAGGACATTTCTATTCCAAAAGATATATAATACCAATAACACTCTATTATGTAAATGATAGAGTGTTTATCCTTCTCCATTTTTTTGTCTGAATACGTAAGCCAAGATTTCTGCAACTGCAACATACATATCAGATGGAATTACGCCATTTATTGCAACTGTGTTATAAAGCGTACGTGCAACAGGTCTGTTTTCAACAATAGGTACATTATTTTCCTTTGCAATTTCTCTAATCTGAAATGCTATGTAATCAACACCTTTTGCTACGACAATTGGAACCGGAGCTTTCGTTTTGTCGTATTTTATAGCAACAGCGTAGTGAGTTGGGTTTGTAACTACGACGTCTGCATCAGGAACTGCTGACATCATACGCTGTCTTGCCATTTGCATCTGTATAGACTTAATTCTAGCCTTAATTTTTGGATCCCCTTCCGTATCCTTTTGTTCATCTTTGATTTCTTGTTTTGTCATCTTGATAGATTTTTCGTATTCGTAGTTTTGGTATTTTTTATCAATATACCCGAGAATAAGCATGGCTAAGCACATATTAATAATCATATTAGCAAGTATTGATATGATGATATTTAGTGCTACAGGGATTTCCAGACCAATTAGGCCCAATAAATCTCCTCTTCTGCTGTTAATCGCAGAAAAACCGCATGCTCCGACTATAACAATTTTTAGAATAGACTTAGCAAGTTCAACAAGTGAACGTGGCTCGAACGGATTAAACATTCTCTTTGCGTTTTGCAGCATTCTTCTTGGGGACAAATTCTCAAGATTAAATTTTGCTTTCTCAAGTGCGAATACATGCCCGACATCCATTCTTATGATTATGATAGAAAAAATTAGTAATAGCACGAAAAACGGCATTACGATGTTTGCCAGTCTATAAAAATATGGAAGCAAAAGCCCCATGATGTTATTGACATCAACATTCGCAACTGAAAGATTCGAAAACGTTTCACGCATCATGTTTTGAATGTTTTCAATCATTCCCTTTGAAAAAAGTGCAAGCAAAGCTACTCCGGCAACCATTACAAGTGCCGAGTCCATATCCTTACTTTTAGAAACATTCCCTCGTTCACGTTCTTTCGTTCGCCGTCGGGTGGTGGCTTCTTCTGTTTTTTCTGCTGCGTCGTTTCCCATCTATTTTATTTTAACAAGGAAATAACTTCTTGACAAAGGGTACTATTCTCCAATATAAATTCTAGAGTAGATTCAAATTGAACCTCATTCGCTTTGCGAGCGTTTCTTAGCGAGTGTAAGAGTGCAGGCTCTGCCTGCACCAACTATTTAATCCACGCCCGAAGGGCGTAGAAAACAATGCGTTATTTCTTTTCTTTTGCTTCGTTTTCTTTTATTTTTTTGCAATAAAGAAAAGAAAATGAAGAACTATTTTGTGGTAATAAAAAAAATTAAAATATAGACATTGGTTCTAATCTAAAACATGCCAGCAATTTGGGTCATAAATCTTTCTATTAAAAGAGTTATGTATTCTGCCATTGGACGCATAAATATAAGTGACAATAATAAGCCCAAATAAATTTTAAGAGGCATTGATACCATGAAAATATTCATTTGTGGCATCATTTTAGAGGTAAATCCCAGTAGGATGTCGGTAATAAACAATACGCCGAATATCGGAAGTGCAATACTTAATCCGATATTGAACATTTGTCCTGCAATAGTGACGATTTGTCCAACCATTTCAGGCGAAAATGAGAATGTGTAACCAACCGGCATGCTTTTAAAACTGTTATAAATCGCTGAAAATAACCATTGATGAGCTCCGACTGCTAAGAATAGCATGCTCGCAAGGTATGTGTAAGCTTGTGTTATAACGGGTGATTGACCGCCGGAAGTCGGGTTTAAGGCTTGGTCTGCAGATAGACCCATTTGGACGGCAAACATGTTTACACCTAATTCAACCCCGACAAATAAAATGTTTGCACAATAGCCCATTGCAAAACCTATCAAAAATTCTTTCAGCAATATGAGCGTTAAAGCCGGAACCGAATTCGGAACGACAAAACTTGTATTATATTGAACAATCGGGAATAATATAAACGCAATTGCTGCTGCTAGCCAAATTTTAACCTGAGTCGGAATTGGGTAGGTTGAAAATAACGGTGCAGACGCAAAAAGTCCTGACAATCTTGTAAAAATTGCCATAAAAAGTATTATGTTGCTTACTGAAAATAATACATCAAGGTTAAACACGTTATACTCCGCCGATCAGCTGTGGAATCATATCCATGAATTCGTTAACTGTAGTGATGAATACGCCAAACATCCACGGCATCAAAAATATTAGCAATAAAACACAACCAACGATTTTGGGAACGAAAGTTAGTGTTGATTCTTGAATCTGCGTAACTGTTTGGAAAATACTTACCAAAAGACCCAAAACTACACCGACCAGTAAAATCGGAACGGACATTTCTAATGTCAATATGAACATTTTCTGCAAAAGTGTTATTACTATATCTTGATTCATTCTAAACCTACCTTACAAAGCTTTCTACGAGCGATTTTACAACCAAATACCAACCGTCTACCATTACAAACATAATCAGCTTAAAAGGTAGTGCAATCATAGTTGGCGGCAAGAACATCATACCCATAGAAACCAGTACTGATGATACTACAATATCGATTACCAAAAACGGAAGATAAACGACAAAACCTATCGTGAACGCTGTTTTTAGCTCACTAAGAATAAATGACGGCAATAATACATAAGTAGGTACATCATCTTTGTTCTTAGGTTTTTCAATCTTTGCCATTCTTACAAACAATGCCAACTCTTTTTCATGAGTTTGTTTGAACATAAATTTACGAATAGGCTCAATACCTCTGTCTAACGCAACTTGCTGTGTGATTTGGTTATTCATATAAGGCTGCAAGGCTTTTTCGTTAATTTCGTTAAAAGTTGGTGCCATAATGAAAAACGTCAAAATTAATGCTAAACTCGTAATTACTTGGTTCGGCGGCAAGTTACCCGCTCCGATTGCTTGTCTGGTCAAAGACAATACGACTACTAATCGAATAAACGATGTGGTCATAATAAGTATGCTGGGAGCAAGGGTTAAAATGGTTAACCAAATTAAGATTTGCAACCCGTTAGTAAAATCTTGTGGCGTATTTGCCGTTCCTACACCGATATTGATGTTTGGAAATGTCATTGCAGCTTGAGTCGGAACGATTGAAAACAATAATGCTCCAATAGCTAAGCTCCAATTCTTCCAGTTAGATATTTTCATTTAATTTAATCCTTAATAATCGACTAATTCCCTACTATATGCTAGCAAATTAGATAAGGACATGGCAAATCATTAAGTTTTATTGCATAAAATCTCTTTAGGACGCACTGGCGTTTGCTCTAACGATAAGCTCAGCAGGTTCTGCTATAGCTGTAGAGTATTCAATAAAATCGTTATCAGGGGCAAAATATTTACGCATTGCATTGCGGTTTGTCACTTTTTCGTAACAAACAAACGAATCCACATTATCCTTCAAGTAGCCCGCAAAAATACGCTGCTTGTGGGACAAATTATAGTCCTTCAAGTTTTTGACGATATACATATACCTATATTATATAACATGTAAATATGCTTTACTATTGTTTAAGAATTGTGTGTTACAAAACTTAATCTAAAAGTCAATTTTTTTCAAATTAATTACTTTTTATATATACAGGGATAATAAGGGTTAATTAATAATGAACAAGTTGAATTTGAAACCGACTCAAATGAGTGAGCTTAACAAAGATGAAAATTTATCACAAGAAGCAAAGCTTTATATTGATAAATTAAGATTGAATTATCTTAATAACAGAACCAAGCTTGAAACCTTGAAGTTCTTTATTGTATAATTCCTTTATGGCTGTATATTTTTACTATGGGGATGAGGATTATAATATTGAACTTGAGCTCGAAAAAATGAGTGCCAAGTTAAATCCTGATTTTAAATCTATGAATTTTCAAGTGTTGGAAAATCCGGAGTATTCTAGTTTAATTACGGCTCTTAGAACCCCGCCAATGATGTTTGGTGATATGTTAATAGTGATTAATAGTGAGGACTATTTTTTATCAAATAAGAACTTTTTTGACGATTCTGAGCTTGCAGATATTGAAGATGCTCTGAAAAATAATCCGGAGAGCTTGAATATTGTTTTTGTTGTGCGTTTGCCGAGAAATGAAAATAAGAAGCTCGATTCCAGACGAAAATTGTACAAAATTTTATCGAAGTTTAATGCAAAAGAGTTTCCGACTTTTAAAACTTATAAAACTGATGATATAGCCGCATGGATTCAAACCCATGCGAAATCTAAAGGGATTAAACTGCAAAATGATGCGGTTATGCTATTGATTGAACAAATTGGAAACAATTTAAGAGAATTCAATACAGAGCTTGATAAATTGAAATTGATTGCTTATCCGGAAAAGATAGTTACCAAAAAGATGGTGGAAGATATTTGTATCTCAAATCAGGATTTATTCAATTTTACGGAACTTATTATGCGTGGAGAGAAAGATAAAGCACTTTTGGAGTTTAAAAAGCTTTTGGATAAAAAACACCCGCTGGAGCTACTATCTGCTATTCAGACAATGATTAGAAAATGGATAATAATTAAAGCAAAATCCTCTTCATGTTCAACGATGGAACTTTCAAAGTTAACCGGTCAGCACGAATTTGTTGTTAAACAGACGTTGACAAAATTAAAAAATACAAAGCTTTCTGATTTAGTTAAACTGAAAGAAAATTTGTTTGAAGTTGAGTATAAAATTAAATCAGCAGAAGCTATTGATATGGTATCGGAGGTTGAGTGTGCTATTATCAGATAAATACCCATTTTTAACAAATTATTTCACTCAAGCTTTAACTGTTACGAATAGGGCTTTGCCACAAAGTATTCTATTTTACGGAAGTGATTTAGAGGCTCAATATACTTTGGCAACAGAAATTGCACGACTTTTGAATTGTAAGGATGATAAATCTGATGATTGTGAATGTCTTAATTGCAAATGGATTCGAGAGAATTCGCATCCTGCCGTGCTTACGATATCAAGATTGGATAACAAACCAGAAGATGATGAGTCAAAAACGGTTATTTCAATCAAACAATCACAGATGATTAAAGAAAGTTTAATGTCAGCTTCAGAATTCCATAGAGTTTTTATTTTTTGTGATAGAGATGATGAGGGGAATGTTGCGGGACTCAATCCGCTTAATTTTCAAGCTGAAACTGCAAATTCATTGCTTAAAATTATTGAAGAACCGCAAGCGGGAGTAACTTTTATATTTTTAACTCGCTATATTGATGATGTTTTATCAACGATTATTTCTCGCTCTCAATGCTTTTTTGTTCCGTCTTTGAAGCCTGTTGAGTACGATTATTCCGTTATCAATGGTATTTTTACAGACTATTTAAATTTTGAGAGAAAAGATGTTTTTGATATTTCGCAAAAATTGCAAGATATGACGAAGGAAACTCCGATTCAAACTATTTTAGACGGGATGCAGAATTATATGCTCGCACTTTTGAAATCAAATCCTCATGAAGTTCAATTGATTAAACATCTTGATGCTGTAGAAGATGCAAAGCGTCAAGCGAAGCTTGGTATGCGTCCTATTAATATCTTCGACGATTTGTGCTTAAAACTTATCAACTAGATTTATTGTCGTCCCCTTTGTATTTAGCTTTATCCCTCACAATTTGGGGTGATTGTGCCGAGCAAGTAAGCATATACGTACAAGCTGTACAAAAATATCATATAGCTAAAGATTGATATAATTGCAGATTTTATAATTGAATCAGTTCCAGTGGTGGTGCTTTCGACGCCAAATGCTGCAGTTATTAATGCTATAATTGCAGAGTTTAGGATGAATACAATGACGCATAAGACCGTGTTAAAAATGTATTTGCCGGTGTAATTCCCCATAATGTAGATAGCTTTTCTTATGTTCCAAACCGCAAAAATAGAATCTCTTGCTGCATAATTCCATAATAGTGCAGGAATAAACAAGCAAAGGAATATAAGTATTGCAATTGCCACTTGTATTGGGAATGAACTTATTGTACTTAATGCAGCAGTAGAGGTTAGCAAAAGAAATATTGGAACTGCTAGCAAAGCTATCGCAACGGTTGAGGATATTCCTCTCCAAATGAACTTTTTTGTAGAAATTTCAGGAAGAGTAATTTTGTTGCACTCTTTAATCTTGCCGTTATAAATATTTGCACCTTGTATATCGGTTTCTCTATTAATAATGCATTCAGTTAGAGTCCAGAAGTATCCGTTAATACACATAAACGGTATTATAAATAAAATGATTGATAAAGCTACTAAAATATAGCCCCAAAGTGGCGGCAAATCCTTATCAAATAAAATGACACAAGATAAAATAATTATTGGAATCATAAATCTGAACAGAATTAAGAACAAGTATTTGAAATGTTCTTTGAATTTGTTATTTTTAAACATCCAGCTAAACGGTTCAAACATGATTTTTTCTTTCTGTTTTATGTGAATAGGGGAATAAGGCAATGAGGGAATAAGTGGTTTTAAAATGTACAATTTATATATTGCACTAAATTGGTGCATTTAATTAAAAATATCCCTAAAATCTCTTATTCCCTTATTACCCTATTACCTCATTTCCTTGAGTCTATCTCGCAAGCGAAATGCTTGTAACACCCACATTTCGTGCACTGTCCATAAGTTTTACTACAGTTCCGTGGTCAGCATTTTCATCAACCTGAATCAAAAGTCCGTCCGGAAAATCTTTTGTGTGTTCAGAAACTGTTGATTCCAAATCTGCAGCGGCAATTTCTTGACCGTCAAAGATATATTTGTTATCACCGGTTACGCTAAAATCCATGATTTTTGAATCTTTAGCGATTTGTTCCTGATTAACTACTTCCGGCACCGCAAGATTTAAACCTTGTTGGTCAAGAAGCGGTGCTATAACCATCATTATGATTAGTAGTACTAAGAAAATATCTGTTAGTGGTGTAATATTTATTTCATTAAAACTATCACGCATTATTCACTCCAATTCTCATACTGATTATCAGTAGGCAAAGGTGTTGTTGCTTCATTCATTACATTGTTAGAAGTGTAATTAGTCGTTTCTTCTTCCAATTTTTCTTGCTCTTTTTTGTTCAAAGGCTCACCTGCAACAATAAGTTTTTTGTAATGAGCATCTTGTGCTGCGTCCATTATATCCAGAATTATTGAACTTTTAGCTTGAGCATCAGCTTTAACTACGACTTCCGGACTTTCGTTATCTCCTTTTGCCAGCTCTAAATCTGAAGTTAACTGATCTATGGAAGAACGTCTTGAATCAACGTATATAGTACCATCTTTTGTAACGGAAACCGTTATTTTGCCTTGCTCGATTGAGGTCCCGCTGTTAACTTCCGGCACGTTAATTGAATTATCAACTGATTGGAATGTCGGAGCAACAACCATCATAATAATTAACAGTACCAAGAAAATATCCGTTAATGGCGTTATATTTATTTCTGTAAATAATGCTTTTTTGCCTGATTTTATAGCCATACTAACTCTTTCTCCCTCTCCTTTTTTTAACATTCTACTAGATATATATATCTGGTTAAAATATTTACCCCGAGAGGGCAGGATGAGGTGTCAACCATCTCCCAAATTGTGCGACTTCCTTACAATGCCACACTAGATTGTGACTTTAACTGATTTTCTTCTTCTGAATCTACGAAGCTCAAGAACAATAACTTGATTAATTGGAAATCGTCTTCAAATCTTCTAACTGTAGATTGGAAGGTGTTGTAGCAAACAACGGCAACGATTGCGACGCCCAAACCGAAGGCAGTAGCAATCAATGCAGAACCGATACCCATTGCAACTGCAGCAGATTGGTTACCTTGTGATGCCAAATCTTGGAATGTGTACAAAATTCTAACAACTGTACCAAACAAACCTAAGAAAGGAGCTACACCACCGATTGTACCAAGAATTGTTAATCTGTGTTCAAGTTTTCTTGTTGCTAAAGCTGCTGCGATATCAAATGAACGTGAGAATCCTTTTTTCTGTTCAGAAAGAATTCTTACAGCTTCTTCTGTAACTTCGCCAATAATACCTCCGTATTGAACGGCTAAGTTTTGTGCTCCCATTAAGTTATTCTTTGTTAATTCTTTCTGTAATTTTGGAATAAACTCAATAACGTTTCTTTTGTTAGCGTTGTAAAATGCAGCTCTGTCGATAGCTACAGCGACTGTCAAAATTGCACAGATTAAAATTGGCAACAATACCGGCCAGTCTAATTGAATTGAATGTAATAATAGTTCCATTTTTATATCCTCATTTTCTCTATTTTTTTTCTTGTTGTTGGGGTGAAACCCCAACCTACTCTGTTTTTGTTTTTTGTTGGGCAAGTATGCTCAACCTACATTAATTTTTCTTTCTTCCCTCTCCTAGGGAGAGGGTTAGGGTGAGGGTTTTACCCTTTTCCCTTAATATCTTGATGCATTGAATACGTTGTAGTCGAATGTAAACTGAATATCAATGCTTTGTCCTTTAAAGTCTGCAGGTAGCGGTCTAAATGGTGCAGTTAATTCTACTGCTTTTAATGCCGCTTGGTCTGCTGATGGCATGCCGGAAGACTTATGAATCCTGCAAGACAACAATCTACCGTCTTTTGCAATCTTGAATAATAGAACTACACGCTTGCTTTCGTTTCCTTTTGGAGGATCCCAATTCAACTTAATTCTGCGTTGCAATTCTCTCATATAAGGACCAAAATCAGGTTCTCTTAGAGCGTCAATGCCTGGTGCACCACCGCCACCGCCTGGGTTACCGTAGTTTCCTGAACCGCCACCAGAGCCTGTACCTCTTGACAATTGACCGCCACCGCCACCAGCTGATGGTGATAAAGAAGGACGTGGTGCGTAAGCACTTCCTCTCGAACCGGCTCCTGTGCTTCCACCTGATTTTGCACCGGAACTTGCACCTGTTCCGCCGACAGGTCCTGTTGAAAGAGTTTTGCCTACAGGAGCACCTTTTGGTGCTGCAACAGAGAATGGTGAAGAAGGTTTAGCTACAGGATGTGGTGCAGAAACAGGTCTTGCATTCGGTCTAGCTGTTGGTGGTGCAGGTTTTGCAGTCGAAGGTTTGTTAGCAGTTGTCTGCTGTTTTGTCGGAGTCTGAGCCTTTGACTGTTGTTTTGCTTGTTGTTTATGTTGAACAGCATGTTTTTGTGCTTGTTGCTGTTGCTTTTTAATAAGTTTATTTGCACTCTGTGCTGCAGCAGATGGCTTAGACGCCTTTTTAGGTGCCGGCGAAGGCATTGAAACCTTACGCTTAGGATCATTTATTCCACCGCTTCTGGAATTCATATCAGAGCGATTTTTTGTTTTCGGATTTCTAGGAGTTGCTTCCTTATCCACAAGAACAAATTCAATATCTTTCTTTAATTGGGCTTCAGGCTTTTTGAATAAGCTTAAATTGATACCCATTAATGCGAGTGCAATTGTAATTAACCATATCAAAAGTACTACAGTCGGATGTAATGCTGTAGAAATTGCTAATGATTTTTTAAACGGGATTACTTCAGGTTTGCTTGTGACAATTGTCGGAAGCACATAATCCTCTATATTTTCATCCTCGTCCTCGTCTAGTATAAAACTTTTTTTACTAATAATAGTCACTTTATTTTCTCTCTAATTTTACCCTTTTAGCATAAAGAATCCGGCAGGCAAATTAAATTAACCTACTTACTAATTCTCATAACTATAGCCTGATGCCGATGTCGTAATCGGTTGTGTCAAAATTAAATCAACACTTGCGTTTGCCGGTATTTCTACATCATTGCCTTTGTCAAAAGCAGACTTGACAAGTCCGCCACCTGCACCTACTGCAGTTCCCAGTGCTGCACCTTTACCTACGCTACC
>CAKVIM010000015.1 GCA_934754775.1 uncultured Candidatus Melainabacteria bacterium | reverse complement strand
TTATTTGCCGCAGTGGACTCATATCTTTATACGGCTCACTCGAGCAAAGCTCTCAATTCGCCTCCCTCTATTAAAACGATACTTAATCGTTTTAACAGAGTTCTTGACCCATATAAAGAAGACTTCTTGCGAAAGAGGTCTTTTTTATTTGCCGCAGTGGACTCATATATTAAAACAATACTTCCCCCTTGCTCTACTGTCTAATTTATTCTGCGAAGCATTTTTGTAGAATAATATTATGAATTGTGTTAACAAATTATTACAATCTTTAGGTGAAAGCACTACTCTTGAAGAAGATAAATGGACTCTTGAGCATGAGTTTCTTTCCGGCATGAAAAAATGGATTGCAAATGTTTTGCCATCAGAGCTTTTAAATCGTACGCTTAAAGATGCGGTAGCTTCTCTTGTAACAATGAGTCAGGATGGGAATTTTTATCAAAATTTCCCAGATAAAATAGAGTCCCCAAACTATGGTGATAAATGGGGTGTGTCTGCAAATTATATTGAGATAAATAACCGTGCTATAGCAGAAATGTACGGAAATATCTGCAAAAATGGTTTAATCAGTTCTATAAAAATTTTACCAGCAATTCCTCCTAGTGCAAAAAGTTGGGCAAATTGCATAATTCTGTCCCAAATCTTTCCGAATATTTATGGCGACGGGTATAACAAACCTGTCGCAGAAGAAAATTCAATCTATGGAATTAAGCTCAATGCCGGATATAGCAGGAATATTATAAATTATGAAATCTATGATAAAATCACTCCGTATGAGCAATTTCGTGCGTTTAATGATTTAGCAAATTTTCATGGCTTGAAAACCGGATTTAGAACGGTTATATCAGCTGACCAAATAAAAGTTGCAGCCCCATATCAAGATGATGTGACTTTTGATTGGAATAATGAAGAGCATTTTAACCTGTTTTTAAACGCTCATATTGAACTTATTAATTCCGGATTTGAAGCTATATTCATCGATTCTGCGAAACATATCGGTGGATATGATATGGAAAACTATACCGGTGTTGGGGCTTTACCGAGTTATGAGCAGATGCAATACATTATCCATGAAATAAGAAGTCGCAGTGGAAACACACACTTGAGCTTTGTAGGTGAAAAAAGTACCGGTGATTTTGCCAGATACGAAAACTTAGGGTTATCGACTGGAACCGGGTTTATTGAGCCAAATGACTTCCACGCATTAAGAGAAGAGGCGATTGATTATAAGTATTCAAAAAACTATTCTCCAGGAGTTGAAGTTTCAAATGATAATGATGAAGGCGGAAGAAGCTATGAAGAACGTTTACATAGAATCAATAACTCGCTCTTTGCATTCGAATATCCGAGTGACAAACTCGCAAGCTTTATGCAGATGGAAGATTTGTTTCCACTAAGATACGACGCAAGTACGCATCTTTTGATGATGAGAAATCCGTCTTATTCTGAGGACAATACGCCTTTGAGCCATTGGGAAAATCTTTTTGCAAAAGATGACGGGCGAGAATATAATCGAAAAGTTGCAGAACTTTTTAAGCATTCATTAAATCTTTAGATTTATTATAAGTGTTTTTCAATATTAGTGATAATGGTGCTTTTCGGCATTAATCCCACCATACGTTCAATGACTTCTCCATTTTTGAATACTAAAAGAGTCGGCAAACCGCTTACTTGATACTTTTTAGCAATCTCAATGTTTTCGTCGGTATCAATTTTGGTGAATTTAACTCTGTTTTCAAGTTCACGTTCAACATCTTCTAATATTGGGCTAAGTTTTCGGCATGGACCACACCAGTTTGCAAAGAAATCAACAACGGTGACTCCGTCTTTTGAAACAACTTCCATATCGAATATATCTGCATTAATTTCTTGTACCATATCAAAACTCCTCTAATTTTTGCATATCTATATTACCACATATAATATATTCATGCTATTATACTGTTAGGGAGAAAGATAAGGGATTTTAAAATGCCGAGAAAAAAAGAAATAGAAATAGTTTTAGACACAGAAACCACTGGGCTTGATTATACTAGAGAAAAAATTATAGAATTCGCAGCAGTAAGACTTGAAAACGGAAAGATAAAAGATGAGTTTCAAACTCTTATAAATCCGCACCAACATATAAGAAAATCAAGCATCGCTGTTCACGGAATTACTCAAGATATGGTAGAGGATGCTCCTAGTGAAGAAGAAGTTTTGCCTAAGATTTTGGAATTTATCGGGGACTATCCGATTGTTGCCCACAATGTTATTTTTGATTATTCGTTCTTGAACGAAGCTAAAATGAGAGTTTTTGGTACAAAATTGGAAAACCCTAGAATTGATTCACAAGTAATGTTTAAAGAGATTGCTCCTGATTTGGAATCACATGGTTTGGAAGCTTTGACAAACAGGTTCCACGTAGAACTCAATAACCATCATAGAGCGATGGCAGATACTATGGGCTTGGCATTAGCTTATCCAAAATTGAAAAAGTTATATTTGCAACGTCTTGATTGGCAGAAAAAACAGTTAGCAAATGTTGATTATTTGTTTGATAGATACTTAAGAATTCAGCAGAGTATTGCGACTATGCAATCAGAACTTCAAGACTTGAAGTCTGTATTCAAATTGTATTTTGAACTCGGTGGTGAACCGCTTGTTGCTGAAACCGGTGAGATGATGGTTTATCAATCAAAACAATCTTTTGGCTATCATTTGGCTGAAATCAAAGATGTTTTAGAAGATATCGGTGCTTTAGAAAAAGCCGTAAAAGTTAATAATGGGTTTATTGATAGATTGTGTAACGGTTTGAGCTTGTCAGACGAATATAAAGAAATTATTCGTGATGCTCGTCAAGAATTGTCAGAAACTCGTAATATTCAAGTGATAAAGCCATGCAAGCAGTAAATAAAAAAGAAATCTCGCAAGAACTTATTGTTGATATTGAAAAGGTATCAAATTTGGGCTATGGAATAGCGAAGGTTGATGGATATGTAATTTTTGTTGAGGGTGCTTGCCCTAAAGATAAGGTGAAAATCAGACTTGGCAAAAAGAATAAAAATTATGCTAATGCTAAAGTTATTGAAGTGATTGAGCCTTCGCCTTATAGAGTAGAACCGTTTTGCCCTATGCAGAAGGTCTGTGGAGCATGTCAGCTTCAATTTATTGACTATGATTATCAACTAGAGATAAAAAAACAAATAGTTAAAGATGCAATGCATTCTATTTTGGGGGCAGAGATTGAGATTCGTCCGACTGTTGCGAGCCCTAAAAATCGTGAATACAGACACAAAATCCAGTATCCTGTTTCAGAAACAAAGAATTCAAAACGAATACTTGCAGGGTATTACAAACCGGCATCTCATGAACTTGTAAATATCAAATACTGCCCAATTCAGCCGGCTTATTGTGATACAATAGTTGAATTTATTCGTGAGGCGGCTCAAGAATGCGGAATCTCCGGCTATAACGAGAAAAAACACAGCGGGGATTTGAGGCATATTGTTATAAGAACCTCTGAATGCAATAAAAAAAGCCTTGTTATTCTTGTTGTTAATTCGACTAAGGTGTTTGATAAATTAAAGAAACTTGCTAATAAGATATTTACAGAATTGCCTGATATTGCTGGAGTTGGAGTTAATTTTAATTCTAAGAAAACAAACTTAATTCTTGGCGAGAATACAGAAATCTTAGAAGGGGAAGAATTTATTGAAGAGAAGCTTTGTGATAGGACATTCAAAGTCGGTGCTAAAACTTTCTTTCAAGTGAACCCTGGGACAGCGAATAATATTTTTAACTATGTTAAAGATTATGTAAAATCAAATTTTGACTCTCCTCTTATACTTGATGCTTATGCGGGAATTACTGCGTTTGGAATTTGTCTTTCTGATGTTGCAAAAAAAGTTGTAAGCGTGGAAGAGGTTAAAGAGTCAGTAGTTCTGGCGGACAAAATAATTAAAGAAAATCAAATCCAAAATCTTGAGCTTCATAATATGGATGCTGCGAAGTTTTTTGAAAAAGAATTGAATACGAAGGGCAGAAAATTTGATGTTACTGTTCTTGATCCACCTAGAAAAGGGTG
Source organism: uncultured Candidatus Melainabacteria bacterium (assembly GCA_934754775.1). Lineage (GTDB taxonomy): Bacteria > Cyanobacteriota > Vampirovibrionia > Gastranaerophilales > Gastranaerophilaceae > CAG-196. Next base: position 44,105 of record CAKVIM010000015.1, on the reverse strand, counting down.
TAGTCAAGAAAGTTTGGATTACGCTCTTAAGCTAACAAAAGACACAATAGTTTATGTTAGCTGTAATCCTGCAACGCTTGCAAGGGATTTAAAGTATTTGATAGCAAAGGGATGTCGGGTTGAATTTGTGCAGCCGTTTGATATGTTCCCGCACACTTATCATGTAGAAAATGTGGCAATTATAAAGGTTTAATGGCACAAGAATTTTTCGAATTCTCTGACGAATTTTTCTTTTGTCATATCTGGTAAAATCTCTTTTACGGTTGTTATTCCGCTAACTTTTTCGTGGAATAAATGTTCTAATAAATTTTTATCGTATCCAAACAGGATTGAGCCGTGTTGCATAATGTAACCGTTTTTTCTGCATTGAGCGGAGCCTATGATTTTTTTACCTGAGTAGCAAACATCTGCTCCGGTTGAAAGCAGCATGCAGTAATCAAAATGAGTCGATATTTTTTTGTTTTCACCAAAATCTAAATTGACGCCAAGTGTTTTGAAAAAGTCTATAAGTATTCCTGAAATGTACTTATAAGATTCGCTAACGGTTTCTCCGTTCGGAATTGAGTTGGCTGCAGCTACGCAACAATAAGTAATCTCGTCATCATGTAAAAGAGCTCTTCCGCCGGTAAGTCTTCTAACAGCATCAATTTCTCCGGTCAAGAAATCGTCTTTTTGATTTCTTCCGAGTGAGATGCATTTTGGCTCCCAGCCGTAAAGTCGGAACAAGATATCTTTTTCTTGAGATTGGATAGCACTTTCCAGCATATCGGAATCAATTTCCATATTCTCAAGCCCTGTATTTACACTGTAGCCGAGGTATTTCATTCTCTTTCACGTGCTTTCTTTAAAAGAGCATCATCACTTGTTTTTTCTGCGAGCGGCATCGGAATAAACAAATCTTTATAACGTCGAATTGCGTATTGGTCGGTCATGCCGGAAATATGGTCTGTTACGATTTGTGGAATTTCATCTTCTTCATAATAAGCTTTAAGCATATTTGTATAATACTCAAACAAGGATTTTATAATGTTTTTAGCTTTCTTTTCTTCTGCTTTTGCAATCGGGTCAAGATAAACATTTTCAAACATCCAACTTCTCAGTTTGGTAACATAGAACCAGCCTTCTTCGGACATGGTTACTTTTGGTTTGTCCATGGAGCTTGTGATTACGTCCGTAATCATTTTGCCCAGTCTTGCTGATTGGTTTGAGGTGAAATATTTAACGCAATCTGCAGGCAAATCGTCCTCTGAAATTATTCCGGCACGTACAGAATCTTCGATGTCGTGATTGATATAAGCGATTTTATCGGCGTATTGAACAATTTGTGCTTCAGGAGTTTTAGGCTTGTAACCCCAAGTGTGGGTTAAAATTCCGTCAACTGTTTCTTTGCAAAGGTTCATATCTTCTAAAACTTCTACAACTCTAACGCTTTGCAAATTGTGGTGGAAACCGTTCGGCAATAATTCGTCTAAGGTTCCTTCTCCGCAATGTCCGAAAGCTGTATGCCCTAAATCATGGCCAAGAGAGATTGCTTCTACCAAATCTTCGTTGAGATTAAGTGCTCTTGCCATGGTTCGACCGATTTGAGATACTTCCAGAGTGTGTGTAAGTCTTGTTCTGAAATGGTCGTTAAAAGGTGATAAAAACACCTGTGTTTTATGTTTTAATCTTCTGAATGATTTTGAGTGTAAAATTTTGTCTCTGTCTCTCTGGAACTCTGTTCTGATTTCGAATTGTTCCTCTCTTTTGCGTTTTCTGCCTTTTGAATTAAGGCATTTTGTCGCATAAGGACTCAATAACTCAAGTTCTCTTTCTTCTAATTTTTGTTTAATTGTTTTACATTCCGTCGTCATAACTAAATTATATCCGAAATATCCCTTTTTGACTACACTCGAGATTGTTTTTTTCGTACAAATATTGTATTATATATCCAAGGGAGAGAATAGATGGATTTTAATGCAGAATTTATTATAAGATTGTTTATGGCTCTGGGGATGGGCTTTATACTTGGTTTAGAACGTGAATTGACAAATAAATATGCAGGGTTAAGAACGCATATTTTGGTGTGCTTAGGAGCATGCATATTTACAATACTCTCTATTTACGGCTTCCCGACTTTTGCCCCCGGGGATAATGTTGTAGTTGATAATGCAACCGGTATAAGAGATACTTCTCGTGTTGCGGCACAAATATTGACCGGTATTGGTTTTATCGGTGCCGGTACAGTGTTAAGAAACGGACCGATGGTATTTGGGCTTACAACTGCTGCAACTCTTTGGATAGCTGCAAGTATTGGTATGGCTTGTGGTGCCGGCATGTTTAATATTGCATTAATTGCAACGGTCTTGAGTGTTGCAGTGCTTACTCTTATCAGAATATTTGAACGCCAATTTCTGCCAACAAGCGGTAAACAGGTTCGAAGATACAAGCTCACTGTTTATTTGAACAGAAACGATGTCAACAAGGTTTATGATTATTTGATTAATAAGGTTGAATATATGAAGGATTTTACAGCAAAGAAGCTTCTTGAAAATCCTGAGAAATCTAAGATTTCGACTGTTATTGATATAACTAACAAAAAACGAACAGATGATATTTATAAGAAAATTTCCAATATGGTAGATGCGGATTCTATAACTTTGCAGGAAATCAATGATTAAGGAAAAAAGTAAAAAATTTAAACAAAAAACAAAAGCTCAAATTCTTACGGAATACTTGCGAACAATCGGTGTTTCGTTTCTTGTAGCATTGATTTTCACGGTTTTATTATCTTTGCATGCCAGAAGTGAAATGATAAAAAATCAATACGCTAATTTAGAAGAGCAGGAAAAACTTGATGAGCAAATCGCTCGCCAATTGGTTACGCAATCTGATTTGACTAAGGGTTTGCGAACTAAAAAATATGCGGTTTGTATGCAAGTTGGAAATATTTATGAAACTGCTGGTGATTATGAAAACGCTCAGCTTGCATTTGAGTATGCACTACAGAAAGCTCCTGCCGGAGTTTATGCTCCTTATTACAAACTTGCTTCTGTTTTGATTGCACAGTCAAAATACTCTGAAGCAGAGGCACTTATTGGTTCAGTTTATGATGAAAATAACAAATCATTGATTAAATTTAAGACTCGTGCTTATATTACAATGGGTGACAAATATTATTCTGTCGGTAAATTCTTGAGTGCCGCAAAGGCTTACGTGAAGGCGGAATATTATTACAGTCGTTTTGCTAAAAAAGATAAAGTTGTAGAAAAATCTATAGCGACAAGGATTGAAAATGCGTACATAGAAACTGCAGATGTGATGGTTAAGAATGGTTCAAACTCAGATGCAGTACGTTTCCTTAAGAAGGCTGAAAAATACAATCCGAATAGTTTTAAAATTCGATATAAACTTGCAATTGTTTACGCTGATTTAGACCCGATAAAATCAGTAGAATATTTTGAACCGCTACTTGATAAGATGCCTCAAGACATTGATTATGGCGTTTATACGAAAGCTTTGATGAAGGCTGCGAATATTGCGGATTTGAATGGGCTTTCTACTCAAGCCAAATACTATCGGTATAAAATTCATTCGGTTGATTTGTTTATTAATCAAAAAGTTGTTTACAAAAATGATGTTGAGATTATGTTGGAAAACTTTAGGGTAAAGAAATTCTTATTTCGCTATAAAGTTAAAGCTAAATTTCTCATTAAGAATGTTTCTAATTCAGATATTAAACGTTTGTCTGCTGATTTTGTTCTCAGACAAGGTGATAAGGTTTCTGAGACAATTACACAAACTCTTGTTACAAAGGATAAAACTATGTATGCAAATTCGGGTGATGTAGTAGAACCTTATATTTCAATTGGTAAGGGTATTTATACTCGAAGAGAGCTTGATCAATATGTTCTTGATATTTATTTATACAAGGATGAAAAATATAAGACATTGGTTAGCACAATTCCGATTAATTCTGTTTATCAGGCGAGATAGTTTAGACCTTGATATTTGGTGAAGATGATAGAAGCATTTTTGTGTATTCCGCTTGCGGGTGCTTAAAGATTTCTTCGCAATTGTTTTCTTCTATGATTTGACCTCGGTGCATAACTCCGACTCTATCTGCAATGTAACGAATAACATTTAGGTCATGTGATATGAATAATATAGTTAAATCTTTTTGAGCTTTGAGCTCTTTTAACAGATTTATAATCTGTGCTTGAATGCTTGCATCTAATGCACTTACAGGCTCATCTGCAATAAGTAGTTTAGGATTAAGAATAAGTGCTCTTGCGATTGCGATACGTTGTCTTTGACCACCAGAAAATTCATGCGGGTAAAGGTTTAAGCAATCTTCTTGCAATCCGACATCTTCAAGTATGTTTCTTATTGTGGCTTTTTTTCTGTTTGTAGAAAATTTTGTATTGATATCAAGCGGCTCTTTTAAAATTTCACCGATTTTCATTTTAGGGTTTAGACTTGAGTATGGATTTTGGAAAACCATTTGTACTTGAGTCGGGTAAAGTTTTTTTTCTTCTTTTGTCATCTCAAATATGTTTTTCCCGTCAACAAAAATTTCACCGCAAATCGGTTGCACAAGCTTGGTGATAGCTTTTGATAACGTTGATTTGCCGCAGCCTGATTCTCCTGCGAGTGCGTAAATTTCTCCCTGTTTGATGTGGAAAGATACATTATCAACTGCTCGAACAATTGTGGCGTTTTCGTTTTTTATGCTCTTGTATTCAACGGTAATGTTTTTAACTTCTAATAAATTATGCATATAGATATTTTATCATAGAAGATTTTATGTTAAAATTGTTATACTGGTTAAGGAGTTTGTATTATGGAAATTTTCAAGAAGTATATAACTGCTAAAAACATTATTTTTGCGATACTTGCAATACTTTGTATTGTTTTTATAACGAAGATTAAAGACATTGCAATCTTATTTTTTGCTTCCTATGTAATAGCTTGCTCCTTAAATCCGATAGTGGATAAGCTTTCTAAAAAAGTTTCCCGAGGATTTGCGTCAGGACTTGTACTTGGTGGCGGTTTGTTAGTCGGTGGACTTGTGTTTATTCCGATTATTGCAATGGCAGGTCACGAAATTAAATCTTTTGTACATTTTTTGCCAAAACATATTGTGAATGTCCAGAACTTTTTGGCACATACACCGTTTTTGGACAAATTGGGATTGGATAATTTAAGTCTGGGAGATATTTTGCCTTCTGCAACAGGATTTACTTCAACTTTTGTTAATGAATCAATCAGTTTTAGTATCGAAATCGCAACAGCTGTTATTTATTTGCTTGCAGCTTGTATTATTATATTTTATTTTATGTCTGATAAAGAAGTTGTTAAAGAGTTCGTAATGAGTTTGTTTCCACGTCAAATGAAGGTAAAGGCGGAAGAGATTCTTGAAACTATTTCGCAAAAAATCGGCGGCTATGTAATTGCTCAGCTTGTAACAATTTCAAGTGTAGGTATTATAATGTTTCTGGGCTTGTGGATTTTAAAAATTGATTACGCACTTTTGCTCGGACTTTTGACTTCTGTGTTTGATATTGTTCCAATTGTAGGACCCGCCTTGGCGTTAGTAGTAATTTTGCTTACGGTGTACAAACTAGGTGCTGTGAAGGTTGCTCTCGTTATTGCAGTGTTTGCGTTTGCTCAATGGGCGGAAAATAATCTTGTAAGACCATATATATTCAGCAAATTCTTGGATTTACACCCGTTGATTATTTATTTCTTTTTGTTTGTAACTGCACAATATCTGGGTGTAATCGGGGTGATTTTTGCACCTGCAATTGCTGCAACGGTATGCGTTTTGGTTGAAGAATTGTATATAAAGAATGTTAATTGATGGAAAATAAATTATACAAACAAACCGGCGGTGATTATAATTTTTTGATGGCTTATCCTGCAATAGAAGAGTTTGCATTGGCCTCTCTCGGGTATCTTTGGCTCTATAAAATTGCAGATATGGAAGAAGGTATTAACGCAATTAGGGTATCTACAGATAATCTTAATTGCCCGAAAGAGTTTGGTGCGGTTGCATTTTCAATGTCATTTGACTTCGATTTTATGGGTGTATTTGAGGTATTGGAAAAACTTAATCTCCCTTTTTATGCAAAAGATAGAGCCGATGATGCTCCGCTAATTTTTGCCGGTGGTCCTGTAATAACTACAAATCCCAGACCTTATGAACAGTTCTTTGATTTTATGATGGTGGGTGATGGCGAAGATAGTTTTAGAAAAGTTTTAGATATATTAAAGCATAATGATAAAAAGACTGCTCTAAAATTATTAGAAAATGTTGAAGGAATCTATATTCCGACAAATCCTGTCAAAAAATATACGGCTAAACTGGAAGATGTTATTTATACGCCGGTAATTAATGATAAAAGCTATTTTAAAGATACTTTTATTATTGAAGTAGCCAGAGGTTGTATGAATCGTTGTGCTTTTTGTACAGCGTCCTATATAAATTTGCCTTTCAGGTACTATTCACTTGAAAAAATCAAGGACGCAATTGAGTTGGGGCTCCGTTATACGAATAAAATTGCTTTGTTAGGTGCTCAAATAAGTGCACATCCGGATTTTGAAGAAATTATGCAATATTTGGCTGATAAAATGGACGATGGAGTCGATATTCAACTAGGAATTTCTTCTTTAAGGACAGATTCTGTTACTCCTAAAATGGTGCAGACTCTTGTTAAAGGTGGTCAGAAACATTCTACTATCGCAATTGAAGCCGCTAGTGAACGCCTAAGACGCTTTATTAACAAGAACCTTAAGGAAGAACAAATTTTGAATGCTGTTCAAGTCGCAAGAGAAAACGGATTAAAGGGTCTGAAAATCTATTCTATGATTGGAATTCCACAAGAAGAGCAAAAAGATATAGAAGAATTTTTGACTCTTGCAAGGAAAATTAAAACTGCAAACAAAGGTTTTAATATAGAATTCTCATTTTCAACTTTTGTTCCAAAGCCTCAAACTCCTTTCCAGTGGACAAGGAGAGAAGATACAAAATCTCTTGAAAAGAAACAGGCTTATTTGGAAAAAGAATTACGCAAAATAGGCGTCGGGGTGAAGTTTGGTAGTGCAAAATGGGATTATTGGCAGACTGTGCTATCAAGAGGCGGAGTAGAACTTGCACCATTCTTGCTGGAAGTTTATAAGTGTGGTGGGAAGATTGGTGCATACAAATCTTCTTTGAAAGATTTGGGGCTTGATATCACAAAAACGATTGAAGGTTTTGATTTAGAAGAGAATTTGCCTTGGGATATAATAGAAAATTATCCGCCGAAGCAACTTCTTAAAAATGAATACAATAGACTTCTTAAACGCTTAGATTAAGCACATTACCCTATAATGTAAACTTTTGTAACGAATTAAAGCTTTGTTGAAATTTTCAAAGTTTTATATACTTTATATATATGTAAGATGTAAACAAAAGATTAAATCCCTAAATCCCTTCCTAACTAATTCAATAGCTTCTCTAATAATTGAGAAGTTTTTTTTTGCAATTTTTTCTAATGTAAATAAATGTAACAATTTATCAAAATATCCTAAAGTTTTAAAAAATAATGCCGTAAATAATAATGTACAGGGAAAAAGCAAGGACAGGCAGATAAATATGGGAATGTCATCAACAGGATACAATTTATTAATGCTAACGGGCGAACTCCATAACGTTGAATGGAGAGCTCAAAATCTTATGAATGAAGAATTGTCTCTTGCTACACAAAAAGATGATGCATATAACGAGTATAATAATGCTCTAGAATATAAATCTGTTCAAGTTGCGTTTAAATCGCAAGATTCTGCAAAGAGTACTTATAAAGATGCGACTTTCGAAAATATGTGTACATATAATGCTGATAGACAGACTCAGTATACATTGACTGACGCTAAAACCGGTAAAATTTATGTTGATACTGAAACAAAACAAAATTATACCGATTATGATAATGATAAATACAGTTTTGCTTGGGCAATGCTGGGTATGGCAGGTAATTCAAGCTGGGCTTATTCTGCAGACGGAAGCGATAACTCTTATATTGTTACAGCTCAAGATGTCGGCTACAATAACCAATCTCTTCATGAAGGACGCTTGTGGCTATCAGGCGTTGAACAAAAGGTTTTTGATGATATAGGTGAAGACAACTTGGAGTCAAAAGTTGCTTCTGCTTATAAAGAATTAAAAGAAATTGATAAAGATGATAGTGCCACCAAAGCTGATAAGCAAGCTGCATTGGAAAACTTTAGAGCAGCGTTTTATGACGCTTATTCAAGTCAAATCTATGATTATATGAGATTAAGCAAATCCTCAGAAGAAGATGCGACTAATACTAATCCGAAGGCTGATGGTGCAAAGTTTGACAGTGGTTTTCCGGCTGATTTTCCGGTTGATGAGTTCAATTATTATGTACAACTTTGGGAACAAATTCAGGCTGCGGGCGGTTGTATTGAAATAGACGCACAAAATACAAGTGGAACTCAAGGTTCTGAGTGGCTTACTAATGGTGTTCAATCCGGAAGTATTTTGATTAGTTTTTATGATAAGACCAAGAAAGAATGGAAAGATACAAGTGTTGCGACTTCCAGCAATGAAAACTATTTACAAGAAAAAGCAGATAGTGAAAAAGCAAAAAAAGCCGAAGCGAAATATAACCATGAACTGGATGTAATCGAAGAAAAAGAAAAGAAGATTGAAAACAGCTTGAGTAAATTAGAAACTCAAAGAAGTGCAATCAAGACTGAGATGGAGCAGCTTAAAACTATTAGAAACGACAATATTGAAAGAACTTTCAATTTGTTCAGTTAAAATATTGTGTGAATTGATAACGTTCAGGCATGTTTTTGCCTGTAAAAAAAATCCCTTTTTCCCTTTTCTTTAGCCACTTTAACAAAGTGGTCTTTTTTTATTTAAGTTCGAGTCTCTTTAATCGAGTCTGTACATCTTCAATCAGCCTTCTGTTAATTGAGAGCAAATCTCCCAATATCGCTATGATGCCGAGCTGTACTGCAGAAATCAGAAACACTGCCGCAAATATTAAAGACTGTACATGTCCGTTTCCGTCCCCGAGTGAGAAGTAGTACAAGAACCTTATTACAATTGCTAAACCTAATATCCCGAGAATTGTTGCCAAGCTGATAAAGAACCTAAAGGGTCTATATACAATAAACATTCTTATTGTCGTTTTCATTGACTTAAAAATGTAGTCAAAAATATTTTTTACTAATTTGGAGTCTCTGAGCTTATTGTTTACACGGATTGGAACAGATGCAATTTTCAAGCCCTTTGCATTAGCTTGAAGCAGGGTTTCCATCGTGTATGTGTAATTATCAAAAATATTCAGCTTAAGTGCTGCTTCTTTCGAAAACGCTCTAAAGCCGCTAGGTGCATCTTCTACAGGAGTGGAAGAAAGCAACCTTAATACTGCTGAACCTAATTTTTGGAACAGTTTTTTTAGAGGTGAAAATTCTTTTATTGCAAGAATATTGCGTGCTCCAATTACGATGTCAGCGGATGAAGCCAGTATTGGAGCTACAAGTGAGCTTATATCATCCGCACAATATTGATTATCAGCATCTGTGTTGACTATTATGTCTGCATTATGCATTAAAGCTTCTTGCAAGCCGACTCTAAACGCATTTGCAAGTCCTTTGTTCGGCTTGACTGAAACAACGCTTGCTCCCCACTCTTTTGCAATTTGTGCGGATTTGTCGGTAGAACCGTCATCAATTACTAAAATTTCAATAGAGTCAATACCTTCAATAGATTTCGGTAAATCATTCAAAGTGGTTAATAAAGTTCCTTCTTCATTGTAACAAGGTATTTGAATAATAAGCTTTGTCATGTAAAATATTATATATAAAGAAAAGGAGAGTGGCAAGGAGTGTTGTATTTTATTCTGTTTGTCGGGACATTGCTCCGCTTAAGTTTTATTAATAAACCAGAGGGGCTTTGGAATGATGAGTACGTAAGCTGGTATGTTGCAAATACTCCTTTAGCTGATGGCTTCTGGCATGAACTCTTTAAACAATGCCATATGCCGCTTTATTATCTATATTTAAAACCGTTTGCCCAGTATTCGGATGTAATTTTGAGGCTCACTTCTGTAGTTCCCTCGCTTCTGGCGGTTGTAGTAATGTATTATGTAGGGAAAGAATATTCTCGAAAAGTCGGACTGGTAGTTGCTTTGGTAACTTCTTGCCTTTCTTTTCTTGTTTATTATTCTCAAGAAGTCAGATTTTATTCAATTGTGTTTTTGTTGTCTGGTTTGTTATTGCTTTTTACAATAAAAATATTAAAATCACCAACGAAAAGAAATTATATTCTTTATTCGATAGCGGCACTACTTCTTGTGTTCACTCACGTTCTGGGTATAATATTTGTAATTTTTAATACAGTTTATATTTTGTATAAGAGAAAAAACAAAAATCTTGCAATTTCTCTTGGAGTTGTCGTTCTTCTTTTATTTCCTATTGGAATTCATATTCTGAATATGCTTCCGTCTTCTCAATGGTGGGGGAATTTTAGCTACACAAATATTTTGTTCCTGTTTACGGATTTTCTATCTCCTGTTTTGACTAATAATGTTAATGCACCGGCTGTGTTTTTCTATAATAAATCGCTTGCCATTTGGCTGGTTTTACCGCCTTTACTTGTATTATTTCCGATTATCAAAGGCGTTTTGCAAGAAAAAGGGCTTGCCATTGTTTCGACTGTGTTTGTTCTAACCCTTTCTTTATTGGCTTTGAGCGGTAATCTTGTTTTTATAACAAAATATTCAATGGAAGTTTTGCCGACTCTGATTTTGCTTCTGGCAATCGGTGTGGATAGATTATCAAAAACCGGTTTAGTCTTGTTGCTTGCGTTTATAACAATGCATTTGGCAATGTTTTTTACGCCGAATTATGTGACAAAACTTCCGAGAAACGAAGGAAATCGAATTCCTGCCGAAATCTTAAAAGCCCGTACGCCGGATTGTGTTGTATTCACTTATTATGAGCCTAATCGTTTTTACAGATATCTGGATTTAAACGGCAAGAAAGTTTTTTATATAAGTAAAACAAATCGACTTGATTATTTAGAAACCCCTTCTCAAATACTCAAAGATGTGAAAAAAGGTGAAACGGTTTCTGTTGTATTCCTTGACAGTGTAAGCTTTTTTAGCGACGAATACTTGAAAATGTATGACAATAATAAGCTTCCGGAGATGTTTGTTACGTTTTCTAAAATAAGAAACGAGCTTGTAAGCGAGTTAAATAAAGATTATACAGATTTTAAACTGGATAGAATGGGCTATTGGACGATTATAACAGCTCGTCGAAACAATTAGTTACAAACTATTGACAACGGATTTTGCTTCTGATAAATTGGAAACATAATCGCAGACAGTTAGTATCCTATGTTAGGATTTAATCATAAAAGGCTAGCCGAGATTATCCGAAAACAAAAAAGTAAATAGCATTTTTATTTAAAAGGTTTGTATTGGATTTTGCGATTATAAAGATTGCGAAATCTTTTTTAGTATATAGGTCGATCGGAAAAACTAATCCGAAATTAATATAACAAAGGAGCAAAAAATGTCAACAAAAGCTTTCAAAAATGATAAGGTAGCTCTTATCAAAGAAAAAATTGATAAAGCACAAGTTGCAATTGTTACCGAATACAAGGGTTTAAGCGTAGAAGAAATTACTAACCTTAGACGTGCACTTCAAAAAGATGGTGGCGACTACATGGTTACTAAGAACACTCTTGCAAAAATCGCTATCAAGGGCACTCCTTACGAAGTGTTAGCTGAAACATTAAAAGGACCAATCGCTATTGCATTTGGTTTTACTGATCAGGTAGCACCTGCTAAGGCTTTATCTAAATTTATCAAAGATACAAAGAAAGGTGAAATCATCGCTGCTGCAATGGACGGACAATTAATGTCAGCAGAAGATGCAAAAGCACTTGCAAATCTTCCATCAAGAGAAGAACTTTACGCAAAAATGCTTGGTTGTATCAACTCACCTGCATCTGGTATCGCAAACTCTGTCAACGCTGTTATGTCATCTCTTGTTAGAGCTGTTGCAGCTGTTAGAGATCAAAAATCTGCATAAGCAGACTCAGGTAATATTTACCTAAAACTTTAAAATGTATTACAACTCAAAATTAGAATAAAAGGAGAAAAAAATGAGTATTGAAGCAATTTTAGAATCAATTGAAAAATTAACTTTATTAGAAGCTGCTGAACTAGTTAAGGCTATGGAAGAAAAATTCGGCGTATCTGCTGCTGCTCCTGTAGCTGTTGCTGCTGCTCCTGCTGCAGCTGCTGCACCTGCTGATGATGCTGATGCTGAAGTAAACGTAGTTTTGGCTTCTGTTCCAGCTGATAAGAAAATCGCTGTTCTTAAAGAAGTTAGAGGTATCACTGGTCTTGGTTTGAAAGAAGCTAAAGATTTAGTTGATGGTGCTCCTAAGGCTATCAAAGAAGGCGTTAAGAAAGAAGAAGCAGAAGCTATCAAGAAACAACTTGAAGCTGCTGGTGCTACTGTTGAAATCAAGTAGTTTGACATTATTTGTTAAAAAGGTCGAGTGGATTACCACTCGACCTTTTTTATTATAAACAATTTTGTTAGGCAGGTATATCCAACCTAAGATTTACTTATATCTATTTGCGTTTAATTATCATAAATGATTTTAGGGCTCTTCCTGTATCTCCGGAATTTTGAGTTGATACTACGCTTATATTTTTATAATTAAGCGACGTAGAGCTTCCGCCATCAAACGCCATAGCACTATCCAGACCATAACTTGCACACAAGTCTCGTGCTTCATAGATATCCATTGGGTGCTCGTTTGTTACGATAAATATGTGTGCTTCTTGTGAGCCACCCTCAAGGTTTTTAATCCCGATTAATGTGCGTGGAACTTTGTGTAGCATAGAAGCAGATTCTCTTATTACGTTTCCTTCTTTATCTTTTACAATAAAAAATTCTTCTTCAAGTCTAAGATTCGGTAATAGTTGTGGTCCGCCTTGTGCTGAAGTTTGGATGTTGCACATGAAGTCTGTTTTTGAGTTATGTTGTGCAATCTCATATTTTAATTTCCCATCACAATCTAAAACCCGGAATTCTGTTCTGTTTAAGATTTTTTGCATGTTTGCTCTTAATGCAGGGTTTAACATCAAATTTTCATTGAATAAAGGGTCCTCGATTGTTTGCGTGTCATTAACTATATATGAGATAGTCTTTTGGTTTTTAGGGTCAAAGAAACCTGTGTTAATTGTTAATATTGAGTTAGACTTGTTGTGAGCTTCTCTGTTTGTGATAAGTGTTTGAGAAGATATGAACTGAACTTGTTTTTTTATCTTTTCTCCGCTTAATATGATGTGATAAATGCCGTCATCATAATTTACCGTAAGTGCTGCAGCGAAAGCTGTTTGCACTGCAATTACAACGATAGCCAATAAGATTAGAAGTTTTTTCATATTATAAATCCCTTGATTTGTAGAATGCTATTATTGCACACAAGAATGCTGTTGGAGGGAACGCTGCGGTTATAAGCGGGTGCAGCACACCTTTTTCTGCCAGTAAATCAAAGAACGGCAGAGTTATGTAATACACAAATATACAGCCGATAGCAATTGTGAACCCGATTAGTCTTTGTTCTCTCGGCTTGCTGAATCCGAGTAAACATCCCATGATTGCTAAAAGAACGCATACGAATGGGTGGAAAAATCTTTGGAGATATTTGTTGTACATCAATCTGTAATCTTCGTCCAAGTTTTCTTTCTTAAGCAGGTCTACATAGTGTTTTAAGTCTTTGTTATTAAAATCCCTGTCTTTTTTTGTTGAATCAATCATTATTGTGTAAGCGTCGTTCGCATCTTCGCCGTTAAGAATATCCGCACGCTTCATCTTTGATATTTTTTTGAAAATCCCTTCAGAATCAATATCATAAGAAGTTACGTTTTCTAATACCCAGCTCGGTTCCCCTTCGGCGTTAACTCCTTTGTGCCCGACTTCTGCAACCAGAATATTTTCCAGCCCGTGCAAATCGTTGAAAACTTTCCTTGAAAAATTCATTACAATAACGTCGTTCATTTCATTTTGGAAAAATCTTGAAACGATTACAGCTTGTTCAGGATGTCCGTTTTCATCTTTTTTTGTATAAATATATTGGGTTAAAACTTGCCCGCCTTTGATTTCATCTAATTTTTCGCAAGAATAAGGAATCCATTTGTCATAAGTTAGGAAACAAAGGTATGTTACGATAAAACTCAAAACAAGCAATGGACGTAAAATTCTTGAAAAAGACATTCCGACAGCTCTAAATATTGTTAACTCTGAGTCTTTGCTTAATTTATCGAAGGTGAAAAGTGAGCCTAATAAAAGGCCTACAGGAAATGCTTTACCTAAAATTTTTGGAAGTTCGTATATCAGAACGAGTACGCCTGTTTTTACTGTGTAAGCTCCTTCAAGAATCTTTTTAATTGTGTTCAACAGCATTTCAGGAGCTATCCAAACGATTGTGAAAAGCAGGATTGCAACGATTGTCGTTATAAGAACTTGTGTAAAAATATATCTGTCGTAAACTGTGAAAAGTTTTTTCATATTATAGCTTGAAGTCCTTTCCAAGATAGAATTCTTTTGCAACAGGGTCGTTTGCGACATCTGTACTCTTACCTTGAATCTTGATTTTGCCGTCAAAAATTACATATGCTCTATCTGTAATAGATAGTGTGGCTTTCGGGTTGTGGTCTGTGATAAGAACGCCTAAGCCTTTTTCTTCTGAAATCTTTCTGATATTGTCTTTGATTTCTCCGATAGCAATAGGGTCAATACCGGCAAACGGTTCGTCAAGTAGCATAAAGTCCGGACTTGCAGCAAGTGCTCTTGCAATTTCAACACGTCGTCTTTCACCTCCGGATAGAGCTACAGCAGGAGCTTTACGAAGCTTCATAACGCCAAATTCGGTCAAAAGTTCTTCAAGCTTTTTCTTCTTCTCATCTACTGTCAGCTTGTCGTTCATTTCAAGAACAAGTTTGATGTTTTCTTCTACAGTAAGCTTTCTAAAGATAGAGTTTTCTTGTGGAAGATAACCGATGCCTTCTTTAGCTCTTAAGTTCATCGGCCAATCCGTAATTTCTTTGTTGTCAATAAATACGTTACCCATATTTGGCTTGATTAACCCTACAATCATATAGAAAGTTGTGGTTTTTCCGGCACCGTTTGGTCCTAAAAGACATACAACTTCACCTTTATCCATATAGAAAGAAATATCGTTAACAACGCTTCTATCGCCATATATTTTGACTAAGTTTTTTGCTTCTATCCTCATTTTGACTCCCATTCTAACTTATTATTATATGATACAACAAAAGCAGTTGAGTTTAAATTGTAAACTTTTGTTAAGAATGCATTTAAAAAAGTCAATTTAACTCTCTTGTTAGACTTTATTAATATGTAAGGTAAAAGGTTAACAAACTAAGCGTATAGTAGGAGGTCATTATGTCTGTAGGATACGGCATAAATCCAATAGGTTATGGATTAGGAACATTAGGACTTGGTAGTACAGGTGCTTATGGCTCATCATATTATGACTCAATGATGTCAGGAATGTCCGGATACTCTCCATACTCAATGGGTATGGGCGGTATGATGGGAATGGGTGGCATGATGGGAATGTACAATCCGTCATATATGCGTCAAATGAACCAATCATATATGGATATGGAAGGTGACCAATTACAACATGCCGGTGCAATGCATAACATCAAGAATCAGGTTAACAGAGATGCATATATTAGTGATGACTTAACTGCGTTTGAAAAAGGCATGGTTGATAACGCAACGAACGAAGATGTTGTATTACTTGCTCAAAAAATCAGAGAAGGTGATGCACAAGGCGTTTGTGAACAATATGATAAATTAAAAAGAACTTTGTACGCAAAATACAATGATTACTTTAAAAACAGCTGTGGTGATAAAGACCCTAGAGCTGCAGTAAACGGTGAAATCAAAAAGATTTATCAAGCAATTATTTCTAAGAATGCCGGTGAACCGGTAGACTTGGATGAAGATATCAAAAAATATTGCGAATCAGCATTCTCAAACGGTTTCTGGAAGAGCTTCAACGGTGAAGATTATCCTGATATGAGTGCAGAAGATGTCTTGAGTTATGTAAACGATACAAGAATCTTCAATAAAGCCGGTAAAGAAAGAGTTAAAAAACTCGGTTCTGGTACAGAAAAAGTTGTTGAAGGTGCAGCAGCTCTAGGTACAGGTTATGTTGTCGGTTTGGGAGCAGCTGGTGCGGCAAAATTGACAGGTGTAAAAAGCTTAGGAATTAAAGGTGCAGGACGAGCTGGTAAGATTGGAGCTTTGGTGGCATTAGCAGCAGATGTTTTGTGGCAGATGTCAAGATAATTATGAAGGTAAGTGTGAAAAAGTAGTGTGTAAAGCCGGATTTTTAGTTCCGGCTTTTTGTTTTGAAAAAATAATCTTGACATTTAATCTTGATATAATACTATAGAAATGTGGAGAGGGTCGCGGGACTTTTAAAACGGTCGCAGGGCTTTTGAAACGGTCTGATGGGACGTCGCCAAGTGGTAAGGCAGCTGGTTTTGGTCCAGCCATCTCGGAGGTTCGAATCCTTCCGTCCCAGCCATATTAAAGCAGCCGAAAGGCTGCTTTTTTTGTGGAGCAAAAATTTATTTTCCATTCCAAGTATCTCTTAATAATATATCTAATTTGCTTCCATTAGTGAATAATTTTTTCAATGTGAAGTTTTTTGTATATGGACTATTCTTTAAAAAATTGTGAGTAGGTTGTAATGTTTCTTTGGAGATACAACTTAAAATCCGTTTTGTTAAGTCGCAAGCTATCATTTCAAGTTGATTAGTTGTTGCATATTGACAAATTTTTTGAGAAATTTCTCGTTGTAAAAAACTAAAGGATGAATTTTTACCTTTTTGCATATTTAGAATAGTTTTTATGAATTTTAAATTATCATTAATTTTTGTCATCATATTACCTTCATGCATAACATGCGTAAATTCATGTAGGAATACTTCAAGAAAAAAATCTGTAGTAGATGTCATTGTGTAAAAATTTGTGTCTGCAACTCCATCAATGTTATCCCAAATTTTATTCCCATTTTTATAATTCATTTCTTTGAATTCATTGAAAAATATTGTTTTCTCAGATGTAATATCTTTTTTGTTATTATATAATGTAGTTGGTAATAAATTAATAAATCCAAGAGCGTCTTTTCTGTTTATATTTAATTTGTTAAAATCTTCAACAAAAATTCCTTTAGGTAATGTTAAATTGGTATGATATGTCTTATTAATTTTTGCAATGAGCTTTATACATTGCAATGAACACCAAGCAATGGTTTTGTTATCCTTAAAATCATTTTTAATTCCAAGATGTTCTAACTTGTTTGATATTTTATAAATGTCACAATTGTTGATATCTTGTTTTATTTGTTTTGTAAGTCCAGCCTTAAAACTTGGTTTATAATAACTGTAATTATTCAAATTCTGCATAATAATATAATAAAACTAAAAATGAAATATTTTGCGAATATGTAAAACTTTGTAAACATTTTTGCTAGTAATAGCAAATTTATTTGTTTTAATTTTTATTAATAAATATAATTAAAATACATGTTGTAAAAAGGTTTTTTATGCAATTATCGATAAATAAAGCAAAATTTGATAATTTTAATAATTATGCTCGTAATTCGAAAGTATATAATATCTCTGCGAATGAGGGTTTTGTGCTAAGAAATGTAGAGCTTCCAAGTCGTGAATTGGGACAAGCAATATGCAATTATAATAATATTTCTTTTAAACAAGTATCAACAGCCAAGGAGATTACTTATATATACAAAAATAATTCGTGTGAACAATTAGCAAAACCTAATATTCGTGTTTATGAATATCCTGACACAAAACTACAACTTTTTGTTAATGAACTTGATAATTCCAACGATGATGAATTTAGCCTCCCGATATATACCATTCTTGTCGAAAACAATGATTATGACAAACATGATTTATTAAAAGAAAAACTATTATTTTTGCTTTTAAATAAACGAAATCCAGATATAGTCAATTCTAGTTTTTGTTTTAGTCTTTCTGCAATAGGCGAGGAAGATTTATTAGATAAAATCAGTGATATGAATAAAGATGTATTTGGCTTGAAGATTAAAGATGAAGAGTTTCAAGCGGCAAAAAAGGAATTGAATGCATTTATAAAATCCCCAGAGTATACTTTAATAGATAAAAAAAATGAAATTTTGTATGATAAAGAGGATTTAAAAACAGCTTCTGAGTTGCAAGAAGAAATTAAAAATATCACTCAAGATGATATGCAAAAATATTATGAAGAATATTTACAACACTCTAGTGCAAGAGTATTCTTAACTACAACTAGAGAATATTTTGATAATAATAAGAAAAATATTTTAAAGAGAATTAATCCAAATCTAAAGGCAAGATTTGTAGATGGTAATTTCGCACGTACTAATAGTCCTCAATTTATTAATAATACGGCAATAATTGATAAAGCAGTATTGAAAATACCAACTAAGGCATCAAATACAAAAGAAAGTTTGATAGAAGAGATTGCGATTGGCATTTTGAATTCTGATAAAGATTTTAGAGAAAAATATTTATTAGAAACAAAAGGGTTTTTAATTCCATTAAGCTTGAAAAATAATGTGCCAATAAAATATCATTCTAACTTTTGTACGGTAACATCAGAAAACAATAATGGAAATTTTACGGATTTTTACGAATTTTTAAATGTTTTTAGTGAAAAAGATTTGAAAATGGAAGTGGAAACTAAAAAGAACGATATAAAGATGCGTTTTGAACAAATTTTTGCTGAACCGGATTCAGTATGGACTAAACATCTTGAATTGCTTTCTTATTCTGATGAAATTTTTAATCTTAATGAAATTATAGATTCTATTCAGGATGATGATATAAAGCAATATTATAAAAATTTAATAAATGTTATCTTTTCTTGTGCTTTATAAACTTTTCTGCTAATTTTACAGTTGGGTACAAAATTTTATTAGTGAGTATTATGAATATTTTTATAAGAAAATTTGAAGAGTCTGATAGAACTGAATTGCTTAAGATGATGGAAGAGTTTTACTCTTCCGAAGCTGTTTCAACGAATGGAAGCAAAGAAATCTTTAACAAAGATTTTGATGCATGTGTCGGTGATAACCCGTTTTTGGAAGGTTTTATGCTCCTTGTTGCTGATAAAATCGCAGGATATGCAATTCTTGCGAAAAGTTTTTCTACAGAATTTGGTAAAAATTGCATTTGGTTAGAGGATTTATATTTGAAACCGAATTACAGAGGTATGGGTATTATTTCAAATTTTATAAAATTTGTAGAAAAAAATTATCCTCAAACCTTGCTTAAGCTAGAGGTTGAAGAGGATAATTTTCATGCAGTTCATGTTTACAAAAAGTCAGGTTTTCAAGCCCTGCCTTATGTTGTTATGAAAAAAGAATTATGATTCTTTTAAGTGTTTAAAATGTTTGTAGACATATAAACAGCCCAGAATGCCGAACACAACTACAATTGCAACATCAAATTTGTGCCAAATGTGTTTGAACGCTTCCATGTTCTGCCCCATTTTTACGCCAACATAGATTAGCACGTAGCTCCAAACTAATGAACCTAAGAATGTTAACGTGAAAAAGATTCTCTTTCTGGCTCTCAAAATTCCGGCAGGAAGTGAAATAAATGTTCTTACAACAGGAAGCATTCTGCAAAAAAAGAACGCCCAATCGCCGTATTTATCAACCCAAGCGTCAGCTTCTTCCAAATCTTTATGTGAAATCAAGAAATATTTGCCGTATTTTTCAACAAACTTTCTTCCACCAAAGAATCCTAGATAATATGATGGGATTGAACCTAAAACGCAGCCTAAAGCTCCTGCGAAAGCTGCAACGTGAATATTCATCTCTCCTTTACTAACGATATAACCTGCAAATGGCAATATAGCTTCGCTCGGAAGCGGAATGTTGCAAGATTCGATTGCCATCAATAAGCTTATGCCCCAGAAGCCCATAACTGTGATAATGTGCTCAATAAAGCTTACAAGATGTGTGATTATTAAATTAATAAATTCCATAGTTCCCTCTCTTAATCTAATCCTCGTTAATGATACTAAAAAACTGCTTAAAAATAAAGCAATTCTTTATCTGTGCTCTCTTTTTCGTCTGATAATAAGTATCACACCGCTTAAAACTGCGATAACACCGAGCATTATTCTTGGAGTTAGTTCCTCGTGGAAAAATACAATCCCAAAAAATAAAGCCGTAAGCGGCTCTAGAGAACCAAGTATGGCTGTAGTTGTTGAGCCGATTAGTTTAATCGCAATATTTATTGTTTCGATAGATATTATTGTCGGTAAGATTGCAAGTCCGCAGACGAACAACCACAATACAGGGCTTGTTAGTGGCTGTAATTCTGTGCAGAAATGCAGGTTCGCAATGTAGACAATCAGCCCGAAAAGCATTACGTAGAATGTCATTTTTGCACTATTCATGTGGTTAATAATTTTTATGTTTTTTACTCCGACTATGTATAGCGAGTATAAAAGTGCTGACAAAAGTACTATTAATACCCCGTGCAGATTTAGCGTTGCACCGTCTTTCCCGTGATATAAAAGCGTAATCCCTGTTGTAATTAAGCCAATAGACGTAATAACTGTTTTTGTAACTTTTTCTCTAAAGAAAATCGCCATAATAAGTGCTACTAATACAGGGTAGATAAAAAGTATTGTGCAGGCAATTCCGGCTTCAATGTACTTGAAGGCATCAAATAGAGTGTATGAAGAAAGCGAAAAGAATAGCCCCAATAGAAGCAGAACAAGTCCTTCTTTTAAATTGATTTTAAAGTTTGTCTTTTTAACAAATTTAAGCCATAAGCCGTAAAGCACAAGTGCTATAGCGTACCTGTAGAATAAAACTGAGTTTATACCGATTCCTGCTGCGTACAAAGGAAGTGCAAATAGCGGATTAGTACCATAGCTGGCTGCTGCTAAAGCCCCGTATGTAATTCCTGCTCGTCTGGCTCTTTTTTGCGATAACAATTTATTTCCCTCTATTCAAGTTCGGCTAAGTTCGTGTGTTTCTATATAATATGGTGTGGCATTGCGATAGAACCTTTGTCCAGACGTTTTTGTAGCTCGCCGGATGGTTCGTAGAATGGCGAAACTGTCATTATTCTTGCTGCTATATCAGGATAGTGATAGATAAATTTTAATTCACTTTCAGTCAAAGGTTTTTGCGTGTGTACGTTTGCATAACGAGCGAGTTCCAGAATGTTTCTTGCTTCGTTTTCGTCCTTAAATTCGATTTCTAATTTGTCGTATACATTTCTGAAACCTTTGATGCCACCGTATTCTCCTGTCGTAATCATACGTCCTGTTTCAATGATTTCCGGCTCACCTCTGCCTAATTCTTCAAAGTCGTATAGTTCATAATTTCTACGGTCTTTTAAGGCTCCATCAGCGTGTATACCTGATTCGTGAGCGAATGCATTATCGCCGACCGCCGGTTGATTTATTGGAATCGGCAATCCGAATGCATAAGCCGTGTATTTAGCAAGCTTCCAAGCTTTGCTTAAATCAATATTTTCATCGATTTGGAAAATTCCTTTTGAGTTTTTAAAGCCGGCTGATTTTAAGACTGCTAAAAGACAAGAAACCAAATCGGCATTTCCTGCACGTTCTCCCATTCCGTTGATTGCTGTGTTTATATATGCGTCAACTCCGGCATCAATTGCAGCACGAGCACCTTCTACAGAACATGCTACGGCCATTCCAAGGTCGTTATGAAAATGCATTTCAATTGGCATTTGTGTTTCTTTAGCCAGTTTGTAAATTCTTGTATATGTCGTGTGCGGGTCTTCATAACCCAATGTATCACAGTATCTGAAACGGTAAGCACCACATTTTTTTACTTCTTTTGCAAGTTTTATCAAAAAGTCTAAATCGCTTCTCGATGCGTCTTCAGCGTTAACTCCGATGATTTTAGCACCTTTAGAAACAGCACATTCTACGGCTTCACAGGTCATCTTCAAAATATCGTCTGCAGTCTTTTTGCCCAAATATTTGCCGTGAATCATTTGTTCGGAAGTTGACTGTGAAAGATTGCAATTTTCAAGAAGCGGGCAATTCGTGAAAGATTGCTCAACATCAGACGTAATAGCTCTCATCCAGCCGGAAAGCTTCGTCTTTTGAATAACTCCTCTTTTTACAAGCTCAAGGTTTGCGTTCAAATAATTTAATTCGTGCATTGTAGTCGGGAAGCCGAATTCTGATTGAGTTATGCCCATGTCATCAAGCATAAGGTTAATAATAGTTTTTTGCAATTTAGCTAACCCGAGTCTTGAAGTTTGAACTCCATCCCTATTTGTAACGTCTACGAAATAAATCTTTGGCATACATCCTCCTTGTGCTAGAGGTATTTTACACTATCATTAAACAACCTGCAAGTAAAGATTATATTAACGCAAATATTTGGCAATATTGCCGCCGATTTGATAGCGTTCACAATATCTTTTTAGCTCTTTTATGACAACTCCTGATAGTGCAAATACTGCGATTAAATTTGGTACGGCAAGAAATAATGTTACTGCATCAGACAAGTTAATGATACTTTGAAAATTCATTGCAGAACCAGCTACAATGCAGATGCAATATATTGCTTGGAAACATCTGGTTTTCCATTTTGCTTCTCCAAATAAAAATCCCCAGGCTTTAAGACCGTAATAAGAACCGCAAAGCATTGTAGAAAGTACAAAACAGCTTGCCATTACCGTTAACAAAATTGGATAAGCCGGACAAATTGTTGCAAAGGCTTTTGAAGTTAGTTCAATGCCTGCAATTCCGTCTACTGTCAAATAAACTTTCGATACAACAATTACGAACGCTGTTGCAACACCAACAATAACTGTATCAACAAATGGCTGTAACATTGATATAAAGGCTTGAGCGACAGGCTTATTCGTGTTTACGGCTGAGAAAGCGATAGGAGCTGTGCCTAACCCAGATTCGTTTGCGAACATTGCACGCCTAAATCCCCATAAGAGACACGCAAACGCTCCACCTGCCATTGCTCTAGGGGAGAATGCTTCTTTTACAATCAATACAAGAGTTTCCGGTAGATGGTGAAGGTTCACTAAGCATACCAAAAATGCACTGGTGACATAAAGTGTACACATAATTGGTGTGACTTTAGAAGTAAATTTCCCGATAGCTTTGATTCCGCCGATAATCGTGAACCACGTTATAACAGCAACGATTGAACCTAAAATCCAGCCATTATTAGCAAAAAAGCTTGATTCTCCGCCCGTAACTTCTGTAAACTGAGCTGTCATTGCGTTGATTTGAAATAAGTTCCATCCGCCAATCATAGCGAAGATACAGCAAATTGCATACGTTTTAGAAAGTCCGTTTCCAATTTTTTCAGAAAATTTGTTACCTTTAAACGCTATCGGAATATAGTACATAGGGCCACCTGACACTGTTCCGTCAGGGTTTGTTTTTCTAAATTTAACGCCAAGTAAGACTTCAGAAAACTTGAGTGCCATTGAAAATAAACCGGCAATAATCATCCAGAAAATTACCCCAGGACCGCCAATAGATACTGCTGCAGCTGAGCCTGCAACGTTGCCAATGCCGGCTGATGCTGAAATTGTTGCACTCAAAGCTTGAAAAGATGAAAGTTCGCCTTTCTTTTTTCTTTGGTATCCGCTCGGATTGTCGTGCTTATATTTGTTTGTAATGAGTTTAACTGCGTGTTTAAAGCCCCAGATTCCGATAAATCCGGTTCTTATGGTGAAAAATAATGCAGCAGAAATTAATAATGCAATAAGAAATTCGACCTTAACATCTCCTATCATAATATAGGAGAATATAAAGCCGGAAACTTTATCGGCTATCGGTGATAGTAAGCTATCTATTGCGGCATCTAAGTTCATAATATTATCTTACTATAAACATGTCTTTTGTATAAATTTATTAACCATAATTTTAAATTTTGTATGTTTATTGTATTATAATTGAATAAAAGTTGGAGGGAAAAATGTCAGTAGCATTAGAACAGAAACAAGGTTTGATTGCAGGTGATGGACTTTTGCCTGTAAAAATGGCTCAGTATGCGAAAGAAAACGGATTTGACGTAGTTGCGATATCTTTATCAAATGATAATTATTCACAACTAAAAAAATATTGTTCTAAGGTTTACTCTTTTTGCCCAGGTGAAGTTCAAAAGATTGAAGATGTTTTGAAAGCAGAAGGTATTAAACAGATAACTTTTTTAGGCAAAGTAAGTAAAACAATTTTGATTAAGCGTCCGAAGTTTGATGCAAGAGCTGTTGAATTTTTGAAGAAAGCAATCAGACTAAATGATGATAAAGTTATGCTTATGATTATTGAAGAGCT
Organism: uncultured Candidatus Melainabacteria bacterium; assembly: GCA_934754775.1. Classification (GTDB taxonomy): domain Bacteria; phylum Cyanobacteriota; class Vampirovibrionia; order Gastranaerophilales; family Gastranaerophilaceae; genus CAG-196. The sequence continues at coordinate 19,637 of CAKVIM010000015.1, read as the reverse complement.
TGAAAAAATCGGAATTACAATTCTTGATCAGACTTTGTTTATCAAAAACTTGATGATTCCTTCTGGGGTTTTGGGAAAAGTTCAACCAACACAAGAACAAATTGATGATGTTAATTATGGATATTGGTTGGCTAAAGAAACCGGTAAGCTTGATGTTGGTCAATCAGTTGTAATTAAAGATAAGATGATAATGGCGGTTGAGGCTATTGAGGGTACTGACAAATGTATTAGACGTGGCTGTAAAATCGCTAAAAATCATTCAAGAGTTATAAAGGTTGCAAAACCTTCTCAAGACAAACGTTTTGATATTCCTGCAATAGGATTAAGAACCTTAAAAACTATGCATAAATATAAGGCTGACTTGATTGCGGTAGAAGCCGGCGAAACAATTATTGTTGATAGAGAAGATGTAATAAAGTATGCTAATAAGCATAATATCGTAATAATGGCAGTGTAGTATGAGCAAAATCTTTGTTATTACAGGCGAATATTCCGGTGATATTCATGCCGGGAAAGTTGTTGAACTCTTAAAGAAAACAAATCCTGAACTTGAAGTTGAAGGGATTGGCGGAGAAAATCTTAAGAGTGCAGGAGCTAAGATATTTTGTGATCATTCAAAAATGTCAGGTTTTGGCTTAAATTTCAAGATGATTGTCGAACATTTGGCTTTAGAAAAAAAAGTTTCAGACTATTTGCTCAATTCTTATAAGCCCGATTTAGTTTTGCTTATAGACTATGGTACATTTAATCTCCGTGTTGCAAAACGTCTAAAAGGTAGCGGTATAAAAGTTTTTCATTATATTCCGCCACAAGTTTGGGCAAGCAGAAAATGGCGTATCAAGGGAATTAAAAAGTATGTAGATAAAGTGCTTTGCATATTCCCGTTTGAGGTTGATATGTACAAAGAGTACGGAATTGATGTTCATTATTGCGGACATCCGCTTGTAAAACAGCTTCCGCCCCCAGCTGATAAAAAAGCATTCTTTGAAAAACACGGTTTGGATATTAATAGACCTTTGGTTTCTGTTTTTCCCGGTTCTCGTCCTTTAGAACTTCATTTTTTAGCGAAAACTCTTGTAGGAGCTGCTAAAATATTGCAGACAAAACATCCTGAACTCCAATTCTGCGTATCGCACGCACCTAGTTTGAGTGATGATGTTTTTGACAAATATTTAAATGACACTGATTTTAAAATTATAAAAGGTGAAAATCAAGCACTTTTGAGTGTTTCTGATTCTTTAATTTTGGCTTCCGGAACTGTAGCTTTAGAGGCAGCTTTGTATCAAGTTCCAATGGTAATTGGCTATGGCGGACCTTGGTTAATTTATCTTGCATACTTGTTATTTAGATGCATAAAAAAAGTTTCTTTGCCGAATATAGTAACCGGCGAGGACATTGTGCCTGAGTTTATTCAGGGCAAGTTTAATTCAGAAAATCTTGCTTATGAAACAGAAAGACTTTTATATGAGAAGGATTATAGAAGTCAAGTTATAGAAAAACTAGGGCATGTAAAAGATAAGCTGTCTGATAAATATTCAGCCCAAGAGGTTGCAAATTGTATTGATGAAGAATTAAAAAGAAAGCCGGTTTAAATTAACCGGCTTTAAAATTTTCTACAACCTAACCTTATATCTTAATAAAGTATTTTTGTTTCTGATAATTGCTTTTATTATTAACTAATGTAAATTGAGCAGATATTTTCTGGCACAATCAAACATAGTTGTTATTAGTCCTGAGTTAGCATAAATATTCATTCCGGATGATTCAAGGACTTGCTTAACCCTGTTTTCCCATAGATTATATATTTCATCTTCCGGCATGTTAAGAGTTTTGCCGATGAGTTTTAGTTCTTTGTAATCAATCGGGAGCGGGAGTGCACCACGCAAAATATCTACAATATCAATTCGTTTTTTGCGTGGAAATGATTTAAGAAATGATATAATTGATAGCTTGTTCTCTTTGATATAGCTTTTTAGTGTTTCAATTGCTTCGTCAATTAGGATTGGCTCTTGTGGAATTCTGTATTCGCTGAACTCTTCCGGCTCAATATCCATAACGGTTGCAATTCTTTCTATCGTGGTGCCTCTTGTTGAAAACGGTACAGTTTCATCAATCAAATTGTAAACATAAGATAGTGTAACTCCTATCATCTCCGCAAAATCTCTTTTATGAAGAGAGTTCTTTTTTAGAAATTTAGCGACTTTTTCAGAACTCTTTTCGGGAATTATTTGTTTCATAACGATATCTCCTCTTATTTTGTTAACTATAAGATAATGGATTGTAAAATTTTTCATAACCCTACATTCGTCAGCCGATATGATTATTTCTATTATTTGTAAAATAATAAGCTTTAAACTAGCAAAAAAAATTTTTACGAGTTTTAGATAAGTATTAAAGGAGTTACAATGATAAAAATAAACCCGATTACAAAAAACCTGTTTAATAGTATAAAACCAATAACTTTTACGAAAGAAACACTAAAAACAACCGTTCCTCTAGCTCTTGCAACACCTGTGGCTGTGGCTACTTATCCGATGATATTTTCGAATAATTTTAAAGAGTATGATAAATCAATAAATGAAGATAACTATTTTCAATTAAAAACTAATCCCAAAACGGGTAAACCGTATGAAGCGGATGTTTTCCAAAAAACTGCGGCAAATTATTTGTTTAATAATAATGATGTTGTGGTAACAGCTCCGACCGGAACCGGCAAAACGGCGATTGCAGAATATGTTATGACGAAGAATTTGAAAGAGGGGAAAAAGACTTATTATACAACTCCTTTAAAGGCTTTGAGTAATGAAAAGTTTAGGGATTTTAAAAAAACTTACGGAGAAGAAAATGTAGGGTTACTTACAGGTGATACTAAAATTAATTCCGATGCTCCGATTGTAATTATGACAACAGAAGTCTACAGAAATATGGCGATTTCAAAACTTTTTGAGGACGAAAACCCTTTGCCGGAAGATTTAAAGACTGTTATATTTGACGAACTTCAATACCTCGGAGATGTTGATAGAGGTGGTATTTGGGAACAATCGATTTTATTTACACCAAAAAATGTTCAAATGCTTTCACTTTCTGCAACTGCTAAAAATGCCGGTACAATAAACGATTGGATGGCAAAAATAAGAAGCGAATCTCCGCTAAAAGCTCAAACTAATGGAGTTTATAAGCCTGCTGACGGTAGAAAATCAGTTTGGGTTGACGTTCCGGCTGAAAACAGACATGTTCCGCTTTATATGTCTATTGAGAACGCAACGCCTGATTTAGGCTTGAAGAATAGAAAATCTAAGAGTGCTAAAAAAGAAGCTATAAAAAAATCAAAAACTATTTTTGCAAAACCAGATGTAGCAAGCTATTCAATGCTTACGAATAAATTACAAAATGAGGGAAAACTTCCTGCAATATATTTTGTATTTAGTAAAAAAGAAAGTCGAAATCTTTTGCAATATCTTTCAAAAACAAATGATTTAACTACGCCGAATGAACGTGCTGAGATTGCTAAAATTATTAAAAGATATACAGATGAAGGTAAATATTTGGGCGAAAATTTGAATATTGCTGCTTTATTTAAAGGTTTTGCTGTTCATAATGCGGGATTGTTGCCGACTCAAAAAGAATTGGTAGAAGAATTATTCCAGAAAAAACTTGTAAAAGTTGCAATTGCGACAGAAACTCTTTCTGCAGGGATTAACATGCCTGCAAGAACAACTGTAATATCATCTCCGAGAAAACCCAGTTCAACTTCAGACGGCGGTGAGGACGGGAAACGAACTTTGACTCCAAACGAATTCCACCAAATGGCGGGTAGAGCAGGTAGAAGAGGTATTGATACAAAAGGGTATTCAATGGCATTAAGCTGCAATACTGCTCAAAGTAAAATTTTGGAAGGTTTGAAAGCTTCAACTTCTAATAATTTGGAAAGTAATTTTAAGTTTGACTTTTCATTTATTGCAAATTATCTTTCCAATTATTCAAACGACTCAAAAATTAAGGATGTAATATCTAAAACGCTTTATTGCTTTACAAATAAATATATGCGTGATGAATTATATAATCAATATCAGGTTATGAAGAATGTTCTTGAACGCAAAAATTATGTTTCAGATGGCAAATTGACTGTTAAGGGTGAATTGCTAAAACACGTAAACGGATATGAGCAAATTCCTGTAATCAATGCGGTTGCATCAAAAGTGTTTGCAAAACTAAATCCGGTAGAACTAGCGGCAGCTGTTTCGGCATTAGCTAATATTCAGTACAGTGATTCTGAAAAATATCCGCTTAAGCCTTTTGAAATTCATAGTGAAAGTATAAACTTGATGAAGAGTACTCATAGAATTGCAGAAGATGTAAAACAGTACAGACAAGATATGAAAGGTCTTTATAAAACAGTAGATATGGGTATAAGTTCAAAAGTTATTAACCATATTTATGAGTGGGCAAAATTGAATGATTCATCAGATAACAGCAGGCAAAACTGGCATAATCTTATCCGAGGCGAATTGAAAGACACTATTAAAGATGAAGGCAGTTTGTTCAAAGAAATTACAATGACCGTAGATTTGATGAAACAGATGTGCGATATCTGTGATGCAGGAAGATTGTATTCAAATGATGAAGATTATTATTTAAAACTCAAACTCAACCTAAGACATGCAATCGACTTGTTGCAAAGAGAACCTGTTGATGCTGACAATTTATGATATACTTAATGTATGAGAATTGTAAGATTAGGGCTTAAAAATTACCGAAATTGTGCGGATGTGACTCTCAATTTGGAGAGTATGAAAACACTTATTATCGGAAAAAATGCACAAGGCAAGACGAATATTTTGGAAAGCATTTATTTTCTTTCTGATTTAAAAAGCCCCAGAACTTCTACGGTTTCTGATTTGATTAAGTTTGGCGAAAATAAATTTGAAATAAATGCAGAAATTTTAAAGAACGAAACAGATATTGAACTTGATTTTAGCTATGATACTGAAAAGAAGCGTGAAATTAAGATTAATAAGGTGAAATCTACGCCTAAAAATTTTAAACAAATTGTCAAAACAGTTTTGTTCTCAACAAAGGATTTGCTGCTTTTGAGAGGAACCCCGCAAGATAGACGGGATTGGCTTGATAGAGCAATTTCGCAGATTTATCCTGCTTATGATGAAAGAATATCTAAGTATGACAAAATCAGAATTCAAAAAAACAATCTTTTAAAAAACGAGGTAATTGATGAAGCTCTTTTGGATATTTATAACGAGCAGTTGGTCATTACTGGTGCAAATATAATCTTTTTGCGTAAGAAATTCTTAAAGGAAATTGAATTAATAGCAAAAGATAAGCATAAAATTATAAGCGATTCTGAATACTTTAGTTTGAACTATACTTGTCCTGAATCAGAAATTGAAGCAATTTCAGAGTATTTGAAACGAGAACTTGCGGAACGCAGAAGAGAAGAACTTGCTCGTAGACAGGCATGTGTGGGGCCGCATAGAGATGATATTGAGTTTATGATTAACGGAATTGATGCTGCTAAATTTGCTTCGCAAGGTCAACAGAGAACTTTGGTTTTAGCATTGAAACTTTCAGAATTGGCGATTATTCGAGAAAAAACAGGATATTCTCCGATTTTGCTGCTTGATGATGTGTTGGCAGAATTGGACGAAGTCCGACAGAATTATCTTCTGAAATCAATTGAAAAAGATACCCAAACTATTATTACTTCTGTGGATACGGTGCTTTTTGAGGAAGAGTTCTTGAAGGATGTAAAAATATTTACGATTGCAAACGGAGGATTGGTATGATTCTACTAACTTTTCTCAAGCTGAAAAAATCATGGAACTCCAATCCCAGCTGAAAACAAAAAACTCAAAAAGTTTTAGGCTGGAAATTGCAACACTGTTTGAAAGATAGTATTCAAGTTGCTTTAGAGAATGAAAAAACTAATTCTCTTCAAGATAAATAGCACTAAATTTGTATGCTTCAAATGTTCTTGAAAAATAGTTTGGCGGAAGTCCAGCTTTTTCCTTGAGCGAATTCAAAAATATTTCTCTATCCGGCAGTTGCTCCCAAACAATAGGCAGATAGACAGCTCGTCTGTCACGCTCAGCAATAATTATGCCGTGCGGATAAATTTTCGAGAGCAAGTCTTTTTCGTCCTTGAAATTAATCCGCTCGATTGCCGATAGAATTGAAACGGAGATTTCAATTCTATCAAACTCTTCCTGCGTTATCGGCTCAAATCTCGGGTCACGAAATGCTGCATTCTTCGCATTGTCTATAATATCTAGTATAAGAGGTTTTGTCGGGTATACAGAACCTATACAGCCTCTAAGCTCGCCGTCAATTTTTAGCGTAGCAAATGACGCTCCATATTGAGTTAAAACTGACGGAATTCTGTGAGGAACAAATTCTTCTTGATTAAGTTCTGCCATAATGCTTGCTCTAGCTGCTTTTAGAACGTAGTTAGAGTAGTATTTTTCAATAAAATCATTGCGTGTTCCGTTGAACAAGAACCAAGATCCGTAGCCGACAACTTTGTCTGTTTCGTGGCTAATGTCACCTGAAGTGTACATTTCAGCTCTTATCATAGAACATTCGTTGTTGTTTGCAAAATCGACAAGCCCTTTTATGCCTGTTAGCCCGCATGCCTGTTGAGGTTGCAGAAAATCAATTCTTCCTGTTTCAATGATTGTAGCCGTGTAAGTGTCAATTTGTCGGCATTCGTGTATCGGATAAAAATGGCTCAAATCGGATGAAATTACAAATGATGAGTTTTCCCAGTATGTTGAGATTAAATCAGAAATTAGCCTGTAGTCGCAATTTCCGACCAGTACTGGAACAATCCTGATTTTGTGTCCAATCTTTTTAAGGTTTTTGACAAAATCTACCGCACTTTGAGTTTGCGGCATAAACAAATTTTGGATAAAAGGTAGCTGAACTTCGATTGAATGCTCGTTTTCAAACGCTTCGTTTGCAATAATTGAAGGGAAATTTTCTGCAATTTCTTTGATTAACTTGTTATTTACTTCCAAATTTCCGAGTGGAGTTTCAAAATATGTGTACTCCGGAAGTGCAATGTTGTTAAAATTCTCGTGATGAGAAGGAGCTATGATGAAAATATTTTCGCTCGGTTCAAAATGTTGAAATCCTGCCATTGCTCCGTGTCCGGAATATATATATCCGGCATGTGGGACAATGATAGCCTTTGAGCGGAAATCGTCTGTCAGCTCTTCTTTAAATGAGTCTAATAATTTATTCAATTCTTCAGGATTTTCGGGATAGAAACTTCCTGCAAAAGCTGCCTTTTTATTCATAAAAATATTTTATAATAATTTAAACGTAATAGCAAAAAATATTTTTACAGGTTTTGTTAATTATATGAACGTAAATTTTAATAATGTAAATTTTAAAGGATACAAAAATCCTATCGTAGAAAAAATGGCACTTGATAAGGAATATGCGTTTGCATATATTGCAACTCAGCTTGACAACGAAGGTTCTGCCGATTTGGATAAATGGCATTCCATCCAAAGAGAACAAGGTGTTCGCTTTCCTAAAGATACAATGACTCTAATGTATAAACGTCTAGGGAGCAATGAGTATTTGCTTTTAAACGATAAAAAAGTTCCGCTCCTTAATGATTTGAAAGAAATCAAATCAAAATCTGAAGAAAGCACTGCAATGAAGATTTATACTTTGCTAGCGAAAATTACACGTGAGATGATTCAAAATAAGAGTCACCGAAAAGATAGGGAATATTATTTAGTGTTCCAAGATCTTTTTTCATCATTGGTTAATATGTCAAACTTGCATCTGGCATCACAGGTAGCTCCTCATGGTGTTGACAATTTTAATTACGCAGAAGTCGCAGCATTCTTTAATAAAGGTATTACAAAAACAATGATGAAATATTTTAAGTAACTACATTTTAGAGGTTACTTCTTTTAGATATTGCCTAATTGCGGATGTTATGATTAAATCAGGTTCGTCTGTGCATAGTTCATCCAGAGTGTTTACTCCTTTTCGTGTTTCGCCTGCTTGGATGTATAACAAACCGAGCTGAATTCTATCATAGGGGCTTTTACTTCCCGTAAGCTCTCTGATTTTAGACTGTGTGATGCCTAAAGTTCTGTAGCATTCGATTAGGTTTAAATAGTATTTAAAATTAAGCCCATATAGCGTGATAGCGTCCTCATAGCAAACTCTTGCCATTTCGGGATAGCCGATAAACATGTACGTTTCGCCGAGATTATTTTTGAAAATTGCCGTTGCTTGAGTGTTCGGACTCAGCTGAATTGCAATTTTGAATTCTTGGATTGCAGCGTAATATATTCTGTCTTTTAGATAATTTAGCCCGACATTGTTGTGGTAGAATGCGTCTTTACCCGCATCAATCGTGTATTTGTATGGCTTCCTGTATCCTGAACAAAATACCGTTAGAACTAATAAAATGATTATAAGGCACTTTTTAATCATAATAAATCTATTTCTAAACCTTCATAAGCGAATATTGCGTCTTTTGAAGCGTATTCTTCTGCAAGAGAATCGAGTTTCTCGTCGCTGTATCCCGGGTCAAAGTGGAAAAATACCATTTTCTTTGCACCGACTTGTTGTTTGCATTCTAACGCCATTTCAAACGTTGAATGTCCGAATCCTTGTTTTGGTACATATATGCTCAAATAATCTTCTGTGCAGTATTGTGCGTCGTGGATAATCAAGTCGCAGCCTTTTGCAAACTTAACGAGCTTTTTGTCGCCCCCAGGGTAACTTTCTTTGTCTGTAGCGTAAACAAGGCTCTTGCCTTTGTGCATAATTTTGTAGATAAATACTCCGTTTTGTGGGTGAGCGTAAGATTTGTAGCAAGTTATAACAACGTCTTCATCTGTGTAATCGCCTTCTTTTAAATCGTTTACTCTAACGACTTTTGGCATTTCTTCACCTTTTTTGAAGATGATGTAATTTGTTTCGTTAAGGTCAATGATTTTTAAATCAGCTGCAATATCGCCCAAATCAAGCGGGAAAGACTTTGTGAATAATAGTTTTGCAAGTTCTTGCTCCAGAGTTTCGTTGTAGTTAACTCCGCCCAGCATGCACATTCTTGTAGAAGCTAAATGTGAAGGTCGAAAGAACGGGAAGCCTTGAATGTGGTCAAGGTGGATGTGGCTCAATAGAATCGTGCATCTCACAGGTGTTCTATCTGTAATTGTGGTGCCGGATTCAATGTATTTGTGCATAAGCTCGTTGCCTAAGCTTATTAGTCCTGTTCCTGCATCAAGTATGATAAGGTGTCCGCCTACTCGAACTTCTACGCAAGAAGTGTTGCCGCCGTATTTCAAAAAGTCTTTATTGGCAACCGGATAACTTCCTCTTACACCTCTGAACTTGATTTTAAACTCATCCATTATAATTCCCTTCCTAATTTAAAACTGGCATTTCTGTCGCTTTCTTCGCCGTAAAGTCGTTCAGAACCCATTAGACGGAGCTTTGAACGAGATTGAATGTCCTTAAGATTTGTTTCTTTTAAATATACGTCGACCTGTGCACGGTCTTTGTTTGAATGTATATTAATAACTCTAAATGCGTTCGGATATGTAACAAGCGAAGGACAAGCGATTACTAACATGTTTTCGTCTTGCTTAATTTTTGTACAGTGATAATGCCCTTGAAGTACGATTACGGGGTTTTTGTGACTCTTAAGCAATTTTCTTACATCATATTCGTTAATCATTTTGTGATTTGGGCTTGAGAAAGGTTCAATTATTGGTACGTGCGTGCAGACGATTAGAGTGTCTTTCTCGTGGTTTTGGATTTCTTCTTCCAACCACATAAACTCTTCGTTAGAAATTTCGCCGTTTGAAGTAAGCTTGTAGTCGATTATTGAATCGAGACAGATTACTCTGAACCCTTTTTTTGGCGTGAATGCATAATACATGTTCTTTTGGTTCATGTTGTCGTTGCAGTTTGCAAGTACTTCTATAAATTTTCGTTTTGTTAGCGGGCCATCTATTGAAATATCGTGGTTTCCGTCGATTGCATACCACGGATAAATCAAGTTTTGAGCGTGCTGAGTGAATTTTTCTAACTCGCTTACTTTCGGTTTGTTGATTAAATCCCCTGTGAACATTACAAAATCGTAAGGTCCTGAGGTGTTAATCTGGAATATAACGTCATCAAGTAGTTCCCCTGATTTTTTTAAGAATTTGTAAGAAGTGTTATCTTCAAATGACGAAAAATGGGCGTCACTTACTTGTGCTATTCTGAGGTTATTTCCTGCTGCAGTGCAGACTTGTGAGCCGATTGCACAAGCTATTAGGATTGTCAGCGTAAAGTTAACAATCTTTGAGAAAAATGACTCGTGTTTTTGTTTTTTATATCGTTTCATACTTTTATTTATAATAATCTATTTTTACTCTGCAAGTCAACTTGTACAAAACTTTATTTGGTGATAAATTTGAAGCATGAAGAAAATCTTATTTATTTTGGACAAATTGGAACTTAAATATTTTGAATTTAATAAGCTTGTAACAAATTTCTGGATTGTTAAGGAGTTTTTAGATAGAGGAAATCAGGTCTTTGTGACAACAATTCCTAATTTGTCGTTGAAGGAAGATATTGCTTATGCGAAATGCTATGATGCTTATTCAAAAGACGGCGATATTTTTTATAACCAATTGATGCACGAAAAACAGATAGACGAGTTTGATATGGTCATGTTTCGTCCCGATCCGCCGGTTGATATTGATTATATTAATGCTACTTATATATTTGATTTTGTCTCAAAACCCGTCGTGATTAACTCTCCTCGTGCAATTCGAGATTTTAACGAAAAATTGCATAGCGTTTATTTTAAAGAATTTATGTCCGAAAATATTGTGACTGCGTCATTAAGCGATATTGAAGCATTTTTAGCAGTCCATAAACAAATTGTTCTCAAACCGCTTAACAGATGCTTCGGTTCGGGTGTTATGTATCTTTATGAAGGCGATCCGAATACAAGGACAATTATTAACACCATGACTAATAATGAAACAACGTTAGTTATGGTGCAAAAATTTATCACGGGTGTTAAAAACGGCGATAAACGTGTTTTGACACTAGGTGATAAGGTGCTTAAGTATTGCGTTAAGAAACTGCCGAGCGGAGATGACTTTAAGTTCAATACCCATAACGATAACTTTATAACGAACGCTGAACTTAGTTTGCAGGAGCTTGCTGACTTTTCAAAAGTTGCAAAACGATTGAATTCTATGGGAATTTCTATGGCAGGCTTGGATGTTATTGACGGTAAGATTATAGAAGTCAATGTAACAAGCCCTTGCTATTTTATTAAGGAAATCAACGGGCTTTATAATATACATTTGGAAAAAGAAATCTGCGACTTTTTGTTGAGTGAAAATCTTGTTAAAAGTTGTGTCTAAATTTACGCATTAGAGAAATGTTAAGCAATTTGAAAAAATGTTACAATTGCCCCAAATTCGCTTGTAGCATATGATATAAGCTGTAGTGCTTGCCCCTTTCTTTCCATGTCCCCTAAAGTTTTTACAAAAAATGCCGTAATACTAATTAACAAGCGTTAGATGTAAAAAGTTTGAAAGGAGATTATCTCATGTCAGGAATGTTTAATGTGAATCTAAATGGACAAAAAATTAGCATTAAAGTAGGCGAAAAGTTGGAAGAAATCAAGAAAAAACTTGGAAATCCTGATAATACGATATTTGCGAATGTCGACGTTAATAATGATGGAAAATTAGATGCTACAGAATTAGAAAAGCTTAAAACAAGCCTAGAGGATAATGATTATGAAATAGATGTGGCAGCTGACGGCAAAACTCCAAAGGTTGCATATAACCAAGCTATTCAAAATTTAAAAGGTAGTTATGATACTGAAAAATTGAAAAGTCGTTATAAAGAAGACGACAAATATACGATTAAGAGAGGGGATACTCTTTACGAAATTGCAAAAAATCAATTAGAGGCTGAAGGTCTGCCGACAGATGATTTTCGTGCGATTAATAATCGTATTGCTCAGATTGCGAATCTTAATGATTTGAGTGATGTTAATAATATCCCTGTCGGAACAGAACTTATTGTTAAATTAACTGATGAAGCGATTGAAGAAGTTAAAGCAAGAGATAATGATTCTGCAGCTGCTTTTGAAGGTGATGATGAGGCTGATGGAGATGATTGGACAAGTTATGGTCCAATTAAAAGTCGTGGAAATACTGAAGTTGACAATGATAAGAATGAAGGTTCTTTTACTGCCGGATTTGAATCAACAATTACTGTTTCAGAAAACGGATTGAATATGGGTAAAGGTAAGCCTGTGGATAAAGATGGTAATGAACTTAAGTACTTTAAAGACCCTAAATATCAAGCTGGTGGTGCTATCATGAAATATCAGCAAGGTGATAAAGTAATGTTCCAATCACTATACAATAACAATAGTGGTCTGTTAAGCGGTGTAAAACTCTATGCACCTTCTATCGCAGAATTAAATGAGCTAAAGTCAAAATGTGTGGCAGCTAGAGATAAAATTAAAACAGCACCGGAAGGTGAAACAGAAGAAGCTAAAGCAACACGTATGGCTGGAAATTTGGCGGCCTTAAAAGAGCTGATAACCTTAACTAATGGTAATGTTCAGGTTATTAAGAATGTTGCGGATAAACTACGTGAAGAAGGTATTGTGGATAAGGATTCCGACGGTTGCAAAGAATTAGTACAAGAATTGCTGCTTACAAGAAACGCTGATGTTGTTAGTGCAATAATGCCGATAACAGAAGATGACGACGGAAACAAAACTGCTGATATCTCTTTATTAGAAAACGATAGAACCTCTAATGAGTATTTAGCCGGCTTGTTTAAAGAAATTCGTGATAAAGAAAAAGCCGGTGAGATGCTGACTCCTGAAGAAATCAAACTCAAAGAAGCTTTGCAAGAACGTTGCCATACAAAAGGATTTAAAATAGAAGCTGATGCAGAAAATGACATAAATGAAAAATATATGAACTATGGAGATGATGGCGGTATATATTATGCAGCTTATGTTGATAATAAAGTGTATTGGGCAAGTGATGAAGAACTGTTAGACGAATTTGTAAATAAACTTAAAGCTGCCGATACGGATGACAAGAAAGCTGCATTATTTAAAGAATATGCAAAAACAAAAGATGTTGAACTTGCAAGGTGTTTACTTGGTTCTGCAAAAGAGTTGCATGCAAAAGATGAAGACATTAAAACTGTAATTAATGCAAATGGTATGTATGTTTTAGATCAACTAAGTACGGATGATGATGTTGAATGGTCTGACGATATTGTTAATACTATGAATGCACGTATAAAATCTATTTATACAAAGGGCAAGGGCAAGTTAGATGATGCTTATTATCTTTATGCTGCTAGAATCTGGATTGACAAATTGCCCGAAGATAAGCGTGATGCAGCTAGAATAGAACTTGCGGAAACATTCTTTAAGAAAACAAAAACTAAAGATGATAAAGGTCAAGATGTTGTAGAATACAAGTTTGAGCCAAGCAGACGTCCAACCTATGAAGAAATGTCTAGATTGTGTTATTTATTAAATGCAATCTCAGATGAAGATATCGCTTCAAAAATGGAACAGGCTTTGATTGATACTATAAAACTGGAAGATATGGGTCATGGTCAATTTACACAAGCTATTGAAGAATACGTTAATATCGGTTCAGGTTATGCTAGAATTGTTGACGGTATGAAAACAAAAGAAGAAGTCTTAGATTTTATAGAAAATAAAATGACTGAAGCCAAGAATTATAATATTCCATTTGATAAAATCTTAGAAAAATTCCCTAATGATGCGGATATCAAAAAGAAATTGTTACAATATGTGGATGACAAAAGTACAATTTCAGAAGCAAATGTCAAAGTTCTTGTAGGCTCATTGGGTAAAGCTGATATAGACGAATTGACTAACTTGGCTTCAAAGAATCCAAAAGCAGTGGCAGATAAGCTTGCAGCTTTGGTAAAAGCGAACGCAGGTGACAAAGCCTTTATTCAAAAAGTTTGTGCAATAGAAAATAGGGATGCTATTCCATATCAAATTTTGTGGGAACTTGCTCCACAGAAAGGATGGGACGACGCTACAAAACAAGCTGTATTTGAAAAAGTATTTGATGGAAGGATTAGCTCAAAAGACCGTAAGAAATTCCTAGATTTAGCAGTGCAAAAAGGTCTGATAACACCTGCATCAAAAGATGCATATTCAAGTACACCGGCTGATAAGTATAAAATTGGCAACGCTGTATATGATACAAGCGGTAATTACAAAGAAGGCAATACTATTGCTTTAAGAAAATATTCTGGTGATGGGTACGATAAAGGTGTTAATTTATACATTCAATTACGAAGTGCCGGATGGGGTGATACTCCTAAGATGCTAAAAAGCGAAGGCGAGTATAAAAACTTCGTAACACCTGATAATGTAGCATCTATGGTAATTGCCTTTAATGACAAATCTCCGGAAGAAGGCGTAATGCAGTATATTGCAAACGAATCAAGGACCATGTCGCAAAATGTTTGTAACGTAATTCCAAGGAATTTGATGACAAAAGCTAAAGCACTTTCTTTGGACAATACAAATGAGTTCAAACAACTCGCAGCTTTTGTAAATAAACATAAATCGACTACAGCTGGATATAGCGAAGATGAAGGTAAACAATTAGATGCTTTGATAACAGCTTTGGCAAATATGGTTGTAAATAAAGAAAACAATTGGTAGATATCTTGTAGTATTCGGGGCGAAGCCCCGAATACTTTTTTTGTATGAAAGTCTAACACCTCACCTTTTATCTGTATTAATTAACACCTCACCCTAGCCCTCTCCTGTAAGGAGAGGGGATAACCAAGACTCGCTTATAAAAGTTAAAAATTAATTTTAAAAGAACATCTTTAGCACATTCCCTCTCCTAAGAGGAGAGGGTTAGGGTGAGGTGTTATCCCGTAAGGGAGCATTTCGATAGAACCTCACCCGCATTCGTAACGTTCGCAAAGCTCACGAACGACTGCGACCTCTCCTTTTGACGAGGTTGGTGTTTATTAGAGAGGGTTAGGGTGAGGTGTTATCCCGCAAGGGAAAACTCATAACTTCGCAAATACAACACAATTGCACTTTTCAATATAAAATGTTAGACTTCAATAATGGATAGAAAATATCATATAGCAAGAAAATTACGCCAGAATTCAACAAAACAAGAACGCATTCTGTGGCAACTGCTAAGAAACAGACAATTTAAAGGATTAAAATTTAAACGTCAAGCTCCAATTGGTGAATATGTTGTAGATTTTTTGTGTGAAGAAAAACAGTTAATAATTGAGCTTGACGGTGGTCAACATAATGAACCGGATAATATTGAAGCTGACAAGTTAAGAACAGAGTTTTTAGAGAGTAAAGGGTTTAAAGTTATAAGGTTCTGGAATAATGATATCAATTTGAATATTGGTGGTGTGTATGAATTTTTATCTACAGAGGTTGATAAATTGAAATAAGAGTGGATTAACACCTCACCCTAACCCTCTCCTGTTAGGAGAGGGAATGACCAAGACTTGTGAACTTAAAAATTTATAAAATAAATAAAGAGCGACTTTAGCACGTTCCCTCGCCTAACAGGAGCGACCGGCGAACAGAGAGCTGAAGCGTGAGCGTGCTCGTTTAACGTGAGCCGGTCAAGACAGAGGGTTAGGGTGAGGTGTTAACCCGCAAGGGAAACTCCAATAATTTTTGACTCAAACCTTGTTATCATTATAAAGATATAGTATAATTCAATTATCTGGAGTATATCAACCGAAAAAATATGTTATATACTCTTAATATAGGTTAAATAAGAAGGAATATTATGAAAAAGTACATCTTAACATTGCTTGCAGCTTTAATATTAGTTTCAGGTTCCAATTTAGCATTTGCCGCTCGAACTAATTCAGGTTCTCCGTTGGCTTCTGCTATTAGAATGTATAAAGCCGGAAACTATTCTCAATGCTACTTGACGCTAAGCAATATTGTAAAAAAAGATCCGTCTAATGCGATGGCTTATTACTATTTAGCAATGACGTCAGCTCAAATCGGCAAGAAAGATGAAGCTATTTCTAACTATGATAAAGTTATTTCATTATCTCCAAACTCTCAGCTTGGCAGATATGCGACAAAAGGCAAAACTTGTATAGAAACTCCGGATAGATGCCATGAACAATCAGAAGATTCTGCTTTGGACGCTTTTATTCAAGGTCGTTACGGAAGCGGTTTTTCAGATGAGGCTCGTAGTGAATATGAAAAACAAAAGATTGAAAATATGATGCGTGAAATGAACAGAAAAGACGACATCACACCTCAAAAGTTTAAAGATTATAAAGACTTTTCAAGCGAAGTTCCTACAAATGATGAAATCGTAGCAGCTTTAAGAGTTTTGCAAAAAGCAGGTTTTAATAACGTTCTCGGAAACAATGCAGATATGTCTTTGTTAACCGGCAATACAAATGTTAACGAAAACAGTGCTATGTTAAACATGCTAATGGGAAACGGGAATTCTTCCTTAAGCCCTCAAGTGATACAATCATTGTTGACTAATCAACTAGGTTTTTAAGAAAGATACAGTATGAAAATTGATACAGTAAGATTTGGTGAAATTGAGATTGAAGAAAATCGTATATTCGATTTTGTTCTACCAATTATTGGGTTTGATAATTGCAGAAGATTTATTATTCTTGACCCGAATAAGGATACGTTGTTCAAATGGTTGCAATCAGTAGATGATCCTGCTTTAGCGTTTCCTATTATTTCAGTTTCCGCTCTTGAATATGATTATACAATTGATATTGCGGATAATGTTGTTGCCGCTCTTGATATCAAGAATGTGGAAAGTATTCTTGTAATGAATATTACTTCTATTCCGCAAGATGATCCAAAGGGTACAACAATTAACCTTTTAGCCCCATTGATATTTAATGTTGACAACCAAAAAGCAGGTCAGGTTGTTCTATCAGGTTCAGGATACGATATAAGTTATCCTATGTTTAAGAATGTTTAATTTTAAGGATTGAAATGCTCGTAATTACTAGAAAAAACGGTCAAAAAATAATGATAAACGACAATATTGAAATCACTATTGTCGAAGCTAAGAATGGCGTATGCAAAGTTGCCATCAAGGCGGATAAGGACGTGAAAATCTACAGAGAAGAAATTTATCTGCAGATTAAATTGGCTAACTTGATTGGTAAGAATACAAATGTTTCAAGCCTTGATTCTGTTTCTGATATGTTAAAAGATAAAAATTCTTTGAACAAGAAGTTTGAGGCTGCTCCGGTGGTTGAAGATGAAGTTGTTGTAGAAGAAAACAAATCTTCATCTATAAGAATTAATAAAAACAACAAAAATGCAGAACAATAGTGTTAAAAAAATATTCTTTTTTGGAAAAGATTGTTCGACATTTTCTCCAAATTCTGTCGAGCATGCTTATCTGGCTCTTTTGAACAATGATTTAGCTTCTGCAAATGTTATATTTTCTAATTTGGATTCTCCACGTGCTAAGTGGGGTAAGATTCTTGTCTCAATCTTGAACGGGTACATGGAAATTTACCCGACCTATTTTTTGATAAGAAACTTTTTGGAAATCGATTTAGACTTTTTGATAAAAAATGAGAAGATTGAGTATACAGAGCAATTGTTGGGTGCATTAGATTATTTTGTCAAAATTAATCAAGAAACTTATAAATTCGCAGCTCGTGCAATGTACGCTAACAAGCTTTATTCGGCTTCTCTTATGTATATGGAAAAATCAAAATTTGTAAATTATCACGATCCTGAATTGCATTTTATGCTAACACGGTATTACTATGATGTTCATGATTACAAACAAGCTTATTTCTATATAAACGAATGTTTAAATTTGCTTCCTGATTATTATCCGGCATTAATTATGAAGGAAAAAATTGAAGAAACTTGGATTTAATAGTATAATCATCTTATGAGTGGTGATATTTTCGTAAACAATAATGATAATCCTTTTCAAAAAGCTGTGGAAGATGATAATAATTTCTTTTTGCAGCCGGAAAATATTGCTATGAAACAAAAAACGACAGAGCCAACAAGACGCTTGAATGATTTGGATTCAAATATTTTGCGAGAGGATGCTTATAAAGAAGTTACGGACGAGGTTTTTAAGCTTGAGTACAAGATTTCAAAGCTTGAGGACGATTTAAAAGAATTGGATAATCAAATTCAGGCTGCAAAGGATATTCACGATTTTAGCTTGGTGGAAAATCTTTATGAAAGAAAAAAACAACTCCAAGATGATTTGGCGGGCTTAATAGAAATTTATAATGACACGAGCTTATCTGCTAAAATTTCCGGCGGATTTACCAATAAGGTTAAAGAAAAAGTCGGCGGAGTTAGGAATATCTTTGCAAAACTTGGCGACACTTTAGTTTCGCATTTGCCAAAAAAGTTTTCTTCAAGTTTGGAGATTAAAAAATCATTGAGCAAACTTGAGAATATCAGTAAAAATGTGGATGAGCTTATGACGCTTACAACGCCGTATGGTGAAGCTATGGATAAGTATGAACAGCTCTCGAAATATATTATTAAGGCGAATGCTATTCAAGCTCAGATTGCAAAAAGTCTGAAGTAAATTACTTCCTATACTTTTTCTCTTGTTTATGTTAAACTCGGACTGTTATGAATAGAAAACCAATTATTGCAATAGTAGGACGTCCAAATGTCGGTAAATCCACATTTGTGAACAGATTAGTAGGAAAAAGACAATCTATCGTAGATGACCGCCCTGGGGTTACAAGAGATAGAATATATTTTGATGTTGAATGGCAGAATAAACCTTTTACTGTTATAGACACAGGTGGTATTGTTCCTGGGGATGAAGATGAAATAATGCTTTCAATTTATGATCAGGCAAAGATAGCTTGTGAAGAAGCTGATAAGATTATTTTTATCGTTGACGGTATGGAAGGTGTTACTCCTGTTGATTCGGATATAGCTAATATCCTTAGACAAAGTAACAAACCTGTATTTTTGGCAGTTAATAAGGTTGACTCACACAACCAAATTACTATGTTGAGCGACTTTTATTCATTGGCAATCGGTGAACCTATCGCAATTTCTGCATTGCACGGTTCCGGTGGTGTCGGAGATTTGTTGGAAGAAATTACTGAAGATTTCTCAACAGAAGTTGAAGAGGTTGAAGATAAAACGATTAGGATTGCAATTGTTGGACGTCCGAACGCCGGTAAATCCTCAATTGTAAACGCTTTATTGGGTGAAAAACGTGTTATTGTTTCTGACGTATCAGGTACAACTCGTGACAGTATTGATTCTAAGTTTGTTTATAATGAACAAGAGTTCGTAATTATTGATACAGCAGGAATTCGTAAAAAATCAAAAGTTGATTACGGCGTCGAAAAATTCGCAGTCGATAGAGCTATTCGCTCAATTAGAGAGTGCGATGTGGCTTTAATGGTTATTGATGCAACTGAAGCTGTTAATGGCATTTCTGATCAAGATAAAAAAATCGCATCTATTATTACGGAAGCCGGTAAAGGTATGGTAATTGCGATTAATAAATGGGATTTAATTGAGGATAAAAAATCAAATACAATTAATA
>CAKVIM010000014.1 GCA_934754775.1 uncultured Candidatus Melainabacteria bacterium | reverse complement strand
AAATACTAATATTATTAAAATAAAATATCTGAATAGGAATTACCCACAATTGAGCAATTATCGGAATACTAACCGTACCAATCAGCCAATTAAGAAACTTATTTTTACTCCTTACCAGATAAGGTGTCATCACCAAAAGCCCGAGAGTTACAACAAATGATAACTGGAATCCGACATCATTTATATACATCGGATTGTACAAAAGCATCAAAAGTGCCACAAACGCAAGCAGCGAAACAGAATGAGCATCTCTATCAATAAGTTTACCAATCAGCACAAATACAAGCATAAAAGTAGCTCTGACAACGGACGCACCCAAACCTGTCATCAGAGAATAGGTTATTACCATCAAAATACAAAACGACACATTTACTTTATAATTCACTCTTAAAAGCGAAAGGAAAAAGAAGAAAAATGAAAATATGAACGCCACGTTCATGCCAGAAGCCGCCAAAATATGAAGCAAGCCGGAATTAATAAAAGATTTTTTGATATACTCCGGAGGAGAAACCGCGTCATCACCGAACACAATTCCACCCAAGACTTCAAGATTTGGTGATGCCAGATAATTAGAATGTATCGCAAGAATCTTTTCCCGATAATCATTTATCCGCTGCAATGTCCGTTCTTTTTTCGTAGGGGTGACATTCAAGTTTGTAAACTCTTTTCCGTAAAAGACTGAATACGTATCAAAATTTCTCAAATAATTTCCATAATCAAATTGTGATGGGTTGCCCGCTTTAAACGGCATTGAGAGCCTTCCCTTAATTTTATAAGAATCATAAATTTTGAGTTTATCAGTTGTATTCAAAGTCACCAAAACTTTTTCGTTATCATAACTCTTAGCCATAGAATCATATTCAATCTTGTTAACCTTAAAAAAGAATTTTATTTTATCGTCATCTTTATTCTGTGGAATAGAAAGAATTTTTCCGTAAACAGTAGAATTTACAGGTGCAAGGTTTGAGAGTTCATCTATATCTCGCATTCTAAATGTCGTATTCACAATCCCCAAATAAAACATAAATCCAAGAAGTAATGCGAATTTTGGGCTTATATAATCTTTTAAAATAAAAAACACCAGAATAAGCGTCAATATGGCTGCAAACAGCAATTGGTATTCCATCAAAGCCGCAACCAATCCCAAAATATAAACCGTTACTGTCATAAGCATCAAAAGGTTCTTATTCTGACAGATATTAACGCAAAAATCCTTAAACATATACCGATTTTATCATTGATATTAAGAAAATATCAAGTTTTAAGAAAGCATATTTACATACAAAATTAAAGCCGTATCATATTATTGAAAAAGATTTAATAAAGGAGATTAAAATGAGCGTATTTGAAGCCGGAATGATGGTATGTTTCGGAATAAGCTGGCCGGTTGCAGCTTTAAAAACATACAGATGTAAATGTGTACACGGAAAAAGCATCCATTTTTCTATGTTGATACTATTAGGTTATCTTTGCGGTATAACCCACAAAGTGCTTGATGACATGGACTGGGTATTTTGGCTATATATTTTAAACACACTATTTTTATTAATTGACATGTTCCTATACTGGAAATACAAAGACAATAAATCTCCCGCTGACGGCGGAGTCGAAATAAACGAAGTTGTTGAAGAATAGCTAAAAAAAGAAGGATGTTTTTATCCTTCTTTTTTACTTTTAAATTATTATTCTTATTATTCTAATTCAGAACGTTCAATTTCTTCTTCTGTAGTAAATTTAACTATATCGCCTTCTTGAATGTCATTAAACTTAACGAAGGACAAGCCGCATTCGAAACCTTGAGCGACTTCTTTGACGTCATCCTTAAATCTCTTAAGTTGATCGACTGCACCTTTGAAAATTTGTTTTCCATCTCTATAAATAGTAGCAGTGTCGTTTCTGTTAATCTTACCTTCTGTAACATAACATCCGGCAATCTTTTGAGTCTTACCAACGGTAAAGATTTGTCTGATTTCAACCTGACCGGTAACAACTTCTTTAACCTCAGGTGAAAGCAATGAAATCATTTTCTTTTCAATATCTTCTAAAATTTGATAAATAATATCATATTTCTTAATCGTTACGCCTTCTCTTTCAGCAGCTGCTAAAGCGTTTGAGTCTTCCTTAACAGTGAAGCCTAAGATTAGAGCATTTGATGCAGATGCTAACATTACATCAGCTTCTGAAATATCACCAACGCCTACGTGAATAATCTTTGTACTAATTTCTTTTGACTCAAGTTGTGCAATAGCTTGAGAAACAGCTTCTGCAGCACCGTGAGTATTAGCTTTAATAATCAAGTTCAATTGTGGAATATCGCCTTCAGCTGCACCAGATTCTCTTCTCATATGAGCCGGAAGCATTGCGTCAAGACGCTTATTACGTTCTTTTTCTTTACGCTTGTCCACAATTGCCTTCATTTCTTTTTCATTTTTAACAACTTCGAAATAATCACCGGCATTTGGAACTTCTGTTAAACCTAAAATCTCAACCGGAGTTGAAGGCTCTGCCTTCGCAATTCTTTCTCCGGAGTCAGAAAGTAACGCTCTAACTCTACCACAAGCTGTACCAACTACAATACAGTTGCCGGTTCTCAATGTACCGTTTTGTACAAGAAGTGTCGCAACAGGCCCTTTACCTTTATCTAAATTAGCTTCAATAACTACACCGGAGGCTTCTGCCTTAGGATTAGCTTTAAGCTCTTGCAAATCAGCTACCAACAAGATGTACTCAAGAAGTTCATCAATACCGGTTCCTTGTAAAGCTGAAACATTAACAGTAATTGTTTCGCCACCCCAAGCTTCCGGAACAAGTCCGTGTTCTGTCAACTGTTGCAACACTCTGTCCGGATTAGCTCCAGGTTTATCGCATTTGTTAACCGCAACAATAATAGGCACTTCTGCCGCTTTTGCGTGGTTAATAGCTTCAATTGTTTGAGGCATTATACCGTCATCAGCCGCAACAACCAAAATTGCAATATCTGTAGCTTTTGCACCTCTGGCACGCATTTCTGTAAACGCTTCGTGACCAGGAGTATCAACAAACACAATTTTCTTTTCATGCTTGTTATCAAGATAAACCGTATAAGCACCGATTGACTGAGTGATACCGCCAACTTCTGTTGAAACGATTTTGTGCTTAGAAGCTCTAATACTATCCAATAATGTAGTTTTACCATGGTCTACGTGTCCCATAATACTTACTACCGGAGCACGTTTCTTCAATAATTTTTTATCAACTTCAGTAAGAGCTTTTTGTTTTTCTTCTTTTTCAAGCTCTTCTTCCATGAATGCTTCAATATCTTCTTCCAACACTTCCAATTCGTACTCTGCACAAACTTTTTTAATAGTTTCTACATCAATCAATTGGTTAACCGTTGCCATAACTCCTTGAAACATAAGAAACTTAACGATTTCTGCAGGAGTTTTGTGTATTTTATCAGCCAATTCACTAATTGTCATCGGTTGATTTACAACAATTTGTTTAACTTCTGCCAAAGCTTCCTCTTTGTGAGATTTCTTTTTGTGCTTTTGTGCAGCAGCTTTTTCCAAAGAAATCATTTCTTGATCTTCTTTTTTAGAATTGAAATCTTTATCCTTTTTCTTTACATCATTTTTTCTCTTCGCAGTAGAAGGGCCTGATTTTCCTTCGTAAATTTCTTGCGGAATAATTCTTCTTTCAACAAGTTTCTTTTCTTGACCGCCTTTATTAAAAGGTTTCTTTTCATCAGGTTTAACAGTCTTAATCGGTTTTTGAGGAGCACGTCTTACGATTTCAATTCTTGATTGATTTTTCGGATATTCAATCTTTGTACGTTCTACTCTTACTACAGGTTTTTCAGCTTTTTTAACTTCAGCTTGCGGAGCAGCTTTTTCAACTTTTTCTACACGCTCAACTTTTTCAACTCTTTGAACTCTTTCTACTCTTTGAACTCGTTCAATTCGTTCAACAGCAGGTTTTGGAGCAGCCTTTGGAGTTTCTGCAGATGTCTTTGCTTCTTCTTGCGGAGCTTTCGCTTTCTTTACAATAAATGCCTTAGGTTTTGCATTTGACTTCTTTGGAACTAATCCTAAATGTTCTTTTAACTTACGAATCTGAGTCGGATTAACGGTATTAGAGTGCGACTTCACCATTATATCGATTTCACCAAACTTCTCGATTACTTCTTTACTGGTCAAACCGAGCTCTTTTGCTAATTCACTAACTCTAATACTATCCATCTAATATATTTCCTTTCAAGTTATTTACTTGTATGTTTTTGCAGTTGAGCGAACAATTCGTCCTTATCCACCACTACACCGGTCTTAAGCACCTTATTCAGCCTTGATTTTTTTAATGCTGCTTCTATACAACTCTGATTATAACAAAGATATGCAGATCTGCCAAATGTTTTAGAATTTGGGTTTACAATTAATTCTTTTTTGTCGGTTTTCATAACCCTAATCAATTCTTCTCTTGGTTTTAATTCGCCACATCCAACGCATTTTCTTTGTTTGTTCATACATTTTTTATACCACAAACATTATATTTTTGCATGTTTTAAACTTGCAAATACCGTTTGGCTTAAATGGAAAATGGAAAATTGAAAATGGAAAATTGTTTTAAAATTTATCATAAAAATACATTTAATATTGAACATATGTTTACTTGAAAATCGTAGAGTGCAATTTTTTGCACCATTAACATTAAAAAAGTGGGAATCGCTTGCACTTTTCCCACTCTACATTTTTATTAAATGAAAAATTTAAATTAATTTTCCACTTTCAACTTTCAATTTTCCATTTATTAAGCGTTTGTTTCAGCCAATTTTTCAAGCTTAAGCTTTTGGTCGTATTCGGTCAATAAATCGATTAACTCATCCAAATCACCGTCAATTACTGTCCAAACATTCAAGTTATGATTAATGCGGTGGTCTGTTAAACGACCTTGCGGAAAATTATAAGTTCTGATTCGCTCACTTCTATCACCTGTTCCGACTTGAGAACGTCTTAAATCGGTGATTTCTTGCATTTGCTTTTGAACTTCCATATCATAAAGTTTTGCCTTCAAAATTTGCAAAGCTCTTTCTTTGTTTTGCAATTGAGAACGTTCTTCTGTACAGAAAATCATAATTCCTGTAGGTTTGTGAAATACACGTGCTGCAGTTTCTACTTTGTTAACGTTTTGACCACCGGCACCGCCTGAACGAGCAGTTGAAATTTCGACATCATTCATATTCAATTCAACTTCAACGTCATCAACTTCCGGCATAACCGCAACAGTTGCAGTTGAAGTGTGAACTCTACCTTGTGATTCTGTTGCAGGAACCCTTTGAACTCTGTGAACTCCTGATTCATATTTAAGACGAGAATAAATACTATCACCTTTCATTGAAATAATAACTTCACTTACACCGCCTGCTTCACATTCGGTCTTACTTAAAACTTGAGTTTGCCAACCCATTTTATCGGCATAACGCATATACATTCTCATTAAATCGCCGGCAAAAATATTTGCTTCATCACCGCCTGCACCGCCTCTGATTTCAAGCATAATATCTTTATCATCCATCGGGTCACGAGGAAGCAGAAGAACCTTCATTCTTTCTTCATACTCAGGAAGTTTTTTCTCGTTTTCTTCCATTTCAGCCTTCAAGAACTGTTTCATTTCTTCGTCTTTTTCTTCGTGAATAAGTTGTTTTGCTTCATCAATAGCATCAACTGCTTTTTTCCACGCATAATAAAGTTCTACGGTTTCTTCCATTGATTTTCTTTGTTTTGATAAATCACGGAATTTATTGTAATCAGCAATTACATTAGGGTCAGACAGAGTTTCGCCAAGTTCTACATACTTTTTCTCAATCTGAACGATTTTATCTAACATATCTTTCATATAATTTTACCTCTTTGTGTTAAGTATAATTCAAACATGAGAAATTGTGAAGTTAAGATAATATCATCAAAATACATCTCCTATATGATGAAACTTTACAAACTTGATTATTTAATAAATGTGTATTAGAATACCATTAATAAATTTGAATAGAGGGAAATTTTTATATGAAAAAAGCTTTAATGATTGCGTGCGTCTTGTTCGTTGCCGTTATTTCTACAGCTTGCATCAACAATATCGCAGTACAGGAGCTTAATAATAAAGCCGCAGAATATATGCAAAAAGGGGATTATGAATCAGCAATGAACAGACTTCAAGCAAGTCTTGATTTAGATTCTACCATGTATGAAACATATTATAATTTGGGTATTGCTGCCATTAATGCTAAGAAGTTTGATAAAGCTATCGAGGCTCTTGAAGGCGGAATCAAAATTAAGCCCGATTTTGCAGATTTTTACTATTCTTTAGGTATCGCACAAGCTGATTTGTCGGATGAAATAGTAGAAGTTACAGAAGAAAAGAAAGAAATTTCCGAAGAAGATAAGGCAAAATCTATTGAATACAAAAAATATGCAGTAGAAAACCTTACAAAATACCTAGAAATGAAACCGGACACCGAAGATAAGCAAACAATTGAAGAATTGATTGCTGAATCTAACTCAATTATCAACGGCGATACTCCGAAAGAAACAGAATAATGTTCACATCACCTTCACAAATCGCATGCACCATATTTGGTGTAAATATATATTATTACGGTGTAATTATGGCTCTTGCAATCTCTGTCGGAGTGCTTGTTTCAAACTTCATCGGAGAAAAATACTATGGGCTAAAAAAAGACACAATAATTGACCTGGCTCCATATCTTATAATATTCGGAATTCTTGGAGCAAGAGCTTATTACTGTGCGTTAGATTACAATTTTTACCTAAGATTTCCAACCGAAATCCTCGCAATTAGACACGGCGGAATTTCTATTCACGGAGCAATAATCGGCGGAGCTATTGGTTTGTGGTTCTTTGCAAACAAACACAAATTTTCAGCACTAAAGCTCGCTGATATTTGTGCATTAGGGCTTCCTATCGCACAAGCAATCGGCCGTTGGGGCAACTTCTTTAATTCAGAAGCATTTGGAACCCCAACAACTCTCCCGTGGAAACTCTACATCGCACCGCAATATCGACCTATTCCTTATCAGGATTGCGAATTTTTCCATCCGGCTTTTCTTTATGAAAGTATCTTAGATGTAGTTGTTTTTGCAATCTTATTTTTTATTATGAAAAAGAATTTTGCAAAAAAAGAAGGAAATCTGGCTTTAATATACTTGATACTGTATTCAATCGTTAGAATTCTGGTTGAATCAGTCCGAATTGATAGTGTACGCTACATATTTGGCACGCCGGTTGCAATATTAGTATCCGTAGGTATAATTATTGTATCAACATTTATTTTAATTAAGCGAAAGGGCTGAGTATGAAAATCAAACAAACTATCACATTAGTAATAGCATTTCTTATAACACTTACGACAACTGCATTTGCAGCACCGGAGCCGCAAAAAATTGCAGTCGTTGATATTCAAAAAGTTGTTGCTTCATCCGCTCAAGTTAAAGCTCTAAAGGCTTCTCAAGAAGCTAAAAACAAAGAGCTTTCAGAGTTCATCAAAAAAGCTCAAGCAGATGTTAACAAACAAACTGACGCAAAGAAGAAAAAATCATTAGCAGAAAATTATGAAAAACAATTAGCTGCAAAAAGAGAAGCGTTCACAAAAGATTACGCAGCAAAAGTGAAAGCTGCAGACAATAATATTACAGCCCAAATCGGCAAGAAAGCGACTGAAATGGGTTACACAATGGTGCTTCCGAAATCTGCTGTCGTATACGGCGGAGATGACATCACCGCAACAATTTTAAAGGTTATTAAATAGAATGAAAGCAGTATTATTTTACGGTCCACAAGATATAAGATACGAAGACACAATGATTAAACCTTTAGCAAAAGGAGAAATCCTTGTTAAGATTGAAGCTGCATTAACTTGCGGCACAGACGTAAAGACCTTCAGACGTGGACATCCCGTACTTATCAAAAATATTCCGTCAGGTTTTGGACACGAATTTGCCGGCACAGTTGCAAAAGTTTCACCTGAAGTTAAAAATGTAAAAGTCGGCGACAGAGTCGTTTGTGCAAACTCAGCTCCTTGCGGGGATTGCTTCTTCTGCAAGCGTGGAGAATACAATTTGTGCGAAAATCTGGATTTGCTAAACGGAGCTTACGCAGAATATATAGTAGTTCCGGAAAGAATTGTCAAAAAGAACACGCTAATTTTACCACCTAGTCTGCCGTTTGAAAAAGCTGCATTTTCCGAACCTTTAGCGAACGTAGTTCACGGCGTAGAAAGAACCGACATTCGACCGGGACAAACAGTTGGTGTAATCGGCATTGGGCCTATCGGGCTTATGTTTGCAAGATTATGCAAGCTAAAAGGTGCACGTGTAATAGTTGCCGGCAGAAATCCGATTAAGCTTAAATTGGCAGAAGAATTTGCTCACGCTGACGAAATTGTCGATTTGAAAAAATATTCTAGCCCTGAAAGAATCTTCAAAGATTTTTCTGACGAGCAAAAAGGACTTGATGTTGCAGTGGAATGCGTTGGTATGCCGGAGATTTGGGAACTCGTTTTCTCTTGCGTTCGTCCCGGTGGCACAGTTCATTTCTTCGGCGGATGCAAATCAGGCTCAAAAGTAAGCTTTGACACTACAAAAATGCACTATGGCGATATTAAACTTATGAGCGTATTCCACCATACGCCAAAGTATTTCAGGCAAGCACTTGATTTAATCGCAACAGGCGAAGTCGAAGTTGAAAAATTAATCACTGCAGAACTTCCGCTCGACAAAGTTGAATATGCAATGGAACAACATATTGCAGGAAATGCAATCAAATTTTTAATAAGACCTTAAGATAAAATCCCCTCTTGCCATATAAATCCCTTTAATGTATTATTGTAAAGCAGTATGCACAGATATAAGGGGATATACTATGAGCGGACACTCAAAATGGTCAACGATTAAACATAAAAAAGCTAAAACCGACTCACTTAGAGCCGCTGAATTTCAGAAGTTTTCAAGAGAAATTATTGTAGCATCAAAGCTTGGCGGACCTGATCCGGCAGGCAACTTCAGACTTAGAACAGCTATTGAAAAAGCTAAAGCTGCAGGGCTTCCGAACGATAACATCAAAAGAGCTATCGAAAAAGGCTCCGGTGCGGGAAATAATGAAAACTACGTAGAAATGGTTTATGAAGGATATGCAGCAGGCGGCGTTGCTGTCGTAGTAGAAGCTATGACTGATAACAAAAACAGAACCGCCGGCGACATCAGAAGTTTCTTCACTAAATTTAACGGAAATCTCGGTGAAACAGGCTGCGTTGGCTGGATGTTCGACAAAAAAGGCTGCATTACTTTTAACAAAGAAGATGTTGACTACGAAAAATTATTCGAAGCAGCGATTAATCTTGACGCAGAAGACATTGTTGAAGAAGATGATGAATACAAAGTTTACACTTCAATCCCAAATCTTCAACCAGTTACAGAAGGATTAGAAGCTGAAGGCTTCAAGTCTACATCTGCTGAATTCACTCGTGTTCCGCAAAACACAATCGAAGTTACAGACGAAAAAACAGCTGTTAACATCATGCGACTTCTTGGTAAACTTGAAGAACACGACGATGTTCAAAATGTTTATGCAAACTTTGACATCGATGATGAATTGATGGCTAAAATAGAAGAACAGATTTAGGGGTATTATTTAGGTAAGTAGGAGGACAATCAACTATGATGAACATGATGAATATGATGAAACAAGCTCAAAACATTCAAAAAAGATTAAAAGAAGCTCAAGACGAACTTAATAAAATGGATATATCAGGAGAAGCTGCAAACGGTTCTGTAAAAGTTATCTGCGACGGTAAAGGCTTATTCAAATCAATCAAGCTATCTGCTGAAGCTATTAATCCGGAAAATCCTTCTTCTGTTTCTGAAGATACAATTGAAATGCTAGAAGATATCATCACGACAGCTATTAACCAAACTTCAGGCAAAGCTCAAAAAGTTATGGAAGAAAAAATGAAAGCCGTAACAGGCGGTATCAGCATCCCAGGACTATTTTAAGAAAGGCAGGAAAGGGAATAGGGTAATAAGGTAATAAGGTAATAAGAGATTTTAAATTTTTATACATCCAAGAATTCGCATTATACAAATAAAGTTTTTAATCTTACTTATTCCCTTATTACCCTATTCCCTTATTCCTCTATTATATGATTTATCCAAAATCTATAGCAGCATTAATAGAACAATTTCAGAAATTTCCATCCGTAGGGCCAAAATCTGCTCAACGAATGGCTTTTCAGGTGCTAAAAATGCCATTAGGTGAAGTCGAGAAATTTGCAAATGCAATCCTTGAAGCTAAAAAAAGCTCAAAGACTTGCGAAATTTGTTTTAACATATCAACCCAAAGCCCATGCGAAATCTGCTCATCCACAAACAGAAACCGTTCTGTTATCTGTGTTGTAGCAGAAACAAAAGACCTTATTGCAATCGAAAAAACCAATGAATACAGAGGGCTTTATCACGTATTGCAAGGTTTGATTTCGCCAATGGACGGAATCGGTGCCGAAGATATCCGAATAAAAGAATTACTCCAAAGACTCACAGACGAAGAAGTGCAAGAAGTTATACTCGCACTTTCACCATCTGTGGAAGGTGAGGCTACAAGCCTTTATCTCACAAAACTTATCAAACCATTTGGTATAAAGATTTCCAGAATTGCATTTGGCTTGCCGGTCGGTGCCGACCTTGAATACGCAGACGAAGTTACCCTCGCAAGAGCTATCGAAGGCAGACGAGAACTATAATTCTCCTGCATAAGCTTTACGTCCCAAATACACGGCACTATCGCTTAAAGCCTCTTCAATTCTGATAAGTTGGTTGTACTTTGCAACTCTATCAGTTCTTGATAAAGAGCCTGTTTTTATTAGCCCGCAATTTGTAGCAACCGCTAAATCCGCTATAAAACTATCTTCTGTTTCACCGGAACGATGCGAAACTACAGCCTTATATCCATTTTTTTGTGCCATAAATATTGCATCCATTGTTTCAGATAAAGTCCCAATCTGGTTCGGTTTTATTAAAATAGCATTAGCAACATGTTTTTCTATCCCCTCTTTTAATCTGGAAGTATTTGTCACAAACAAATCATCACCCACCAACTGGCATTTATCCCCTAGTTTTTCGGTCAAATACTGCCAACCTAGCCAATCATCCTGTGCCAAACCATCCTCAATAGACACAATCGGATAATCTCTTACAAGTTCTGACAAGTAATCGACCATTTCTTCAGAAGTAAGTTTTCGCTCTTCACCTTTCAAATAATATCTGCTCAAAGAACAGACTCCGCTCGAACAACTTCCCTCTTCGTACAATTCAGACGCAGCTACATCCAAGCAAAGTTTAACATCATTTGTACTATACCCTGCCTTCTCAATTGCCCTTATAATAACCTCAATCCCCTCTCTTGTTGAATTGAGATTTGGAGCAAAGCCGCCCTCATCCCCAACAGTAGTAGAAAGTTCATTTTCAGCCAAAAGTCTTTTAAGAGCTTGAAAAATTTCAACACCGGCCTTTAGCCCCTCTGAAAAACTGGACATTCCGACCGGAGTTATCATAAATTCCTGAAAATCCAAGTTGTTATTAGCATGAGCCCCGCCGTTTAAAATATTCATCATCGGCACAGGCAAGGTTTTTGCAAAAATTCCGCCCAAATATTTATACAAAGGAATCTCATAAAACTCAGCAGCAGCCCTCGCACAAGCTAGCGAAACTCCCAAAATCGCATTCGCACCCAGATTAGATTTATTAAAACTACCGTCCAACTCAAGCATCAAATCGTCTATCATGCGTTGGTTGTCAGCATCTTCACCCAAAAGATTTGGTGCGATAACAGAATTAACATTATCAACCGCCTTCAACACACCCTTACCAGAATATTCACCACGCACAGCATCTCGAAGTTCAACTGCTTCATATATTCCGGTAGAAGCACCTGATGGCACAGAAGCCCTGCCAACCGAACCATCCACCAATTTTACCTCAACTTCCACTGTAGGATTTCCCCTCGAATCCAATATTTGTCTGGCTTTTATATCATCTATTTCGCACATATCAAACTCCTCTCAAAAAAAACAATAATTCACGCATCAAGAAAAAAATATTCAACAATCGGGTATAATTTTGATTTTTTTCGATCTATCGCTATAATATTAATATGAAAAAGTTTTTTGTCTGTTTAATATTATTAAGTATAGCCCTACCTTCAAACGCTGCTTTCTGGCATCGTAAAGATAAGGCTCTCGAGCAAGAACTGCAAGGAAAAGGTTACGCAGGCACTCTTCCTGATATCGGAGAAAAAATCGAGAAAACTAAGAAAAAGGTTACAACTCCAATATTTGACTCGCAAGAAGGTTTTAATGACCCAACAGAGCTTAAACCGGCTCCTCTAGATAATCCTGCATTCATAAATATTATCCAGAAAAAAGACAAAACCTCGCAGTTCGTAAAAGACGCAGCAGAAATTATTCCGATGTTAGAAAAGCTCGTTGACTGCATAGAAGACAACGAAAGTCTGCAACTCTTTATAACAAAAGCAAATCTTCTTACGCTCAACGTTGACAACTTAGCCGAAAAATACAACGGAAAGCCCGAAAGCTACTACGAATCTTTCAGAAAGCTACAAGACGTCAACCGCTACGTCAAATCAATTTCGCAACTCAGACGAGAAGCCGTAACCTACCAAAAATATCTTGCATACTCTGAAAGCGGCTCAATTTACAACCCCGAGAACATAAATCAGCAACTCCAATATTTGCTCGAAGAATTAAACACCACTATTCTTCTGCTTCGTGAAGAAGGTTAAAATATTAAAAATCGTTACATTTCACTTGCAATACAAGCTTGTTTAATATAAAATTACTTTGTCGGACTACTAAAGGACGCTTTTAATGAGCAAGAATTAATTTAGCAAGCGACGAGTACTAGGGGCGGAATAAACCGTCAGAGGGTACATCCAAGAATACCAGCGAAAAGCACAAAGGGTGCAAGGTTAAACTGGACTGGCGACTGGTTAATCGCACGTTAGAAAAGCGATTTGTTGGAGTAATACTCCAAACAACAAAACTCTTTGAAAAATAAATTCCGAACCACAAGAAAAAGGATAAGTAAAATGAACACAGATCCAATAGCAGATATGCTAACAAGAATCAGAAACGCTAATTTAGTTTCTCACCCATCAGTAGAAATGCCATCTTCTAAATTGAAAGTTGCTTTGGCTAAACTTTTGAAATCAGAAGGTTTCATCACTGATTACTCTGAAAGAGCAGAAGGTCACTTCAAATACTTGTCAATCGAATTAAAGTATGACGAAGCTAACAAACCTGTTATTTCACACCTACAAAGAGTTTCTAAACCAGGTCTTAGAAACTACTGCAAAGCTAAAAACCTTCCTCAAGTTTTGGGCGGTATGGGTATCGCAGTTGTTTCTACCAGCAAAGGTCTTTTGACTGACAGAAAAGCTAGAAAAGAAAACCTAGGTGGCGAAGTTCTTTGCTACATTTATTAATGTCGTTAAGACGTTGAGTCGAAAGACATTAAGTTCTTCATAAACATCGAAGGGAAGTTGACTTATAGTCATTGAGAGGAACCGTCCCCTCACCCCCAACCCCTCTCCCACAAGGGGCGAGGGTAGTAATTGAATATTTATAACGAACTTAACGACTTAACGCACTAATGACCTAAAGACTTTCACAACAACAGGTTCAATTGACAGAAAAGCCTGTTTAATCAGAAAAAGGAGAAAATAATATGTCAAGAATTGGTAAAAAGCCTATTGAAATTCCATCAGGCGTAGAAGTAAAAGTTGATGGAAACGTTATAACAGCAAAAGGACCTAAAGGTACTGAAACTGTTACAGTTAGAGATGAAGTAAAGGTTTCTGTTGCTGATAACCACGTTATCGTTGAACCAAACTCAGACGATAGAAAAACAAACGCTTTACACGGTCTATTCAGAACTCTTATCGCTAACGCTATCCACGGTGTTGCTCAAGGTTTTGAAAAGAAATTGGAAATCAACGGTGTTGGTTACCGTGCAGTTATGGAAGGCTCTAAGCTTAACATGGCTCTTGGTTACTCTCACCCTGTAATCATTGAACCACCTGCTGGTATCACTATTACAGTTGAAGCTGGTACTAAGATTTCTGTTAAAGGCTCTAACAAGCAAACCGTCGGCGATGTTGCAGCATTCATCAGAAGCAAACGTCCACCTGAAGTTTACAAAGGAAAAGGCGTTAAGTATGAAGGCGAACACATCAGACGTAAAGCTGGTAAAGCTGGTAAGAAGTAGTGCGGCATAGCCCGGTGTGAAGCCTGAATTCAGCGGCGGCGAGCCGATGAACTGAAGGCGAAACACTACGATAGCGACGTAGAAATCTTTGATTTCACAGGAGCAGTGCTACGCACGTTAAGACGTTAAGTCGAAAAGTCATTAGGTTCATTTTCATTATTTTAGGAAAATTAACTTATAGTCATTGTGAGGAATAAAATACCCCTCACCCCCTCTCCCGCAAGGGCGAGGGGAGGAAATTAAAATAATTTATAACGAACTTAATACCTTAACGACCTAACAACTTAAAGACTAAAAAACACAAAGCCCACATAAATCCTTGAGTGGTATCAAGCAGATTTGGGCAAAGAAAGGAAAACCAAAATGATTAAACAAGAAATTAGAAAACCAAAAGTACAAAAAAGACACCAAGCTTTAAGAGTTAAGTTGGCTGGTACAACTGAATTCCCTAGATTGGCTGTTTACAGAAGTACAAAACATATCTACGCTCAATTAATTGACGATGAAAAACACGTAACTGTATGTTCTGCATCTTCAGTTGATAAAGACCTTAAAGAAAAACTAGCTCACGGTGGTAACATCGAAGCTGCTAAGGTTGTTGGCGAAGCTATCGCTAAGAAAGCTTTGGCTAAAGGCGTTGAATGCGTTGTATTTGATAGAGGCGGTTTCTTATATCACGGTAGAGTTGCTGCTTTAGCTGATGCTGCTAGAGAAGCTGGCTTGATGTTCTAATTAAGGAACTCTGAAATTCTTGAAACGGCGGTTTTTGACAAAGTCAAAAACCGCCGTTTTTAATATATCTTAATCATGTATCTATTCTACCCTTTTTTTGATAAAATAATACGCAGAGGGACTTTTGTATGAATAAAAAATTTTATATATCGTTGTTAGCAATTTTAGTATCATTATCATCTCTGCAAGCCGATGCAAAGATGACAAAGGAAGCACATGCTCTATATCAGCAAGCTTGTAATTATGAATACAGAAGCGATTATGCTAGTGCTATAAGCATTATCCAAAAAGCAATTGCAGTTAACGGCGATGATGCAATGCTTTACACAAAGATTGCTGGGCTGTATTCCGATACAGGGAACTATGAAGAAGCTCTCGGGGCATACAAAAAAGCAATAAAATTACGTCCAAATGATGCATTTATTTATATCAGCATCGGAAACATTTTACAAACCCTCGGTGATTATGAAAACGCTTATAATTCATTCATGCAAGCTCAACAAATTTATCCGGAATACAAATACAATTATCTTAATCTTGCTAATATCGAGTATTACAGAAAGAATTATGCAAGTGCAATCGAAAACTATAACACATTTTTAAGTGCGTATCCGGAGCATATGGAAGCGTCCGAAAACCTTGCAAACGTTTATTATGCATCAAATCAGCCTGATAAAGCTTGCGACATTTATTCAACCGTGTATAAAAAATATCCGTCTGCGTTCAAAGACTTTGCAAATTATGGCATGGCACTTTATGACACAAAACAGTTCCAAGCTGCAGCAGAAATGTTAGAAAAAGCTATTGATGATAACCCGGATGATGAAGCTATCTTGGCTAAACTTGCACTTTCTTATCAAAATATTGGTGAGAACGAAAAAGCTTTAGAAGGCTTCAAGAAAGTATTTGAACTTAATCCTGATTTAGTTGCCTTGAAATTTGACTACGCGAACTTGCTCGGCAATATGGATAAAAACGATGAAGCTATTGAACAATACAAAGCCTATCTTACTGCATACCCGGATGACGCTGATGCATACAGAAATTTGGGGTTTGTGTACAAAAAACTTAATAACAATGATTTAGCATTATTTAACTTTGAAAAATCTTATTCAAAAGACTCTTCAAATAACGAAACAAAAAAAGAAATCGCACTTTGCTATCATAAAAAACAAGATTACATCAACGCACTCAAATTTTACGATTTGGCTCTAAAATCTGAACCTGATAATTATGAACTGCTTGCAAACAAAGCTTTGACTTTGCACGCAATGGATAATTATGTTACAGCTATTGAGATTTACAAAACGTTACTTGAAAAACAACCGAATGACAGACTTAAACAAAATCTTACAGCAGCATCAATTGCTTACGGATATAGTTTGCTGGACAAACAAGACTACGGACAAGCTATTCTGTATTTTGAGGACGCTATAGATTTGAACGATAAAGAAGCTTCCGCATATTTTGGTTATGCTCAAGCTAACGAAAAAATGGGTTGCGTAGATATAGCACAAACTAATTACGAAAAAGCAGTAATGCTTGCACCCGGCAACAGAGAATACAATTTGACTTTGAAAGATTTTAGAAACGCACATAAGAGCACAAACGCTTCAACTGCTGTACAGCAGACCCAACCGGTTCAGAAAGAAATTATCCTTTCTTATGACGATTTAATAAAAAATGGCGATGCTGCTTATAAGGCTCAAAAATACAATGAAGCAATCGATTATTATGCAAAAGCAGTCGTATTCAAGCCTGATGATAAGGTTACAATGCTTAAAATTGCAAATTTATATAAATTGACCGGCAATAATACAAAAGCAATAAGTTTTTATGACAAACTTATAACTATTGATCCTAACAACACAGATGCTTATTTTAACAAAGGTCTGGCACTGGCGACACAAAAAAATTATGACGATAGCATCAAATGTTTTGAAAAAGTGATTACACTCTCACCAGATTATCCTTATGCTTATTATTCCTTAGGGATGGCTTACGAGCAAAAGAAAGATATTGATAAAGCTCTTGAGTATTATTATTTATATGCCGGTATTGAAAAAGACGAAAAAATGCTGAATGTCGTTAATCAGAAAATTAAGATATTAGAAAAATGATTAAGATTCTAAGATTAGTATTTTTAGTTGCAATAATATTGGGACTTAGCGGTTGCACCTTTGAGAGAGGCATCATACTTTTTAACGTCCAGCCAATTACCAGAGAAAACGCTCTGCAAGACCAAAAAGTATTTAATGAAGGTCAAAGAGTTTATTACTTATTTATTGCTCCAAAGAAAATGAAAAATGAATTTATACGAGTTCAAATTTTTAAAATGACAGAGGATGCACCTTGGGGCGGAAACGAAGTCGTCAGAACAAAAGATTACAGATTAATGCAAGATGAACGATACTACCAGACTAATTACTTTACCCTGTATGAAAAAGGACGCTATGTTATGCAAGTATTTTCACATAGCGACTTTCAGCATCCGCTGGCACTGAATGATTTTTACGTTAAATAACCCCTCACCCTAGCCCTGTCTTGGATTATTCGGGCGAGCATAACATTACAATAACAACAAATCCTTACGGATTTTGCTTGTTATTTCCATGTTATTTGCTCTTACGGGCTTACGCCCTTCCGAAAATCCGCTCTCCCTCGGAGAGGGAATGACCATGCTTTGTTTATTTTAAATTTGCATTATAAAAGGCACGTCATTGACGTGCCTTAAAATTATTTATCAGTTTTCACTGAATATTACTCACCAAATCGGTAACCAATCTTACCTAATATCTATCTAGTAGTTCCACTTTGAGGATGACCTGTAATAGCAATCTAAACTTGTTTCTTAACCCATGTTATCCAACCAAATGTCTACATGCGTATTACATTTTCTTTGGTCTAGTAGTTTCACAATTGAGGTTGACCAGTAGTTTTTAAACCGACTTGTAGTTTTACCTGATGTCAACCGACCATATGCCTACGTGCGTAGCACCTACCAGCTAGCTTTAGTTACGCCAGGTAATAAACCTTGGTGAGCCATTTTTCTTAAACAAATTCTGCACAAGCCGAAATCTCTGTGGAAACCGTGAGGTCTGCCGCAGATGCTGCATCTGTTGTGAAGTCTAACTTTTGGGTATTTGCCCTTAGCAGCTAATAATTCTCTTGTATGTTCTTTGTTTATCATCGCTTTTTTAGCCATGATTTTCTCCTTTATTACAAATTAGTTTCTAACTATTTATCTTGCATAATCGGGATTAAAAAATCCATCTATGCTTGTTTGCCCATTCCTTTGAATGGCATACCCAATAATCTTAGCAATTCTCTTGCTTCATCATCAGTATGAGCAGTTGTGATAACAGATACGTTCATACCTTTTACCAAATCAACTTCTTCATAAGTGATTTCTGGGAACAATGATTGTTCTTTAAGACCAAGAGTATAGTTACCTCTGCCGTCGAAACTCTTAGCAGAAATACCTCTAAAGTCACGAATACGAGGAAGAACAACGCAGATTAACTTTTGCAAGAAATCGTACATTCTTTCACCACGTAAAGTAACCATAGCACCAACCGGCATACCTTCTCTCAATTTGT
This sequence comes from uncultured Candidatus Melainabacteria bacterium, assembly GCA_934754775.1. Classification (GTDB taxonomy): domain Bacteria; phylum Cyanobacteriota; class Vampirovibrionia; order Gastranaerophilales; family Gastranaerophilaceae; genus CAG-196. The sequence continues at coordinate 33,769 of CAKVIM010000014.1, read as the reverse complement.
AAGAAGCGATTGATTTTTTAGCCTTAGTAACCAAAGCTTTTTGACCTGCAATCTTAGTCAATTGAGCTTGAATAGCATCAGCGATTTTTGAGTTGTGAGAAGCTTCACCAACACCCATGTTCAAAACGATTTTGTGAAGTTTAGGAATCATCATGTCATTTTTGTAACCGAATTTTTCCTTAAGTGCTGCTTTTACTTCTTCATCATATTTTGCTTTTAAGCTTTTTGTTCTTGTCATTTTTCTTTTCCTTCTATTATGACGGAATTAGTATCGAGTTAATACGGAATAATAATCGCAGAGTAGCTTATCCCTCTTTGGCATATTATATCCGCCTCATACTAAGCGTCTAGTTGTTCACCACATTTTTTGCAAACACGAACTTTTTTACCGTCCACTGTTGCATGTTTAACTCTGGTAGGCTTTTCGCAGCTAGGGCATACAATCATAACGTTAGATGAATCAAGAGGAGCTTCCTTCTTAATCAATCCACCTTGGATGCCGTATGCAGGGTTAGCTTTTGTAGCCTTAGTAATCATATTTACACCTTCAACAACAACTTGGTTTTCTGAAGGCATAGATTTTTTTACGTTACCTGTTTTTCCTTTATCCTTGCCTGCTGTGATGATAACTCTATCACCTGTTTTTACGTGCAAGCTTTTTTTATTGTCTGTCATTTCTATTCTCCGTTAAATTTTTGGATTATATCCTATTTCGTGAGCGGAAGTTTGTTACTTCATCACGACCTTTGTGCCACCATTAACACCTAAATAACTTCAGGAGCTAATGAAACAATCTTCATGAAGTTTTTATCACGAAGTTCTCTAGCTACAGGTCCGAATACACGAGTACCACGTGGGTTGCCGTCTTTGTTAATGATTACAGCTGCGTTTTCGTCAAATCTGATTACAGAACCGTCAGCACGTTTGATATCGTGTTTTGTTCTTACGATAACTGCTTTAACAACTTCAGATTTTTTAACTGTCATATTAGGAGTTGCGTCCTTAACAGTTGCAACAACAACATCACCAACAGCTGCAAATTTTTTATTTGAGCTTCCCATTACACGGATAACTAATAATTCTTTAGCACCTGTATTATCTGCTACTACTAGTCTTGTTTCTTGTTGTATCATTTTTCCGTTTCCTTTTTTTGATGTTGGGGTTATGTTTAACCCCAACTTACTTAATTTTTCTCTCTGTCCATGAAGCTTATGCGTTAAACTTCACCCCGAGAGCCTTAATTCAATTACTACTTAGCTTTTTCTACGATAGATTCAACAACCCATCTTTTGTCGCCTGAAATTGGTCTTGATTCGATGATTCTAACGATATCACCAACGCCGCATTCATTCTTTTCATCATGAGCTTTGTAGTTTTTGTTGAATTCCATAATTTTCTTATATTTTGGGTGTGGTTCATAAGACGCAACTTTAACAACTACAGTCTTATCCATTTTATCACTGATAACTACACCTTGTTTTTCTTTCTTAGGCATTTGACACCTCTTTTTCCTTAATAACAGTTTTTGCTTGAGCGATTAAACGTTTCGTTTTTGAAATCTCAGCAGTGTTTTCTAATTTATGCATTGATTTTTTGATTCTGCAATCAAGTAATTGTTTTTTTGAATCAACAACAAATTGTTTTAACTCATCAACTGTTTTTTCACGCATTTCACTTAATTTCATTTTTTATTTCCTTAATTAATTATACAGATTCTTTTTCAATAACCTTAACCTTAATAGGAAGTTTTTGAGCTGCCAACTCTAATGCGTTGATAGCAACTGCTCTATCAAAGTAATCAAGTTCAAACAAGATTCTGTTTGGTTTTACAACTGATACCCAGTATTCTACGTTACCCTTACCAGAACCCATACGAGTTTCAGCAGGTTTTGCAGTAATTGGTTTATCTGGGAATATTTTAATCCAAACGTTACCGCCACGTTTGATTTCACGAGTCATAGCACGTCTTGCTGCTTCAATCTGACGGCTTGTAATCCAGCCAGGTTCAAGAGCTTTTAATGCATAACGACCAAATTCGAACTGAGTACCTCTAGTTTCGGTACCTTTCATTCTACCTTTCATCATCTTGCGGTATTTTGTCTTTTTTGGCATTAACATTATATTGTTCTCCTGTTATTTACTATTTTGTTTCCACAGGTCTGCGTTTTCCACGTCTACCGTTGAAACGTTCGCCTGATGAGTTCTTTGAGTCTTTTGATTTGATGTTCATATCAGCTTTTTCGCCTGGCATTAAGTTGCCTTTGAAAATCCAAACTTTAACACCAATCTTACCCATGATTGTATCTGCTTCTGTGAAACCATAGTCAACATCAGCTCTTAGAGTTTGAAGAGGAATTCTTCCTTCTTTTGCCCATTCGCTTCTAGCAATTTCTGCACCGCCTAGACGACCTGATACCATAATTTTGATACCTTGTGCACCGGCACGCATTGTTCTTTGCATAGCTTGTTTCATTGCACGTCTGAATGCAATACGTTTTTCAAGCTGTTGAGCTACAGATTCAGCTACCAATAAAGCATCAACATCAATTCTAGCAACTTCAACCACATTGATGATTACCGGTTTGCCTAAATATTTTGAAACTTCTGCTTTAAGTTCTTCAATACCTTGACCGCCTCTACCAACTACAATACCAGGTTTAGCTGTTACAACTGTAATTGTTAAGCTTTGTGATTTTCTATCAATCAAGATATTTGCAACACCTGCTGCATACAATTTCTTCTTTACAAATTTTCTAATTTTAGCATCTTCTGCTACGAATCCAGCATAATCTTTAATCTTAGCAAACCATGTGCTTGACCAAGGTCTGATTACACCTACTCTAAATCCGGTTGGATGTGTTTTTTGTCCCATTTCCTTATTTCCTCTATTTTGCTGTATCACTTACTTTAACTGTGAGGTGAGATGTACGTTTGAGTCTCTTGTATATACGACCTTGCGCTCTTGGTTTACCTCTTTTATATGTTACGCTTTCATCTGCAAAAATTTCAGAAACTTTTAATGCATCAGATTTTACACCTGCTAGTTCAAAAGCATTAGCAGCTGCTGCTTTTACGTTCTTTTCAACAACTTTTGCTGCAAAGTACGGCATAAAACGCAACATATCAAGAGCTTCATTAACAGACTTACCTCTAACTTCGTTGATTACTCTACGAAGTTTTCTTGCTGTCATTTTTATGTTTGTTTGTCTTGCTTTAGCTTCCATTTTTATTTTCCTTATTTCTTTTTAATTAATTCTTAATCAAAAACCGACTATTTACGTTTAGCTGTCTTATCTGCAGCGTGACCTCTGTATAGTCTTGTCGGTGCGAATTCGCCCAGTTTATGTCCAATCATTTGTTCTGTAACATATACCGGAACATGTGTCTTACCGTTGTGAACGGCAATTGTGTGTCCCAACATATCAGGAATAATCATGGATGCTCTTGACCAAGTCTTAACAACTTTCTTTTCTGAATTTTCATTCATCTTGTTAATTTTCTTTTGAAGAGCTTCTTCTACATATGGGCCCTTTTTTAATGAACGTGCCATTAATTTCTCCTTTGTATATTTGTATTAATGTTTGTAAAAATTATTTTTGCTAATGGGTAAAGATTACGTTACATAACTTTACCCTAAGCAAAGTTTAATTATTTTTTACGTCTTCTAACGATTAACTTATCAGACGCTTTACCTTTCTTTCTTGTCTTATAGCCAAGAGCAGGTTTGCCCCAAGGTGTTTTAGGGTGTCCGCCAGGACCGGTCTTACCTTCACCACCACCGTGAGGGTGATCACAAGGGTTCATTGTTACACCACGTACTGTAGGTCTGATACCCATATATCTTTTTCTTCCGGCTTTACCGATTGATAAGTTTTTGAATTCTGCATTGCCCAAAGTACCGATTGTTGCCATGCATTCTTTTCTTACCATTCTCATTTCGCCTGAAGGTAATTTGATTGTTACGTAATTGCCTTCTTTAGCCATAACTTGTGCAAAGTTACCAGCTGAACGAACCATTTTACCGCCTCTACCCGGAGTAAGTTCGATATTGTGAACAATAGTACCAAGTGGAATCAATTCTAATGGTAAAGCATTACCAGTTTGAATTGCAGCTTCTGGTCCGCTAACGATTACATCACCAACATTCAAACCTTCTGGAGTTAAGATATATCTCTTTTCACCATCTGCATAGAATACTAATGAAATTCTTACGTTTCTGTTTGGATCGTATTCAACAGTTTTAACTGTTGCAGGAACACCGAATTTTTCTCTTTTGAAGTCGATGATACGGTAAGCTTGTTTTACACCGCCACCTTTATGACGACAAGTTATTCTACCGGTATTGTTTCTACCAGCAGTCTTCGCAATTTTCTTCAATAAAGATTTTTCAGGAGTTGATGTAGTGATTTCTTGATAATCACTCTTTGTCATACCTCTTTGTCCCGGAGATGTCGGATTAATTTTACGAATTGCCATTTTGTTTTCTCCTATTCATATCTTTTGTTTTTGGCTTCTGTGTTGTTTTATTCCGCCTGTGCAATCAAAGATTGCTTCGTTCCTTCACTCACGTTCCGTCACAACGGCGGTATCGTAGAGTTCCGTCCCTGCTCGGATTGCTAACCGCAACCCGACACCGGACTTCACTCCGGCTTTGCTATGCTAGATAGCTGTTAATTCTTCGATTGGATCACCTTCGATAGTAACGATTGCTTTCTTTGAAGAATCTGTTCTACCAAATTTTAAACCCATTCTTTTTTCGTGTGATGGCATATAAACTGTTCTAACTTTCTTAACTTTTCTGCCAGGGAAAGCTAATTCTACAGCTTGTGCGATTTCAACTTTTGTTGCATTCATATTTACTTCAAAAGTGTATTGACCTTGAGCTGTTGCCATCATTGATTTTTCAGTTATAATCGGTTTCTTGATTACATCATATAATTTTTCGATATTTTTAGTCATTATTGCAACCTTTCTGTAACTTCATTTACAGCTTTTTCAGTCATTACAACGAAATCAGCTTCTAATAGGTCTTTTACGTTTAAGTTTGATGGTAATAACAATTTAACTGATGGAATATTACCTGCTGCCAAGCTTAAGAATTTATTTTCTTCAGCTGTTGTATCAGCGATAACCAAAATCTTACCAGTTAAGTTCAATGATTTGATGATACCAGCCATCAACTTAGTCTTTGGTTCAGAAATAGCTGAGAAATCTTTTACTACTACTAATTGTTCTTCTCTAGCAGAAAGTGCAGATTTAAGAGCCAATTTTCTAGCCTTTTGTGGCATGTTGATTTCATAGCTTCTAGGTTTTGGTCCAAAGATTACACCACCACCTGCAAACAAAGGTGATCTCAAAGAACCAGCTCTAGCACGACCAGTACCTTTTTGTTTCCATGGTTTTTTACCGCCACCAGAAACTTCTGCTCTAGTCTTTGCTGATGCAGAACCTTGTCTGGCATTGTTTAATTGTCTTCTTAGTGCCAAATGCATTACGTGCAAGTTTGGTTCAACGCCAAAAACGGCTTCGTTTAAAGCGATTTCACCTAACTTTTCGCCATTTGTATTCAATAATTGTTTTGACATTTTTTCTTTCCTTTTGCTTTCCGTCTACCCCTTGCCTATCGGCTTTATATGGCAGAAGCGGGTTGTATATCTCAATTTTTAGTTTTATTTTTCCGCCTGTGCAATCAAAGATTGCTTCGGTATCTTGCGGATTGTCTTGTTACGAATTCGTTAATTCCACTTTGTTCTTGTAGGAACGATTGTTACCAATCTACCTTCACAACCTGGAACTGAACCTTTTACTAATACTAAACCGTTTTCAGCATCAACTTTAACAAGTTTAAGCTTAGTAATTGTAACTCTTTCGTTACCCATGTTACCAGCCATTCTCTTACCTTTGATAACACGGCTAGGAGTTGTACCAGCACCGATTGAACCTGGTTCTCTGTGGTTCTTAGAACCGTGAGCCATAGGTCCTCTGCCAAAGTTCCATCTTTTAACAGTACCTTGGAAACCTTTACCGATTGAAGTACCAGTTACGTCAACTTTTTGAACATCTGCTAAAGCTGCAGCTAAGTCGATTTCTTGACCAACTTTATAATCAGCCGGATTTTCAACTCTGAATTCTTGCAAATGTCTATAGTTATTCAAACCATTTTTCTTGAAGTGACCAATTTCAGCTTTTGTTAAGTGTTTTTCTTTAGCTGCAATTGTACCAACTTGTATAGCATTGTAACCATCAGTTTCAACAGTTTTAACTTGAGTAACTACTGTTGAATCAACTTTGATTACTGTAACAGGAACTGCCAAACCTTCTGAATCAAAGATTTGAGTCATTCCAACTTTTTTACCTATTACACCTAGTGTCATTGTGTTTTCCTTTCCGACATATATACTATCCAGCTTTGCTGTTAGTACAAATATGCCTTTCATCTTGCGAGCGCTACTGCCTTACTCTTTACCTAAATGGGAATCGTCATTTTGAAAGTCATCCCTCAAGGGTTTTCACCTTCCGTCTTACCCGACGTCGTAGTTCACATTATATGCATAATGCTTATTAAGTTTTCAATTTGGCTTTTGTGGTGAAGTAAAACCCTCACCCGAATTTCTAAACTTTTTATAACTCAGTTTGAAATTCTACCCTCTCCCTAGGAGAGGGACTTGAAGTTATAATTTAACTTCAATATCTACGCCTGCTGGTAAGTCTAATCTACTCAATTCTTCAGTTGTTTGTTGAGTAGGTTCGTAAATATCGATAATGCGTTTGTGTGTACGGATTTCGAAGTGTTCTCTTGACTTCTTGTCTACGTGTGGTGAACGCAATACGCAATAAATACGTCTTTTTGTAGGTAAAGGAATAGGACCTGCTACTTTAGCGTCTGTTCTTTTTGCTGTTTCTACGATTTTTTCAGCTGATACATCAACTAATTTGTGTTCGTAAGATCTCAAACAAACTCTAATTCTTTGTCTTTTAGCTGTTGTCATTTTTTGATTCCTTTATTTTTGTATTTACTAATATAACCTTTTCAAACGCAACTGAAATCTTCCAGCTGCAAAGATTATGCTATTACTTTCGACTATAGCATATAAATCGTAATCCAAACATAATTCAGTGTCAACAAAGGCTTGAGATTTATTTTAAGATTTTACAAAAATTTACATTTTAGATGCAGCAAACTGTAATATTAAGTTAAAATTTGTAACAAATTGTCGATAGAGTAAATATATTGACTCTTTACACTTGCAAAATAAAATTCAGCAAACTAAAATGTATTTGGTCGAAAGAATTCAAGTTTGGAATCTTGAATAAAGAAAGAAGGTTAAAATGAAAGACGGAATCCATCCAGATTATAAAAAAACTGTTATCAAATGCGTATGCGGTAATGAAATTGAAACAGGTTCTGTTGTAGACGGTTTAACAGTTGAAATTTGCTCAAACTGCCACCCATTCTACACCGGTCAACAAAAAATTCTTGACTCTGAAGGACGTGTTGAAAGATTCAAAAAACGTTACGGCAACAAGTAATAGTTTTGTTAAGATTTTACGAAAAAAGAAGCTTTCGAGCTTCTTTTTTTTGTGCAAAATTATAAAAATTTTATTGACAATAATTAAGACATCTTGATAAAATCAAATTATGGCAATAGTTTTTCTATCATTAGGTTCAAATTTAGGCGACAGAGTCGGTTACTTACAACAAGCAACCAGTCTTTTGAGTGCGTCTGAAAAAGTTAACGTAGTAGCGACTTCTTCGTTCTACGAATCTGAACCTTGGCAAATGAATTCAGAGAACTGGTTCGTAAATGCCGTAATCCAAATTTCTACTACATTTACACCTGAAGAACTATTGAATGAATGTCAAAGAATTGAAACCCAACTCGGCAGAAAAAGAGCTTTGTCTAACTCATACACAGATAGAACTCTGGATATAGATATATTATTTTATGATGATTTAGTCATAAACACAGAACGTCTTACAATTCCGCACAAAAATTTCTGCAAACGTGCATTTGTGCTTGTTCCGATGTTAGAAATCGCACAAGACTTCGTTCATCCTATTTACAAAAAAACTGTAATGGAGCTATACGAAGAATTGGAAAATCCGGAAATGGTTGTTCTATACGGAACCCGTGGAGTTGGAATGAATATCTTGGGAGAAAACGATTGGGAGTAAATCGTAGTATCGCAATTATCGGAGCGGGTGCGTCCGGGTGCGTTTGTGCATACTTGCTACAGAAAGCAGGTTTTGAGGTGACACTATTCGACAAAGGAATGCCGTTAAGAACTCTTTTACCGACAGGCGGCGGACGTTGCAATCTGGCACACGCAGAGTACGATTTTAAAGAACTTGCAAAAAACTATCCACGTGGAGAGAAGTTTTTGTATTCTGTTTTTTCAAAATTTTCCACCTACGACACACTCGCTTTGTTTGATGAATTCAAAATAGAAACATACACTCAAGAAGATAATAGAATTTTCCCAACCTCAAACAGTGCAAAAGATGTTAGAGAAAAGATTTTAGAGAATTTGAAAAATGTTCAAATACAAAAGGAAGAAGTTGTAAAAATCGAACAGATTGATAACGAGTTTAAGGTTGTAACGACAACCCCCCCCTCACCCCCACCAAGGGCGAGGGGAGCTAACTCCACAAGCAAAAAAGGGAAATGCGAATACCTTTTTTCACATATAGTTATTGCAATTGGTGGGCATTCAAAATTTGATTTTCTTAAAGATTTTGACATAAAAATCGTACCACCTAAACCTTCTTTAGTCGGATTGAATACAAAAGAAAAACTCAAAGATACTTCTGGGGTTGTTGTTAAAAATGCACAGTGCAGTGGTTTTGAAGATGATTTGTTATTCACGCATTTCGGAATATCCGGACCTTTAGCGTACAAAATCTCATCAATCAAAGCTAGAGAAAATTTTCCGTACAAATTAAACATAGATTTGTATCCGCAGGAAATTAATCTGCAAGAACTTTTGAACTCAAATCCGCACAAAGATGTTAAAAATATTTTGTCAAAATTTTTACCGCACGGATTGATTAAAGCGTTGATTGGTAACATTGCAGAAATTAAAGCTCACAATATTGACGGGAAAACAAGAGATTTCATTTTGGAACAAGTGCATAATCTTAAATTGACTATCACAGGTACAAACAAAGGTGAAGAAACAGTTACAGCAGGCGGAATTGATTTAAACGAAGTTAATTCCAAAACAATGGAATTAAAAAAACATCCAAACATTTACTGCATCGGAGAAGCACTGGATATTGACGGATTTTGCGGCGGATATAATTTGCAAAACGCTTGGTCCACAGCTTACGTAGCTGCCAAAGATATTATCTCACAAGCAGAATAAACCACGGATTTTCTTTTGTATTATCGCCAAAGTGCGAGAATTGAATCATACCTTTTTTAGTAACCTCAATAAATCCCGCAAGTTGGTAAGTATTGAATTTTGCGTTACCTGAAGTAAATGAATAATGATAAAAATTATCATCCGTATCATTCAATATAATATACTTAGAATTATGTCCATGTTTTTTGATTTTCAAAGAATTTGTATTTGGGCTAAACTCTGAAATCAAAAGAATTTCGAAATCCGGAAACAAATTTTGCACTTCATCTTTTGTAAGTTCTCTTTGAGTCAGCTCACCATCAATTATCGCAAAATCGTAAAATTTCAAATCTTGATTTGAGTACCCGATTAGGTCGCCATTTTTTATGAATTCATAATTACAGCCGGTAGAAAAAGCGAGCGTTTCATCCGGTTTCAAGAACTCACTATAATTGCCTGAGCCTACAGAAATAGTTTTTTTATAATAATCAGTTTCTTTTCTGCTAACATTGTCAGACCATTTGTCCAATTCTGCATTATAGCTTACCTTAGAATTTTCTTTTATATTATCGTAAGAAATATTTTTTACACTAGCCGCTTCAGCTGAAAGCAAAAGTCCACCCATTATAACTAAACTCAAAAAAATCTTCTTCATGCAAATCTCCCGTTTGTTACATTATATCGGAAGAAGAGTAATTCTTCAACTATTTGCAGGAGTTACAAAGCAGAAAAAATGTTTATAATCATAGTATGAGTTTAGTATCAAATTTTATAGGCGGAATCGGGGTTAACGGCTTAGGCAACATAAGTTCCCCACAAAAGTTCGACACCAATGGTATCGACTTTGAAGAGCTGCTAAAAAAACAAATGGAAACTGACTCCACCAACGAAACCAACAATATTATGGGAGCTCTTGGCATGCCGGCTGGCATGCAGATTGAGAATATCGATTTCTCAGAAAAGGTTCAAGATCAATTGGAAGCTCTGGGTAGCGAAATTAAAACAGAAGATGCAAAACTTGATGCAAACGGAGACGGAAATATTACAAGCTCTGAAGCCGTAACCTTCTTTTCTTCTTTATTAGACAACAATATTAACAACACAAAATCAGAACTTTTCGATTTTGCGAAGAAACAAGCATCAAACCTTTATCAAAAATACTCTCGAAGCGTCGTAACCGACGTCAAGGAGTTTGTTGAAGACATTCAAGGGCTGGTTAGTTAACTTAAATCAAACAAGTCGCCTGCATCATACTGGCTCTTTGGTTTGATATCCTGTTTCAAGTGGTAAACCAGATAATCTTCACTGTTTGCAGCTTTGTAATTTGGATTTGCTTGGCTTTTAAAGTATTCCTTTGGAGATTTCAACATCTGTAAAAGATTTTTGCTTTCCTGCTCATGTTGAAGTTCTATATATTTATTCCATTTTTTTGCAGCCTTACCAGCCTTTAAAAATCCGGTAAGTATCCGTTGCCCGCGTCCGTCTTGAGTAACAATTTTGGACATCGCTTCATTAAGCCACATATCAAGGAAAGTTTCCATGGATTTATCGGCAGACGTTCTAGCTTTTTGCAAATTAAGTTGGCTATCGCCAGGCATAATCTTTAAGGATTTCATAATGTTAGAAGTTAATTTCATAACTTCCTTGTTGTCCATTACATTCAATCTTATATTCGAATCAAAGAACACCTTATTCAGAGCTTCTTCGACTTTTTGTTCTGCTTCTTGTTTAGTCAAATTGCTTTCTTTTAAATTAGCATCTTCTATAAAATATTTTGCTAAATCTTTTGTGTCGCCATGTTTTACATATTGAGTTAATCTCATTGAACGAGCAGCCTGATCTGCAGTTAAATCAATTGTATTACCCGTATCAATCAAAGTAAATACTTTCCCGCTTCTTGCTTTTAGTGCTTTTACATCTATAAAAATATTTCCGGGGTGGATATCAGCATGAAGCGTTCTTCCTGCAGCATCAGTCTTATACAGCTGCTCGACAAGAACTTTCATATATTCCTCTATCATATAATCCGTATCTTTTTCATTCAGCACAATATCTTTATATGCAGTGCTCAATTTTTCTTTATCAGCCTTGTATCCGTTTAATAGTTCCTCATAGAATTGTCTATCTTTTTCATTTGTTGCTTTCTCAATCGCTTTTTTAGTAACTTTGATATAGGTATCGAGATTATTCAATTCCATTAATTTTTTCAGGCTTATACCATCTGCCTTTTCCATAATATAAAGTCCATCTTTAACTTCGATTGGTTTCACAACTTTTGCAGTTTTTGTAAATTTCACAAGTGTTTCTGCCGCTTTCTTTTCGTTTTCTAAATCAATTTCTTTTCTTACACCACTTGCCAAATCTTCAATATTCTTTATTAAGTACTCTTTCTCCGCATCAGACATTCCAGTTTGAGCCTTAACAATGTCAATAAATTTTTGTTTATCATTTTCAATTTTTTCTGCGTTAATACCCTTCTTTAACATTTTTACACAGACTTCTTTGCCGTCGGGAGCTTCTACCAAATAAGTTTCAGCAATTGTACCGGTTCCCATGTTAAGTTTAACTTTATAGTCACTACCTAATTTTGACTGAATTTCTTTTGTTGCTTCTTCCAAAGTTCTTGTTGCAGGACAACTTTCTTGCATAGCTTTTGCCAACCTGCCGGTAGATTGAATTTGTTTCAATTTAACTGCAAAAATATTTTCATTTGATAATGCCTGAATTTGTTCATTGATAGAAAGAGTTTTCCCCCAATTTGCACCATCACCTTGCAAAATATCTCTAATCTTAGGACTGTTAAACATCAAATCGTTCAATTGTTCATAAGTCGTTTTACCGGCATACGGATTATCAATCAATTTTTCATTACTATTAATTTTGTTAAAAGCTTTTTCTAAATTTTTATCAAAGACAGCTGAAAATTTACCTTTCTTAGCCATAGGAACCAGAGTTGCAACACCTAATGCAAACTGCCCGACTCCATCATCAATAAAACTGTTTACATAGCCGTTTAGTGATTTTTCATTATGCTTTTGCCCAACAAAATATCTGTTTAAACTATTGCCTAAAAAATAAGCAGGAATTCCGACAATCGCTCCACCGACAACAGATAATGGCATCAAGGCACCATTTATTGCCCCAGAAACAAAGTTTCTAAAGTTTGATTCCAATTTTTCTTTTCTGTTAATCTTCTTCTGTGTTTTATACAACAATTTATCGCGTGCAGTTCTCGCACCGTTAAAATCTTTCTTATTAGTTTTGTATTCTTCTGTACCAATACGGTTAAGTTGCAAAATATTCATCTTAACTCCGCCACCAACCATGGCAGCCATTGTTGTCAGTAGTACAGCAAGTTTTGTTTTTGATTTAGCAGCCTTACCAAGAATCTTGCCAAAAAATTCTTTCATCGTTTTTAGATTAATAGCAGAACTCGCATTTTCTGCATATTCTAGATATTTATTAGTAGACCCGAATTTATTATTTAATTTTTTGCCTGCGTGATGCAATTTTGCAACATTTCTCAAACCAAAATATGTTAAACCTGCAGCACCAACAGAAAACAAATCTGCAAACAATTGAGCAGAAGTTTCCTGCGAAGAATTATATTTTGTAACGGTTTTTGTGAAATCTTCTTCTGAGATTTTGCCGTTATTAACTTTTGCCAATGCTTCTTCGACTTTTTTAGAACCGACTCCTAATCCAGTCGCATTTTTTATTTTATTATATAAGCGTTCAACTAATCCTGTATTTTTACGTTTTTCACCCTTCCAATATTCATCATAAGATAGTGGCCCACCATTCAACTTTGTATATTGCACTGACATTAGTCGTTTCGGCGAAATTGGTTTTTGTTTTCTTTGTTGAATATTTGCCGGAAATTGAATATTAGTTGATAGTTTTTCAGTCATAAAAATCCCTTGTTACTAACGATCACTAATCTTATAAAATCACTAAAATAATATTATTTGCTATATAAAATCACAACTTTTGACAAAATTTTACAAAATTTAACATAAATTTTAATTGTCTACTGAAGTTTTGATTTTATCAACCTTATCAAATTATCAACTTCTTTTTGGATAACTTTTTCATCTGTATAAAAAATTGCATCCAATTCTTTGTTACATTTTGTCTTGAACTCTGTAATTGTTTTATTATCAACTCCGACTTCTTTTGCCTTTTCCGCCAAAGCATTTATTATTGGTAAAATTAATTGTTTCTTTTCTTTACCTTTCCCCCAGCCGGATTTATATTCATCCAAAAATCGTATAAAATCAGGCTTTACATCTAATAACAAAAGAACATTTTCTTTGTTAACATTTTTCGTGGACGGTTGGCGTTTTTTTAAAGGTATCTCTTGAGATATCCAGGAATAAATTAAAGAAAAATCATTTTTTTTCAGAAAATCCGTTTTTATAATATCATTTACTTTCTTGAACTGAATATCTTCTTTCGGTATATCAAATCCAATAAGAATCTTGGCAACTTGCGGAAATGTTTGTTCGTAAATTTTAACATCCTTCTGCCTTTGTACAGTTTCGTCATTTATTTTCGCAGCTTCTCTACCGGCCTCTGCCATTTCCTCTTTCAATTTTTGAGGAATCAAACTTTCCAATTTATTTTTAACAGCATTATCTTTCGTTGCAATAGTCACACGTTCTACATCATACATAAATTTCTTCCAAGACAGCTTAATTTCTTTATCCGTATGATATGGGTCAATTACTGTTACAGATTTTCCATATTCAATGTTTTTGATTGCATAAGCATGATTACCATGCACCGGATCATTTTCCGCACGCCCCATAAGATCATGCATTGAATTAAACGTACAAACCGCTGCTATATTATCGTTGTTTTTAGCCAAATTTTGCAAGAATTCTTTTGGAACTTTAGTATCTTTCGTAAATGAAACCTTCACATCTTTTCGCCCTGTAATTAGGGTTGAAATATCTATAGTGTTACCATTTTTATCATATATTCCACCACCCGAAATATATGATTTATTGTTAATCTGCTCGTCGTATCCTGTAACTCTTTTACCCAATCCGGCTTTTTCCATCATTTTCGAGAGTTTTTCCGTCGCAAGTTCAAACGCAATCATATCATCATCACCTTTTGCGTAATGCCCGCTTTTTTTAGCCTTTACTATTTCATCAGCCGAAACATGAAAAGATTTTTGTTTTAAAGGTGAACCCTTAAATTTTATAGTAACTCCGCCACTATTATTCGCATCCGGAATAATTGCGTCATGAATTGCTTTACGTCCCCATTCAGTGCAATTCAGTGCGTTAATATCTGACAACAACCAGCAATCGCCTTGCGTTTTTGATTGAAATGTCGGCTCTATTTTTCTATTAAAATTTGTTATTTGTTTTGCCTTTGGCTTTTGTTTACTGAAATTACCTCCCAAAAGCTCAGTCATATTAAAATCTTTATTGATTGGTTTGACTGAAAAATTACAATCCAGCACAAAAAGACTAACCCCAGCTTTGATTTTTCTCGCAATTTCAGGCGTAATAACTCCATCTTTCAGCATCTTATCAACAATAGCATTCTGGGTATGAAGCGGGTATTTTTGCTGATATTTCTTAAATAATGCCTGTATTTCACCTGCCATAACAAAACCTTTCATCTAAAGTCTTACAAATTATATATCGGCATATACCATAAAAACTTTAGCTTAAAAATAAAAAATGTTACAAAAATTAATAGTTTCCCATTTGTGAAAAACTTTCTTCTTTTATTTACCTCTGTTTGTAATATAATAATTATATTGGAAATTAAAATAGCTTTATTTTTGATTAATAAGGAGGTCAAATGGGCAAAATTGAAATTACACACGAAATCGAAGAAAAGTGTTGTGTACATCGTGGTATAAAAGGAACTCCGGCTCCTATTCCACAAGAAGGTGAATGGACTAAATGTAAAGAAATTACTGATATTTCAGGTCTTACTCACGGTTGCGGTTGCTGTGCTCCTCAACAAGGTACTTGTAAACTTACTTTAAACGTTAAAAACGGTATTATTCAAGAAGCTTTAGTTGAAACTATCGGTTGTTCAGGTATGACTCACTCAGCTGCTATGGCTGGTGAAATTCTTCCTGGAAAAACTCTTCTTGAAGCATTAAATACTGACCTTGTTTGTGACGCAATCAACGTTGCTATGAGAGAATTATTCCTACAAATCGTTTACGGCAGAACTCAATCTGCATTCTCTGAAAACGGACTTCCTGTAGGTGCAGGTCTTGAAGATTTGGGTAAAGGTCTTTGCTCTATGTGTGGTACTATCCACTCAACTAAGCAAAAAGGTGTTAGATACTTGTCATTAACTGAAGGTTACATCTTGAAGATGGGTCTTGATAAGAATGATGAAGTTATCGGTTACCAATTCGTTAACCTTGGTAAAGTTATGGACGCTATCAAAAAAGGCGTTGACCCTAAAGAAGCTTACGAAAAGAATATCGGTACTTACGGCAGATTTGCTGATGCGGTTAAGTATATTGATCCTAGAGAAGAATAGTGCTACGCACGTAGATATTGGGTCGGTTGACATTAATAAGACTACAAGTCTGTTTTTAAATCAAACAGGTCAACCTCAAATTGTAAACTACTAGAAAAATAAGGAAATAAAAATATGACAGTAAAATTTGAAGGACAAGATAGACGTGAAGCTACTCTAGCTAAAGTTTTACCTGAATACGGTTTCAAATCTTTAGAAGATGCTCGTGATCTATGCTTATCAAAAGGCATCGATGTAGATGCTATCGTTAAAGGTATTCAGCCTATTGCGTTTGATAACGCATCTTGGGCTTACACTCTTGGTTGTGCTATTGCAATCAAAAAAGGTATCACAAATGCTGCTGACGCTGCTGAAGCTATCGGCTTAGGCTTGCAAGCATTCGCTGTTCCAGGTTCAGTTGGTGACAGAAGACAAGTTGGTATCGGTCACGGTAACTTAGCAGCTATGTTATTAAGAGAAGAAACAAACTGCTTCTGCTTCTTGGCTGGTCACGAATCATTCGCAGCTGCAGAAGGTGCCATCGGTATTGCAAGAAATGCTAACAAAGTTAGAAAAAATCCGCTTAGAGTTATCTTAAACGGTCTTGGTAAAGACGCAGCTCACATTATCGCTAGAATCAACGGTTTCACTTCAGTTGAAACTGAATACGATTACAAAACCGGCGAATTAAAAATCGTTAAAGAAACTCCATACTCAGACGGTGAAAGAGCAAAAGTTAGATGCTATGGTGCTGATGATGTTAACGAAGGCGTTGCAATCATGGTTAAAGAAGGTGTTGACGTATCTATTACCGGTAACTCAACTAACCCAACAAGATTCCAACACCCTGTAGCTGGTACTTACAAAAAATGGTGCTGGGAAAATGGTAGAAAATACTTCTCAGTAGCATCAGGTGGTGGTACTGGTAGAACTCTTCACCCAGATAACGTTGCAGCTGGTCCAGCTTCTTACGGTATGACAGATACTATGGGTAGAATGCACGGTGATGCTCAATTCGCAGGTTCATCTTCAGTTCCTGCTCACGTAGAAATGATGGGCGTAATCGGTATGGGTAACAACCCTATGGTTGGTGCAACTGTTGCAGTTGCTGTTGCTGTTGAAAATGCTATGAAAGCATAGTTCAATATAAACAAAAACTAAAAAAGGTTTAGAAGAATTCTTCTAAACCTTTTTTAATATGTTAAATCTCTTATTATCTATGCATGTTTAATGCCGTCTTTTGCATTAATACCAATATTTTTCAATATCGCATCTATTAATTCAGAACCATCTTTAATTTTAGGAATATTTAGCATAGATGTTTTGGAACCGCCACTATTAATTAGCAAAACATCTCCTCTTTGAGCAAGTTCCAAAGCATCAGAGTTACAAACTTTCATCGCACCATAGATTCTATTACGCATAGTTGGATTGTTCTCTATCATTTCACGTACATAGTTGCCGACTTGAGCACCTTTTTCCTTCGCATAATTGATTTTTACAGGATTAATTGCTGCTGATTTCAAACCTAAAATATTCATAACATAATCTCCATTTACTACACGTATTTAATAAAACGCATAGACTAAAAAAATTGCTCTTTCTTGTTACAAAACTTAATCATTGAATTCTTCAAAAGTATTTTTTATAACTTCATACCCCTTAATCAATGTTCTGTAGTCAACTTTTTCAGCTGCAGAGTGCATATTGTAAACATCTGCCAAGCCTAAAAGAGATGGCATGAATGTTTCACCCTTAGAGTTTTTATTATGGCAATAAATATGTGTTTCAGCCCCTGCGTGGAATGAAGAAATATCGTTCTTAATCCCTGCTCTTTCACAAGCTTTTGTATGAGCAATTTCAATTCTGTCATCATCAGCTTTTTCAAACGGAAGTAAATGTACTTCAAATTCAATCTTAGCTTCTGCTAAATCTTTGTATTTTGCATTAAACTTATCGACAATTGACTGCATCAAAGATTTTAGCTCTTCTTCTTTTGCTAAACTTGCACTTCTGATTGAATAAGATGCCATACCTAATGTATTAATTATATTTGTAGAAGTCTTTTTCA
Organism: uncultured Candidatus Melainabacteria bacterium; assembly: GCA_934754775.1. Classification (GTDB taxonomy): domain Bacteria; phylum Cyanobacteriota; class Vampirovibrionia; order Gastranaerophilales; family Gastranaerophilaceae; genus CAG-196. The sequence goes on along the minus strand of CAKVIM010000014.1, from coordinate 15,849 downwards.
TAATTTCCGTAATATAATCATTTGTCTTGATACCTTTTTCCACAATTGCCGCTACAGAATTCTGAACTCCGCCTGCTACAATTGCACCCAGATTACAAGAAGTTATAACACCGGTTTCATCTGTATAATAAGCTCCTTGTGGGAATTCTGCAAGCAATTCAGCAATAAGTTTTGCTGCATTTAATCTGGTTTTATCACCGATATCGATGCCTGAGTGACCGCCTTTCAAGCCTCTTACAGTAATTTTAGCGTTTGTGTAACTTGCACCAGATATTTGAAGTTGTCCGAGTTTATCAGCGTCACAAACAAGTACATACTTAGATTTAATCTTATCAAATTCTACGTGTTCAATACCACTCATGCCGGTTTCTTCATCACGAGTAAATGTTATTTCAAGCCCACCCTTTGCATCAACCAAGCCATTTTTGATATCTTTTGCAAGTTGCAATGCACATGCAACACCAACTTTATCATCAGCCCCAAGAGTTCTACCTTCAGCTTTGATAAACTCGCCATCCAAATATATATTAACAGGACTGTCGTCACCAACTACATCCATATGAGAGGATAACATCAAAGGTTCTTTAGTTTCATCGGTTGCCGGAACATAGATATAAATATTGCCATAGTTATCTTTTTTTCCATCAATACCGTTTTTCTTGCAAAAATCAAGAATCCATTCAATAACCTTATCCTCTTTTAAAGAAGGAGATGGGATTGAAACTAAGTTACAAAAAATATCTAATACTTCGTTTTCTTTTCTTAAATCATTTAAACTAGCTGCCACGAAAAAACCTCCTATTCGTACCTTCACCGCCGATTTTTACATTAACCGGACGTAAACATTTCGGACACCTGCCGACATAAGCAGTGCCCATTTGATTTTTGTATAATCTGCCGTAAACATGGCAACAATCAAACCATATTCCTAAAAAAGCTCTTTTTTTAGTTTCTTCTGCCACGTCTTTTACCTCTTTGAACATCTTGTGTTTGTTGCGGCTGAGTTAGCGATTGATCCGCTTTAATCGGTCTAAACACACTTTCTGTAAGTGTTTCTACATACGTATTATTCAAATGTGCATAATCAAAAATTATAATTCCGCTCAAGCAATATTTTCTTGCTGCGTGGATTTGTTTAATTAAATCAGAATTTGAACCGTTCATAAATGTTACAAACAAACCGGCATAAAGTTTTGTACTGGCAGATTTATTTCTCAAGACTTCTTCAATCAAATTTATTGCAGTTGAATCGTTGCAAGTCAAAAATAATGGTGTAAAGCCATCTACAAAATTATTTACAGACCAAGTTTTCCAATCCTGCATTTTTGTATTCAGTGCTAATGTACGATTTGGGAAGATTACAGTTGTTATCATAATATTGTTATATCGGCACATTATACCGACTCTACGAACGAAATTAGTAACTTTATTACATCTATAAGCCTTCCATTGAGCCCAAAGCGGATCAGAAGTGGTTAATTCAATCGGGTCAACACCATACATATTATTGAATTCTGTTCTGGCATATTTTGTATAGCCCCAATTTGACATATCATAATTAGAATAAATTATATCCAATGATTGCGGATATCTGATGTAATCAAGATTTATGCCATCCGGTTTATATTTGGTTACAATTTCGCACAACAATTCATACAAGAAATTTTGGACTTCCGGATTCGCAGGATCGATAAAATATCCGTTATGTTCTGAAACTGAATAAGCAATTGTGTCTGAATCAGCGTTTTTCTTTTGATAATTAGCCCATTCCGGTTTTTTCGCTAAGATAAACTCAGGATTTGTTTCCGGAGGTTTGTTACCTACGTAGAAACTTTCAAACCATATATGAACTTTTATTCCACGTTTATGTGCTTCGCAAATCCAGATTTTAAGAGGGTCAAAACCGGCAAATTCTTCTTTTTGACGAATAAAACCGTATTTTGTCATCGTCTGAGAAGGGAATATTGTTTGACCGTGATAATAAGTTTCCAAAAACACATTATTAATGCCGGCATTCGCCAGATTATCCAAAACATTTTGGATATCTTTTTCGTTATAATATGTTGGCCTTATCCAAACCCCTTTCAACTCATTTGCGTCATACGGTATTACAGTAGACATCGCTAAATCTGCGTACTCTATAGCTCTTGTCGCATATTTTTGAGAATCTTCACCGTTTTTAACAGCTTTATCTATATAATCGTTTGCTTTACAAATATTTTGAGTTGTTCTTTTTGCATTGTAATTTGCAGCATTTTGAACATAAAAAAGCATCATATTCTGAGCTTCTTTTATACGTTCTCTTGCAGTATAAAGGAACGTATCAGAAGTTATATATGAAGTAATTATTTTTTTATCCGGATTGATGTAGATTTTTGCACCCACCATAACATTCTCATTAATCCATTTTTTAGCTTGACCGTGTCCGCTTATTACAACACCATTTGCAGGGATAAGAGAATCCGCACCGCTTAGAGCAGTTACGGTATCACCCGTTATAATAGCTTCTGTTCCGAATTCGTTTGTGTTAGTTCTAAATCCGAATGATGGAGTATAGACAACAAGCTGATTTGCACCTCTTAGACCGGGGTAGTTTGCACCTTTCGTGTTGGTTGTTGTTTGGGGATCAATCACATCAATTCTGTACATTGATTGGTTAAATATGATTTCATTTTTTTGAGGTACATACTCTGAAAACACACCCTGTGCAAACACAGCTGTGCATAACATAAATAATGAAATAATTAATAACCAAACCCTGCTCTTCATTCCCCAAAATCCTCTATTAAGAATATTATAGACCCAGAAAGGAATAAATACAATAATAATTTCGAAGGAGATTTTAATTTTTGAAAAGGATTTATTCATTTACGAGCGAAACATCAGTTCGATACTTAATGCACAACTGTCAATAAAATGGATGACAATCGCACTGCGAGCGTGCAGCGATTAGCTGCAATAGCGAGCGTAAGAGTGCAAGCTCTGCCTGCTACAGCAATTCAAACCACGCCCGAAGGGCGTAGAAAGCGGTAGTGTATTTTCTCTTTCTTTTCGTACTTTTCTGGGGTAAATACATTTGATATGTAGGTACACATACCAACTTGAAAGTAAAGTGAAAGAACTCTTTTTATCGCAACAAAAGAGAAAGAAAAGTACATTTTTTATTTCAAAATATTTCTTCATTTTCTTTTCTTTATTGCGAAAAAAGAAAAGAAAACGAAGCAAAAGAAAAGAAATGACGCATTGTTTTCTACAACCTTACGGTTGTGGATTGAATGGATTTAGCAAGCAAAGCTTGCACTCTTACACTCGCTATCGCAGCTAATCGCTGCACGCTCGTGGTGCAAATGATGTTCAAATTTAGAACTTTTCTAAAAGAAAGTTTTGAACATTTCCCTTTCATTACTCACTAATACAGACCAAGTTAGTAGCTTATCGCCAAGCTAAAATATAATTTACCCCTTTACCTCTTTTCCACCGCAAACTTAGTAGTTTTTATATAGGCTAGAATGTATATATTTCCCCCCTCTACCCCTCGGCTTGATAAGCCCAAGCAGAGTGGTTGTGGATACTTTCTAAAGATTCACATTCAACTTCGAACGAATCGATTATATCGTTGTTTCTTAATAAAAGAACAACATCTCTTAGAACATCTTCAACAAATTTCGGATTATTGTATGCGTGTTCCGTAACATATTTTTCATCTTCACGTTTTAGAAGCGGATAAAGCTCGCAAGATGAACAACTTTCGATTGATTTAATCAAATCTTCCAGCCAAATATGCTCATCTTCCGGATATGTAACTTTTACGGACACGATTGCACGTTGGTTATGAGCTCCATAATCAGATATTTCTTTTGAGCAAGGACAAAGTGTTGTCACCGGTACTTTTACACCAAGATAGAAACGATATTCTTCATCTTCTTCATTATAATTATCGAGAATTCCCTCAAAAAAACAATCATAGCACATCGGAGCAGATATTCCTGTTACGGGAGCTTTTTTATCAACAAAATACTTGAACTCGAATTTCAAATAGCCGCTTTTTGCGTCTAGGCGTTTTATGATTGCTTCGACACACCCTTTTATATCAACTCCGAGAGTGTTATTGCTACGCCATTCATTCAGAACCTCAACAAAACGTGACATGTGAGTTCCTTTATAATGAGCCGGAAGAGATACTCCTGCAGTTGCATTAGAATAAATTACAATATCTTCTTTATCTTTACGCTGAATAATCAAAGGCAACTCTATGCCTTTGATACCGACTTTTTGAATATCTACTCCACGATTATCTGACTGGTTCTGAACGTCTTTCATTTAGATTTCAACTCCTTCAAAGCTCTTTTGTTCAAGTGCGATAAGAAGTTTTAAAGCAGCGACTCTTTGAACTTTAGCAGGAGCATTTCTTAGTAACTCAACGGCTTTAAGCATCATAGGGTCGTTATCATACCAACGATTTCCCTTGCCTTGGTATGTATTAATAATCTCGTAAACGTGTTCTATAACTTCGCCTGCGACTTGTTCTTGAAGTTGTAACATAAATTCTGCAGCTTCTGATTTTGTTTCATCAGGAGAAAGTCTTAAAAGCTCTAAAGCTTCTTTCAAAATAGGGTCTTGGTCATACCAGCGTTTGTTAATCATTTTATCCTCGCATTCTTCTTGTATATATTGTATAATAAAGACAGCAAATAGTGAATAGTAAGTGGTGAATAGAATTGCCTTTTCACCTTTTGATAAAGGATTTTAAGATGAAAATATTACTCATAAACGGTGCAAATTTAAACATGTTAGGAAATCGTGAGCCTGAAAAATATGGCAAGACAACGCTTCAAGATATTGAGAATGCCGTAATCGTCAGAGGTAAAGAACTTGGAGCAGAAGTTACGGTTTGGCAAAGCAATCACGAAGGAGAAATCGTTGACAAGATTCAGTCCGCAAGAAATCAGTACGATGGGATTTTGATTAATGCAGGCGGTTACACTCATACAAGCGTTGTCATTCGTGATGCAATAGCAGCTGTTGGAATTCCGACAGTTGAAATCCATATGACAAACATTCACGCACGTGAAGAATTTCGTCACACATCTCTGATTTCAGGAGTTTGCATTGCACAAGTCGTTGGTTTCAAAGAACTGAGCTATACTTTAGCACTAGAAGGTTTGGTAAACTATTTGAAATAATCACCTTTTTTAAATGAAACGCTCCTCAATAAGGGGAGCGTTTAAATTTTCTTTCTCTCTCTCATTTTTCTAACATTGTTAATGTCTTATGTATTTATAAAGTTTTTCTAAAATCTTGGATTTCAAAAGAGAGAACATTCGTTACAAAAGTTAATAAGATATAAAAAATAAGGGCGGAACTTTCAGTTCCGCCCTTATCAATATTTTCCTATTCACTAATCTTTCAAGAAAGTTTCGTAGTTTCTTGCGAGCAAGTGAGTCTTAACTTGGTTAATCAAATCAAGAGCAACACCAACCATGATGATTAGAGAGGTAGCACCGATACCTTGCAAAGTTGTAATTCTAGTCACATAGCTTGCAAATGCAGGCACCAAAGCAATTATACCCAAAGCCAAAGCACCGATAAATGTTGTCTTTGTTAATATTTTATCCAACGCTTCTGCTGTTGGTCTGCCAGGTTTAACCCCAGGGATTGATGACCCATATTTCTTTAGGTTATCAGCAATTTCCTTTGGCTGCATATTTGGCATAATTGATGCGTAGAAGAAAGTTAACGCAACAATCATCAAGAAGTAAATTACATAATAAGTAGCACCTGATGGATTAAAAATCTTATTAAGTACTAATACTACATCTTGAATCCAGCCTGCAGGCAAGTTAGCTTGTCCTACCAAACTCAAAATAGTTGATGGGAACAATAAAATTGCTACTGCGAAGATGATTGGCATAACCCCACCCGGATTAAGTTTGAACGGAATAAAAGTATTTACTCCGCCATAAACCTTGTTACCAACCTGTCTTTTAGGATTAACAATAATAACCTTACGAATTGCTTCTTGCATAATTACAATGAAAACCATTGTAACAAAAAAGATTGCAAGTAATAGTACCAACCCCCACATAAGAGCAGAGTCATTTGATACCATTTGTGCTGTTCTTGAAGAGTAAAGCGGAATACCTGATAAGATACCGACAAAGATTATCAATGAACCACCGTTACCAATACCTTTTTCAGTAATCAATTCAGACATCCACATTACAAGAATAGAACCAGCAGTTAGTGTAATAATAGATGATACATAGAACATCACATGGTTTACACCGGCTGTTATAGCACCCGGAAGATGTGACAAGTATGCCATAAAGATTATACCTTGGAACAAAGCCAACACAACAGTGAATACACGTGTATATTGTGAAAGTTTTCTTCTGCCGGCTTCACCATCTTCTTTTTGCAATTTTTCTAATGCAGGAATAATTACAGCCATCAATTGCATAATAATTGATGATGTAATATATGGCCCGATACCGAGGGCAAAAATTGAAACCTTACCCAACGCACCACCGGTAAACAAATCCAAAAATCCGATGATATTGTTTCCGGAAGCTATTCTGGAGAAGATTTCGTTATTGATACCAAATACCGGCAAATGAATGCCAAATCTGAATAACACAAGCATCAAGAAAGTAAAAATCAACTTTTCTTTCAAGCCTGATGCATTCCACATTGACATCAAATCTGCCGCTGTCGGCATTCTCATTCCGCCATTAACACCAGTCATTATACTAATTCAACCTTTCCGCCTGCTGCTTCAATTTTTTCTTTTGCTGATGGAGTTACATAGTTAGCCTTAACAGTTATAGCTTTCTTGATTTCACCGTTACCTAAAATTCTTAAACCATCGCAAGAAGGATGAGCTTTTCTGATTTCTTTCAAAGATTCCAAAGAAATTTCAGTAATTTCTAAATCAGCTAATCTGCCAACGTTAATTTGAGCATAATTACGTTGATTGATAATTTGGAAACCTTTCAACTTAGGTAATCTTCTGTAAGCTGGCATTTGGCCACCTTCAAAACCTCTTTTAGCAGTTCTGCCTGAACGTTGTCCTTCACCGTTATGACCGCGGCAAGATGTTTTACCGTGTCCTGAAGAACGACCACGTCCTACTCTTTTTGATTTGCCAGTTGCACCTTCAGCTGGTCTTAAATCTTCTAATGTTATATTTGTCATTTTTAGTTCCTTTCGTCATTATAAGGGAATAAGGTAATAGGGGAATAAGTGAATAAGGTGTTTAAAATCTTAAATCTTGCAATGCGATAAATATTGATATTTAAAATCTCTTATTACCTTATTGCCTTATTACCTTATTCCCTTTCAAATTTTATTCAACCACTTCTACAAGATGTGAAATCTTGTTAACCATACCCATGATTGTTGCACTGTCTTGGTGTTCAACAACTTGGTCAGTTTTTTTCAAGCCCAAAGCTTGAGCAACTCTACGTTGAGCGTCAGAGCATCCGATTAAACTTTTTACAAGTTTGATTTTTATTTGTTTTGCCATTGTTATTTCCTTTTTATCTTATTTTTTTATCGGTGGGAACGCTTATTTCAAATTCATTGTTTAAAATTTAATTTTGCAAAAACGCTTTTCCCACTCTATGTTTTCGTTCTACTATTATTATTCCATTTCAAATTTGAATGAAAATAGCCGACTAGTTTAATAATTCAGCCATTGTCAAGCCACGTTTTTTAGCAACTTCTGAGAATGGTCTTAATGATTTAAGAGCTTCTAAAGTAGCGTTAGCAGCGTTTAGAGGTGATTTTGAACCTAAAGATTTTGAAAGAATGTTTTCAATACCAGCAAGTTCAAGAACTGAACGAACAGCACCACCTGCAATAATACCAGTACCTTGAGAAGCCGGTCTTAACATTACAGCACCTGCTCCTGAACGACCTGTAATTGGGTGTGGAATAGTTGTTTTGAAAATAGGCACTGTGATAAGGTTCTTTCTACCGTCTGCAATAGCTTTTTGGATAGCGATGATAACTTCTGCAGCCTTAGCACAACCAACACCAACTTGTCCTTTTTTGTTACCAACAATAACAATTGCTCTGAAGCTTAATTTTTTACCACCTTTAACAACCTTTGTTACACGACGGATTTGAACAACTTGTTCTTTCCATTCTGATTCAGGTTTAGCTTCTTGAGTTTCTACTTTTTTCTTTCTGCCACGTGGTTTTCTTGCAGGAAGTTGTTCTACAACTTCTTCAGTTTCAACGGCAGCTTCTGCAGCAGCGTTTTCTTCTACTACAGTTTCCTCAACTTGAGTTTCGATTTTTTCTTCTGTCATTTCTATAATACCTTTCTTTTTTTTGTTAACAGATTACTATTTATATTTTGTGTAACATTCGAATAACTAATCAATACAAAACGCCCGAACAATCGGCATTTACAGTTTATTCAAATGTGGGTTGTTTTCTGACAAATTAATTCTAATATAAAAAGCTTTATAAATCAATAGGGGTGGGGAAGTTTTGTGTTACAAAACTTAAAACTCATTCGATTTATTGGACACATTTAACATTTTAGTGCATCAAGTGAAAGTGAACAAAAAATGCGTACGCAATTCCATACAAAGCACCCGCAAATACTTGCATAGGAGTGTGTCCGAGAAGTTCTTTTAATTTTCCGCCGGCTTCTTGCAAATCTTGTTTATACAAATCCATGATAATTCGGTTCAAACATGCTGCCTGTTTTCCGGCTGCACGTCTAACACCTGCGGCATCATACATCACAATAAATGCATATCCGAGAGCAATTGCAAATTCTATTGAGCTAAACCCTCGAATCAAGCCAACTGCTGTTGAAAGCCCCATTACTCCTGCAGAATGAGAACTTGGCATGCCACCAGTAGTAGTGAACAATCTCAAATCCAAGCTTCTTTTTATAATAAGATGCAAAATACATTTAATAAGCTGTGCGGTTATAATGCCTGAAAAAGCAACAAAAATAACCTCATAACCAGTTCCAAACATTTGCGAAAAATTCATTAAAAACTCCCAACCCTGTTCTCTAATTTATCTAATATTTCTTTAAATATCTTCGAATCGTACTTGTTGATTATACCATAACATTCCTCAATTAAGCAATTAAATTTATTTTTAGCCTCATTGAGTCCGTATAACGAAACATAGGTAAGCTTTCCGGAGTTTTTATCTTTACCAACAGTCTTACCCAATTCCTCAAAAGAAGAGATTTCATCCATTATATCATCGTATATTTGGAAAGCCAGTCCAAATTTTTTCGCAAAATTATCAAATTCTTCAATAACTTCTTCCTCTGCATTTGCAATGATTGCACCGCATCTGACCGCCAATCTGAAAAGCACTGCTGTTTTATTCAAATGTATAAAATCCAAAGTTTCTTCCGGTGATTTAACCAATTTACCACCTTCAGATTCTATATCTACAACCTGACCTGCGATAAGTCCGTAAGCTCCCGCAAATTTTGTGTACTCATGCAAGATTCTAACAAGTTGTTCAGCTGACAAATCTTTTGATTGTTCAATCATAACTTGCGGAGCATAAGTAAGAAGTGCATCACCTGCAAGAACGGCATTAGCTTCGCCAAAGACCTTATGATTAGAAGGTTTGCCACGTCTAAAATCATCGTTATCCATACAAGGCAAGTCATCATGGATTAAACTCTGCACGTGAAGCATTTCGATAGCACAAGCTACAGGCATTGCCTTTTCCATGCCGGCACCTAAAAGTCTTGCAGTTTCAATACACATAATCGGTCGTAATCTTTTCCCCGGAAGCGAAAGCGTGTATTTCATTGCCTTAAAAATATCTTCGGGATAGCTTATCGGTAAATACTTATCCAAATGTTCATCTACAAGTTTAATCAATTCCTTCATCATCTATATCCTTATATATATTTTGTTTAAGAGTATTTCTCGCACTCTCACGCCTTCTGGAGCTTATCTTAACTGCAGTTTTGTTATGCTGCTGCTTATGTGTAGCTTCAACTTTAACTCCTTGATACTTAACCCGTTCTTTATATTCCATCGCTTCTGCAACAAATTCAGCATAACTCTGATATCTCGTTTCGTCAATTTCAGAAAGATGCTCTTTTACGCAACAGCCTGTTTCGCTTAAATGCAAGCAGTCCTGAAATTTGCAATATTGCTTATACTTAGAGATTTCATCAAATAGTAAATCAACTTGATTTGGCATCAAAAAATCAAATTTCAAATTGCTAAACCCCGGAGTATCAACAATTCTTGAATTTTCATCCAACCTGATAATTTCACAATGTCTTGTCGTATGCGTTCCTCGTTGAGTTTTTTCACTAACACTTTTCGTCCTCAGATTTAAATCAGGGCAAACTGCATTAATCAAACTGGATTTTCCGACACCGGATGAGCCACAAAGCACGGAAGTCTTACCAGACAAAATTTCCTTAAACTCATCCAACCCATATCCTTCTAGAGCAGAAGTAAACAGTACATCATACCCGAGCGGTTGATAAATCGAAAAAACTTTTTCTATAGTTTTATCATTATCCGACAAATCATTTTTATTGAAACACAAAACAGCTTCCAAATTATGATACTTGGCAAAAGAAATATATCTATTAAGCTGCGTAAAATTAAGTTCCGGTTCTTTAACCGCAGAAATTATAATAACTCTATCAATATTCGCAACAGTCGGACGAGTAATATAATTTTTGCGTGGCAGAATTTTTTCAATCGCTCCGTCATTGAATTCCACAAAATCGCCCACAAAAATTTTCTGCTTCTGTTTCTTCAAAACCTCACGAATTTTGCATTCAAAAATTGTATCGTTGGAATTCACATAATAAAAATCTGAATGAATTTTGAATATTTGTCCTTCTGCCATAAATAAATTTTACCACAACGTAAAAAGAGCTAAAAATGCCTGTAAAATTTTGTAACAATCAATTAAAGAATTCTCTCCATATTGGTTTGTTACAACTCTTAAACTTCTAACAATTTTAGCGAAATATCATGTATAATGTGTTTATAAAGATATAAGGAGAAGGTAAATGTCTATTATTGAAGGTATGTTGACTGTCACAAACGAAAAATTTTGTATCACAGTTTCTCGTTTCAACGAATTTATTACATCAAAATTATTATCCGGTGCAATTGATGAACTTAAACGTCACGGAGCTAAGGATGAAAACATTGATATAGTATGGTGTCCGGGAGCATTTGAGATACCGCTTGTAGCAAAAAAATGTGCAAAAACAGGAAAATATAATGCGATTATTGCACTTGGGGCTGTTATAAAAGGCTCAACTTCTCACTACGACTATGTTTGTGCAGAAGTTTCAAAAGGTGTAGCATCCGTTGGTTTAGAAACAGAAGTTCCTGTTATATTCGGAGTTCTTACAACTGATAACATTGAACAAGCTATCGAAAGAGCCGGCACAAAAGCAGGAAACAAAGGTTCTGATGCGGCTAAATCTGCGATTGAAATGGTTAATTTGTTGGGGCGTATATAAAATTTATTGGTTGACCCCTCGCCCCAACCCTCTCCCCAAAGAGAAGGAGAATGTAGAATAAGAAAGGTGTGTGACTTATGAGCGAAATTATTACTGAATACAGAAATGAAAATACTAAAAACATAGACTTACTTTCTACTTTAGACATCGTAAGAAAAATCAATGAAGAAGATAAATTAGTCGCACTCGCTATAGAAGATGAAACTCCAAACATCGCAAAAGCAGTCGATATCATTGCAAAACAATTCCTTTGCGGTGGGAAACTCTATTATTTTGGAGCCGGAACATCCGGCAGAATCGGAATTCTTGACGCTTCAGAATGTCCGCCGACTTTTGGCGTACCGAATGATATGGTAAACGGCATTATTGCAGGTGGTGATACCGCAATAAGAACAGCGGTAGAAGGGGCGGAAGACAACTTTGAACTCGGCGAAAACGACGCAAAATGTCTTACAGACATAGATGTTTGTGTCGCAATTTCAGCAAGCGGAAATCCAAAATACCTTTTAGGAGTTTTAGCAGAAGCTGATAAAATCGGCTGCAAAACAATCGCTTTAACCTGCAACCACAACGCAGCAATCTTAGAAGAAGCAGGGCTAGGAATTTGTGTCGAAGTAGGACCGGAAGTTATTGCCGGCTCAAGCAGAATGAAAGCAGGTTCTGTACAAAAAATGGTTCTGAATATGCTTTCAACCGGAGCCATGATTAAAATAGGCAAAACATATGAAAACTTTATGATAGATTTGATGCCTACAAATGAAAAACTTAAAGATAGAGCAATTAGAATTGTGTCAGAAATTGCTAACGTCAATAATTCTAAAGCACTTCAAACTCTATTAGAAAGCGGATGGAGCGTAAAAACGGCAATTATTATGCTTAAATGCGAACTCAACAGAAATCAAGCAGAAGAAGCCTTGAGAAGAAATTGCGGAGTTTTAAGAAGAACTCTGAATAATTTTTCAAAGCTTTAATTTTGTAGTATAATAATGGCTGAAATTGTAATAGGGAGAATTTTATGAAACTTACTGTACTTGGACCGGGCTGTTGGGGATTAACATTAGCTTGGTTATTAAATAATAATTTTGAAGAAATCACTATCTGGGGGCGTGAATGTGACCTAAACGAAGATTTAATCGTTAATAAACACTGCTCAAAACCTCTTGAAGTACAGTTAGATAAAAAAGTGGAATTCACTTCTGACCTAAAAAAAGCAATAGAAGGTGCGGATATTATCTTGTCAGTTGTCGCAACTTCCGGCGTTAGAAGTGTTTGCGAACAGTTAAAAGCAGCAGGCATTAAGTCCGAACAGCCATTAGTTAACGCATCAAAAGGTTTGGAATTGAATACTTTAATGAGAATGTCAGAAGTTATAAAAGATGTTCTACCTAACCAAAAAGTGGTTATTTTATCAGGCCCGACTTTAGCAAAAGAAGTTCTGCAAGGCAAACCGACCGCAGCATCTGTAGCATGTGAGGACATGGAAGTTGCTGAATTTGTTCAAAAAGCTTGTAATGTACCTAATAAATTTAGATTATATACAAACTCAGATGTAATCGGAGTTGAGCTTGGCGGCAGCCTCAAAAACGTTATCGCTATTGCATCAGGCTTCGCACACACAATGGATTTAGGCGATAACTGCATGGGGACATTGCTAACTCGTGGTATGGCAGAAATCGTAAGACTTTCAGTTAAGCTCGGAGCTAATCCGTCCACTCTTTACGGACTTTCCGGAATGGGCGATTTAATCGCAACTTGCTCCAGCCCAATGTCAAGAAACTACACAGTAGGTGCAATGTTAGGAAAAGGCAAAAAAATTAACGACATTCTAAACGAACTCGGTTCTGTGGCAGAAGGGGTTAAAACCTCAAAAGCAGTTTGCGATTTGGCTGAAAAATTAGGACTTGAAGTTCCTGTATCAAGTGCAATCTACGAAGCTGTTTACACAGATATCACTCCACAAGAAGTGTTGTCAAAGCTTATGAACAGAAAACTCAAAAAGGAAGAAAGATATGATTAAGTATGCAGTAAAATATCTCAAAAATACTTTCGTTCCTTTGAAATGTCCTGAAAATGTAAATTTGGACGACGGGGCTCTTGTGCTTGCCAGAACAGAAAAAGGTGAAGAAGCTCTTAAGGCATATTTAGTTAATAAAGAAGTCGCAGCAAAGTTTGAAAAATCTCAAAAAACACCTGCTCCTTTTGAATTTATCAGAATAATGACTCAAGAGGACATGATGGTTTTAGAAGAGTTAAAAAAAGAAGAAGTTACTTCATTTTTCAAATGCAAAGATTTGGTAAAAAAACACAAGCTTAATATGAACCTTGTTCAATGCCGTATCACGTTTGACAAAAGAAAAATTTCTTTTTATTATACTGCTCCGGAAAGAGTCGACTTTAGAGAGCTTCTGAAAGATTTGACTCAAGTTTTCAAACGAATGAGAATTGATTTACGACACATCGGTGTAAGAGATGAATCTTCAATCATGGATGGAACAGGTATTTGCGGTAAACCGTTCTGCTGCTCATCATATTTAAGAAAATTTGAATCAATTAACGTTAAGCTGGCAAAAGACCAGGGAATGCCGATTGCACCATCCAAGATTTCCGGCACTTGCGGAAGATTACTTTGTTGCTTAACATATGAATACTCAAATTACATTGAAGCAGCTAAAGGAATGCCACCCGTTGGTTCTACAGTAATGACACCATCCGGCTTAGGCAAAGTTTGCTTCATACAATTCTTAAACAATTCTGTCGCAGTTAAGTTTGAAGATGGCAAGATTAAAGAATTCAAAAAGGCTGATATTGAAATGGTTGATGCGGATGTTAACGTCGATATCGAAATTTCAACTACAACTATTACAAACTATTCAACAGACGAAAAGGTTGACGCAAAACAATTAAAACAACTTGAAGACGACAGAAACAGCTCAACCGGCAACGTTTAAAAGGAGGCAATGTGTTAGAAAAAATCGAAAAATTACAGGTGATTTCTTTAGGATTACTTATCGCTTTTGGCTTGGTTATTTCCACCAAAATCGTTTCTACAACAATAGAAAAAGATGTAATCTCTGTTACTGGTTCAGCTTATGAAATAGTAAAATCAGATTCCGGCTCACTAAACTTTGACATAAATGTTAAGAGGGTATCGAAACAAGACGCCTACAGTGCAGTGCAAGAACAAATTAAAATCGTTGATAAATACTTAAAAGATAAACAGATTAAGAATATTGAGTTGAAAACCGTCAATGGGTATTATTCTTATAAACGTAACGCTAAAACCGGTGAATACACTGATATTCCGGATATGTACAATTTAACCCAACCGGTTACGATTAGTTCAGATAATGTCGAACTTATCAAGAATATATCAAATGATATTACTGGCTTAATCAATAAAGGAGTGGATATTAATGTTTATTCTCCTTCTTATGATTATTCTAAATTGCCTGAATTAAAAGTTACATTGTTGGAAAAAGCTTCTAAGGACGCTAAAGCAAGAGCAGCATCTATGCTTAAGCCAACACATAACTCTGTAGGTAAAATTCAGTCAGTTAGAATGGGCGTTTATCAAATTACTCCTGTTGACTCAACAAATGTATCTGATATGGGGATTAATGATACGTCATCTATTGATAAAAAAGTTACGGCAGTTGCAAATGTATCTTTCAAAATCAAATAGTATTGCATAACCTCTCAAATAGTGTTATCATATAGTAGTCACAGATCAAAGAGGGTAGCTAGATGGAAATTAATTCAGTAGGTTACGGAAGTGCCCTGACCCCGGAAGTGCAAGCACAGTATGCAGTAAAATGCATAAAAATGGCCCAAGAGTCAACGCTTATTGCAGGTAGTATCATCCAAGATACAGCAGAAATTTCTGAAGAAGCAATGAAAAAATATGCCACAGAAATGGGTGCTTAATGGGGTAAATAGGACTAAAGTAGGGGCAAAGTAGGGGTAAAATACGTAATAAAACCCCAATATTTTTAGTACTGATCGGGTTCAATGATAATCATTGAACCCGATTTTTAATTTAATTCATCCCCCTCACCCTAGGAGAAGGAATAGACAAAATTTGTTTTACATAACTGTAAAGTCCTATTTACCCCTGTCACCCGACCAAATGTGAAAAGTCTTTTGGTTACTTTTTCTAACACGTCAATCTTGTAGTCACACCTCTGAGGGTGACCTGCAATTTTTATTCAGGCTAGTAGTTATTCGATTGTCACCCGACCATATGTCTACGTGCGGGGGTAAATACAAGTCAAGTTGGTAGTCACACCTCTGAGGGTGACTTGTAATTTCTATACAAACTAGTAGTTATTCGATTGTCACCCGACCGTATGTTA
>CAKVIM010000013.1 GCA_934754775.1 uncultured Candidatus Melainabacteria bacterium | reverse complement strand
CCACGTGAATACATGGGACCAGGTAGAACTGCTGTTAAAGAAATGGTTATGCACAAAATGCGTGACGTTCTTGGTACTGCAGGTCACGCTCAAGACTAATTTATTAGCTCTTGATTATAAGACTGAGAATAAGGGGCAAGCAAAGCTTGCCCCTTATTTCTTTTTTAGAGCAAAACAAGGAGCAATTTCCGTGGTATAATATTTTACATGAGAAAGAAAATATTAATTATCGGAAACAGTGCTAAAGAGTATGCTTTAGCGAAAAAATTATCAGAAAAACATGATATATATATAACACCCGCTAGCGACAGTTTAAAAGAATTCGCTGAATGTGTTGATATTAGAGAGGACAACGTTGGCGAATTGTTAGAATTCGTTATGGAAAATGGAATTGATTTAACGATTCCGATTTCTTCTGCGGCTATCAAATCAGACATCGTCAGCATATTTGCACAAAATAACCAACAAATTTTCGGAGCGACCAAAAATGCAGCTAAACTGGTTTTTGACAAGGCTTTGGCTAAAAAAGTGCTTTATAAATTGAGGATACCAACTCCGAAGTTTGGCATCTTTGAAAAACAAAATATGGCACTTGATTATATCAAGAACTTAAAAAATCCATTTGTATTAAAAACTAATGACAATAATAGTGCAACAGTTTGCACATCTTATCAGGTTGCAAAAACAATTATTGACGCAACTTTTATAGAAAAAAACAAAGCAATCATAATTGAAGATTACATTTGGGGAACACCATTTTCTTTCTATACAGTAACAGACGGCTACAAAGCCTTGCCGATTGGTTCTACAATCACTTACAAGCATTCTCTTGAAGGTGACGGCGGACAATTGACAAGCGGCATGGGAGCTTGTGCCCCAAATTACAAGCTTTCTCTTGAACAAGAATATTTCCTAATGGATAATGTTATTTATCCGACTCTTGATTATCTTGGAATCGGCGGGAACCCGTACCTCGGAGTTCTTGGCGTAAACGGAATTCTAACAGATGATGGCAAAATATTTATTCTCGGTTGGCAAAACTTTATGCAAGATTGCGACGCAGCTGCGGTTCTCGCAAACCTTGATGAAGATTTATTCACACTCTTTGAATCTTGTTCAATCGGCTCTTTTAGCGATGAATCAAAAGATATCAAAACACTCGAGCAGTACTCTGTATCAATTGTACTTAATTGCAAACATAAAGACTCTAAAAACAACACTATACAAGGACTTGAATTACTTGATGAAGATACTCTTATCACATATTACCCTAACACAGCTAAAAACAGGTATTTAGAATTTGAAGCAGCTTCTGGTCCGGTTTTAGCACTAACTTCCAAAGCATCAACTTTATCAAGAGCAGTCGCATCAATTTATGAAGAACTCGACGACATCAAATTCGACGGAATTGCCTACAGAAAAGACATTTGCAAAATTTAACTTAACAAAACTTCACATTTAAAAACCCAAAAGGCAATTTTTTATTTCGTAGATACTTTATATATATACAAGCGACAAATAAAGTATAAAGAGGATAAAAGGAGTACATTATGGCTAGAGTATTGATTTCAATGCCGGAAAGTTTTTTAGGCAAAATTGATGAAGTAGCAGAAAACGAAAGCAGATCACGTTCAGAACTTATTCGTGAAGCATTGAGAAGCTACATCACACGTTCACAAGTTAGAACAAACACTTTGGCAGACAAAAATGCCAGAATCTTAGAGGCACTATTGGATTAGGGAAGCCGAGGTAAGACAACTTACCTTTGAGGGGATTTATTAAACACGGGAAAAAACACAAGAAAAGAGCAGAGTACAATCAAACAAAAAACAAAAACAACCATAGGAATTCTCATCAAGGATTCCTTTTTTTTGCTTTAACAAGATTGACATGCCCACATATTAGCTGTAAATTAACTATAGTATGAAAAAGAAGGGGATAGTATTTAGTTTAATATCACTCGGAACATTGTTTTATTTCTTTGCAAATTTTCAAAGAATAGCAATTCCCGGAGCGGTTTTTGATTTGCTACAAAGCGAGCTGTCCGTTTCTGCACCATATATTACTGCATTTGGTGCAATTTTTATGTACCTTTATGCATTTAATCAGTTGATCATCGGAGTTCTTGTTGACCGCTTTGGCGGGCTTAGAATAATGTTGACCGGCGGCATAATTCTCGGAGTCGGGGCTTTACTATTTCCGATTTCGTCAAATCTGCCTCTGATGTATTTTTCAAGAGTTCTTGTCGGAATAGGCGGCAGCACATTCTACCTGAGTTTAATCAGAGAGTTGAGAGAGTGTTTCTCTGATAAAAACTTTGGGATAGCAATTTCTGTTATGCTATGTATTGGCTATTGCGGCGGGATTGCAGCCAATGCACCGTTTGTATTCCTAATGAAATACATAAACTGGCGAGAAATCCTTGTAATTTTGGCGTTAATAATTCTATTGGGAGTAATTATTTTTGCAATATTATCAACCAGAATAAAGTTTCCGGAAATCAACCGAAACGTGAAGCTAAGAACGCTTCCGTTCAGGCTTGTATTACACAAAAAGCACAATAGAAACTTATTTAGCTTTGCTTGTTGTAATTTCGGTATATCATATGCTATACAAGCTATTATAGGGAAAAAGTTCTTAGAAGATTTTTGCGGAATGTCAACTTACAAATCAGCATTAGTTTTATCCGCAATGGCGGTAATCGCAGCTATATTTAACATCATAAACGCATCTGTGTGCAAAATGTGCCACAATCACAGAGTTATGTTCTTGAAAAACGCATCTGTAATCACGTTTGGCTGTTTGTTAGTAATATGTATCTGCTTAATTTTTAACATTAAAACTGACTTTATCGCAATAATATTCTTCATCTTAGCAGCCAACGCAAGCTTAACTTCGCTTTTGGTACCGGTTTTACACTTAACAAACCGCAAAATGGTTTCAGGAACAGCTGTAAGTATTATGAACTTCT
Source organism: uncultured Candidatus Melainabacteria bacterium (assembly GCA_934754775.1). Taxonomy (GTDB): domain Bacteria; phylum Cyanobacteriota; class Vampirovibrionia; order Gastranaerophilales; family Gastranaerophilaceae; genus CAG-196. The sequence goes on along the minus strand of CAKVIM010000013.1, from coordinate 50,523 downwards.
GTTTCTTCACAATGGTCGGGTTGCTTGGAACTGCAATGGGATTTTTGCTAAATTTATTCGCACCGGAGCAAAAAGGTAACATTTTGGTGTATTCAAACCATTCGTACCTAGCTGTTTTCGGACTATTCTTCCTATTAAGCGTATTTGAATTATATAAAGCGATGAAGCTCTCTGACAAATACTAAAACCTGCTCTCTTAAGTTTTCAAGAGTCGAATTGTTATAAACAACATAGTCAGATTTTTTGATTTTTTCCTGCTGCGGCATTTGAGAGTTCATCCTCGCAAGAGCCTGCTCTCTTGTAAAATTATTTCGCTTCATCAAATGTTCAAGTCTTATTTCGTCATCAGATTGCACAAACAAAATTTTATCGAACAATTTATCAAAACCTGTTTCGAAGAGCAAAGGAATTGATACAAAGACCACTTTAGCATCTTCGGTATCAAAAATCCTTAATATCTCGTCCTTAACTTTCGGGTGGATAAATTCTTCCAATTTTTTACGAGCCACCGGGTCTGCAAAAACCTTTTCACCCAAAGCTTTTCTATCGACATTACCCAAAAATTTGTGAGCAATCTTATCAGCGTCATACACAGGGAATTCTTCTGCTAAAATCTTTTCAACTTCGGATTTCCCCGCCGCAATATTACCCGTTATTGCTATTTTGAGCATATTCCCTCTTAATTTTTGCAATATAAGCTTTTAACTCTTTAACCTGTTTTGGCTTAATCGGTTTAACCTGTCCTTTTTTAAGCCCTTCAATAGTCAAAGTCGCATGTTGAATCCGCTTCAAGCTTTCAACTTCATAACCTAACTTTGCAAACATCTTTCTAATCTGTCTGTTAATCCCTTGATACAGCACAACCTGAATCATAGATGATTTGTTCTTAAGCTCTATCGGCAAAGTTTCAGCATAAGCAATTTTCTTCTCTCCGGAATCTGTCTCAATTTCAATACCGTTAAGCATTTTTTCAGCATCATCAGGAGTAAATTTACCATTTATAGATACCAAATACACCTTTGGCACCTTAATAGACGGGTGAGTCATTTCATTAATAAATTCGCCGTCGTTTGTAAGTATAATAAGCCCCGTAGACTCTTTATCAAGTCTGCCAACCGGTTTTAAGTGTCTTAACTCCGGTGGAATAACATCATAAATAGTCTTTCTACCTTTTTCATCTTCTGATGTCGTGATATACCCTGCCGGTTTATAAAACTTATAGTATTCCAATTTTTGAGGTTTAACCAGCTTGTTATCAATATAAACACGGTCTTTTTCTCGCACATAAAATCCCAGTTCCTCAATAGGGCGATCATTTACACGCACTCTACCCTCAAGGATAAGCTCGTCTGCTTTCCTTCTGGAACAGAAACCCGTTGACGCTATGTATTTGTTTAATCTTGGCATACTAACCTTCTTTTAAAGCGTTTGTAATTGCTTCCGGCAATCTGCGATAAATATTTCCGTCATTATGTATTGCAACAACGTCAAATTCAGCCTTTATAAACAATTTACCGTCAGCTTTGTTGCGAATAATCTGCTCAAACGTAACACGCAAAGGAGAAACCTCTTTGATTGAAGTTTCAACAACAATAATATCATTCAATCTTGCAGAAGCCTTGTAACGAACGTTCATATTAGTTACAGGCAAAGCAATGTCTTGGTTTGCCAAATCAATAAGATTCAATCCTGCTTCTTCGCACAAATCTACTCTGCCTTTTTCCATCCACCTAAGGTAAGTACCATGCCAGACAACTCCGTAAGCGTCTGTATCAGCGTAATAAACTTTTTCTTCAAATATATTTTTCATAGCCCTATTTTAACATGATATAATTATAAAAAAAAGGAGAAATTATGAAATTTTTACACACAATGATTAGAGTAAAAGACATAGAAAAATCTTTAGCATTCTACTCTGATGTTTTGAATATGAAACTCGATCACAAAAAAAGATTAGAAGATTGCTGGCTCTATTTTCTTAATGACGAAGAAAATACCTGCCAAATCGAATTAACATACAACGACGAGACACCAAAAGACGGCTATGAATTAGGTTCAGGCTTCGGACACTTCGCTTTTGCAGTAAAATCACTTGACGAATTCACTGCTAAAATCGAAAAATTGGGCTATTCATACCTTTATCCGCCATTCGATTTGAACGGAAAAGGCTCTAAAATCGCATTTTTAAAAGACCCTGACGGATACGAAATCGAACTTATTGAAAAAGTAAACTGGTAATATTTCTTAACAAAAAGTCAATTTTCGGGATTTTTTTAACTTTATATATATGTAAGGTTAGAAAAGGTACGTTGGAGGTTATCATGAATGTTGCTCTAAGGAAATTGGCATTGTTAGAAAAAGATATTATGCAAAAAGAGGAAGCTGCTAGAGTTCAAGGCTATGCAACATCTCCTGTAGATCCGATTTTCAAAGAAAAAATCGTTAAGTTAATGAAACAAGTCAGAGCTATTTGAATGACGCTAAATTAACTAACTTTCGAAAATCATCGTTATTATTAAAAAGTTCATCAAACGCTGCGATAGCTTCTATCTCAGCGTTTTTTACATACACAATTTTATCAGCAGATTTGATTGTTGAAAGCCTGTGTGCGACTACTATAATTGTCTTTTTCCCCTTCAAACCTGTTAGTACATTGCAAATCTCATCTTCTGTTTTCAAATCAAGCGAAGATGTCGCTTCATCCAATATAAGAATATCAGGATTTGTATAAAGAGCTCTAGCGATTGCTAAACGTTGTTTTTGCCCCTGTGAAAGCCCTGTTGAATCAGAAAACGGATTAGCATAAATTCCTTCTTCAAAATTCTCGACTATATAATCATATAGTTGTGCTTTTTTAAGCGAATCAACAACAGCTTCATCATCAATTTGAGAAAACCCAAACGCTACATTTTCTCTGATAGAACCGTTTACGGGAATATATTCTTGAGTAATATACCCAATTTTGAGTGGAGCATTCTGTGGCTTGCTATCCACATATATTTCACCTTTATTCGGCTTGTTAAGTCCTGCAATAATATCCAGAAGAGTAGTTTTTCCGGCTCCTGACAAACCTGTTATACCCACATACTCGCCTTTGTTTACGACAAGATTAATATTTTTTAAAACAGGTTTATTCTCATAAGCAAACTCAACGTCTTTCAATTCAATAGTTGAATTAAATTCGCAGAATTCTTTGATTGAAGGAGTCTTAGCATCTGCAACACCCAAAGTTTCAAACATATTAAAGAGTTCATCAACCATCGGTAAAACAAGGTTTATGCCGTTCAAATTAACCTGTATACGAGAAACTGTCGGTGCGAGTCTAAAGATTGCAGCTGCAATTACAGCAAACGAAGCAAACAACTTATCAGGCTCAGCAAAATTTTGGACTGATATAACAACTAGCAAAATAAAGAGCAGAATTATTATAAAAGGTTCCGTCATATACGGCGGAACAATCTCATAGAAAGATTTTTGGGCACTGTAACTATAATATTTATGCATTATATTTTGGCAATTTTCGTAAAAGAATTTTTCGTTATTCGAAACCTTAACCCCTTTAATATTAAGCAAAATATCGTTTATTTTTTGAATATTATCAGAAAATACCGCACTTATATTTTTTGACATATTACTGAAGCACGGCTTTAAGACTCTATCTTGTAAACATATCATCATAAAAGCAAACACTGCTGTAATAATCGTAGCTAGCGGATATTTGACAGCAAGCAGCAAGACAATCAAGCCAAAAATAAAGAAATTTACGCTCAAATTCAAAAGTCGCATCAAATAATTGTTAACAACATTAGGTATAACAAAGTTGATTATATTCATTTTTTTTGCGTACCCAATCTTAGCAGAATCAGTATAAGGAGCTGTTAAAAAGTATCTTACGATATTTAAAGCCAATTGTTCTTCCACATTTTTCGCCAATTTTGTCTGTAAATAAGTATAAAAAATCATGAAAACATTTTTCAAAATAAAAAGAGTGACAATCAAAAGAGCCAACAAAGCAGCATACTTACCGCCATTATTCTTGAGCAGATTTAAAACAAACGGGTATATAAGAGCGACTCCAAAGAGTTCCATAATGCCGGCAACAAGTGACAAAACAGAAAACTTCGCAAACTCTCGTTTTTTATTACCACATATCTTAAAAAATTTCTGCAAATAGAACATATAAACATACTACATTAAAAAAACATTAATTTCATGGAATAAATTTTAGTTAATATGTTATAATTCTATTGAAAAGAAGGAGGAGTCATGTCAAACCCTATATTAAACGAAAAATTTAGCACACAAGAAAGAGTTCTTGACGGTGAACCGATGAGCGTTAACGGCACAATTCAAGTTACCGCATTTTTGGGTCTTATCGTAATCGCAGCTGCTGCATTCTGTTGGACAAGAATTACCGCAGGTTACACTGATTTAGGAATGATGTTAACCGCAGGTGGCGGTATCGTTGCATTCATTGTGGCACTTATAGTTTCATTTACAAGAAATAAATATCTTGTTCCTGTTTACGCTGCAGCAGAAGGACTTTGCTTAGGCGGTATTTCAGCTGTATTTGAGGCTTCATACCCGGGAATTGTTTCACAAGCAGTAGCCGGAACCTTTGCGGCACTATTTGCAATGCTGATTCTTTATAGAGCAAATGTTATCAGATGCACAGACAAATTCAGAAGCGTAATATTCATTGCAACACTTTCTATTGCAGGTATTTATCTAATCAACTTCATCGGCAGCTTTTTCCACATGCAAGTTCCGCTCCTTAACTCTTCTGCACCGTTAGGACTTGCCGTAAGTGCAGTTATTTGTGTTATCGCAGCTCTGAATCTTATTATTGATTTCGACTTTATTGAACAAGGTGCAAGAAACTATTTACCGAAAGATTACGAATGGTACGGAGCTTTCGGCTTGATGGTAACACTGGTTTGGTTGTATCTGGAGATTTTGAGATTATTAGCAAAATTACAAGACAGAAGATAGATTTTTAGTTAAGCTTCCTTTATAATAAAGGAAGCTTAATTGTTTAGAGGAGTATTAATGTCAAACATCATGTATTTCTTGTTAGGAGCGTTTTGTGCAAGTTGTATTACTTGTCTTTGTTTTGTGATAAAAGAAAGCAGAGCAAAGTCCGAATTAATTGAACTTAGAGCTAAGGCTTCCACTTACAAAAACCTGCAAGAAATCGTTAAGCAGGATTTTGTGCAACTCGCTAATGAAACAATAAAAAGCGAGCAAGAAGATTTGAGAAAACAAAACAGAGAGGCTCTTGAAGAAAAAATATTACCTCTAAAAAACGAATTGGGCGAATTCAAAGCTAAAGTCGAAAAATTCAACATTACGGGTGTTGAAAACACCACAAAAATTATTGAGCAAATCTTGAACCTTGAAAGAAACAACAAAACTATTGCACAAGAAGCAAAAAATTTAACAGAAGCTCTCACAAAAAATCAGAATATCAAAGGTGCGTACGGCGAAAACCTTTTGGATACAATATTACAGTCTTGCGGAATGAGTGAAGGCATACATTATTCAAAGCAGTTTGTTACAACGTCAGCTAACCTTAAAGACGCAGAAGAACACACTATCCGTCCGGATTTTGTAATAAATCTTCCTAATAAGCGTCATATTGTTATCGATTCAAAAGTCACGCTAACAAGCTATCTAGAATATATTGAAAACCCTGAAAAACTCAAAGAGTTTAAATCAGAAGTTAGACGAAGAATTCTGGATTTGGCAAACAAAAATTACCAAGAAGCTGAAGTATTGTCACAGCCTGATTTCATACTGATGTATATTCCGATTGAAGCATCGCTACAGACTTTATATGAGGATGCAGAGCTGATAAATCTTGCGTACAAATCAAAAATAATCATAGTCGGCACAGCTTCGCTGCTCGCAACAATTAGACTTGTAGACAGACTCTTTGCTCAACAGAAACAGTGCGAAAACGTTAACAACATTGTAGCTGCCGGCATAAACCTTTACGAAACCTTTGTGCAATTCTGCGAAGATTTGATTGATGTGCAGAAAAGGTTTGATGAATTAAGCAAAAAGTTAAACACAACAATAAACAGATTTAGACGTGGAAACAAAAATAAGCCGAGCCTATTCTCACAAGTAGAAGCACTAAAAGATTATGGAATTACAACTGCAAAAGAAATTCCGCCGGTGCTCATAAGCTCAAATGAACTGGAAGATGAAGGAGTTTACTCAAATGACTAAAATTTTGGTTGTAGATGACGATAACGCAATAAACGAACTTATAAAAATCAACCTTGAACTGCAAGGTTACGAAGTTATACAGGCTTTTAACGGCGTAGAAGGCTTTGCAAAAGCCAAACAAGAAGAGCCTTCTCTTATCATATTGGATGTCATGATGCCGGAAGTTGACGGTTTCACTGTTGCACAGAGAATTCGCCAATGTCCGGAAATTGCAGAAACACCTATCATTATGTTAACTGCACTTTCTGAACTTAATGACAAAGTAAACGGGTTTAATCTCGGAGTAGATGATTATTTGACAAAACCGTTCGAAATTGATGAACTTATAGTCCGAGTTCGAGCACTTCTTAAAAGAACAAACCAAATCCCTAAATCATCTGCAGTAAGAGAGCTTTTGACCTACAAAGAAATCACGCTTCTGCCTGAAAGCTACAGTGTGCAAATTAACGACAAAGTCCAAAAACTTACCCCGATTGAATTCGATATATTCAATCTGCTTTTCCAAAACCATGGCAACATGATATCCGGAGCAAAGCTATTGAAAGACATTTGGGGTTACGACCCTGACGACAATGTCGAAACAATAAGAGTTCACATTAGACACCTCAGAAGCAAAATCGACAAAATCGCCAACGGCAAGAAGTACATAGAAACCATCTATGGCGGCGGTTACAAGCTTAATGTGTAGTTTTGTAACATTTTTATAAAAATAGGCAACAAAAAAGGCAATTATTTAACTTGTATATACTTTATATATACAGAGGAGAAAATTTAGTTTATCACATCAAAATGGAGAGCCTATGCCAATTTGTATCAGCGAAACTGAAATTAACAACCAATCCTCAGTTGGAGTAAATTATAACTATAGAGGTCAAATGACTTCTGCAGACTATTTTACTCCGGACGGCGATTTGTACAAGAGAGTATTTTACTACGGTTCAAATATTGCAAAAATCAACTATTACCGCAATGAACACCTCGCTAAAGTCGAAGAGTTCGAAAACGACTTGCTCGTTAGCAGAAAAGAATTCAAAAAAGACGGAAGCATGGCATCTGAAGTAACTTATAATTACGATAGAATGGGTCGCCTTAGAGAGCTTTGCAAAAGATGTGATAAAACTATTTTGGTTTGCTACGCATATGATTCTTTAGATAGAATTATCGAAAGAAAGATTTATGTAGAGAATAAATTGGTTAAAAACCAAAAATACAGCTATGATGTACTTAACAGAATCGTTCAATACCAAGACGAAAACCAAGAAATCATTGTTTCTGAAGTTAGTCAAAAGAATGAGTTGATATCTTACACAATAATTGATAAAATGGGTAATATGATGCATATCAGAAACCATTTCACTCAAGTGGCTTATGATTACACAGAAATTATCTCAGGACAAGAGCATCTTAAAGTTGAAAACAAAAGTTATGTGGACAATATTATGCTAAAGAAACCTTACGCAACTGAAGAAGATTTAGACTTGATTATCGCAAAAATCTTTAATTCATTTGCCGTAAAAAGAGAAAATAACAAAACAAACGACTTATTAGACAAAAATATTAAGATGCAAACTCTTCCTATTTCTATCAGAAAAAGAATTTTGTTTGACATTGCAACTAAATAGTTTTACAAAATTGAAATAATATTGTATAATGAACTCATTGATACGTTATCAGGAGGGCTTTATATGAAGGAAGAATTTAGCACAAACACCAGACGTTGGTATGACAAAGATCCGGTTTTGTCTTCTGCAATGAAAACACTTGAAGAGTCTGATGACGAGACACAAATTAAAGTTGCTCTTAATTTGATTAAAATTATTACAGAGCACCACCTATCCAGCACAGAATACGAATCAGTAGAAGATATCGTATCTGCTACCGAAGATGTTTTGGACGATTCAAAACATGGCAGATGGTACGACCTTGACGGTACGCTCAGAACAGCAATCAGTCTTCTACAAAATTGTCCGGATTCAACAAGGAGCATTATTGCCAAGGAAATGGCTAAAAATGTTATTGAAATCATCAAAAAAGAAGAAGATGTTGATGATGTGGAATTAGAAATTCCTGAAGAATAGCTAGCAAATTTTATTTTTTTTAAGTTTTAATATAGACATCGAAAGGAATTATCATGTCTAAAATTAGCCCTATAAGAATTGCGACCACTGCTGTTAAAGCTGTTGAGAAAAAAGTTCCGAAAGCAGCTCCTAAAACTCAAGAAGTTCCAAAGCAATGTGCAGTTGATTTGAGTCTTGAAGAATACGGTCTATGGAAATGTGGCGATAAAATCGTTCAACAAATTTTTCCTAGATAATTAATCTACGTCAATAGGGCTTCTTTGAATCATTTCAATAGCTTCTCTTGCCGTGAATACCAAATCTTCCGGAATATTAGCTATCGTACAGAACTGGCGTAGAACATCAATAACACGTTTGAAGCATCTTACAATATCACCTTCACCCATGTCAACCTGATCAATAATATCATCCCATTCAGAACCGTTTACCCACATTTCAATCAACGGTGAATAGAAACCGTTTATATACATCGGGTCTTCTACATCGTGATTCTTTTGTTTTTTATCCAACTCTCTTCGAATATCTTTAATCTTATTCAATCGTTTTCTTACAGTCGGTGAAAGTGGTAATTGTGAATACAAATCAGCTCGCATATCCTCTGTTGTTATTGCACAAACTACACTTGCAAGCTCCGCAGGCGTAAGCCCTTCAAGCACACCGGAGAAAATTACTTGAGCCAAAAATAACTCGTTTTCAGAGCGGATTTGCGAAATCGTAACCCCACGCTCTGTCGGATAATCGTCTTTTATATACCCATAATCCAAAAGCACAGACCTATGTGCCAAAAACTTATTCCAGAAAATATCCTTTTGACGCTCGATTTCTTTATCTAGGGCCTTACGTTTTGATTCGTAACGGTTCAACAAATCAATATTCTTCATGTGTTTTTTGAAAAGTTTGCAAGTATCACACTGATAAGAATGCATTTTTTCAAGCATTTGCTTGGTTTGGCGTCCAAATTCAGCAGCTTCCTCGCTCAAAGGACGGTTTTTCTTCTTTTCTTGTTTCTGAATAGTCTTGAAAACTCGTCTGTTTTGAACATAAATATCTCGGATTTTATTGTATTCCAGCAAATCCTCATTAGTTCTTTTGCAGTAACAAACAAAAGAATTGCACTCTTTAATTTTTTCGTCAATCTCATCATGAAGCACAATCAAAGGCTCCATTCTTGAATTAGAAGAATAATACCCAAAGCTTTTCAACACAAGTTCTTTCGCTTCTTCAAGGGAGAATCTTTGCAACAAATTTAATACCATTGAATAGCTAGGCGAGAACTTGCTTTCAAGCGGATTAGCATCACTCAAAACGAGTTCTGCAACTTCTTCCGGAGTTTGAAACGGAGAGCCAACAATTACAACATAACCGATTTCGTCCATACCACGACGTCCTGCACGGCCTGACATCTGCAAAAATTCACTCGGTGTAAGTGTTCGATGTCCGCTATCTGTTCTTTTGCTGATTGAGCTGATTACAGTTGAACGAGCCGGCATGTTTATCCCTGCTGCCAATGTTTCTGTCGCAAAAACGACTTTTATAAGTCCCTTTTGAAAGAGTTTTTCAACCAAAACTTTCCATCCCGGAAGCAAGCCGGCATGGTGGGATGCAACGCCTTGAAGCAAATATTCGATGTGCTTATTTTTGTACAAATACGGGTTTTCAGCGATATATTCGTCAATAATTTTTCTGATTTGCTCCTGTTCATGCGGAGTTACAAGGCAAAGCGAAGCACATTTTTCCATCTGCTCATCACATTTTTTACGTGAGAAAGTAAAATATATAGCCGGAAGCATGTTTTGGTCATGCAAATTTCTCACGACATCTTTTACGGTATTTCTCTTCTGTACAGCTTTCCCCCTCTGAAAAACTTTTTTCTCCGGTTTAATTTTTTTATTCAAAGCTCCGCTTGGAGTCAAAAGCGGAAGCAAAGTATTTGGCTGCGAAGAATCAAAATAATAGAACCGCAAAGGCACCGGACGAAAATCAGTATTAATCAGTTCAGTTTTTGAATGAACTGTATTAATCCACTCAGTAAGCTTGTCAGCGTTCGCAACAGTTGCTGAAAGTGCCACAATTTGAACATTTGTCGGGCAGTAAATAATACTTTCTTCCCATACTGTACCACGCTGTTCGTCGTTCATATAATGAACTTCGTCCAAAATTACGTATCTTACATCCTTCAAATTATCTGAAACAGAACCGAAATTTGTGCCGTAAAGCATATTTCTAAAGACTTCTGTCGTCATAACAACGATTTGTCCGCCTCTGTTTATTGATGTATCGCCCGTTAAAAGCCCGACTTTATCAGAACCATATTTTTCTGAAAAATCATTATATTTCTGGTTTGAAAGAGCTTTCAGAGGTGTTGTATAAAAAACTTTTTTACCCTCCCTCAAGGCACAATGTATTGCGTGTTGTGCAATTACAGTCTTACCGGCACCAGTCGGGGCACAAACTACAACACTTTTCCCTTCCGATATACACTCACATGCTTGTTTCTGAAAATCATCTAACTCAAAAGGGAACTCTTCGTACATAAATACCTCATACTATTCTCATTCTTATTATAACATAAAAGCAAGGACTTTTAGAGTCCTTGCTTTAAACAGGGTAAATGTATCCCTCAAAATTATAGTAAGTTCAATGCAATGCTTGGAGTTTGGTTTGCTGTTGCCAACAAAGTTGCTGAAGCTTGTTGAAGGATTTGAGCCTTGATGTAGTTTGAAGATTCTTCTGCTACATCTGCATCTCTCAATGTTGACAATGAAGATGTGATGTTTTCTGTTTGAACACCGATTGATTCAACTGCAGAATCAATTCTGTTTTGTGCAGCACCTAATGTTGTTACACGACCAGAGATTTCATTGATTACTTCATCAATCTTGTCAAGCATTGAACTTGCTGCAGTACCTTTTTTCAAACCTGCACATTTTTCTGCTAAATCAGCTTTATCTTCTTTAAACAATGATTTGATATCACCTTTTTCAAACAAAGAAGCATCCAAAGTGATTTGGCTATCAGCACCACTATATAAGCCAACTTGAAGATTAATATCACCCATTGAACCATCCATCATCTTCAAACCGTTGAATTCACAGTTTGCAGCGATACGGTCAACTTCATCAAGTCTTGCTGTAATTTCTGATTTAATTGCTTTTAATGAATCTGAACCATAAGTTCCGTTTGCAGCTTGTTCGGTCAAATCTCTAACACGTTGTAGGTGAGAAGAAACTAGAGAATAAGTGTCTTCCAGTGTTGTCATCATGTCTGCACCAGTTGCTGCGTTGTCTGCTGCGACGTCTAGTGAACCTAATTGAGTTTCCCAATTTCTTGCAATTGAATAACCTGCTGCGTTGTCTGATGCGTGGTTAATCTTGTAACCGGTGGTCATTCTTTCAATTGCGTTGTTCAATGAAGATGTTGCTTTGCTCAAGTTTGATTGAACAATCATTGATGAGAGGTTTGTGTTAATTGTTAGTGCCATGTTGATACTCCTTTCTGGCTTGTCCTACATGATGCGTCCTTGCATCTCATATTTTTTTAATTCCACACATCAAAATTTAATAACCAATTTAAGAACATAAATTTACAAATTGTTACATTAGAGGTTTGAAAAACGCATTAGTGCTATAATTTTCCATGAAGATAGGAGTAGAGATGGGAAAAATTGTAATTGATAATAACAGATGCAAGTCTTGTTACATTTGCACCACAACTTGCCCTAAAGGACTTATCAAAAAAAGCGATAAGACCAACAGATTGGGCGATTTTATGGTAGAATTCGACGACCCGAATGGTGAATGCATAGGTTGTGCAATGTGTGCAAAAAGATGTCCTGATATGGCAATAACAGAAGTATATAGATAGCGAATAGTGAAGAGTGAATAGATTTTAATAACGTCCACTCACTAATCATTATTCACTAAAAACGGAGAAACTAATGACAGAAAAAGTTTTAATAAAAGGAAATTATGCAATAGCTCAAGCTGCAGTTAATGCAGGCTGCCAATGCTATTTTGGCTATCCGATTACTCCACAAACAGAAATTGGAGAATATTTGAGCGGCAAAATGCAAGAACTCGGACGAGCTTACGTATGTGCTGAAAGCGAACTTGCTGCTATTAATATGGTAATGGGTGCTGTATCAACCGGTGTTAAGGCTATGACCTCATCATCTTCTTGTGCGGTAGCATTGATGCAAGAAGCTTTGTCCTACGCAGCCGCAGACGAGTTGCCGGTAGTACTTGTAAACGTTATGAGAACCGGTCCTGGTTTAGGTTATATTTATCCGGCTCAAGGAGATTACAACCAAGCTGTTTACGGCGGCGGGAACGGCGACTATAAAATCATTGTACTTGCTCCTTCCACAGTTCAAGAATGCGTTGATTTAACGTACAGAGCGTTTTATTTGGCACAAAAATACAGAAACCCTGTTATCTTATTAGCAGACGGGCTTTTGGGACAAATGATGGAACCTGCTAGCTTTGGCGACTACCCTTATCCGGAAGTTGATGTTTCTTCTTGGGCACTAACAGGAGCTAGGGGAAGAGAATCCAGAGCGATTTATTCTTGTGCTCCGAGCGAAAAAAATCAGATTCAGCACATCTACGATTTGCATAAAAAATTCGAAGTTATTGCTGAAAATGAAACTACATTTGAAGAATTTAATACGGATGATGCTGATATAATCCTTACGGCATTTGGTTCAATGACAAGAAATATCAAGGCTGCAATGAATGTTCTAAGACAAAAAGGCATTAAAGCCGGATGTTTTAGACCTGTAACTTTAAATCCGTTCCCGGCTAAGAGAATTTCAGAACTCGCTAAAGCCGGCAAAGACTTTGTTGTAGTTGAAATGAACATGGGACAAATGTTTAAGGATGTAAAATATGCAATAAACGGTCAATCTAAAGTAAACTTGGTACACAGACCGTGCGGCGAATGGTTAAGCGTTGAAGAAATCGTTTCTTCCGTTGAAAGCATTTTAGAAGGGAGAAAAGAGTATGCAACAAGTATTTAGTATTCCAAAATCATTCAAAAAAGACTTTAGATACACTTTTTGCCCAGGATGTGACCACGGCATCGCAATCAGATTAATCGGCGAAGTTATTGATGAATTGGGGATTAAAGAAGATATCATAACCTCAACTTCAGTCGGCTGTTCAGTATTTTTATATGACTTTCTTGATGTTGATGCAGTAGAAGCTCCTCACGGAAGAGCTTTAGCGTCAGCAACAGGGGTTAAGAGAGCAAGACCGGACAAAGTTGTATTCACTTATTCAGGCGACGGCGACTTTGCGTCAATCGGTTTAGCAGAATCAATGCACACCGCACTTAGAGGGGAAAATGTTACTTCATTCTGTTTGAACAATACAACTTACGGTATGACAGGCGGTCAACTCGGACCTACAACAATGATGGGACAAGTTACAACAACCTCACCGACAGGAAGAAACGCTGAATACTTCGGCTACCCGATTAAAGTCGCTGAGCATATCGCTTTATGTAGTGGAACAGCATTTTCTGCCAGAGTTGCTCTTGATTCTATTCCACACATAAATCAAGCAAAACAAGCTATCAAAAAAGCTTTTCAGGTTCAGCTTGATGGCAAAGGTTTCGGATTTGTTGAAATACTTTCTTCTTGCCCTACAAACTGGCATATGACTCCGGAAGGTGCACACGAAAGAATCAGAACAGAGATGATTCCTGAATTCCCATTGGGAGTATTTAAGGAAGTTTAGATTTCTTTATTGCATATAAAGAAATACATAAAATCGAAAGGATTATAATGGAAACTAATTTTATATTTGCAGGTTTTGGCGGACAGGGCGTACTTTTAGCCGGTACAGTACTTGCAAACGCATTTATGTTAGAAGGTAAAAACGTTACTTGGTATCCTTGCTATGGTGCAGAGATGAGAGGCGGAACGGTAAACTGCGAAATCGTTGTTTCCGATACGGAAGTAAGCTCTGTTCACAAGCAAGACACAGATTACGCAATCGTTTTGAACCAACAATCTTTTGATAAATTTGTACAAAGAGTTAAAAAAGGTGGCACAATAGTTGCCAATTCTACGCTTGTTGCAGACGCGAGACCTAGAAGCGATATAAAATATGTTTTCGCTCCAATGACAAAACTCGCAAACGATTTAGGCACAAGCAAAGTTACAAACGTCGTATCACTAGGCGTACTTTCTTCTGCGTGCGAAATTGTTTCTCAAGAATATTTAGCAAAGGGTGTAGAAAAAGTTCTCGGTGCTAAGAAAAAAGATTTGTTGCCACTTAACATCAAAGCATTGGCTGCAGGTGAAGGATTACACGCTTAAACCAAAAGTTAGGCTAAATAATCAAGTATTGCTCCACCAATTTCCTCGTTGGGGTCGAAGTTGCAATTCTTAGGCGGCTCGATTGAGTTCTGAATTAACATTGCAATCAAAGGTCCAAATGCGTCAGGAACTTTTGTTTTGCGATAAATTCCTGCCAAAAAAGTCTGAATATTCGGCGATTTTGAGTAATTGTACTGCGAAAGCACCGGATATAATTTCGCAACATCCTTATTCCCCTCATCCAGCATAAGATTTAGGGTATACAAGTCTTCCAAGACTTCAGCCTCAGATTTTGGCGACTTTAAAGACGCCTCGATTTGTCCCAAACTTTTTCTTTCTTTAATATCAAATACACAATAATTTCTGTATTGATTCGGATACGATACACTCATAGTTTAATTATACAGAAAAGAAGAGAAAGTACAAAGCACCAGCTGCAAGTGCCGGAACATAAGGCAAATAAATACGACTTTCCTCTTGCTTAATTCCCTGCATAATAGAAACCGAAAGCATTACACCAATTATAACCAGAGCTGCTAAAGAAAAATAATTCTGCACAACAAGTTTGAATATCAAAACAGAGAGAATGAACAAAATTGATAATATGCAGGTCTTTTTGTTATTCATTTTATATTGATTATACAAAAACATCGGAACAATAATTATCATTGAAGCAATCAGCCCATATAACAGCACCCAAAGAATTCCCTTGCCGAAAACAGCACCAAGAGCCGCTGCTACATATGTATCCGCTTCGCCCATAGCTCTTTGTTTCACAAATAAGTATCCCAAGCGTGCAATTAGCTCCAAAACCAAACCGCCAACAAGCATTCCGGCTGCAGCATACAAAAGACCAACTTTACCAAATGCTATAAAATTATATATCAAACCACTGACTCCGACTGCAATTGCAATATTGCAATCAACAAGTTTTGCCTTTAAATCAGTCATTGTCATAATTATAAAAGCTGAAATCCAAAACAGAACAAAAAGCGTTTTCACGCTAATCCCAAATTTAACAAAGCTTATTCCAAACAAAATCATTGTCAAAAGCTCAATTATCGGATATTGCATGCTGATTTTTTCTTTGCAAAAATAACATTTTCCGCCCAGCAAAATATATGAAACGAGCGGAATATTATGCCAAAAATAGAGTTTATGACTGCATTTTGGACATTTTGAAGCAGGAAAAACAATACTCTCATTACTCAAAGAGCGTAATATAACAACATTGAAAAAGCTTCCTAAGCACAATCCGATTACGCAAATCCAAAACAATAAATAATGAAAAATATCCATCTAAACCTCTGTTTTTTTATCAGCAATCATTTTATAAAGCAAGCTAAAAGCCTTTCTTAGTTTTCTTGAAACCTGCATTTGCGTCAAATTCAGTCTTTCGCCAATTTCTTTTTGGTTCAAATCTTCGTAATAATAAAGTCGAACAGCATCACGGAACTCATCCGGCAACTGCTCAATGACATCTTTAAGCACAATCTTTGCGTCTTCCAGCTCTCTCACTTCTTTATAATTATCATCAGCAATAACTTCTTCGTAGCTCAAATTATCAGAATCAGCGGCATAAATATCATCCAGAGAAAGCGTTAATTTTCTTCTATCAGCCTGTAAGGCAAAATCGACGTCCTTTTTAGACACATTTAATGCTTCTGCAACATCATCATTTGTCAAATCGTTCAATTCTTCCAACGTAAGTGTGCTTGTAAATGTATTAATACGGTAAGAAAGCTCCTGAATATGTCTTGGAACCCTTATTGTATTAAGTTTATCTCTTAGATAGTGTTTCATCTCGCCGATTATCAAATAACCTGCATAAATCTTAAAATTATCGTTTACTTCTTTTGAATAACTGTCAATCGCCTTCAATAGCCCAATAGAACCCGCCTGAACCATATCTTCAATAGGGTCGTAAGAACGTCTTGCAATCGTTCTTGCAATACGTTTAATAATAGGCAACATTCTCGTCACGATAAGAGCCTTTGCCCTTGCCTTTTTATATTTATCAGAACTGGAATGGTAATCATCTAACCATCCGTTAACCAGTTCATAAGTTTTCTGCTCATTCTTTTTATCAGCCATAATACACAAGATATAATAGCATAAGGAGAACTTATTATCAATTTACAAATAAAAGACGAGATTGATAACAAAGTCCGCAACCAGCATATA
Source organism: uncultured Candidatus Melainabacteria bacterium (assembly GCA_934754775.1). Classification (GTDB taxonomy): domain Bacteria; phylum Cyanobacteriota; class Vampirovibrionia; order Gastranaerophilales; family Gastranaerophilaceae; genus CAG-196. Next base: position 33,705 of record CAKVIM010000013.1, on the reverse strand, counting down.
AACAGTCGATAAAACCGCAGCTTTTGTTGTAGATTCGCCGACATCTTTAGCACCGCCCTTTGTGTCATAGCCTTGGGTTGCACAAACCAAAGCTATCAAAACACCGAACACAAGGCCTTTCAATAGGCTTATATAGATATCTTTTGTACTTAACCAGAGCCAAACAGAATTGATATATCTTGCAGGATGCAAATGTATAGTCGCATTCGATACCATTAACCCGCCTAAAATTCCAACAAGTTCAGCAATCAGAACTACCATCGGAACTGTTATTGCAGCAGCAAGTATTCTTGGGGCGAAATAATACCCGACAGGGTCGACTTTCAGAGTTTTTATTGCATCAACTTGCGAAGTTACCTGCATATTAGCAATTTCTGCAGAGATTGCAGTACCCGCTCTTGCCCCGATAGCTAGAGCTACAAACCCCGGAGCAATTTCTCTTATCATAACAACTGCAATTGAGCCACCTACATAGGCTTCCGCTCCAGACATCAAAAATTGTTTTGAAACTTGTATTGCAATTACAGCAGCTGAAACAAACGCAATCACAAGCGAAATCACAAGCGAATCGTAACTTATGGCAGCAGCTTGAGCCACTACGTGGGAAACTCTTGAGCGTCCTTGCAGCAAATAGCAAATACTCTTATACAAATTTTCTACACATCTGCCAAAAAAATTTATCACGAACTCTTTCCTTTTTATTAGGCTATAATATCTAATTATAATACAGTTCGAAGTTAAAATAAAAGATTAAATTTTGTAAACATTTTAGCAATTTTCTTCTCAATCGTGTTTTTATATAAGTATAGTGTGGAGAATAATTTATGTTTGAAGTAAACAATGGTGTTGCCAATATTAACGGCAGCAAAGGCAAGTATGACAACAAAGTATCCGACCCATCAGTCAGATATGGCAGAAATGCAGTAGAAAATTATTACACTTACCTCGAAAAGCCTATTGTAGAGGATAAGATGACGCCTGCACCGATTTTAGACTTCGGTTTAAGCCCAGATGCTCCTGAAAAAAATGCAGACAAGCTCGATAAATTCCTAAAAGAAAATGACGAATACTTAAACGCTCTTCCGCCATTAAAATACGAGTACCGTTACATGCCGCAAGGTAGCGTTAATACAAAAGCAGCCCTTGGAGCAGCTTACGAGGAAATGCAAGCAAAAGAACTTTCCGTAAAAGATTTGGATCAAAGATTTGCACCGAGTTCTGAATTCTCATCAGAAGCACTTGATTTGAACAAAGACGGCAAAGTCGATGTTGCGGAATACGCTTCAAGCATCCTTGCAGCCGATATGCTAAGCAAATCCTCAACTCCTGACATGTCTAAAATCGATGGAACAATAAACAATCAAGGATTTAACGCCGTTTTAGCTTATACACAAAAAAGTAAAGCAGCCGCTGCGACTGCTTTATACTCAAAAATTTATAACACCTATAATTTAGGCGAAGCTCAAAAAGAATTCAAGCCGGAATAATTATTCTTGGATAACCTTAATCCAACCTTCCGGAGCTTCAATTCTGCCCATTTGAATACCTGTTAGAGTATCGTATAGCTTTTGCGTAATTTCCCCTGCTTTTTCCATGCCGGATGGGAAACAAATTTCGTTTCCGTGATCAACAACTTTTCCAACAGGAGAAAGAACTGCCGCTGTGCCGCAAAGAGCACATTCCTTGAAATTCTTAACTTCGCTAAACGGAATTTCTCTTTCTTCAGCTTTCAAGCCCAAATAGTGTTCTGCGACATACATCAAAGAACGACGTGTGATTGAAGGCAAAATTGTTGTTGATTTTGGTGTAACAACTTCATTATCCTTAGTTACAAATATAATATTAGCACCACCTGTTTCTTCAACATTTGTTCTTGTAGCTGAATCCAAGTACATATTTTCGTTATAACCCTGATTATGAGCGTCAACGATTGCATGAAGACTCATTGCGTAGTTCAAACCTGCTTTTACGTGTCCTGTTCCGTGAGGAGCAGCTCTATCAAAATCAGGAACTCTCAAGGTAATAGGTTTTGCACCGCCTTTAAAATAAGGTCCTACCGGTGAAACAAATATTCTGAATTGATATTCTGTAGCAGGTTTTACGCCCATTACAGGATTTATACCGAACATATAAGGTCTTATATATAAAGCTGCACCTGAACCGTACGGCGGAACGTATTCAAGGTTCTTTTGAACAACCTTAACAACAGCTTCTACAAATTTATCTTCCGGAAATACCGGCATTTCAAGACGCTTGCAAGTATCAGCCATTCTCTTTGCATTCAAATCAGGTCTAAAGCAAACAACTTTACCATCAACGGTTCTATACGCTTTCATACCCTCAAAACAAGTTTGAGCATACTGAAGTACGCACGCACATTCATTCATAACGATATTTTCGTCAGTCGTCAAGCTTCCTTCATCCCACTTGCCATCCTTGAAATTTGCGACAAAGCGGTAATCAGTTTTCATATACCCAAAACCCAGTTTTGCCCAGTCAAGTTCTTTTGTTTTTGTTTCCATATTGACTACTCCTTCTTAATCCACTTCTATTATACCCGAAATACAAAAGAATTATTCATGCTAAAATAAAGAAAAAGGAAGAGATTATGGCAGAACAAAAATTTAGAATAGGACTAGGTTACGATATACATAAATTAGTTGAAGGCAGAAAACTCATTATTGGCGGAGTTGAAATCCCTTATGAGAAAGGCTTGCTAGGGCATTCCGACGCAGATGTTTTGGTGCACGCAATAATAGATGCACTTTTGGGTGCACTTGCAATGGATGATATCGGAACCCTTTTTCCTGATACAGACGAAAGATTTAAGGATGCAGATAGCTTGTTCTTACTAAGACAAGTCTATGACAAAGTTCAAACAGAGGGCTATTGGATAAGCAATTTGGACTCAAACATCATAGCTCAGGCTCCTAAAATGATGCCACATATTCCAAAGATGAAATCAATGTTAGCTCCAATTTTGGGACTTGATTCTACTGACATTTCAATTAAAGCCAAGACCAAAGAACAACTGGATTCTGTCGGCGAAAAATTAGCGATTGAAGCTCAAGCCGTTGTTATGCTTGAAAAAATCAGCGAAAATTAATACTTTAGCAGCTTGACATTATTGTAGGTCAGACCTATAATAATATTATAAAATGGAAAAGCAAATTCGATATTACTATAAAATTAATGGTAATTGTCCTTATATCGACTGGTATAACGACTTAGATAAGTCTATGCAGTTGAGAGTCGACAAGAGAATAGACAAATTAAAAAATGGACTTTATAGTGATTGCAAGCCTTTGCAAAAATCTGAATTATCAGAATTACGTATGGATTTTGGAAAAGGCTATCGTATTTATTATTATGACCTTGATGATATCGTTATTTTATTTGTTGGTGGTTCGGATAAAAAAGAACAAAAACAAATGATAAAACAATGTAATGACTATTTTCAAGATTATTGCGAAAGGACCGGCTATGACACTAACAAAACAAGAAATTGAATACCTTGAAAAAGCTCCCAATTGGGAAGATGAGCAGATTAAACACCTTCAAGACCCAGAATACCAACGTGGTTGGTTAGAGCTTACGTTGAGCGAATTTCTTGAAGATGGAGATATCGAAACATTTATCAGATGCTTAACCTATGTAGTCAAAGCTCGCATAAAGTCCAGTGGTCGTGGCGAAATTAGCAGATTAGCAAGGGATTTAAACATTGACCGTAGCAATTTATCAGAAATTGTTAACGGCAATAAGCAGCCACGCCTTGAAACAGCTTTTAAACTATTGAACGGTCTTGGGTACAAGTATGACATCAAGCTTCATTCTGCGTAATTTACTTATCGCAGGATAAGATTTTTCCGCTCAATTTTGCCCCAAATTTTCGAATTGTTAAGCAAATTCGAAAATTGTTACAATAGGCGGAAACGTAGTAGTAGTAGTAGTAGTAGTAGTAGTAGTAGTAGTAAAACCCGCAAATTTCTCTGACCTCATTAAAGTTTTTCCAAAATATGTCGATATATATAACATCGGGAAAAACACAGTAACAAAAAAAAGGAGTACACGATGAGCGGGTTTTCAGAGATTAAACTATTTGGCAACTTAACTACACAAAATGGTACAAAAATTGACTATAAGTATTTGTTGAACAAATACGATGCTGACAAGAACGGAGAAATTTCAACAGATGAACTTGAGACTGCATTGAAAAAAGAAAAGTTGGACTCTATCGATATCGACGAAATCAACACAAACGGCGACAAAACAATTGATAAAGATGAAATGGCTGTTTATGAACAAAAATATAAAATGCAAGAAACCATAAACACTATGATTAAAGAAATTGCAAATGATTTTGGTGGAACAAAATCTCAATACATTCCACAAGTAACTCTTGAACTAACAAATTATATTATGGAATTCTCAGAGTCATATAAAGGTGACACTTCTAATATGGCAAAAGAATTTTCTGCAAAACTTCCGACAAAATATGCTCAAATTAAAGCCGATGTTTTGAAAAACGACCCAAGTTCATTCAAATCAACAGTTATAGACTCTGTATTATCATACATTAAATCAAGTGAAACCGACTATACACAAGCTATAAGAGTTTCTGATAGTGCTATGACAAAATTAGGGAAACTATTGGATGAAGAAGCTACAAAATACATCAAAGCAAACCCTAAATGTACATCTTCTGAATTAAAATCACACCTAAACGAATACATGAGTAAATCTGACGCAGACAGATTATCAAGTGCAGCGGCTAAATACAAAAACAGTGCCGCTAGCTATGGCTACGTCGATAGCGACGAATTGAATTCACTTAAAGAAGATGTAAAAGAATTCTTAACAGAAGCTGTTAATCAAGGTATAACAGTAAAACTCGGCAACAGTAACATTGCGACAACAAACGCAATTACTTCCGTACTAAAAGGCTACACTGACGGCGAAAAACTTAAAAGTGATATGGAAACTGCAATCGCAGCTCTAAGCACAGTATCTAAAAAAGATGCGATTATAAAACAAGATAAAACTGAACAAGCAGAAGCAATTGAAAAACAGTTTACCGACATTTCCGGCAGTTCTTACAAAGTAAATGCAAGCTTGATTAATTATTCACAAATCGAAGGCTACCATGACGGAAGCACTATAACTGTTAAAAAGAAGAAAAAAGTTTCAGAATTGACAGAAGCAGTTCAAGACCAATTGTCAGAAAGATTAGAAAAATCCTTGAAGCCACAATTGAAACAACAAATCAAAAAAATGCTCCAAGAAAAAGGTATCTCCTTTGATAAGATAGAACAAGTATTTGAAAATGTTTATAATACAAGCTTTACAGAAGTATTCAATTCAGAAGGCATGCTTTACACTAAGCATAAAACTGCATTCCATAGAGGCGAAGCGTCAGTAAACGTCAAAGACTTTGTCGACAAATTTGTTACGACCTTCAATACAAATATCGAAAAATCTATCGATGAAATGAACGCATCCAATACTGATATGGACATTGTTGACTTAGACTTCACCCAAGCAGGTAAAGACGACACCGGAAACGCCATCAAAGATGAAACAACCGGCGAAGATTTGAGCACATTGTACGCTTCCGGTCAAACTATTACAACAAAAAAACACGGTGCGGATTACTACGTATCAATTGCAGAAGCGATGGTTGACAGAATGGAAAAACAAATGCGTGCGAAAGCAGAAGCAATGTGCAAAGCTAATGGAGTTGAATTTGACGAAAGTGCATTCAAAACAATGTTCAGTAATGCGAAAGGTACTGCTGTGAATAGTGCAGTAACCGGAGTTGCTGCCGGAGATAAAGTCGGAAAATCTATTGGGCTTGGAAGTGCTAGTGGTGCTGTCGCTATAGGAGCTAGCAGTGGAATTGTATTTGGTACAACATTTGGTGCAACAGCAGGTGCAATTGTAGGACCTATAGGTGCCGCAGTTGGTGCCGTTGTTGGTACAATTATTGGTGGTATCGCAGGATTATTTACCGGTCACCATTCATCAAGCTCACTTAACGTAAGAACATTACTTGACACATTTACAGAAAACTTCAAGGAGAATTACTCTAACTGGGTTGCAACAGATGCTAAGAAGAAAGAAGAGGAAAAGTAACTTGCACTTAGCCAGCAAGGGTTGACACCTCACCCTTTACACCATACTTCCTTACTTGTAGGCATACTGGATTGACACCTCACCCTAACCCTCTCCTGTTAGGAGAGGGGACACGCAAAAAATGTTCTTTTAAATTTAATCTTAAGCATCAAATCAACAAGCCTCGGTCATTCCCTCTCCTTAGAGGAGCGACCGGCGAGCAGAGAGTCAAAGCGTGAGCGTGCTCGTTTAACGTGAGCCGGTCAAGACAGAGGGCTAGGGTGAGGTGTTAGCCCGCAAGGGGATTTAAGACCAAAAGACGCCCCTTTCCAATCGGAAAGGGGCGTTCTATTAATTTCTGTTGGGCTACTGCCAAAATATTTTATTTCAAAGCAACTGTCATATCAGCTTCAATACAAACTTTACCATCTACATAACCAACACCGTGGCTCTTGCAGATAGGACCTTTTGCTTTAATTAATTCAACATGCATTTCAAATCTGTCGCCAGGTCTTACAATATTTTTGAATCTTACATTATCAACACCTGCGTATAAAGTCAATTTACCTTCATACTGCGGCAAGCACATTAAAATAGGAGCTGAACATTGTGCTAAAGCTTCTAACTGTAAAACCCCTGGCATTACAGGATTATTTGGGAAGTGACCTTGAAAGAAACCTTCATTCATAGTCATATTTTTATAACCTTTTGCATATTTACCCGGAACACATTCTGTGATTCTATCAACCAATAAAAACGGATATCTGTGAGGAATCATTTCCATAATTTGCATAGTATCAAACGCTAAAATATCTTCACCCGCTTCATTTACACCGATTTTAACTCCTAATTGTTCTGTCATCTAATTTCTCCTTATATTTTTACTAATTTATTTTTCAAAACTTGTGCAACCTTCGTATGAACAGCATGTCCTGCTTCTTTTACAAGAATTTGTGCTCTCAAATTAAGAGGAGAAACACCTGCTAAATACAAGTCGCCAATCAAATCCAAAATCTTATGTTTTATAGGTTCATTCTCAGAACGCAATTCTGTCGTAAATCCTACGTCCTTCAATCCAACCGTATTCTCAATCGTAACCCCTTGAGCAAATCCTAGCATTTGATATTTTTTCAAATCTTTATAGAAGCCGAACGTCCTTGCTTCAATAATTTCCTCAAGATTTTTATTATCCATCGTAACCCAACGTCCCTTTAAATCAGGATGGTCATAGTTTACAGCATAAGTAACTCGAAGTTCCTTATCAGGCAATATAACAAGACTTGTCTTGCCATTTAGGTAATAAATTGGTTCAGAAACAGTATAAGCATCTTTATTAACGCCTTCAATACCGGCTTTTTTGAAAAGTTCTACCCAAACCTTTGAGCTACCGTCAAAAATTGGCATTTCTGTTTCAGATAGATATACATCAATTGAATCAATTCCGCAAATTGCACACGCAGCAATAAAGTGTTCGCAAAGCATTACTTTGTACTTATAATCGCCCAAAAGTGTTCTGTGCTCTTTGCTACACAATGTTACACAGTGGTCTGTAGAATACAAGTTCTCAATACAAACATTGAACGGAACATCCGCACCTTTTGAAAAAATACGTATATTACCGCCACGTGAAGGCTTGATTAGAACCTCGCATTCACGATTTTTCATTAATCCTTTACCTGATGTTTTTATTTCTGTTTTTATTGTACCCATTGAACCCTCACCCTAACCCTCTCCCTTGGAGAGGGAACAAGTTTGTTGTCTTAATTGTAGTAGGTTAGGCTTTCAGCCCAACAATAACTACTTGTTTTCTCCGGCATTTACCCCGTCGTTTACCCCTTCATTTACCCCATCTTCGAAAGATTTAAGAAGTGGTTCGTATTTTTTGAATTTTGCAATCAAATCGCCTGCATCTTTCATAATCTTCAATTGCTTAATAAATTCTTTTCTAGGAACAGCCGGAGCACCAACCACAATTGATTTTGCAGGGAAGCTCTTTGTTACACCTGCTTTAGCTGCAATAATTGTATCATCACCTATTGAAATATGATCAGCCAAACCTGCTTGACCAGCGATTACGACTCTATCACCGATTACGCAGCTGCCAGCAATACCAACTTGAGAAACAATCATACAACCTTTACCGATACGACAGTTGTGCCCAATCATTACCAAGTCATCAATCTTTGTATTATCGCCAACAACGGTATTTTCAATAGTACCTCTATCAATTGCAGTGTTAGCACCGATTTCTACGTTATTACCGATTATAACAGAACCTATTGAAGGGATTTTGAAAATAATTTGTTGAACGTCGTTTTCCTTAATTTCACCATCTTTTCTGGCTTGTTCAATATTGTTAGGATTTTCTGTAACGAAGCTGAAACCGTCAGCACCAAGAGAAACTCCGTGGTGCAAGATAACTTTGTTACCGACTTTTACTCTGTCACCAATACAAACTGCAGGGTGGAAGAAGCAATCAGCACCAATATTAGCACCATTACCAATATAGCCATTCGCCAAAATCTTTGTATTATCACCGATTACAGCGTTTTCGCCAACAACAACGTTAGCACCCAAAGATACATTTTGACCAATTTTTGCAGATGGATGAACAACTGCAGTCGGGTGAATACCGGCGTTTACGTGCGGTTCTTCATAAAACATTGTAATCAATTTCATCATAGCTAATCTTGGTCTTTCAACTTCAATAGTTGAATAGCCGTCTATATTTACACCCAATGGAACAAGTGCTGCTTGAGCTTTTGTCTTTGAAAGATTATTGATTTCGTCTTCACCCAAAGCAAGAGCCAAAGTGTTTTCATCAGCCAATAGCGGTGGAGCTATGTTAGTGATAGCAACGTCTTTTGCTTTAGAAAGCATACCGCCCGTAATCTGTGCAATTTGTTCCAATGTAAAAGTCTTCATAATACACTCCTTTATTTATCTAAACATCTTTTTATCACATTAGTTGTTGATTTGCCTTCAACAAATTTTATAAACTCAACCTTGATATTATTTTTTATAACTATATCTCTCTCAGGAAGCGTTTCCAAAGTATAATCCGCACCCTTTGTGTAAATATCAGGCTTGATAGCTTCCAACAATTTTGCAGGAGAGCTCTCTTCAAATAATACCACATAATCGACACATCTCAAAGCACTTAACATTTCTGCTCTATCTGCTTCACAATTAATCGGACGACTTTCGCCCTTAATCATTTTCACAGACTTGTCAGAATTAAGCATCACGATTGAATAATCCGCCAATGATTTTGTAGCCTCTAGATATCTAACGTGTCCGACATGCAAAATATCAAAACACCCGTTCGTCGCAGCAAAAGTCTTACCTTCAGCTTGCCCTTTTCTCACAATATCAATAATTTCCGATTGAGAAACTAACATTACTGACCTCGCTTTGTAATATTATCAAATGAAGCTCTGATAGATTTTCCCAATTGAACCATTTTATCAGATAAAGAAATTGGTTTTGCATTTTTGTTTTCAGATATAATTTTAGGTAAAACATGTTCTGCTACATATTTTGCTCTCTTCATTTTTCTTTCACTCGGTCTTAATGTAATTCTACCAGTTAATCTTTCTACGTTCATTAAAACAACCCCATTTCTATTACTCTTTTGCATATTCTAACAGTATTCAAAGCAGCACCGATTCTTAAATTATCAGCAACGCACCACAATGAAATACCATTATTGAACGCCAAATTTTTTCTAATTCTACCCACAAATACCGGATTTACTCCGCTGGCATCCCTTGTTGTCGGATACTCATAATTTGCAGGATTATCTATAACCTTAATTCCATAAGCATTTTCTAAAATTTCTCTAACCTTATCAGGCGTAATATCTTTTTCAAATTCAATATCTACAGCTTCAGAATGTCCATTAAAAACAGGAACACGTGCCGCAGTACAAGAAATTAAAGTTGAGTCGTCAAGATGCAAAATCTTTCTTGTTTCGTTTACAACCTTCATTTCTTCTTTTGTATAACCATTTTCGCAAAATACGTCAATCTGCGGAATTACATTGAAAGAAATCGGTTTCTTGAAGCATTTATTTTCAAAAGATTTGCCTTCCAAATTTGCAATCGTATCTTCTTTCAATTCATTAATCGCAGCCAAACCTGCACCTGAGACAGCTTGATAAGTTGATACTATAAGTCTTTTTATGCCAAATTGTTTTAAAGGCTCTAAAACCAACATAAGTTGAGAAGTTGAACAATTTGGGTTCGCAATTATTCCCTTATGTTTTCTCAAATCTTCATCGTTAACACCTGCAATTACAAGCGGTACATCTTTTTCCATTCTAAAAGCAGAAGAGTTATCAATAATAACTCCGCCACGTTTTACAATTTCAGGTGCAAATTTTTGACTTGTAGAACCACCTGCTGACGCCATTACAATATCTACATCATCAAATACTTCCGGCTTCGCTTCGATAACCGTGTATTCCTTCCCTTTAAAGGTAATTTTTGAACCGGCACTTTTAGCACTTGATAAAAATTTGATAGACTCAAATTCTATTCCCAATTCTTCAGTAATCTTTGTAATTTCACGGCCTACAACACCTGTAGCACCCAAAATAGCTATTCTCGCTTTTTTCATACTTTTCTATACGCTCCCAATGCCTAATCTAAAATATTTTCCAAGCCGTAAATAAATTCTTTGTTTTCACTAACAAATCTCACAGCTCTCAAAACGCCATCCATATAGCATTCTCTATTCATTGAATCGTGTCTGATTGTCAATATTTGACCGCTTGCACCAAACAAAACTTCTTGAGATGCAATATACCCTGGCATTCTAACAGAATGAATATGGATATTGTTATAAGAATTAGCACCTCTTGCACCCTTAATAGTTTCAACCTCCGCACAATTACCTGTTGTGAAATTAGTATTTTCTCCAGCCATCATCAAAGCAGTTTTAACCGCAGTACCGGAAGGAGCATCCTTCTTTTGATTATGATGCAATTCAATAATCTCGGCATTATCAAAATACTTAGAAGCAATTTGAGCAAACTTCATCATCAAAACAGCACCGGTAGAAAAATTCGGAGCTATCAAGCAACCCAAACCTGTTTTCTGAGAGAGTTTCTTAAGTTCAGCAATCTCTTCATCCGCCAAACCCGTCGTTCCAATAACAATATTAATGCCATTATTCAAGCAGTATAAAGCGTTTTCATAAATTGATTTCGGTTGTGTAAAATCAACCAAAACATCAATTTTTACAGAATTCTTTGCGTCCTTAATAGTCGCAAATTCGCCATCTTTTATATCAATTTTCGCAACAAGCGACATGCCATTATCAGCCTCAACAGCCTTAATAACCTCTTGTCCCATTTTGCCGTTTGCACCACATACTGCTACATTAATCATCTAAAACCCTCCTCGAGCATATCGATTATAATACAAACATACAAAAGTTAAAACACTTTCTATTATTAAAGAAAATTTATCATTTTCTGATTTTCCACATACTCTTTTGTAAAGAAATGTAAAAATTGTATATACATGTGTTATAAAAATATATACTGTGGCATTAATAAAGTATAATCTCTTTTCTTTATTTTCTCCTCCACTCCTTTATCTAACGAGAGTTAATGCCGCAATAGATTGCGGCTTTTTGTTTATCATAGCCTATGAATAAACAAAAGGCGGCCCGTTTTTGATTTCGAAAAGAATGTTATCTGCGATAATCTTCAGTTCTTTTTGCGATTTTCCTTCTGCTTTTTGAATAAAGAATTCGTCGCAAAGAGGCTCAATTGCTGATTCCTTTTTCGCCTTAAAATTCCTTAACTCTGTAGAAACAAGTCTGCGTTGAAGTTCAAGCTCTGTTTCTGCGTTATATTTTTTTACCTGAACATCCTTTATCGCTTCCGCAGCCGTCTTTCCGCCATAAGCAAGAGCCGAAACACCCGCAATACCAAAGAAAAGATTTTTAAACTGTGGATTTTTAGGGTTCATCAACCAATCATAAAAGAACGACAAATAATCATTGACGTGAGAAAAATAAGTTATCTTATTTCGACCGGAGCCACCCATCATAGGATTTACTTTTTCTGTAGCCTGATACATCGTCTCATTCAAATGTTTAATAAATTCTTCCTTCTCATCCGGCGGCAAATTAAGCTTGCTCACAATCTTTTCCACCTCTTCAGGTTTCGCATAAATTGATTCAAGCATATTTTCGATAAGCAATTTATAAGCAGCTTTTCCACTCAGCATTTCTCCGTTATGCCCCTGAATATCAGAGATTTGAGTTCCTTTATTAAACTCTGTAACGAGATTTTCAAGTCCTTGTTTTGTATTTTTTATACCATTTCTAATAAATTCGTCGCTCTTTTTAAGATTCCTAACCGCCAGATACCCGAGTCCAACGATAGAAAGCAATGTTGCACCACCAATCAGCCAGAGCTTTTTGTCGCTGTTGTCATTTGTTTTTTTGTCATCAGACGACTTAAACGCAAGTTCAGAGGAGAACATTTTTGCCTTATTAGAAAGCATGCTTCTTATTATTTGAATCTTTCCTGAAAAAGACTGAGTTTCAACTTCAATCAAATTTTCCTGCAAATTTTTTTGAATATCTGCTTCTCGTTTTTTCACCCAAACATCTCTAAAACCGTCAATAAAGATTTTGCCCATAAAAGCCATAGAACCAAGAGTTATAACGCCCAAAGACGCTAAAATCGTCTTTCTGTTAGGAGATTGAATCATACTGAAAATACTTTGGTGGATTTCGTCATTAATACAGTGATTTCGAGTAATCCCCGGCAAAAGGTACTCTTTAGAGCTTTCTAGTTTGCTTTTTGAAAAACGTTTCATCATAGCCGTAAACCCACCAAGAAGCCCCATTACACCTACTGTTGCAACACAAAGCGGCAAAAGTGGGTCTTTTTTCTTATCTTCTTTTTCATAAACCTTTTTAGGCAGTTCAATATTTGTCCCTGATATAACAAGCGTGTCGCACGTCTCATCAAGGCTTAAGAGCGGATCTTTGACATAAGAATTGACAATGATACCTTCTTGAACGTTTGTATCATTGCGTTTTTGCGTCTTTGTCATATTTCTTTGGTGTCTTGTTGTCTCAAGATCCTGATTTATCTTCATCTTTTTTCTTTTTCCAAATCTTATGAATCATTGTTTTTAGATTGAAAATCTTTTTATCATCATCAATTTTTGTATCATCGTCTTTTGTTTCGTGCTTCTTAAAGACTTTAAAAAGCCCGTCAAGCTTAGATTTTACAACACTTATTAATTCTGAAACTTTTTTCTCCACAAAAGCCTTAGCTTCACCAAATATTGCATTGAGTTTATCCTGAATATCGACAAATTTCTGCTTTATTTGTGAGAATTTGTCCAATATATTCGCAACAAAATTAGGAACATTCTTTATAACGTTTGTGATTGGAACGACGATATTTAATATTGTATATGCAACAGGCTTTAAAATAAAGTTATTCGCAATAGAATTAGCAAACGCAATCATTTTCTGCCCCATTTTCTCAAGGTTTTGTTGAAACTCTAAAACGGCTTGAGTCTGTAGTTCAAGATTTTTTTCATGAGCTTCAAGTCTTTGAGCTCGAGCTTTCATCATTGCACCAATCATTGCACACTGGTGATAACTCATCTCACCAACTTTTTGCGGGCGTTCTCCGACACGCAGACTTCCTCCGCCGCCCATCCCTGAGCAAATCGGGCAAGCCCCCGGTGACATTCCGTGCGGACACAAACCTGTTTTATTCACTCCTTGAACTGAATTAGTCAATAAAATTTTCCTCAATCTTGCGAGGAAATCGACCTTGCGGTTCAATCAACAGAGCCGCAACAGAAAAAAGCTTTTGCAATACTATGACACGTAGTTTGCATAATTTTGAGCATTCCGGCTTTAACGGCTGCGGCACAGTCACGGATTTTCACCGTAGTTTCCTCGTATTCACTAATCTAGTTATACCATAGTTGATTTTATAGTACAATATTTTTATGCTAGTCAGAAACTTTTACATAAAGGATATTTTAAATATAGCCTTACCTATTATGATGGGAAATTTAGGCTTTATTCTAATTGGTGTCGGGGATGTAATAGTTGCCGGACGGCATTCCACAGATACACTCGCAGCAGTTAGCCTTGCAACAGCAATCATTAATTGCATCATGATGTTGGGAATAGGCGTCATCTCTAGTATATCTGCAATTCTTTCTAATTATAGAGGGGCAGGCAAACAAGCAGAAAAATATTTCTACCCATCTTTAAAATTTGCATCAATTATGTCAATTATAATGTCTATCGCAATTATGGCATTCATTCCGCTTATTGACAAATTTGGGTTTGAAGCAAGACTTGTCCCATTAATCAAAGATTATTTCTGGGTCACAGCATTTTCGACCTTCGGAGCTTACCTGCATTGTATGTCAAAAGAATATCTGCAAGCTTTTGAAATCGTAGTATTTCCAAACGTTCTAACAGTTATTTGCATATTCGTAAACCTTATTTTGAACATAATTTTTGCGTTCGGTTTCGGCCCGATACCCGAAATGGGAGTAAAAGGTTTAGCAATCGCAAGCCTTCTAACCAGATATCTTATGGGGCTTGTTTTGTTCTGGTATTGTTACAAAAAAACAAAAATCCAACACCACAAAGATAAAAATTATTACAAAGATTTGCTCAAAGTCGGGCTCCCGACATCACTTGCAGTTGTTATTGAGTTTGTCGGATTTAACGCAATAACAATCATATTAGGAAGGATTTCGGGAATCTACGCAGCCGCTCAAAACATTGTCTGCACACTTTCAAGCATTTCATTTATGATTCCTTTTGCAATCTCTAACGCAACAGCGGTTAAAGTCGGATTTGCAAACGGAGCTAAATATTACAAATCACTAAGAAGATATGCGTACACCGGTATCAGCTTGTCAGTAGCCTTTATGACTTGTTCGGCAATATTTGTATCAACATTCCCTGAATTTTTAGTAAGTCTGTTTACAAAAGATAGAGAACTTATTAATGTATGCTTACCTATAGTCTTAATGTTATGTTTCTTCCAAGTATTTGACGGGCTGCAAGTAGCTCTTGCAGGGGTATTCAAAGGGATTAAACAAACCGCAGTAGTTATGATTTCAAACTTTGTCGGATATTGGCTTGTTTCAATTCCACTAGGCTGCTTCCTTGCGTTCCGCTACAATCTAAATCTGCTCGGATTTTGGTACGGACTTATTAGTGCATCTGTCGTTTTATGTTCTATAATGTTTATTACAATGTTAATCAAGTTTAGGAAAATGAAACAAGGAGCCTAATTATGCCACACTTTTTCGTGAATTCTAAAAACAAGGACGAAAATCATATAACAATTTCTGATGCTGAAAACTACAGACATATAGCACGCTCACTAAGAGCAAGATGTGGCGAAAAACTTCTACTAATTGATGAAAATCAAATCCAATATGAAACGACAATTACTCAAATCAACTCTAAAGAAATAATTTGCGAAATTAAAAAGTCATACCCATCAAAACGAGATTTAGAGTTTGACCTATATTTAGCACAATCACCGCTAAGAAGCGACGCACAACTTACGGTAATGGAAAAAGCAACAGAACTTGGCGTTAGAGGCGTTTATCCGGTTTTCACCGATAATTGTGCACTCAAAGTCAACAAGCAGGAAAAGTGGCAAAA
Organism: uncultured Candidatus Melainabacteria bacterium; assembly: GCA_934754775.1. Taxonomy (GTDB): domain Bacteria; phylum Cyanobacteriota; class Vampirovibrionia; order Gastranaerophilales; family Gastranaerophilaceae; genus CAG-196. The sequence continues at coordinate 17,907 of CAKVIM010000013.1, read as the reverse complement.
AGTTATGGTAGAAGCTTCTAAACAATGCGAAAGAGCAAAAATTCCGAGTTGTTTTTCTCCAATAACATTTGATTTACTACTCGAGAAACAGTTTGACAGAGTAATAGTATTTGCAGAACGCTCAACTGAAATTTCGCTAAAACAGTTCCTGAAGCAAAATCCGACACAAAAAGGAGATAAAATCCTTGTAATCATTGGACCAGAAGGCGGATTTTCAGAAAAAGAATTTGATTATTTCAAAAGCAAAAATCTTCCGCTGGTAAGTCTTGGAGATTTAATCTTAAAAGCAGAAACTGCTGTAATTACAGCATTAGGAGATATTGTTTATGAATATCAAGGATGATTTTATACTCAAAGATATCGATGAAGGATATTTAGTCGGCGGCTCCGTAAGGGATTTTTATCTCGGCAAAAAAATTCTTGTAGACAGAGATATCGCAATAAAAAACGCAGAAGCTTTTGCTCAAAAAATAGCAAAAAAGCTTGATGCGACCTTTATTACGCTCGATTCTGAGAACAAAATCTATCGAGTCGTCTTAAAGGATAAAATTAATTACCTTGATATATCTGAACTTCAAGGGGAGTCGATTGAAGAGGATTTGAAAAGGCGTGATTTTACAATCAACGCCATTGCTTATGATTTAAAAGAAAATAAAATCATCGATGTTACAGGCGGACTAAAAGATTTAGAGAACCACATCTTACGTCAAATTTCAAATAAAAATTTTGAAGAAGATCCGCTTAGAATACTTCGAGCGTTTAGATTTCTGGCAGTTACCGGATTTGGCATGGGAGCCGAGTTAAGTAACGGATTAAAAAAATACATGCCACTAGCTATGCAGCCTGCAAAAGAAAGAATTAATTATGAAATAATGAAGCTATTTGGCGGGAATTATACATCAAAAACACTTCTCAAAATGGATGAATTCGGGCTTCTTGAGCAAATTTTTCCTTGCGTTAAAGAATTAAAAAAAGTGCCGCCTAATTCACACCATCATTTAGATTTGTTCCATCACGTCATAGAAACAGTACGACAAATCGAAATTTTGTATTCAGACTCCGATGAAAAAATTAAAGATCATCTTGATTGTGTCGATTTTGGTGGATTCCCTCGCATAAATCATTTAAAACTTGCAGGATTTTTGCATGATATTGGGAAATTTTCAACTTGGACAATTGAAGAAAGCGGACGACACAGATTTATTAAACACGATGATGTCGGCTCAAAAATGGTCGTACCACTACTTAGAGAGTTAAAATTTTCTAAAAAACAAATTGAATACATTTCATCAATGATTAAGAATCATATCTACCCTTCAAGTGTAATTGCAGCACCTGTTTTGAGCGAAAAAGTTATGATGCGTTATATCAGAAAAATGGAAGATAATGTTATTGACAATATTATTCTTGCAAAGGCTGACAGACTCTCCGCTAGAGGGGTCGAAATTACGGAAAATGTAATCAGCACAAATATTGACGGGCTTAATAAATTACTGGCATTCTATTTAGAGAAGAAAGATACGCTCGCTCCGCTTCCAAAGCTTATTGATGGGGATGAGATTATGCAGATTTTAAATATAAAACCATCGCCAATTCTCGGGAAAGTAATTGATTCTATTAAAGAATTGCAGTTAAATGGCGACATCACGACCCACGAAGAAGCCGTAGAATTTGTTAAAAATTGGCAGAAATAATAAAAAAGTCTTGTCCTTATTCAGACAAGACTTTTTTGTTAAAATTATTTTAAGAATTAAGCTTCCGCTTTTTCTGCATCTTTTTCAACTTCAGCATCTTCTGCCGGAACTTCTTCGCCTTTGAATGCTGGAGCTTTTACTTCAGTTTCTGCAACTTCTTCACCTTTGAATGCAGGTGCCTTTACTTCAGTTTCTGCAACTTCTTCACCTTTGAATGCAGGTGCTTTTGGTTCCGTTTCTTCTACTTCTTCGCCTTTGAATGCTGGTGCTTTTGCTTCAGTTTCTGCAACTTCTTCACCTTTGAATGCTGGAGCTTTTGGTTCAGTTTCTGCAACTTCTTCGCCTTTGAATGCAGGTGCTTTTACTTCAGTTTCTGCAACTTCTTCACCTCTGAATGCAGGTGCTTTTGCTTCAGTTTCTTCTACTTCTTCACCTTTAAATGCTGGTGCTTTTACTTCAGTTTCTGCAACTTCTTCACCTCTGAAAGCAGGTGCTTTTACTTCAGTATTATCATCAGCTGCCAAAATTGCTTTATTATATGCTGCTAATGCGTCTGCACCCTTAAAGCTTGCTGCTGTTTCTACTGGAGCTGTTACAACTTCTGTTTTCGTCTCTTCTGATTTTGTCGGAGCATCCATTACAATTGGTGCTACACCAGCTCTAAAACTAATTGGATTAATCATCATAATTATCTACCTTCCACAAATGTGATACACATGTACTAAAACTAAACAAGTTAACTATTTGCTAAAATTATTAAAAAATTTTACAAAAGTTTATAAAAAAGTAGCTCCCTTGAAGAGAGCTACTTTTGAAATTCTATTACGCTTCAACCGGAGCTTCTTCTTGGCTTTCTGCTGCAGCTGCTTCTTCAGCTTTCTTAGCTTCTTCTTCAGCCTTTTTAGCTTGAGCTTTCTTAGAAAGTTTTACAACTTCTGACTTTTTATAGTTCAAAGAACCGTCTTCATTGCAGTTTGTAATCAAATACTTAACTGTATCTGTAGGTTGAGCACCTTTTGAAATCCATGCCAATGCTGATTCCTTATTCAACTTCATTTCTTTTGTCTTAGGGTTGTAATAACCTAATTCTTCGATTGGTTTACCTTCTCTTTTTGTTGTTGAGTTAATAACAATAACTCTGTATGTAGGAGCTTTCTTAGCACCTAATCTTTTCAATCTGATTTTTAACATTTCAATTTCCTTCTTTTTGTTTAATATAAGTGGAGCGTCTTAACTTGAAAGATTAGCTCCTAGCCGCTTATACACAACAGGTGTTTAGAGGATATCACCTGCATAAATATAAATAACCACAAAAACAACCAATAATCAAGCGATTGTTAAGTTATATATTAAAACTTTTTCTTGAACCCTCTTCGTGGTACAAACCACCGCCACAAATAGTCTCAACAACCTTGAGAACGAACTCTCTTGAAGCATCAGACGAATTCAAGAAAAACTCTCTATTTGCCAAGTGTCTAATTTTAAAAATAGAATTTTGAGTCTTATCAGCCGGAACAAACAAAGACGCAACTTCTTTATCCAAAAGCACTTGCATCATATCATTTCGAGAGGTAATTCCATCCATAAGTTCATTATAATTGCCGTTTATAGCCATTATACGTCCGGAAAACATCGGCGGAGCTGCCTCTCTGAATAAAGCCTGCGGCTCATAATTACATCTGGTAGTAAGGCTTATTGTATGCCACAAAATATTAATAACAACAACCGTTTTATCCTTATCATACTCAACATAAATATTCTCGGTGGTAATTCCCCTTGAAGAAAATGACTGCTTAAGAGAATCCGCAATCGCACGCAAATTTTCTATCATCTCTGCGAAAATTTCAGTCGTATTAATAGTCGCATGCTGATAGTCCAAAAACTGCTTGTACATATGTGTCGATACAAGTCCGATTCGTTCTTGGATTAGCGTGGATTTTCTGAATGATGTTTCAGAGTTATTAAAACTTTCGTAGCCTTTACTCAAATTTATAAAGCCTCCTAATATAATTCTACACTCAAATAAGTCTTATTGTAAAGTTGAAATTGTAACATATTGTAAAGATTTTTAGAAATCGTGTTATTAATCTGCTTGATGTGGAATTGGAGAAATATAGGATTAGTAAAAAGGGACATTGACCTTTGGAAAGGAGATTCTATTATGGAAATCTTAAATTTAGTTTTATTCGGTTGCGTATTCTATTTAGCACTTATTGGCATTCCAAGCCTCTGCGAAAGAAAACACTAACCAATCAAGCGGGCGAGTTTCCCGCCGGAAGTTGCCAGAGCGAGCTTTTGCTCCTCTGAGTCAACGTCTATATTTTCCATTTCTTGAGATTTTACAATCTCTATAAATAATTTTTCGAACAAAACATAAATTATTTTAGAACGGTTATTGTATTTCTGGAGTTGGGCTAAGCACTCATTAACAAGCTGCAAAGCCTCATCAATTTCGGATTTCTCTACTTTTAGTTGAGCAATAAAGTATTTTGCAAGAACTGTTGTATTAAATATTGCTGACTTTTGTGAATTTTCAAGTACGTCGTTGAAAATAATTTCAGCTTTCTTTTTCGCTCCGGCTTTTGAATAAGCATACCCAATCAACAAGTCACAGAACATTTCCAACTGATATTGGTTAATTTCAGCAGCCAATAATTTTGCTTGATATATATTTTGTGCAAAAGTCTTATAGTCATCCTTATGTTCCGAAAACTCTTGCAAAATAAGATAAATCACTTTTGAATAAGCTGAAGCGTCCTCAACATTTGAAGGAGCATAATTTTCACCCTTCAAAAACTCTCTTATTGCACGAATTGCAGAAGCATCTTGAAGTTCTGTACCAAGAGAAGTTTCCACTGCCAAGAAATATTCTTCCATATCATCTTCTGCGAGGAATAATTTCGCAAACGCTGCCATACGGAAAGTTTCAGAAAGATGGTTCACAAAAAGATTTACAGAAAATCCTGCCGGTTTAATCTTGTCTATCAAATCCGGTTTAATCACACTCAACAAATCTTTTGCCACATCAACACACTGAACAAAATCACCCAAATTGAAGAGAATTTCAATATTGATAAGTGAAAGGAGCAAAAATCTTGCGTTCACAGCACCATTAACCAAAAGCGTCGGATTCGGAATTCTGCTCAAAATATTATGCAATAGTGGCAAAGCCTCTGTATAATTTGCAGAAAGTAAAGCCCCCTGCAACATCAGATTAGAAAGTTTTACAATTTTCTCATCATCAGACTCTTGCAATGCGTCCTCTAAAAGGACTTTCTCTATCGGATAAATCTTACGTGGAGAATAAGCATAAAGACTCATCAAGATGTTTTGATAAACCTCTTTTTTATCTGTTTCAAGGTCTTTTTGCGAAACTTTTGTTTTAACATGCTCTGCTATAGCTAAGAATCCTTCGCAGTTCTTCAGATATGCGTCATAATCCCCGACCTGCATAGAATAAATCGAATTTTGCAGAAGTAACATGTACTCTTCCTTAAACATACCTAGTTTACCCGCTACCAAAAGCATTGTTGCATACTCAAGCCCATCACCTAAGAAATGAATAATATTTTTGCACAAATACTCTACGACAGAAGCTTTCTGCACATTGCAAACCACCGTTTTCACCAAATTATAATTATTTATATAAAGAATATTTCCGAAAATCCTTGCAAAACCTTTCTCAACAAGGAGTTTAACACTGTTTTCAATATCCTTAACTCCGAGTTTCTCCAATGTCGCCAAATCCAGTCTGTGCCCGAGATAAGATGCGTAAGCAAGGATTAGAGAAGCATTATCGCTCAAATTATTTAGCACCTTCAATCGAGCTTTAACCAGCTCTTCCAAGCTATTTGGCAAAACGACGGAATTATTAGATTTTATAAGGAGTTTGCCCTCAAAGGTAATCAGCACATCCTTTTCTGCCAACAGTTCAAGTGCATTTTCAAAATACTGCAAGGAGCCGTTATAATTTTCTTTGATTTTTTCAAAATAAAAAGAGTCAATGAAATCAGACGCATCTTCTTTCATATCGCCGATTAAAGAGAGTACATTCGTCTTTGTCAAAACATATTCCGTATACAAAGGCGTTCTCATAAGTTCCTTGATTTTGGAATGCAGAGCAACTTCGGAATTCGTCAGGAATACAAACGGAACATTAATCCGCTTAAACTTATCAAAATACAACTCTAATGTCTGAATTGTCGTATCATCAATACATTCAAGCCCTTCAAACAACACAACGCAGTTTTTAAGCTGTCTTAAGAAATTCTCGAAATCTTCTAAATAAGCAAATCTGGCATCTTCTGGAGTAGAAGCTTTGCGAGCATTGCCCAAAACAAGTTCGCTTAGAGCATTTTGAGGAAGTTTTTCCTGATTTATTAAAGAATTATGATAAGGAAGTGTCAAAAATTCTCTGTACAAGCTTTCCAAAGCCCCCCAAGGCTTGTAATTCATCTCTTCTGTGCAAGCTACATGCAAAACTCGCAATCCTTTAGCAGTATAATATTGAACAAGTTTCGCAGTATCAATCTGGGATTCCTTATCCGCCCTTATAGAAATAATTTTCGCATCACTATCAAGATTTGCGAGCAAAGAATCCGCAGTAACTCGCTTAAAATTGCATTTTGCGTTGATATCAAAAATCTTAAAAGTATAAGAATCTTCTTCTGATTGGGTGTTTTCTTTTTGGATATCAACAGGAGTCACATCGATTTTTTCTTGAGCAACATTTTCTGAAGGCGGTAAAATATAGTTTTCAAGAAGCAACTCATAATACATTGTAGAACGCCCGTCCTGCTCGGTTGAGAAAAGCGAATCCGTCTTATAATCTTTGTTTACGTTATCCCAAACATATTGGTCAAGCATAATTTGCATGCCGGAAAGATATTTTTTATCAAGCTTCTTGATATTTAAAAGTTTAACATTGCTCTCAATTGCAGACTGTTTTAGCAAATCTTCCGCACGCTTCTTCACAATCGAGATATTCAGTTTTAAAGATGTACCCAACTCTTCTTTTACATTTGTATTCAATGTCGTAAACGCATTTGCAATCTTTAGAGCAAGTCTGACGGCTTTGTTAGCCGAAGTTTGGAACGAAAGTTCTTTATTGAAGTTAACAACAAAAACATCCTGATAAGCAATAACCTTGCCTTCAACACCTTTTAATTGTGCAGTAAGAAGGTTTCTCAGCTTTATAGAGAATTTTTTATAGAGTTCGGAGCTTTTCAAAAGTCTTTTTATCTGACTTAGTGCCGAAAACTTTATTACTATAGCTGCAAATTCATCCGAGTCACACTCCTGATAAGCAATTGATGATGCAACAGGAAAACCGCATTTGCACTTTTCAGAAGCGGTTGAAACAGTCCTAGAGCATTTTGTACATTTTGTAAGAATTATATAACCGCATTTTTCACATACAGCATTTTCACCCTTTGAGTGGCAATTCGGGCATTCCAAAACCAGCACCTTATGGCAATGCGGACAAACGGTTTCTTGTTCTGATATTTTTTTATGACACTTAGGACATTCCATATACAAGATTATAGTCTAAAATACAAGTTTATGCTATACTATACACTAAATAAAGGAGAGTATGATGTTTTTGAAAATAATTACGGAGCCTGCAATTCTAATTATTACAATGTTCTTTTTGTTCTGCATTATGAGCGTTCTAAAGAATTACGCTAGGGTAGAAACTAAGCTGAAAGCGGTTTACAGCTTTCTAAGCTCTTTGAATAAGAAAGAACTCTCATACAGATTTCAGGAACTCGACAGCTTTATGAGCTCCGATAATTACACTTCGACAGTTTGGGAAGACTTCAAAAAAGCATTAATTTTTCCGGAAAAACTATTCCTTACATCACAAAACTCATCCGGGGAATTAAAATCTGATATTTGTCTAACTATCGACGCTGCATATTTCTTCAACGAAGAGACCCTCATCTACTCAAAAATTAACAACAAATTTATACAAGCAATGCCAACCCTATTAACCGGTCTTGGCCCGTTTTTCACATTCTTAAAAATGGCTATCGCATTTACAGAAGTTAATTTTTCAGCAGATGAGAACATTGGAAGCTCTTTAAATATGCTAATTTCGAATATTCAAATTGCAGCTCTTTGTTCTGTTTTTGCAGTCGGCTTTTCACTTCTATTTATGTTGATAGAAAAAATCATGTATAACAGAATGTGCAAAAAGCAATGTTTGGCTATTCAAAAAGAATTAATCAGACTATTCGATATTGTAACAAGCGAAAAATTCCTGCTTGATTTGGTCAAGGAATCAAAGCTGCAAAACGTCACCAACGAAAAATTATTGAAATCTTTGCCTGAAGATTTTTCTAAAGCAGTAGCAAAATCTCTCGGAGAAACAACAACGCCATATTTAGAAAATATTTTGTACAGCTTAAACAAAATTAACGAAACTCTGGGTAAAAATTCGGGCGGAAGCGACGTAGTTGACAAATTATTCTAAGGAATAAAGTATGAGAATTAAACGAAAACAAGAGGACAGTAGCCAAGATAACATTTTTTGGGTCACAATGACAGATTTGATGACCGCACTTGTGTTGGTCTTTATCGTTCTATTTTTCTACACATATATGACAAGCTTCTATTCTAAAATCCAAGGCGAGATGGAGCAGAAAAAAGCATCAGAAGCACTCGAAGAGACACTTAAAGAACAAAATATTGACGCAAACATTGACGACGTTACAGGTGTCGTAAAAATTTCCGATTTGGAACTCTTTGATATCAATAGCTACGAGCTTTCTGCCAGAGGTAAAAAATATCTGGACAAATTTGCTCCTGTATATTTTGACTCAATATTTAAAAATGAATACTTGAATAAAAACGTTGAAAAAATAATTATCCAAGGTCACACTGACTCACAAACATTTAGAGGCAAATATTCTGCTGACGAACAGTATATGAAGAATATGGAGCTTAGCTTAAAAAGAGCTTATGCAGTCGCAGAATATATGACAAACACGCCTTACAACAAGCAAAACGGCAATAAGTTACGCAAAATGATTATTGTAGAAGGAGCAAGCTTCTCTACACCAATCATAGTGAGCGGAAAAGAAGATTTCTCAAAAAGCCGCCGAGTTGAATTAAAAGTAGTTATGAAGAAATAATACTATTTTGTAGGAATATATTCGTCGCCGTTTTCCTTAAAGAATTTATGGTTAACAACTTTTCCTTCTGGCGTAATATCGTAAGTTTCTTTTTTGCCACCGCACAAATAAAATTTACTTAAATTATTAGGGCGTTTTAGTACATAACAAGATTTTTCTTCCATTGCAAATTGGATAGCCGGCTTGCCGGACCCCGGATCATGAAATGTTATTTCACCTGCTTCGCTAGTAATAATTGGTTTTGCGGTAGCTCTATCTTTAGACAAAACTATTTTTTCTTTATTTTTATTTGCTTTTAATAATGTCAAGTATAAATCTGATATGAATTTATAATTATCAATACAATTATTCTTGTTTACCGCAAACCCAACGTCCCCTCGCACCGCAGACAAAAGTTTTGCAAACAACTCTTTTGCATAATAAGAATGCTCAATCTTTGCACTCAAACCCTTTTCGATATTCTTAGAATAAACACTTCCGAATGAAGGATTTGAATTTACCTTCTTTGCCTTCTGAGCATTTTTTGTCGGTATAACACTATTTACTGCATAAATCTGCATAATATAATCTCCCCCCACACACATCAATACTAGTCAATGATATTATTAAAATCGGAAAGTGTCAAGTTAAACACCTAGCCAAACGGCAATTATCCCAATGACCGCCGACAAAAGTATATACCAAAGCGGGTCACGTTTTGACTTCCAACTCAACAACAGTAATATTGCGAGCAATATCATTGCCTTAATATCAGTTATCTCCGGACGCAAAAGTCCGATTGCAACTGCACCTAAAAGTCCGCAGCTTATAGGTTTTAAAGTTTTAATAATTGACTTCACATAAAAATTATCACTAAACTTTCTCAATAATTTTGAAACGATTATAACCAAAAACAGAGATGGCAACATTTCTGATATAGTTGCGAACGCTGAACCCAAAACCCCTGCACTTTTTAAGCCTGCATAAGTTGCAACATTTATCCCGACAGGCCCAGGGGTAATTGATGCCACAGCTACCATTTGAGTAAGTTCATCCAATGAATACCAGTTATACACCTGCGAAATATGGTACAAGAAAGGAATTGTCGCATATCCGCCTCCAAAAGAGAACAAACCTATCTTAAAAAATTCCAAAATTAAGTGGGCGTAAATCATTGTTTACCCCCGGAAAGTTTACTTGCCACAAATCTTTGATACAACACACCTATTGCTGTAAATATCAGAATTGTCTGAATCGGTGTTAATTTTAAAAATATCAAGGTTGATAGCGTAGCAGCAAAAATTATATAAAAGAACAAATCTCTTGTTGATTTTTGCCACATTTCACGTACAGTAAGTATAATTAGTGCAATTACAGCAACTCCAACCCCCCAAAGAGCACCCTGTACGTAAGAATTATTTACTAATGAGCCTAAAATCGAAGCCAATAAGACAATTGACCAAAACGGCACAAATATAACCCCTAGCATTGCAGCTATTGCACCCCATTTGCCTTTCAGTTTATAACCGATAAACATTGACATATTTGCAGCTATAATCCCCGGAAGAGATTGTGCCAGTGCAAAATAATCAACAATGTCGTCATGGCTTACCAGATTTCTTTTATCGACAAATTCACTTGTCATAATCGGCAGAATTACATACCCGCCACCAAGCAGAATTGCACCGATTTTAACAAAAATTAAGAACAAACTAAAGAGCGACATCTTTTTCTACCTATTTTTGCTATAAGTTTTTCATCCTCATCAGGCGTAAAACCTGTTGTTGTAAGATAATTACCTACAATTGTTGAATCGGCACAGTATCTGAATGCTTTTTCTATCGTTTCTTCGGACAATCTTGCCTTTTTACCGCCCGCAATTCTAATAGATGCATTCGGGCAAGCTATTTTGAATATAGCCAACGTTCTTAAAACATTTTCCTCATCAATCTTATCACCGTAGCTTTCAAACGGAGTATTTGGTATCGGCGTCAAAATATTAACAGGAATGCTGTCCGGATTGATTTCAGCTAGTTCTAACGCCATCTCGACTCTTTGTTCCGGAGTTTCTCCCATACCCAAAATTACGCCACAGCACAGTTCCATGCCATACTTTTTAACCAATCTTGTTGTGTTAACTCTTTCTTCATAAGTATGAGTCGTGCAGATGTTCGGATGATATGATTTGCAAGTGTTTATATTGTGATGAAAACGAACCAAGCCAGCTTCAGCAAGTTTTTTAGCCTGTTCTTCATTCAGAATTCCGATACTTGCACAGCTACTAATTCCTTCTTTATTAAGTGCCTTAATCATGTCAAGCATTGTATCAAAGTCGCTCTCGTCAGGAGTTTTGCCAGATGTTACAATTGCAACTCTGTTTGCACCGTTATTCACACTATCGTGAGCGGCATGCACAACAGTTTCAACATCCATAAGCGGATAAGATTCAATTTCTGTATTATAGTGAGAGCTTTGAGCACAATATTTGCAATTCTGAGAACATTTACCGGAGCGAGCATTTATAATTGAACAAAACTCAACTTCATCCTTCAAATATTTCTGTGATTCAGCCAAAAGCTTGTCCAAATCCATATTATACAAGTCTAACAATTCTTGTTTAGATAACATTTTATTTCCTTTCATATATAAATTTATTTTAGCACCCGCAAGTAAGCCCAGCACAAAGGTTTATCGCCTGACCCGTAACCCCTTTTGCGTCCTCTGAAACCAAATATTTCACCATGCCGGCGATTTCAGAAGGAGCTACAAATCTTCTCTGAGGAATACATTCAACTATTTCTTCTTTTGTAAACTCACCGTCTTCAGCAGAAGAATTACCCATTTCTGTATCAACCCACCCAGGATTAATTGTGTTTACCGTAATTCCATATTCCGCAAGTTCAAGAGCTAATGCCTTAGTAGCACCAAATAAACCTGATTTTGTTGCAGAATACAAGCTTGCATTTGCTTCACCCATAACGCCGCTAATTGAGCCAATATTAATAATTCGGCCCCATTTTTGCGACTTCATAAACGGTACTGCCCGTGAAATCAAATACAAAGGTGCTTTCAAATTTGTCTTTGTTATATGCTCGATTTGAGAATAATTAACATTCTCAATCGGAGAATAAATATACTCGCCCGCATTGTTAATTAAAACATCAATCTTGTTTGCTTCAATATAATCACCAAGCTTTTGGGGATTTTCAGCTATATCACATACGAAATAATTAGCAAAACTCTTCAAAAGTTCTTCGTTTCTTGCAACAGCAAAAACCCTGTGTCCTTGCAATTCCATTTCTTCTGCGATAGCTTTTCCAATACCTCGGCTTGCACCCGTAACTAAAATATTCATAAAAAAATCCTCACGACTATTATATCACAAGGATTTAATTCTTAACAAAAAGGCGGTCAGAATATCTGCCGCCCAAAACTTAGGTTAAAAACTGTGCCTGATATGCCTGATAGGATATCGGAGCATCTTGTGCTGATGGCTTATTAGACAAACCAAACGCTCTGGATGCTTCAGTTTTCAAGCCTGCAAAATATGTCATTGCCTGACCATCAATTGCACTCTGACTCAACAACTGAATGGCATTATTGAAAGCAGCATAGTCCTTGTCATAATCACCCGTTGCTTGAATACCGATTTGAGCACACAAACTTGCCCACGGAACAACCTGTTGATTATTTTGGTTGTCAATTTGTTCCTGTACCTGCTTAGAATACTGCTCGTACATCGCAGAATTCAGCTTTTCCAAGTCATCAGTTTTACCTGTAGGAGTAATATCAAAATCGTCAAATGCACGCTCCAAGGCAGTCGAGCTTACCGGCGTCCGCCCCAGATAAGAGTAGATATTAGCACTTGTATAAGAATATACTCCGTTTACTGTGAAGTTTGACATGATACACACCTCATATATGATATATAATGTATATCGGCATTTTTTCTAAAAACTTTAATGATTTTGGAAGATGTTTTACAATTCGTTACAATTCACATCTACAACACAGTAATAGTCTAGTTTTTATCTTTAGTATTTCTAGCAAACAATATTAAGTTTTGTAACAAAGAAATCCCTTCTTGAAATTCGCATTTGTAGATATACTTTATATATATGTAAGACGAATTTAAGAGAGTTAAACCCACAAAAACAAACAGTTAAATCATTTACAAAGCTTTGAATGCTTGTATATGGTCTGATTGATTTGTAAAAAAAGGGTTTAATAAATAGAGGTAAATATGGCACTACTACAGAGCTACAATATTAACGCTATGGCAACTCAAATTTCTAAAGAATTTTACATAAACGAAAACCCTGAAGAAGATAAATCATATATTCTTATGGATGAAATGAGATTATTCGCAATGGATATGAAATCAAGAGTAACATTTATCTCCAGAGCGAAAAATTAGATTTTTTAAATAATACCAATCTTAATCTTACTAATTTAATTCCCAACTTACTTATCTAATGGTGCCTGATACAAAATATCGGGCTTTTTTTTGCGAAAAACCTCTGATTATTCTTTGTTTGGTATAAAATGTTTACAAGGAGAAACTTATGAGTATTTGTATTTTCCCTGGAACATTCAATCCAATTCACAGAGCCCACCTAGCGGTAGCTGAGTTTGCCCTGCAAAAATACAAATTTGAAAAAGTTATATTCATTCCCGCCTACATTCCACCGCACAAAGATATTAGCCCTATGCTTGCAGAACACAGGCTCAACATGGTTAAACTTGCAATAAAGACAAATCCTAAATTTGAACTATCTGATATTGAGTACAAGCTGGGCGAAAATGGCGAAAAATCGTATTCTCTGATTACGGTAAAAAAAATCAGAGAGTTATACAAAATAGATGGCAAGCTAAACTTCTTAATTGGAACAGATGCGTTTGAAAAAATTAACAGCTGGTATAAAGCGGATGAACTTGCAAAGCTCGTCCATTTCATCGTGTTCCCAAGAGGAGTGGAGTTAACTCCGAAAGAAAATTTTGATTATGAATTAGCGAACATGGATTTTTTAGACGTATCTTCAACAAGTCTGAGAAACCACAAATCCAACGGAAGCATTGAAAAAGTAGAGGAATACATAAAGAAAAATGGTTTGTACTATTGATTATATAAAAAACTGGCTTAAAGCGAATTTGAACGATGAAAGATATGAGCACTCACTCGGAACTGCCGATTGTGCAAAAGAACTTGCCAAAATATTCGGATTAGACGAAGAAAAAGCTTATTTTACAGGGCTTATACACGACTGTGCAAAGTGTTTGCCAAAAGCTGAAACAAACGAGATTTTAGCGAAATTATCACTTGTTGATGGGGAATTATACAATCCAAAAACTCACCACGCACCGGTCGGAGCCTACATCGCCCAAAAAGAGTTTCAAGTAGAAGATGAAGAGATTTTATCTGCAATAAGATGGCACACCTTAGGTAAAGTCGACATGACACCGTTTGAAAAGATTATTTTCTTAGCCGATAAAATCGAGACAAGAACAAGACCATGCGAATTATGTACGCCAATTAGAGCAGCACTGGACTCTGAAGGGTTAGACAAAGCACTTCTTATTTGCTACAAAAACACAATAAAAAGTCTTGTGGACAGAAATCTTAGCATCTGCAAGCTAACAATAGATATTTACAACAGTTTACTTAATGCGTAAAATTTTGTATTTAAAGAAAAAGATAGTATAATTAAGTTATGAGGAAGAGGATAGCAATACTATTAATGAGTCTTTGTCTTGCAAACAGTGCGTTTGCAGATGTTCCAATACAAGGTCATGCGGAATTTGATGACCAATATCCGGAGTTGGATAAAGAACTCTTTACAGGCAAAAAAGAATACCTTGAGAAAAAGGACGTTATTCAAATGACAGTTTCTCAAGTACTGGACGGCTCTTTCTCAATTGAAGGGGACGAATTCTTTGCAGAAGTCACTTCAGACGTAATCGGAGACAAAGGAGTTATTATTCCAAAAGGAACTGTTGCTCACGGCACGATTACACAAACAAGCGAAGCAAAGCGTTTGGGACGTGACGGGCATTTGAGCTTAAGTTTCGACTATCTTGTAACACCTGACGGACGAGAAATCCCAATCGAAGGGAAAATGTCCACCAAGCTTCACCCGCTAAAAGCTGCAACTAAAATAGTAGCAACAGATGTCGGCTACACAGCAGTCGGTGGTGTAGCAGGCGGTCTATTCGCTCTGCAAGCCCTTGGTCTGGAAGCTGCAATTGCTTCTCAAGGTTACACTGTAGCCGGCGGAGCGGCACTGGGTGGAACAATAGGGCTTGGGATGTCACTTTACCGCAAAGGAAAAAATGTTCTTATTGCCCCAGGAGATGAAATTAGGGTAAAAATCCTTTCAAACGTAGAACTTCCGGTTTATAGAGAAGAAGCTCTTAAACAAAATGAAATCAAATACCCCGGACTTGATATCAGAATTGCAAATATTCTATATGATAAAGACCCATTTGGCGAAGTTAACACAATAACGCTTTCGCTTTCGATTTCAAACATGTCTAAAAAAGCATTCTCCGGCATGGATTTGGCGTTAGTAAATGATTATAACGCAGTATTTAATCCATCAATATTCGGAGATACCAGACTTCTGTTCTCTCAACTCAAGCCCGGTGACAGGTTCGCAGGCAAGATTTCTTTCAGCGTAAATAACGTTAAACAATCGTACTGGCTAATTGTAAATGATAGAGCAACAAACAAACCAATCGCAAAAATATCATTAGACAACGCTTACAAAAATGTGTCAAAGGATATAAAAAAACGCAACGACAAAATGAAACAAGGCAAAAAGAATTATTACAAAGAAGAAACGCCTTTTGATTTATAAGTTTTACAAACGAAATGTGCGGTTTTCGAATATTCGAAAACCGCACATTTCGTTTTTTTCATAAATCTATTAATCTAAATCATAATCAAGCATTGAAACAACCTTCACGCCTGTTGATTCAATCTTTTCTCTACCCTTAAGCGGATTCAATTCGATTACAAACGCAGCTGCAACAACTTCTGCACCTACTCGTTTAACAAGATTGCAAGCAGCAAGAGCGGTTCCGCCTGTTGCCAACAAATCGTCTATAACAAGAACTCTATCACCTGATTTAAGTGCATCTGCGTGCATTTCGATTGTATCAGTACCGTATTCCAAAGAATAAGTTTCCTTGATTGTTTCAGCAGGCAATTTGTTTGGTTTTCTTATTGGCACAAAACCTGCATTCAACTTATAAGCCAAAGCAGCTCCAAAAATAAATCCTCTTGATTCTACACCTGCAACATAATCGATTTTTGCATCTTTAAATTTTTCATACAAAAAATCTGTCATATACTGCATTGATTTTGCATCTTTAGTCGCTGTTGTAATATCCAAAAACATAATCCCTTTTTTCGGGAAATCCGGAACCATTCTAACATGTTCTCTTACATATTCTAAATCTATCACTATCTATACCTCTTGTAATTCTAATTCCTGACGATTTTTCTCTTCCATCACCAAACCGTGAGCAGTCTTGCCCCAGTTCATATCCTTCTTACAGAATAATATTTTACCACAAATAAATAATTCCATTGGGAACCATATTATTAAAAAGTAAACCGTAGTCTCAAAAGCCTGTCTGTATGCACTCCATCTCGGTACACTGTCATACTTTCTCAAACTGTATCTTATGGCGAAGAAGAACCCGAGCCCAACTGCTAAAGATACAATCAAGGATGACCACAAAACGTTGTGCAAGCTATACGGGTCAATTTTATCGGTAAGGAATTTTACTACTCTAAAAAATACTTCCATCATAAACCATAGTGGCATAATGAACTGAGTAATATAAATCGCCATATCCAATCTTGCACGCAAAGACATCTTTTTAGATTTCATTGCAGCACCAAAATATTCCAAATATCTTCTAATCGTGCCTTCCAGCCATCTTCTACGTTGTCTGAATAGTGGCATTATGTAGACAATACCCTCTTCATAAACACAAGCCTCCGGACAAAATCTAACGTCCCACCCCTTGATGTGTAATCTGGTTGACATATCCAAATCGTCTGTAATTGTGTAATTATTCCAGCCATTAATATCTTCTAACGCAGCACGCTTAATCAATTCGCCATTTCCACGTAATTCAACCGCACCCTTAACTGCATCTCTACCTGTTTGCAAATATGTATCAAGCGTATATTCATTATTTTGGCATCTAGTAAGCAAGTTGACATCTTTGTTTCTAATAATCTTTCTTGCCTGAACAGCTCCGACATCAGCCGGTTCAAGATTAGGAATAAGTTTATTCAAAAAATCAGGTTCAACTGTCGCATCAGCATCAAACACAAGAATAGCTTCGCCTTTTGCAATTTTAAAAGCATCATTTAAAACCGCAGATTTTCCAGGAAAAGCACCCTGCTCACGAATAAGAGCCTTTACATTCTCGTACTTTGATTCCAAATCCTTTATGACAGACGCAGTATTATCTGTACTTCTATCATCAATTACAATAATTTCAAAAGACGGATAATCTAGCTGCAACACGTTTTCTACCGTATTTGTGATAACAGATTCCTCATTATGTGCCGGAATCATCACAGTAACAAACGGTTTAAAGTTTTCGTTAATAACCGGCGGGTGTTTTTTTAATTTACGTTTCTGATACTTCGTCGCAGCAATTGAATAAAACCCGTAAATCACCATACACGCACAAAGTATAACAAAACCGACAACTGTGTTTACGTAGTTTTGGAACACATACAAAAACACGCCTAAGCACGATAATATTATAAATAAAAGAATTCTTTCTCTCATAATCTCCCAACACCCATAAAGCTAAGATATCTCTAATTATAACAAAAACAAGCATTGGTGGGCATGGATGTTTACAAAACTTCACGGAGAAAACAATATTTGCTCCCTATTCACCACGCCCCCACTCAATAATCACCACTCACTATTAATATTATTAAGAAATTTCGATTTTCTTAGCTCAAACGTTACAAAACTTCACAATTCAAGTCTAAAAAGGCAATTTTTATTCTTTTAAATACTTTATATATACATAAGAGATATCAAGGAGAGTTCTAAAGATGT
>CAKVIM010000012.1 GCA_934754775.1 uncultured Candidatus Melainabacteria bacterium | reverse complement strand
CCGCATAGCTAACTTGCATTGATGCAAATAACGCTGTCATAGCTAAAATCGAAAGTTTGTGTTTCAAATTTCTCATAGCAATTCCCTTTTTATAATTGACGTACAACTATCATACTATTAAAAAAATCTGAACATAAAAATATTTGCGTTATTTAACGCAAATATTGATAAATCTTTACAAATTTTTACAAAAAATTATCCGACGATTGCCTTATATATGATGCTTGATGCTTTTACTATAAAATCTTTTCCTTGAGGAGCATTATGAGGTCTGTTTGCTAAAATTACAATGATATATTTTTTGCCGTTTGGAGCAAATACAATACCTGCATCTCCAAGCATAGTGCCGATGTCACCTGTTTTGTGAATAAACATTGCACCGTCACCAAGACCTGCAGCTATTAATCTGTTATTTTTTACGTGGCTTAAATAATCAATAATAAATTCTCTTGAGTTTACATTCAAGAACCCAGGGTTATCGAGATTATAAAGAATTTTAGCCATGTCCTTTGCGGTTGTTTTATTTGTACCTTTTAAATCAGGTAACCAAGTTCTTACATAAGTTGTAGAGATGCCCCAATCTCTCAACCCAACGTTAATATCGTCCATGCCACCCAATTTTGACATAATCATGTTTGTTGAAGTATTATCAGAATCCTGAATCATTGTTTTTGCGAGGCTGTCAAGCGAATATTTGCGACCTGTTTGTGCATATTGAAGATTTCCGGATCCCGGTGATTGGTAATAATCCGTAAGCAACATTTCATCATAAATTGTCATCTGGTTTGCTTCTATTGATTTGAACAATCTGACAAGTACAGGCAATTTGATAATACTTGCTGCAGAATATAGGCTATCTCCGTTAATATCTACATATTTGCCGTTTTCATATTCCCAAACATAGATTGAAGGCTTAATCATCGGGTATTGTGACATCAAACCCTGAAGTTGTGATTTTAGGCCGGTCATCTCGTTAGTGTGATACATTGTTGTAATTTCGCTGTGTGTTTTTTGAATGGTAGGTGTCATAAGCAAGCGATTATTAAACATATCATTGCTTAAATATTTTGTTGTAGGATTGGCAATTGTGTACAAATCAGCCCCCACAGGTTTCTTCCATTTGTTAGAAGCCATGCCTGCCGTAGGTTTTGTAGATAAAGCCACATTATTAGGCATAAATACCTGTTGGATAAGTCGGTTAAAGCAAGTTGGGAAAACGAAATGCATAAACGCTCCAAGGAACGAAAATACAACCAAAAGCCTTACTAATTCAACTAGCGGATTGGTTTTCTTTTTCTTGGCAATATGTCTGTGTACGTTGTGTCTTTTATCAGGCACTACGTGCAATCTGTTTGCTGTTCTTTGTTGCTGTTGATAAGCGTACAACTACAATACCTCCAAATCCCATATATGTATATTATCATTATACTCTCAAAAAACGTATCCTACAAAAAGTTGAAATGTAAAAAATTGTCAAATTAACTTAGCCGATTTGGGCAATGTTAAACAAAGAAATGAGCTTACTATATAAGAGGTAAAAGGAGTTAAATTATGAAAAAGTTTTTAATATTATCAGCATTATTATTTGCAATTCCGACTTTTGCAGCTTGTCCGATTGACGGCTCAGAAACTGTTTGTCAGCTCCCGGGGTTTAGGGAGCAGGTTGAGCCTATTTATAATCACAAAAGCAATATTAGTGAATTTTCAGGCACTCCGGAAGGACGTTTAAACCCTGTTGATAGAAGTGACATCGGACAACAAATCCGTCAATTTTCTCCTGCAGAAAGCGACTACAGCTACAATTCAAGCTGTCAATTCGGAGTTTGTATGCAGAACCGCAGCACGCCTTTGTTTCAGCAGCCAAAACAATAGGTAGAAAAAGGGGCTGGCACCGAAGGTGCCAGCCCCTTTTATTATAACTTTTTATAACATATTTTTTCTGATTTTTTCTTTTGCTTTGTCAATTTCTTTGATGCGTTTTTCGATTGTACTAACTTGTTTTTTCAAAGCTTTTCTTTCCGATTTAACAAGCTTATATTGGGCATCAACGTCAGCAAATTTTGTTTTGCAGTTTAACAAATCGTTTCTAATATCGACTTGAGCATTGTCCAGTTGCAAAATTGCGTTTTGAATATTTCCGTTCCCGATAGCGTCACCGTCAACAGAAGAAGCTGTTGGAGCTGCAGTTGATGAAGCTGCAGAAGTTGTTTTTGGCGTACCATATTGAGTATCATTAAAATTTAATGGTGTGAACGCATTTCCGTCAGCCATAGCAGGAATATTTATTATTGCAAGTAGTCCAAAAGTCAAAAATAATCTTTTCATAATATCTCTCCTATCTTATCTTAATTTCCATAATATTACATCTTTACGTTTTTGACTATCCTTTATTAAATGTATAAAATAGGAATATGGAAAAAGATTATTGTAACAAGTGCGGGAAATGCTGCGATAATATAGCCGTTGATTTCTCCAAAAGAGTAATGTATAGAGATGGAATCCAAACTCTTGATGAAAAATTTGAGCGAATGTTAGCTGTGATTGGGAAAAGAGAAAATATCACATTTTGTCGTTGTAAATACTTAGAGGATAATTTGTGTACAAACCCTGAAAAACCGGAAGTTTGTTCGGATTATCCAAAATCGCCTTTTGCATTTTTACCGGAAGGTTGCGGATATGAAGGATTTGTTTTTATGGAAAACGAACGGGTTAAACAACAGGTTCGCAAGCTTAAAGAAGAGATTTTGGATTATTCAATCAGGGTGAAACAAGAACCCGAATTGCAGCGGATTATAGATAAACACCAAGCTTTTATCAATAAGTACAAGCCATATGGTTCTGAAAACTGGTAAGATTAAGATTTGTTACAAAAAAGCAATTATTTATTAAATATATACTTTATATATTTAAGGATATAAGCGATGAATTTATGGAACCCATTTGCAAATCTTAATAACCTATTTAGCGGGATGGCGGACACCCCGTCGGTTTCGTTTTTGGACGTTCCTATATTGCCTGATTTTACATCTTTGTTTGTCCAATTTGACCAATCTTTTAAAGATTTTATCTCGAAGAATGCAATGTTTTCGACTAATAATGTTTGGAATTATTCAAATGCAACACTTCCGACGAATAATTGTTTGAATAATTTTAATTTTAACTTTTCTTTACCGGCTTTCAATTTTACAAGCAATATTGGTGATAGCTTTACTTATTCCGGTTCCTCTGGAGGTGCTTTACAGCTACAACTTGTTAATAAAGCAAAAAGCTATATCGGAAAAGTAAATTCTGACAGTGAAGGCAATCGTTTGTTCTCCGGCGGAAGGACTCGACCTTGGTGTGCGGACTTCGTAGCCTATAATATTAAACAAACTTTTGGTAGTAAACTGCCTTCATCATTTAGCACACTTGCGTCTGTAAATTCTTTGCGAGATTGGGGTAAGAGTAATAATTGCTACAAGGAATTACCTGCTTCTCAAAAAGCTAACTTCATTGCAAACAATGTTAAAGTTGGCGATATTATGATAGAGAAAAAAGGCGGAAAATCTCACACAGGTATTGTAACAGCAGTTAATGCTGATGGCTCATTTAAAACTGTAGAAGGAAATTGCAGTAATAAAGTTACTGAGAGAAATCATAGTGCTAATAGTTCAACTTTGTCCGGTTTTATTTCTATGAGTAAATTTTGTTAAGCTGACTTAAAAACAGACTCCACTAATAGTATGATTTTTTCATAATCATCTACATCAAATGTATGATTTTTAATTTTTCTTTTTGTTAAATTTTGTAAAAATACTATATAATACTATTATAAGAATTGACTTTTAGTAATATCCCATTAAAAGCAAGAATAGAAGAATGTAGTACAATGCGGGTGAATATATCACCACAGCCCTTTCTGTGAAGAGAGGGAGAAAAATAGGAGATACCATTATGGGTATGGCAGCATCTCAAGCCAGATATTTAGCTCTGGTTGCAAGAAAATCAAATTGCGAATACGAAGGACAACAGATTAACCAAGCACGTACGGTTTTGTCTAATCAGTCTGCGAATTTGTTTAACCAAATGTTGGGTTTGAGTGTGCCGATTCCGCCTAGTACACAGGATTACACTAAGACGCAGTACTCATATACTGACGGCGTAAATGAAGTTACGATGGATAAATGGGAGCAATTGGGTACGAGTGATGAAAACTACAACTATGTAGTAACTTATCACTATAATTCTAATGTTTATACCGGTTCACAGAAAAAGATGAACGACCCGCAAGTTCAGTTTAATACTAAAGGTACAAGCACTGATTACGCTACATTGAGTGCTGCAGCTGCAAGATTGACTTCTACAGCCAGTTCTTATAACCAGATAAAAGAAGATTATGAACGCTTGAAAGCTAATTTGGAAGCTGCACAAAAAGCTTTAGATGAAGCCAATTCTGTTTTAACAACTTCTACTGCCGCTACAGAAGCTGCCCAAAAAGCGAGAGATGCAGCTCAAGCAGCTTATAATAATGCGGTCGCAGCTACGAGCAAATATAAAACTGATTCGGGCTATGATACTATTAAAACAAATTATGAAACTGCTGATAAAGCATTAGCAGACGCAAAAGCTACTGCTGCAACTCTTTCAAACTATACTTCAGGTTCAATCACAGGTAGCAATACTAAAATTACATCCATTACTAACGGGTATAAAATAGATAATGTAGATTATATCAATTACAACAATTTGGATCAAGCGTCACAAACTGCAGTAAATGAAGCTATAGCCAAATTGAAAGAAGAAGGTGCACTGGATTCAACATTTAATTTAGACAATGTCTATTATTCAGGTGGCAAGATTGTCTTTAAAGATGATATAACAAAAGCCTTGGGAAGCACCGCAGACGTTGCTATTCCAACTTATACTACAGGTGCAGATGGCAGTGTTTTATCTAAAGCAGCTAATTATGATAAAGATATTATTAACAAAACAAATGCATATAATGCAGCGAAAGCATCTTATGATGCAGCGAACGAAAACCTTAGTGCATATACGGCTGCTGAAACCAGTGCAAAATCAGCTCTTGATATAGCTGATACAACTTTAACAGAAGCTCAAAAGACCCAAGCGAGTGCTGCAGCAGATGCTCTAACTGCTCAAACAAATTATAATAAAGCAAAACAAGAGTTGGAAGATTTTGAAGCAAAAAATCAAACAACAATTGATGACTATAATGCTGCAAAAGCTGCATACGAAGCATTACAAGCTCCTGAATACATCGGTAACTGCAAGTTAACACTATTAGAAACCCTGACTGATGATCAGAAGGCTGAGATTAAACAAGTTGTAAAGGATATGCAGGCACAAGGAATTAACGCCGATATCAACAATTGTTTTGATGCTGACGGAAACTACACCGGCGGTATATACCAGTTCACATTGAACGGCAAAACATACTATTCAACTTTGGAAGGCTTATACAACAGCTATAATTCAGGAACAGGCCCAAACCACATTGACGGACAAACTAATCTTGCTTATTACAACGCAAGCTATGTTTCTACGAAAATCGAAGATACGAAAAAAGCTTTGTTGGAAACAGACAGCAACGGCAGATTTACATCAATTCGTATGGAAGATGATACTGTGATGTACACTCTTAGTATGGAAACAATCACTGATGATGCAGCTTATCAAGATGCAATGAACCAATACTATTACGAAAACGCACAGTACGATAAAATGATTCAAGATATCAACGCAAAAACTTCTTTAATTCAGCAAGAAGATTTGCAGCTTGAATTAAGACTTAAACAGCTGGATACAGAACAAAACGCTCTATCAACAGAAATCGATGCTGTATCTAAGGTTGTTAAGGATAACGTCGAAAAATCATTTAAGACATTCGGCGGATAATAGGTAGTCAAATAAGGTAATAAGGCAATAGGGTAATAAGGGAATAAGAGGTTTTAAAATAATTAAAAAATAATTCGCTTATTAAACGTAATTTATAGAAAAAAATTTAATACCACTTATTCTCCTATTCCCTCATTAACTTATTACCTTTGAAGAGGAACAAAATCATGTCATACAAAAACGATGGATACTTAGTAATAGCAAACAAATATGGTGCGGCATCTGCTGACGCCAAGGTTATGCTGTATGAAACTTATGACAGATTAAGAGATTTAACTGTTTCCGGCTCAGCAAGTTCCGGTACCGGATTTGAAGCCGCAGGCGGGTTCTTGTATCAATTAGCAAGCTTGTTTGCTCCATCCGCTTTTATGACAACATTGGGCGGAACCCAAGCAATGAATATCCCCGGGACTTCTTATTGGTCACAGTACACAGGTGGTACAGGCGGAACAACCGGCACTTATTCATCATTCGGTGTAAACAGTCTTGGTAATTATTCAGGATTTCCAAGCGGTTATGCAGCAAATTACGGATACCGTCAAAGCGGTGCGACAACCGGTGGTGCGTCAGGCATCCAAGATCTTTTAACAGGTTTTGGCTCTTCTGACGGTGCAACAACAGGTTTCGCTTCCGGTATCGGAAGTATTGCAGATATTGCAAGCACAGCAGCTTATGGCGTAGGTACCGCAAATGGTTACGGAATCGGAGCCGCAAACATATTGATGCCGTTAGCAGGTATTGTATCAGGTTGGGGTGGTATTATGACCGCTGCAGCTCCATATTTGGGTGAATTCGGTTTGCCTGCAGTTGTTATGGGTAACTTGATGCAAGGAACAACATCTGCCGCTTTATCAGCTTATCAATCAGTATCCAGCAACATTCTATCAAATGCTGACACGATACTTTCTCAAAAAGTTGCAAACATCGAAACTGTATGTAAGATGTTAGATACTCAAGGTGACATCGTTAGAAAAATGCTTAAGGATGATATTGAATCTGCAAGCAAAGATATTCAGGACTTGTAATATGAAGGGAATAAGGTAATAGGGTAATAGGGTAATAAGGGAATAAGAGATTTTAGATTTTTTTAATATAAACACGTTAATATAACGTAATTTTATAAAGTAAAACTTAATACCACTTATTTCCCTATTCCCCTTTTACCTTATTCCCCTAAAGAAAAGAGAAAATGCAAACACGAACATTTTTAAGAACAATACTTGATATATTCTTAGATAACGCTATTGTAAAATCGATAGCGTCATTTGTAAATTTTTGTAACGAACAGCAGTATTATAACCGAAAAGAATTAAAGTTTTTGAAAAAAATGCCGTTAAATAATATATCAGAGAGTGAATATTACAAAAGCAAGTATATATTCAACAGTATCACTACAAATAGGACCGGTCTAAAATAGTATGTTAACAAATGTAACGATTACCCCTAAAAATAGGCAAATATTTGGCTGTACATGTTTTATAATACATGTAGGCTTAGATCGTATAGGAGTAAATACTTATGCGTGAAGAACTACAAGATAATATAAAACGCTTCAAGAACTTTATGAGTTTTGCGAGAGGTTTCTTCATCCGCAAAAACCCATTTAAGGAATTGGCAATCAGTTTAATATCGAGCCTAAAGGATATGCTCACCATCAGACAAAAACTGAAGATGGCAAAGTATAGGGTTAACTACCACAAGCACCAGCTGCACAAGATGGAAAGCTTGATAGCAGAAAGCAATGAGCACACATTCCTGAAAGGCAAGAATTTAAACGAAACAAGATAAGGAACGTGTGTTATGGGATTAATTGCCTCAAGTTTCAGGATGATGTACTTAACAGCATACAAAATATCGCTGGAAACTAAAGTGCAGTGGATTGCGTCAGCCAAGATGGAATTGGTCGCATCTTCTGATGAAATTATGGCACTCGGTAATGATTTGGATCCGGAAAATCCGGCGGTCAAACAGCTGGAAGCCCGACGTGACAAGTTAATTGTTCTGGAAAAGAAATTAGATTTACAAATGCAAGAATATCAAACAAGATTACAAATGGTAGAAACAGAATTACAATCAGCTCAAGGTGCAGTTAACTCCGCAATAAAAAGTTCATTTAGCTACGGCGGATATGGTGGCGGTTAAAGATTTAGATAAAAAAGGCGTGCCTGCGGGCACGCCTTTTTTTTAACAACAAATTATTTTCTCAACTGCGATATCGTAACTTTCGGGGGAAATAGATTCAACAATCAGCTCTTTTGGCAAGCAAACAATTGTTTTACCTGCATAATTTTTCAATAGCCTGTCATAAAATCCACCGCCATAACCAAGGCGATAATTGTGTTTGTCACAGCAAAGAGCTGGTACAATGATTAAATCAATGCTGTTTTTATCAACTGCTTGAGTCTGCGGTTCAAGAGTTTTGAAGCACGAGCTGCAAAGTTCATCCTCTTTTTTGTAAGGGCAGCACAAAAGATTTTTCCCGTCGACTTTTGGTAAGAAAAAATTCTTACCTTCATCTTCAAGGAGCGGAAGCAAGTTTATTTCTTTTTTTAATGGATAGAATATCATTATATTTTTTGCTTTTTGATATTCTACACTCTTTTTCAGTAACTCGATCAACTCTTTGCTGCACTTGCTTTTGTCGAATTCTTTCGCCCACGCTCTTAAAGATTTTTTGTCCATTAAACAATTGCTCCGTGGCTTGCGTCTTGAACGGTTCTTGAATATTTGCCCAGATATCCTTTTGCTTCTGATATAAATGGCTTAAGGTGTTTACGGCGTTCTGCTAATTCTTCATCTGTAACCAAAAGATCAAGCGTGCGTTTATTGATATCAATTTTTATTTTGTCACCGTCTTTAATCAAAGCGATAACTCCACCGTTCGCAGCTTCAGGACAAATGTGTCCGACGCAAATTCCTCTTGTGCCGCCTGAGAAACGTCCGTCCGTAATCAGTGCAGCTTTTGTTCCCAAGCCTTTCCCTACAAGCAAAGACGTAGGTGCAAGCATTTCTCTCATGCCGGGGCCGCCTTTAGGACCTTCGTATCTGATAACGATAACATCGCCTTCTTTGATTAGGTCGTTTTCTAGTGCTGTCATAGCATCTTCTTCCGAGTCAAAAGTTTTAGCGGTACCTTCAAATTCATAGCAGCTTTCATCTACAGCAGAAATCTTAATTACAGAACCTTCCGGAGCGATATTTCCTCTTAAAATTCCAAGTCCGGGTTTAGTTGTAAACGGTTCTGAATAAGGGTGGATAACGTTTTTATCCGCATAAACACCTGCGTATTCTCTTGTTGTTTTAAATTCCGGAACACTTTTTATAAGTTCATCCACAACAGCAGGAATTCCGCCCGCATTGTGAAACGCAGTCATTGTGATATTTGAAGAAGGCTCCAGTTTAACGAATTGATGAATCTTGTGAGAAAGTTCGTCAAAATCTTTAAGCGAAACTGTTTGAGAAGGATTTTGAGGAACCCTCTCCCTTACCCTCTCCCTTGGAGAGGGTATAACCTCTTGTGCTGATTGGGCGGACTTTGCTCCCTCGCCTTGAGGAGAGGGTTGGGGTGAGGTGTCAGCCAACGTAGACTCTTCGCCCAAGCCTGCTGCATTTGCTAACGCTAAAATATGCAAGAACGAGTTAGTTGAACCACCCATCCCCAAATCAGCTATAATCATATTTCTTAAACTATCTCGAGTAATAATATCCAAAGGTTTTTTATCTTCTCGAACCCAATTAACGATTTGTATGCCTGATTCAAAAGCAATTCTTCGTTTTTGAGAAGAGACAGCTGCAGCTGTAGCACAATAAGGAAGGCTCATTCCTAAAACTTCTGTAAGGCAAGCCATTGTGTTTGCTGTATACAATCCTTGACAAGCTCCTGCTGAAGGGCAAGAAGCTTCTTCAAGTTCCAACAAGCGTTTTTCAGTAATTTCTCCGTTTCTGTATTTGCCGATTGCTTCAAAAGCACCCTTAATCATAGTAAGTTTTTCACATTGGCTTTCACCGTCCAACATAGGGCCGGCTGTAACAATAATGGTCGGGATATTAATTCGAGCAGCCGCAATAAGCATTGCAGGTGTGATTTTATCGCAATTTGAGAGCAATACAAGCCCGTCCAGCTGGTGGGCGTTCGCAACCGTTTCAACACAATCTGCGATTAAATCTCTTGACGGAAGCGAATATCGCATTCCGCTATGCCCCATTGCAATTCCGTCACAAACCGCAGGTACGCCAAATATAAATGCTTGTCCCCCGCCTGTATGAATTCCTTTTTCAATTTGGCGTTCCAAATCACGCATACCGATATGCCCCGGAACCAAATCAGAAAATGAACTTGCTATCCCGATAAATGGTGAATTAATATTTTTTTTAGAAACACCTGTTGCCATCAAAAGGCTTCTGTGCGGAGTTCTTGCTATACCTTTTTTTATATTGTCACTTCTCATAATAAAATCCCTTCCGTTTAATTTTACCACGAATTGAGGTTAACGAAAGGGTATAAAGATTTTATAGGTTAAAATTAAGGTATTGTCATTTATGCAATTTGCTGAAAAGCAGTTACTGCATTGTTTAAAGCTTGTTTTGTTTTCGGGTCAATCTTTTTATCGTTTTTAGCTTGCTCTAATGTAAGTTGAAGCAATTCAATTTTGCCTTCTGTAGTCTTTTTCATTCTATCAAGTTCAACTTTATCTCCGGCATCTTGTCCAATGATTTTATGAGTAACTTTACCCATCAACCAAGTACCGATTGAACCTCCGACTAAACCAGCGACTGCACCGATTGCTGTACCTAATCCAGGGCAAACTGCGGTTCCAATTGCAGCTCCTGCTTTAGCACCTAACCAAGCACCTGCAGCTTCACCAACCGTCCATCCAACGATTGAACCTGCGGCTTTTACAGAAGTTTGACCGAGTTGTTTAGCACCTGTTGCTGAATCTTTTGAGAATGCGGATTTAATCTTACCGAAATCCATTAAGAATTCCATTGCACCGAATAAAAGACCGCCTTTTACTCCTTGAGATTTGAATCCGTGTTTTACGTATTCACCAAGTTTTTGTGGAGCTTTTTCTGCAAGTTTTGTTTTAACTGCTGTATCAATAGCTACTTTATCTGCAATCTTTTCTGAAACTTGTAGAGCTTCTTTACCTCTGATTTTTCTGAAAGCTGAAGGCAGCCAGCCTGTTTTAGCATTTGTTGCAATTTTAATTTTTTCTGTTATGGTTGCAATTTTCTTTTTATCACCTGATTTTAAAGCTGCTTCCATTTCGTTTTTAAGAGCTTTATAAGTATTTTCATCAATTTTTGATTTGAATAGAGGTGCGAAACGCCATTTAGAAGCACCTTCTAACTTATGCATTTTATGATAAGCGTCACGCATCAAACCATTAGTTTCGGGATTGCTCCAGAGTTTATTCAAAGCACTTCCATCTTTTTTGACGTCTGCAAAGATTTTTTCTACAGCACCGATTGAGCTTAATGACGCATAAGGATGAGAAATAAATCTTAAGTTATTTATGATAGCAAAAGCTCCACCGCCAAAAGCTGCACTGCTCAATGACTCACTCGGGTTTTGTCCTTCAAGATAATAATTCCCAATTGCATTCCAATCGTTAACAGAACCAAAACTCATGTTTTGATTGCCACCTAAAGATGTATTTTGTCCCGCACCTGTAAGAGCAGTATTCTGAGTTTGTTGCTGACCGCTATAATAATTATTGTAGTATGGATTATAACCATATGGTGTAGCATAATTCCACATCCCATTATTTGCCATATATCCGTTCATATAACTCGGACATTTTGCATTCATGCCGGAATTACCGCCATAGAGCATATATTCCATATTCGAAAGTGAATTGATAGAATACATAATAACCTTACCTACTTAAATTCTAACCTTATATATATAAAGTTTTTCTGTGTTAAAAAATTGACTTTTTGTAACGAATTGTTACAAAGATTTTAAGATAATCTGAAATACTTACTTTTCAAACCCCAAAATATTTGCTACAATACTGGAATGGCAGACTTAGTCGAAAAATTGAAGGAAATCGGGTTTAATACTTATGAAGCGAAAGTGTATATTGCACTTTTAAAAAAGTATCCCGCAACGGGTTATGAAGTTGCAAAACTTGCTAATATCCCGCAATCAAGGACTTATGATACATTAAAAGTCTTGGAAGAGAAAAATATTGTGGTTTCTGCAAATACCAAGCCGGTCACTTACACCCCGATAAAACCTAAGCAGCTGACGGCAAGATTCCAAAAGAAAATGAACTCTACAATAAATTTTCTTGATAAGCATTTGCCCGAAGTAAAAGAAAACTATAACGAGCCGATTTTAACAATAACGGGAATTCAAAACATTCAAGAAAAGATTATTGAAGTTATTCAAAACGCAAAGCGTGAAATCTATATGGAAGTTTGGTCACAGGATTTTAAGGTTTTCGAAAAAGAGCTTTTGAATGCGTATAATCGAAACGTAGAAATAAGAATTGTCGGTTACGATAACTTCAACTCTCGTTTTGGTATGGTTTTTGAACACGCATTTGCTCGTGATATTGAATTATCGTTAGGCGGGAGAATGATTATTATTGCCGCTGACGACTCAGAAGGTGTTGTCGGAAAGATTTCTTCGCTCAAAAACAATATTTCTGACACCAATATTATTTGGACAAAAAATCAAGGAATTGTATTTATAATAAAGGAATTCATCGTACACGACATGTACTTGATTGACGTTGAAGAAAATCTTGTTGAACAGATGAAATACATTTATGGTAAAGGTCTGAAACGACTCAAGGATAAAGTTCTCGGAGCGAACGCCACTTATATGATTCACTAATTTTCTGCAGGTGTGTATGTGTAATTTGGCTCTTCTACGTCTTCTTCGGTCTTGAATACAAAATAGAATTCGTCGCCTTTCAAGATTTCAAGTTGGTTACCTTTTTCTACAAGAGAAATCGGTGATTCTTCGTAAGCATTTGTAACTCCTGATTTGAAGCGGTTATCTTTTTCGTTTTTAGCAAATCCTTCGACAAAAGAAACTCCAATAGATAAACCTTTCACAAAATAGCTTCCGACAAGCAATGCACCGTTTTTAATCATTTTTCCGTAAGGAAGTTTTTTAACCTCTTCTTTGGTCAAAACGACTTTCGAATACTTACCGTACATTTCTTCTTCTATCGGATAAACTGTATCATTTACTGTGTAGCTGAGCGGTTTAACATAAAAGCTTGCACTTCTTTTTCCCCTTTTGGGATCAATTATTTGCAGCACTTGTGAATGTAAAATTGTATTTACCGGCATGGTGTATTTGCCCAATTCTGTGGCATCAATAACTCTTACATCAATCGTTTCTTTAGGAGAATCCGTTCTAAAATCTTCCATTGACATAACTCTTAGCTGCGAAGCTGCATGGCAGGCTGATATTTGCAAAAATATACAGGCTATAATGAGAAAGATTTTTTTTGACATAAAACCTCCTATATTATCTAAATTAAGCGATTTTTTTGTAAAATATCAACTACGATTTTTATTGCATTTTTTGTGTTATTGATAAACCCTTCTGCAAGTCCGCTATCGAATTTGGCTTGCAATACTTTTATAATATCAACTTGCATATATTGATAAATTAAAGATGATTTAACGATTGCAGATACAAGAGCCGGAGAGAATGTGCCTTTTGATAGAATTGTTATTATATTATTAATCAAATGAAGCTCATTTTGTGCCCAATCTTTTATCTCGATTTTGAACGGTTTTGCTTCGCCAAGAATAAACGGAGTTCCTGTTGCAGAAAATAATAGCGGAATATTGTCAAACGCAACATTCTTCATCCCTTCTATAGCTGCACCAAAACTTGTTGTATTATAGATTTCAGTAAAGTCAAGCTCTCTAATAAGGGTTTCAAAGTGGTGAATTGCTGCAGCGTAGTCATCTCTTGTTGTGACAACCCCGCCGGTAACAGATTTAACCTTTGTAAGATTTTTGGTCTTAGAATAGAATTTGATTTGGTCATCAGCAACTTTGTTAAAAGTTTCACCTGTTGAATACATAACGTCATCTTTGAATGCCATATCAAGACCGGAGAAAATAATCTTGCTAAATCCGGATTTTACGGCAGCTACCATAGCCAAAGTTGTTGCAGAACCGCCGTATTCATATGTTTTAATTTGTGGATTAAACTCTGCAAGTTTCTTTACAATAGAATTGTCTTCTGAAAAAGATGTAAATACACGTTTAAATCCTTTTGTGAATAGAACGCTATCAGATTTTATATCAGCAATACAGTTGATTTTTCTGCAAAAATCTTCTAAACCTGCAAGCGTTAAATCAATATCTGCTGCGTCAAGACAAACTGCAAAATCCGGAGTTATGCTGTTTGCTTCCAGGACTCTTAAAACTTTGTTTACTGCAAAAATAACAAATTTGTCACGGTTTGCTTTAATTTTTTCGATATTGTCATTCAAAGATGGACCGGCAGCAATAATAAGTGCTGTTTGCCCCGTAAATTTACCTTCTAAATCAGAAAGTTTATATATGTTTGAGCTATTAATTGTCGCAATATTTTTCAAACTATTTGCAAGCCATCTTTTTGAATACTTGTTCAGCGTATTAATATCAATCATTTTAGTCTTGCAAGTTTCGTAAACTTTTTGCGTAAGCTCAAGCAATTCTTGACTTTTGACTATTGCATAATTCTTAAGATAAACAACTTCTACCTTATCTTTTGTCAAATACGTAGAAGAAAGTTTGTTCATCAATTCGTTCAAATCGTTTGTGATATAAACTCGTCCGCTTGCCAAATGTTCTGAAATATCAACATTATTGAGGACAAAATGCAATAACATTAAATCAGGTTCATACACAAAAATTTTAGAAGGATAAGTGTTAAATACTTCATCAAGAAGGTAACAAAGCCCAATTCCGAAGGTCACGATTATATCATTATTGCCCATCGGATTTTTGATACTTGTTTTAAGCATACTCTTGATAGCTTCTCTAGGATTATTGATATCATCCATTGGAACGTCGTTTTTCAATAACAAATAATCATTCGACGGAGTCATGCAATAAGAAATATTTTTGCTTGATTCATCGAGTGTAATCTTTTCCAATCTTGCTTTTAATTGTTGATTGTTCAATAGCTCTAAATTCTTTTTAAACATTTTAAATCCTTTTATCCCACTAAGGTGCTTATGCCTAACCGATTATGCTATTAAAAATACCATAAAAATTAAGAAATGTAAAGATTTTAGCTTCTTATTCGGCAGTTCTTTCGTCTACTTTTGATTCAAATTGGTTGAAAACATCGTTACCGACAAGCTGTTCTAATCGAGAACGTTTTTCAAAGAAATTTCCTCTGGCTTTAACTTGTTCGTCAAGAGCCTCACGATAGAATGTATCCGTGATTAAGATGACTTCTTTAGAAAGTTTTTGTGATTTTTGATAATTTTTCTGCCTGTCGTTAACCATTTTTGTTGTCATATCGTAAAGCTGCCTTGCGGTCATGTAGTCATAATACATATCTACGACTTTTTGCTGCAACTCATCAACTTTTCTGACAAGTATAATCATATCTGCATCGGTTACTTGTGAATACTTGTAGTTCAGAGCTTTCGTATCTTGTGACATAATTCCGAGTGTGTTACCACCGATTAGAGCAGCACTTGCAAGGACAGGGTTTCCCATACCTGCACCTAAGAAGGTTGACATGCCGGCAATTGTGGTTAGTACTTTTTTTACGGCACTAGTATCAGGCTTATCCTTGTCCGGATTTGAAAGTTTGTAAATCGCAAATTTTATTGTGTCACTGTTTGTTGCAGCACCTTGCCATAATAGCGACAAATCCTCTAACATGTCGTTATAATCGACTTCCACTGATTTTGAAACTTCTAGAGCCATCTTTTTTATGCTTAAATCAGCGTAAGTTAAACCTTCACTGTAGTATTTCTCTTCTTTGGCAACCGGTGGTTTAATATCGATTTTTCCTGTCACATCAATCTTGTTTTCAGGAATGTCGGTTGTACCAAGCCTAAAAAACATATCTTTTGGCGTCGTTAAATCGTCTATTTTAACTTCTGCGGAAGCCGGAAGAAGTGTAAAACTTAATAGTATCAATGAGGCAATAAGTTTATTTTTTATCATTTTTGCCTCCTTTATCCTTTGTATCACCCTTGTAGAGTACAGAATTGAAATCATATTGGTATAATTCCAGTGAATCTACAACTTTTTTCCCTGCAAGACGTTGCAGCTGAATATGATATTTTTTTGCGGATTGTTCAAGATTAAATTCCTGAATTCGCATAGCGTCGTAGAGTGATGAAGAGATTGCGATTTCCAGCACATCTTTTCCGTCAAGAGCTTTAGAGTAATTTCTGCTGTACAAAATCATTTTTGAGCGGGTATCTTTGAGCTGCCCTAAAGTATTTTTGTAGTTGTAGTATGAGCTGATTAGCGAGTCTTGCAAATCTTCAATCATGCTAGCAAGTTCAATTAATTCTGTATCCGTTAGTGGAGTTTCTTGCGGAATGTTTTTTCTGTTTAAAAGCCCCTGAGCAAGTCTGCCTGCGGAGAATGCAGAAGTTTGAATACCGTAATTTGCACCCATCAGAGATGGAATGAATGATGCTCCGGAGATAATTGCAGAAAGAGTCTTTGCCATCAAAGATGAGTGAATTCTGCGTTGTGATTCAGGCGTTGCAAGTTTTTTGAGTGCAAATTCAATAACCTGATTGTTTTCAACCGTGCCTTTCCAAAGCTTCTCCAAATCCTTGACGTCGTGGTCTTTTTGGATTTCGATAAGGTTTGCTAAATCTTCTGAGTCGTTTACCAGTAGAGAACCCTGAAGCTGTTTTGTATTTTTTTCTATCGTAAGACTCGGTTTTTCAACACTGTTTTTGTCCAGAGTAACAACACCGTCATTTGCTCCGAATGTAACAGATGGCAGCATTAAAGCTATTATTAAACTCACTCCCAAAAACTTCTTCATAATATATTTATAACCCAAGTAAAGCAATAGAGTCAACACAATTTTGAAGTTAAAATTAAAGTGTAATTACTTTTAGGTTAGACAAAAGACTTTATTATCTTATAAATAATTTCAATCTTTTCTCTGTCTTTAATTTTACTGATAGTTTCAAAAATTTCTTGTTCCAAATCTTCTCTCGGTTGGTAGTGATTAACAAGAAACAACTCTTGAGGAGTAATGTTTAGTACTTCTAAAATCTTTTCTAATGTATTTGAGGTAAGAAAATTTTTTCCAATTTCAATCCCACAAAGCGTTCTAGTTGCAATGCCGAGTTTTTCGGCAAACTGTTCTTGCGAAAGACCTTTCGTTTGCCGAAGTTGTTTTATGCGTGCTCCAAGTAGTTTTTTGATATTATATGTCATATTATTGATATAATTTTATATATAAATGCTTGTTAAGAACAGGATGTTTTGTATAAATTATCTTGACTTATGCGCAATATAATATCTATCATTTTGTCAACAATATTAAGTTTTATAAAGCCCCAAAAGCATTATAGTTTCTTGTTTATACTCGTTCTTGATATTTTATTTCTTATTAAGAGGCAATTTTTTATTTATTTATGTTTTTATATGAATATAGCTTGGGAAAATCGATTTAACCACACGAGGGGAAAATTACTGCGAGGATATTAGAGATAGTAAAAAAGCAGTAAAATGTCACAAAATAGGGAATAAAAAAGGAGAAAAATTATGGTAAACATTTCAAAAATTATTGGTACAATGAGTAAACTACAAGGCTCATCAGCTAGAATCACGGTTTCTGGAAAACAAATGCTACAAGGACTGGAAAAAAGCAAGAAAATTCCGACTGAAGTTTCTGATACACTTGCAGGAATTGTTAGAAAACATCCAAAATTAAAAGCAGATGTAGCATATAAAGTTTCAGAATGAGATTTTGCAGTAGGTGCAATAACTTTAAGAGAAGGAAAGCAAGTTATCGGCAGGGGTGCAGCTTCAATTTCCGGATTGGGAACCGAACAAGCAGTCGGTAAAATGAGATTAGATGTCGGTCAAAACGGCGAAATATTACAATGTCGTGCTTTTAATGACTATGCACATACACCAAAAATTCAGGATTTGGAGTTTACTGAATCACTAAAAAAAGGAGTTTTAGAGACAAAGTCCAGCTGGGGTGACTATGGTGCCGGCAGTATGCGACTTGACATTCCGAAAGCTACAGAAGCTGCAGGTTTGAAAGAAGAAGGTGCTGTTATATTAAAAAAAGCTAATAGTTTCCTTGATAAGATAACAGGTAAAATAAGAGATGTATTGGCTGGTAAAGACGTTACAATACCGACTGAAACTCCATCCGCAAAGAAGATAACATCTAAGTTGACAGAAAAGGTGAATAAAGAAATCCCAAATTTAAAAAAATACAAAATGCCTAATGGCAAACTTGTAGATAAACAAGTTTTTGAAAAAACAATGGAAGATTATATAGGAGATCTTGGTAAACTGGCAGTAAAGGATCCGTCAAGAGTAGAAAAGTTTGCAAAAGAAGCAAAAAGCTTAGTGAAGCAGGTAAAGGAACAAACAGGATATGAAGTAAAATCCGATTGGACAAAATATTTAGGAGATGCTTTTAAAGGATAAAGCTATATAACTATAAAAATAAAACGATGCCGGCTTGTAAAACAAGCCGGCATCGTTTCATTTGGGGACAGAATATCTCTCCCCTCTCTGAGGGAGCGACCAGCGAACGGAGAGCCGAAGTGTGAGCGTGCTCGTTTAACGTGAGCTGGTCAAGAGAGAGGGTAGTTTTTCAATGTGAAAGCTGTGCTTGAACATTAGAAAAACGGGTGAGGTTCACCCCGTAAGGGAAATATTTAAAAACAATTTTCCACTTTCCATTTTCCATTAAGAAACGCACAACCAGTAGTCTCTCGCCAAGCCTAATACATTTACCCCACCCCGTCTACACGCCTAACCTGTAATCCCACGCCCAGCCAAATATTATTTACCCCTTTCGTTCAATCAATTTTTTTAGGGCTTTTGCGTGAACGGCTTGTGGTTCAAGCTCAATTATTTTATCAAGATTTTTTAACGCCTCAGCGTTCTGACCAAAATTCTTTTGTATTACAGCAATCGAATAGTATGCGTCAATAAATTTCGGGTCAAGAGCTACTGCTGACACAAAATCATCTAATGCCTGTTTTGGGTTAGATTTGAACATTAGCTGACCTCTGTTGTAATAGGCGTCTATCATCTTTTTATTCAACTCGATAGCTTTTGTGTAATTTTCAAATGCTTCATCAGTTTTTCCAAGGCTGTGGTAACAGATTCCCTTGTAAAAATAAGGGATTTCATTGCTCGGATTAAATTTAAGTGATTCATCAAAGCTCTTGATTGCATCAGGGAAATTGCCTTCGTTCGTGTCCGCAATTCCAAGACTGATGTAGTATTTTTCGTTAAAATCACTGTCATCTTTCATACAAACAGTTTGGAAAAGCAGAGCTTTGTTATCCAGAGCCATCTTAAATTTCGGGTTTAATAATATCGCCTTATTGTAGTCTGCAAGAGCTTCTTTGTATTTTTCTTGCTTAAATCTTGTGTATCCACGGTTGTTGAATGCAAGTGCACATTTTGAATCAAGCTTGATTGCTTTGTTGTAATCTTTTATTGAATTATCAAACTCTCCGAGCTCGTTGTATACAAGCCCTCTATTGATTAATGCGTCAGTGTAATTCGGATTGATTTCAAGTGCTTTGGTATAAAATTCAAGTTTTGTTTTATAGTCGGTAGAAATTAGTGCTAAATAAAAGTAGTATTCTTCTTTGTTCCCAATTCGTTTCAAATCATTTTCTACCAATTTTCTTGCTGTGTCCAAATCGTTTGCATTCAATGCAGATGTAATTTTCTTGAGTACTTTGTTCTTATCTTTCATTTTTTCCTAATTATTTCTTTTCAAGTGTGACAAAGCTATTTTAACACAAAAGTCGGGCGGTTTAACCGCCCGACTTTGCTAATTAAATCATTCTTTTTTAATCTTATTTTACAAAGAAAGTTGCGTTAACATTTGCGTTAACTTTGATTACACCGCCAGAAATAGATGTTGGTGTAGCACTTGAAGCTTCTGCCGCAACTGCAGAAAGCATATTTTTTGCCATGTAAAATCTTGGCGTGTTGTAGTTATTGTTAGCACTACAGCTTAAGTCGATTGATTTTACGCCATCAAGTGTTGTTGATAAGTTTTTAGCAACAACGCCTGCTCTTGATTTTGCTTTTTGTGTTGCAATTCCTAATAAATCGTTGCATTGAGTTTCGTAATTTGAAACTGAGAATGTAAGACTATCAACATTTGTTGCACCTGATTCGATAGCTTTATCAATCATTGTGCCAATTTTATCTAATGATTTAGTGTGTACAATTACTCTGTTTGAAACTTCGTACTTATCAAGATTTTTTTTGCTTCCGGAATATGAATAAATTGGAGAAGCGTTAAAGTCAGAAGTTTTGATGTAGTCGCCGTTTTCTGTGTTCATCAATGATTTTAATGCAGAAAGAACTTTGTCAGAAGTTTCTTTATTAAGAACCGTCGCTTTTTGCATTGATTTAGTGTCAGATGTTTTTACGGCAAAAGATATTTCTGCAACATCAGGTGCAAGTTCTGTATTTGCAGTTGTACTAACTGTGATAAATCCTCTTTCTGGTGTGTTTGTTGTTTGTGAAATAGCTTGTGTTGAAAGTGTTGCACACCCTGTAAGCAGACCTAATACTGAAATTGTAATTAATGTTTTTTTCATACTTTCCCTCCTGTATATTTTTATAAACGATTATAAAATAAAATTGTTCATTTTTTAAAACCTTTTAGAAATTTTTATGCTAATATATTGTTATGGCAAATTCTTTTGAAGATGTAATTTCGCAGATTAAAGACCGGCTGGATATAGTAGATGTTGTTTCTCAATACGTCGTTTTGAAAAAAAGCGGTGCCAACTATTGGGGACTTTGTCCGTTTCATAATGATAAAAAACCATCTATGTCAGTAAGTCCGTCACGAGGGATTTTTAAATGCTTTTCTTGCGGTGCGGGCGGTGATGCACTCAGTTTTCTTGTTAAAATTCAAAACCGAGAATATAAGGACGTAATTCTTGAACTGGCTGAAAAATATGGAATTGAGCTTCCGACAAAATATCACTCTTCAACTGATTCGAAAAATCAGAAAAAGGAGATGATTAAAGCATGCCAAAAAGCTGCAAAATTTTATAATGTAGAACTCCGTTCCGCTTCGGACGCAAATAAAGCAATGACGTATCTTCGAGGACGAGACATAACCGATGAAATTATTGATAAATTCACTCTTGGTTGGGCTCCGAATAAATACGATACTCTTTATAAAGAATTAAAAAAAGAATTCAAAGACGAAATCTTAGAAAAAGCAGGTTTGATATTGAAATCAAATTCCGGCGGCTGGATTGACAGATTTAGAAACAGAATAATCATTCCTATACAGAACGAAAATGGCGAATATGTTGCTTTTGGGGCACGTGCTGTTGATGAAGGACAAAACCCGAAATATTTGAACTCTTCAGATTCTTTGATTTATAACAAAAGTAAAATCTTGTTTGGTTTGAATTCCGCTCAAGATGCCATTAAATCTGAGGATGGCGTTATTATCATGGAAGGTTATTTTGACGTAATTTCAGCACAAGCACATGGTGTCGAAAATGCTGTAGCATCTTGTGGAACAGCACTTACGCCTGATCACGTCAAATTGCTTTCACGCTACACAAAATCAAGAAGAATCTTCTTGTCATTTGATACTGATTCTGCGGGAATTAATGCAACAAAAAAAGGTAGCAATGTTATCAAGGAAACCCTTTCGACTCTGGGCGATGTTAAACAGTTTGACGAAAGCCACATTTCTTCAACTTCTGATAACAAATATGCCTGCGAAATCAGAGTTGTATCTCCACCACAGGGTAAAGATCCGGACGAATTCATCCGCTCATCCGGTGGCGAGGCGTTTATGGAGTATATTAAAAATGCTCCGCTATTGATTGATTTTCTTTTGAACAATCTTTTGAAGGACAAAAATTCTGCAAAAACTCCGCAAGAAAAAGCCGAATTGGCTTCTCACGTGATAGAGATTCTGAAAGATGTAAATAATAAGATTATTCAGTCCGAATATGTTAAGATGGTTTCTTCAATTTTGAATATTGACGAAAACGCTATGCTTAAAGAGCTGTCTAAGTTTGAGCGGTTCTCTGAAAATGTGCATCAAATAAATAATCAAAAAATTGTAACAAAATCTTCACAATTCGAGCTAAAAGTGCAAAAAAATTTATTGAGCGTTTTTTTAGTAAACGACAGTCCGCTAAGTTATAAACAACTCAACGAATTGTTACCTGAAAATATCATTCAAGATGAAACGTTAATAATTGTAAAAAATACAATTGACAAATTCTCGTGTACAATAAATAATGTTAAGGAATTGACTAAAAGTTTATTTACGGAATTCATTGAGGATGATAATTTGACTCAAATCCTGACAGATATAGTTGAACTCTCAGAAGCCTTCAATGGGTTAGATGCAGAAGAGTTTGAACGAGCAGTGCGGGAAAATGTGATAAGACTGAAAAAGTGTTATCAGGAAAAAGAATCAGAAAAGTTGCGACAGAAATATAAACAAGTAAATGATGACGAAATAGAAGCCCTGAAAATTCAAATGCAACTAAGAGATAAGATAAAGTTAAGAACTGGAGATAAATAATGACTCAAAAAAGAAATTCGCATTCATCAGTAATTAGTGTAGAAGACGAAAATATTGATATGCTTGATTTTGATGCAGATAAAGAAGAAGATGATTCAGTTGATTATATTGAAACAGATTTAGGTACTGATAATATTGAAGATATCATTACATCATCAAAATTGGGTGGCGTAAAAAGCGAAGATTTTTACATGATGGATTCAGATAATTCTTCTCGTGAAAGCGAGATGGACACAGAAGTTCCAAAGGGTGTTGCAGTAGAAGACCCTGTAAGACTTTATCTTAGAGAAATTGGTAGAATTAAATTATTATCAACAAGTGAAGAAATCGAATTAGCTCGTAAAATTATCCAAGGTGGTACTCCTGGAGCTATTGCGAAGAGAAAATTAGTTCAAGCAAACTTAAGATTGGTAGTAAGTATTGCGAAGAAATATGTTGGACGTGGCATGCTTTTCTTGGATTTGATTCAAGAAGGTAATTTGGGCTTGATTAGAGCAGCAGAAAAATTTGACCACGAAAGAGGTTTCAAGTTCTCAACTTATGCAACTTGGTGGATTAGACAGGCGATTACAAGAGCAATTGCCGATCAGGCAAGAACAATCAGAATTCCTGTTCACATGGTTGAAACAATCAATAAGTTGAAGAAGGTTACAAGAAGATTGGCACAAGAACTTTCAAGAAAACCGACCGAAGAAGAATTGGCAGTTGAAATGGGTGTTTCAATCTCTAAATTAAGAGAGATTGTTAAGATTGCTCAAGAACCGCTTTCATTGGAAACACCAATTGGTAAAGAAGAAGATTCAAGATTGGGTGATTTTATTGAAGATAAGGAAGCAGATGCACCGATTAAGACCGTAGCTTCTGAACTATTGAGAGAAGATTTGGCAGAAGTTCTTTGCACACTTTCACCTCGTGAAAGAGATGTATTGAGATTACGTTTCGGTATGGACGACGGTCGCCAAAGAACATTGGAAGAAGTTGGTCAGTTGTTCGGTGTAACTCGTGAACGTATCAGACAAATTGAAGCAAAAGCGTTGAGAAAATTGCGTCATCCAAACCGCAGCAAACGCTTGAGAGAATACGTAGAAAACTAGATTTGAAAAATGCATCCTAATTGGATGCATTTTTTATTTATACAAAGTACTTGATTTTTAGTTTTCAGCATTACATAATGAGTTGTGAGCGTAATACATTTTGTGTTGCAGTTCCACCGAGTGACCGGTTGAGTATGATTTGGAGCTCGGAGTGACAATAGAATATGCGGGATACTCTGCCGACGAGAAGGTGACTAAATGTCATGTTCGAGGAGAGGAAAGTCTGGAAGACTGCTCAAGAGTAAAACGCAAATGACAATTAAATATCGCGGGATGGAGCAGTCTGGTAGCTCGTTGGGCTCATAACCCAAAGGTCGTTGGTTCAAATCCAGCTCCCGCAACCAATTATTTTAAAGGGTTTTAGCTAGTTGCTAAAACCCTTTTTTAGTGCAATTAAATCCTAGACATTTAGTTTGATAAATTCTTCCTTTAAAAGAAGGTAATTTTAAAATTTATCATTTTAAATGTCAGACATTATTAAACTAAGTGTCTAGTTATACTTATCCTGTCTATCAGAGTAACACAGCATTATATTAGCACATAATATTGGTCATGTACATACTAGCTAGGTAAGTAGGTTATTTTTTATTTTTCTATATTAAATAGAGGATTGAAAACTTAAAGTTTACTCTTATAATCTTAATGAGATTTTGACTTGGAGGGTAAAAAATGGTATCAGCTATCAATACTAATACTAACTATTACCAATCATATTTAATTACACAAAATAGAAATGAAGGTGTGAATGATAATAGTAGGTATTCTGCTAAAGAAACTGCTATTGATATATTTAATGATTATATGAGTTTTGATAATAATAATATTTACAAAGCCTTATCATATAATGATTATGTCCGCACGCAAAAGAAACTCTTAAAACAAGAAATTATTGCACCTACAGCAGATGATGCTTCAAAATTAAGTATTGAGGAATATGAAAATCGGAAAGCTATTTATTATGAAAAGGTGAATAATTTTAATTTTGATAAGGGTTTTCAGGACTATTTAAAAAGTCGTGGTTGCCAAGACGAAACAGAATTACAAGCTTTAGGAAATTGCTATGAAAGTGTAGAAGACTTAAAACAAATTGCAACGTTGAGTGCATCTAGCCACCTAATTGGCCTAAACGGTAGAATACATGGGATGGGGCGTATATTACCTGAATACGAATTTGATAAGTTGTTTGATGGAAAAAGCGTGGCAGAAATACAGAACTTTCTACAGAGTTATGATAATGCAAAAGGATTTGAAGAAGAAGTAGAGGTTTTAAAACAACTCATAAATGATTCAAGCATTGCTTCTGAAGATAAAGATTTGGTGTGTATGGGACTTGATTTATATGAAGTCTATTGCAAAAAAGAGGATTGTGAAAAAAAGCTGGGAAATGAGATATCATTTGATTACGAAAGTTACTTTATTCAAAAGTACCAAGATTATATGTTTTCTGAAGGTGGGATAGATATGAAACATTTTTTAAAACAATACCTACCTGCTGAATTAGAGCTGAGAATTAAAGAATTGAGTGAATTAGAGTCACTTTTAGCAGAAAAAAATACATCTAATGAACAAACTAACATTGATGATAGTTTTATAGCAACTAAAATTGCACAATATAGAAAATAAATGCTATTTGGATTAAGAAAAAAGGGAAGCAAATGCTTCCCTTTTTTAATTTCTTATGCTGCAGTAGTCCAAGCGGAATTTACTAAATTCATTAAGTCTGCATTTGCTTTAACATCTTCAACAGAGCTGATTTTCATAATAATAACACCATTATTATATTACATACAATACTGGTCATGAGTATAGTACCCAAGTAGCTATTTTTAACATTTTTTTACATTAAATAGCGGATAAAAAATATCAAACTCACTTTTATAATCATATTATGCAATGGGAGGGAGAAAATGGTTTCTGCTGTAAGCTCAAATAATTACTACTATCAACTAGATTATGCTCAAAATACTTCCGGTGATACTGAAGGTAAACTTAGGCAAAAAGAAGTTTCAAAGTATATATGTAATGACTATGCAAATATTAGAAATGAAAACCATACTTATCATGATAGCATTTATCGTTCATACTCAGAATATGTAGGAAGACAGAAGAATGTAATACTTGCAGAATCTATGGGGGGAATTAGTCCGCTTGAAGCTGCTAAAACTTATAGCTTAGAAGAATATGAGGCAAGGAAGCAAGAGTATTGCAATAAAGTCAATAATTTTGATTTTGAACAAGGATTCAAAGATTATATGAACAGCTTAGGATGTAGTAATGAAAAAGAACTCTCAAAGTATGTTACATATGAAGAAAAACAGAGTATCGTTGCAAAAGCAGCACAAGACATTCTTACAGACCTTGGCATAACTAATCCGGGATTAGTTTCAATTTTTAATAATCTTGAT
Source organism: uncultured Candidatus Melainabacteria bacterium (assembly GCA_934754775.1). Classification (GTDB taxonomy): domain Bacteria; phylum Cyanobacteriota; class Vampirovibrionia; order Gastranaerophilales; family Gastranaerophilaceae; genus CAG-196. Next base: position 30,570 of record CAKVIM010000012.1, on the reverse strand, counting down.
TATATTACAGAAAATATTGATTATGATATTGCTCAACAATTTTATGCAGATTTAGAAGATGTAAATCCATTAGGAAGTTTAAGCAAAAATTGGGATATACAAGCAAATGCAGTTAAAAACTTATTGAACTCTATTGATGGATTAGAAAATAAAGAGCTATACATGCAAGGAATTGATTTGCTTACTTTACAGAAAAAATGTGCGAACTTACGCGGTGAGTCATTAGATTCCAATAAATTAGTTGATGAATATTTTGAAAAAACACATATATACTCCCAACAAACAGGTGCGTCTGCTATAGATGCTTTAAAGTATTATTTAACAAATGAAATTGCAACTAAAACAAAGGAATTGGATGAATTAATGTTAGTTAACAAAGACACTCAAGAGAAAGAACAAAACAATCTGACAGATAGCTTTATTGCAACTAAAATTGCACAATATAGAAAATAAATGCTATTTGGATTAAGAAAAAAGTTGTAGGTCGTGTTCAACAATTTTCATTGAACACGACATTAAAATTTATGTATTAGTCGTGTTGGATGACAATAGTCCAACACGACCTACGAACTATCGGTATATAATTAATAAATTTGAAAGCCTGTTCCAAATGGTGGCAATACCAACTGTCCGATAATTTCATTTCTACCTGACTCTATTATTTTGGCTGGTTTTCTAGGGTCAGTCAGTAGGGTGCAAATTTTTGCACCAAAAATAATTTTGTAAAGTGCATTTACTAATCTATCAAAAATATTCCCACCTCTCGGAAGTTTTTATCCTTTTTCTATCCTTGCAAAACTCAAACCTTGTCGGAGTTGTAGGTAAATTTTCCAAAACAAGCAGGAAAAAAGGATAAATTTAGGGATAAGAAAAGGATAAAAAGGATAATTTTTCTTGAAACGAGGGAAGTGGCTAAAATTCAAACATTTTCTTAATTATACCCACTTTCCCTCTTTCAAATTTATCCGTCAGATTATAACAATTTTTTAATTCTTCCTCACTCGTAATTATATAAAGTGACAAGTTGGGAAGGCTTTTGAAGTTATTGTTGGGCAGGTATGCCAAACCTACAATTTAAATTATTCGGTTCAATGTAAAATATGCGGTCTTATTAATGATAAGACCGCATATTTTAAGATTTTTATTCAAATGAAATTTATTAATATCTTCCGACTTGATTTCGGCCGTGTTCTTTGGCATAATACAAGCCTTTATCAGCCCATTCAATCAAATCTTGAGGGGTCTGTGCGTTATCAGGGAATGTCGCAACGCCAAGGCTTATTGTTACCGGTGCTGAATCTACAGGAGTTAGGTGGAACGGTTTCTCCGCAACAGCCTTACAAATACGATTTGCATTATTCAAAGCCTCTTCAGCGGATGTATTTGGAAGAATAATACTCATTTCTTCCCCGCCATATCTGCAAACATAATCTGTTGTTCTTGAGTTTTTCTTAAGCGTTTGTGCAACTTGTCTCAAAACCGCATCGCCAGCTTGATGACCATAAGTATCATTGAACTTTTTGAAGAAATCAATATCTGCAATAATAAGTGAAAACGGTTGGTTATATCTTCTTGCGATATCCATTTGTTTTCTTAACGTATCTTGAAAATATCTGTGGTTATAAAGTTCTGTAAGTCCATCAATTGTAGCAAGCTTATACTGATACTCAAAATCTCTCGCTTTCATCAAGTATTTTGCAAGGAATGACAACGCAAATGCAGCCATTATTGATATTATCGGCAGCACAATCGGAATCCATAAATTATACAACTCCATTGCGTAATAAGAAACAAAAAGATAAGCAATTGCAAATAACGAAGTTGACAGAACTGCAAACAAAGTTGAAGTTGAAAGCATTACAATAGCACCAACAATCGCAACAACGCCTGCAATAATCAATATATTAACAAGAGTCTCTGTTTTGTGGATAAAATTATTATCCAACATATTATTGAAGAATGTTGCGTGGACTTCAACTCCCGGGTAAACACCTTCCTGCACAGGAACGCTCTTTGTATCGTGCAAGCTCATTGCAGTAGTTCCAATTATAATAATTTTATCTCTGAAATCGAAGTCAATTTGTGACTTGCCTTCCATAGCACTAATCACCTTATACATAGGAACAATTGTGTGAGTTCCACTAACACCATACCAATTTAGTATAGCTTCACCGTTTTTCGTAAGTGGAATTTTCGTTCCAGCAACTGATAAATTGCCATTTTTGTCTATTGTAAAATCTTTAACAGGCTTTTCTGCCAAATAATCCGCACCGGCTTTAAATGTCAAATACGGATAATATTTATTCTGGTATTGCATAATAGGAGCGACATTCCTAATTATACCGTCGCTATTACGCAAAATGTTCGTCATACCGACGTTTACCTTACCATTCATCAACTCCGGTAATATCGGACGACAATTTGAGAACCCGTATTTTTCTGCAAAATTGATATTAGAATCATTTTCAAGATTAATTGCAAGTCTGTCCGGCAACGTTATCGGAAGTCTTACATCAGTAGTTTGATTATCAAAATTCATTGCAGTGTAAACATTTGAAAACTTGTTCATAGAAGAAGCAAGGTATTTGTCCGCATCAAGCGAGTTTCTCATTGATTTGATAAACATAAGGTCAAAAATTATAGCTTGTGGTTTTTGTTGTTCTAGATAATTTATAACATTGCCATAAACATTGCGTGGTACTGGCCATTCACCATATTTTTCCCACAATGATTCCAAGCTAGCATCATCTATTGCAAGGACAACAATATCCTTATTCGGAATCGGGCGTTTATGCACAACTTGCAAGGATTGTCTATAGTCAAATGTTCTGTTTTCTGCCACATCAAAAAATGAAACAATTACGTTCTTAAGCGTATTGTTGTTTTGAAGCAGCACAAAACCAATTAATAAAGCTGCCAAAACTAGCAGCAAATAGGTTCCATAAATAAACCATTTTGTTTTAACAAGATTTTTCAAAATAATCTCTCCCAAAGTTTAATTACTATACACCGGTACAGTTAATTTTCGTATTTTTCACAATAATTTGTTTTTGGAAATACCCTTTTTCAATTAAGCTGTTGTTGATTTTCAGCAGCTCTGTAGAACGGAACAAGTCCATCGGGTTCAACAAATATCTGAGTAAGCATTCTTCATGTAAGTTCATACTTAGTCAAACGGCAAAAATTGACATTTCTTTAATAATTATTAAAACTCTAGTACAAATAGTGGATATTCGGACAAAAAGCTGAATATTTTCTCCAAAATGCCGATAACACTAATAAAAGAGGTGACATATATGTTTAACGGTTTTATTCCAAGATATGATTTAGAAGCGAGAATTCAGCACACCAAGCTTGATAGCTGGGGTGATATTCCTTCTGCGAGAATGAATCGAGTTGAAGAACCTGCCGGTGCTGATTTCCAAAGTGTAATGTCAGGATTGGTTGAAAACCTTAATACGTCAATGAATGCACCGGATAATCTTTTGAAAGATGCGATGATGGGTTCTGAAAATGTTGATATCCACGACGTTATGGTTGCGATGTCAAAAGCAGAAATTGCGGTTAACGTTGCTACAACTGCCACCGGAAAAATCATCCAAGCGTATGATAAAATTATGCAAATACAGATTTAGACTTCTCATATTTGACATATATGTGTATAATATATTATAGGGTAGGAATATGGATTTCAAAAAGTTACTGGAAAATAAGGTTCTTTTAGCCTCAATTATTGGGGGCGTTGTCTTGTTGCTCATTGTTTTTATTATTTGCGGAACAATAGCAGCTTCAAATGGTTCTAAAGATAAACAAATCGACGTAAGCAATGTTCCACTAAGAGAAGATGTTGACTTATTAACAACCGACAATTTAGGCAAGGCTTTGGAAATCCAAGCACTACTTTCCAGACACGGTATTGTAGTTGATAGAGCCGTTGATGGTACAAAATCAGTATTAAAACTTAAGGCTAAAAATTGTACGACTCAAGCCGGCAAATGTACCGCAGAAAAACGGGACATGGCAATTATGCTTATCGTTGAAAGCGGACTTTATGACCAAAATGTCGGATTAGAAATTTTTGATAAAGGTGATTTTACTTCTACAAAAGAAGATAAGAAAATAAGACTCGTAAGAGCTATGAATGGTGAACTTGCTCGTTTAATCAGAAGAATCGACGGCGTAGAAAACGCTTCTGTCTTTATTTCTATTCCGGAGCAAACAATGTTCTCTTCAATGCAAAAACCTGTGACAGCAACTGTCCAACTTCAAGTTGCTGTTGGTCAAACTTTGGGTATGGGAACAATCAAAGCTGTTTCTAACTTGTTATTAGGCAGCGTTTCCGGCTTAAAAGCAGAAAATATTTCAATTACAGATACAAACGGACATGTTTATAACAGCATGATTGACGCTCAGTCAGAAATGCTTGCAAAACTTCAAGAAAACGATAAATACATGCAAGAAAAAGTTCAAGCTCAGTTGAACAGGTTGATTGGGCAAGGAAAATATGTTGCAACCGTTAGTACTTTCTTGAAACAAGCTCCTGTTGAAAAATTCACTATCGAATATGATCCGAATAAAAAGGCTTCTGTAAATGAACAGACTTTCTCAGAAGGTTTGGGCGATCAGACTCAAGATGTAAATAAAAATACAAATGCAGTTAGTGTTTATTTGCCGAATGGTTTACCTGCTGGCAGTTCTGATTCTACTCAAAACAGAAGCTACTCAAGAACTGCTCGTGAAACACAATATGGCGTAACTAAGGTTCAGACTAATGAATATATGTCTCCTGGAACATTGGAAGAAATTTCGATTGCTGTAACCTTGGAAAAGGATGCCTTACCGGTTGAATTGACTCTTGAAGAGTTGAAAGAATTGGTTGCTCATGCAGCAAGCCCGAAAGCAAATCCTGATAATGTAACAATTGCGTTTGCAGATTCACTTGACCCATTTATGGCTGGTGACAAGAACGTTAAGGCTCCGATTAAGGCTGAACACGGAAATCCTTGGTGGTTGGCGATTGCACTCCTTGTATTCGGTTTGTTCTTTGGACATAAGGCTTTGACTCAAAAGATTAATTCAGCGAAAGCTGCTCAAGAAGAAGAATTAGCACGCTTGAGAGAGATGAACGAAGCTCAAGAAAAACAAATCAAAGATTTGAGTGTGAATGCAGCTGATTTGATAGAAAAACAATCACAATTGCAACAAGGTTTGCTTGAGCAACAAAATCGACCTGCAGCAATTCCGACTTCCGGTGCTGAAATCCGTGATGCATTAAGAGAACTTAAGCGAGAATTTGATGGCGTAGACGAAGGCGAAGCCGGCGAAAAAATCAGAAGCTGGATTGAGCAAGGCTAGGGAGCCGTAAACTACGGTTGATATGGTTTAAAGAAGTCCATTAAATTTTTCCAACGTTTTTGTGCTTCATTAGAAATTTCATTAAGTTTCTTTTGTGCTGCAATTTCCCACGAGTTTTGTCCACTATAAATATCCCGACAGCCTACACGGCTTCTACCTCTGATATCTGCGTAATCAGGATCCCAGGTCGGATCAGATATTCTTTCTGTGTTTTGTTTTGGATTTTTAACATTTACTTTAAAACGTTCAGGGTAACCCGCTGTTTCGAATTCAACATGATTTAAACCATCATCATAAACTTGTTTATTAACTCTTCTTGTTTTGGATTGACCACAATCATTTTTTTCTTCCATTTTTGAAGAATATCTATATTGCATTCCTTCTGTCATTTCGATTTCAGGCTGATTGTTACCGTGTTGTTTATATGTAATTTTTGTACCTTTTACCGGATCATAGATTAACTCTTCATGATAACTACCTTTATCTATTGTAGTAATCATTGGATTTGATTTACCACTTGCAATCTGTTTTGGATCATAATATCGCCTAATAATTGTACCATCTGGTTGAGTAGATTCAACACACTTAAACTCGCTTAAATTTTTATTAAAGACTTTTCCAACATTGACTCTGGGTTGTTTTGCTTTTAAAGCTTCTGACGCTTTCTGTTCTGCGATTTTTCGTGCATTCGCTTCTGCAACAAGAGCCGCTTCTTTTTCTGCTGCTGCGGCTTTCAAAGCTTCCTGTGCTCTAGTATAGGTTGTTCCTTCTGAGTTAAATAAGTGATAATTATTGTATCCGTTATGTCGCACGCCATTAATATCGTACGCACCAACATCATGTTTATAATTTGTGTGTGCGGCTTTTTGCGGATTAAACATTAATTCTGTAGAATGTGGCAATGACTCTTCTGCCCAAACTTTGTCAATTGTTGCTTTTTGAGCATTTGACCAATGTCTGTATTTTTTTGTGCCTTCCATATGTTGTAGTGAACCCAAAGAGTCAAAATCTTTAGTAATATTTATATCATGTTCTGTCATTGACATTGTTTCATGATATTTTTTCTGAATTTCAATTTGGTCTCCACCTAAAATACTTCCACCTTTGTTAACTTTAATTTCTTTTTCTCTGAAAATTGATAACCCTTCGCTACCACCTTTTCCAATAAAATTCCCTTCGCTGTCATAAACTTTGGTTATAGTTTTTTTGGCTCCGTTGTTTAATACCTTAGTTTCTGTTTTATACAAGTTCCCCTTAAATACACGTTCCATATAAACTGAACCGGTACTTATATCTGTCCTAACTTTTGTTTTAGCAATTTGTTTAATTGATTGTTCCAGTTTTTGGGGCACACCATTAGATGAAAAAATCTTAAATAATTTAATTCCTAACATAATTTCCTCTTTTCCCTAATTAAAACTCTATAACATTATAAAGAATGAAAAACGATAAAAATTGCATTAAGTTTTGTAACAATTTTATCAGAAGTGTGCAATTCTATAAAAGATAAATACTTTATATATATGTAAGTCGTAAATAAGAAAACGGCAGACATTAAATAAACACGAAACACATAACACAAACCTTTCATACAACCTACACACTAACCTTCTACACATGAGGAATTATTAAAAAAGATTCCAAATCCTTTCTCGAAGAAAGGATTTTTTTTGCGTGTTAACTCCCTCTCCAGATGGAGCGACCGGCGAACAGAGAGCCGAAGCGTGAGCGTGCTCGTTTAACGTGAGCCGGTCAAGACAGAGGGTTGGGGTGAGGTGTCAGCCCGCAAGGGAAACCTTCTTAAAACAATTTTCCATTTTCCATTAATAAAACGCCCAACCAGTAGTCTCACGCCACGTCATCCTGAACACGATTAGTGTGAAGGATCCAGCTTTTTATTAACTATTATTGTTTTAAACTTCACCCTAACGGGGTAAACCCTCACCCGCATCCGTAACGTTCGCACAGCTCACGAACGGCTGCTCCCTCTCCAGTTGGCGAGGGAGATGTACAACAATTTCCCACTTTCCATTTTCCATTCTCTCCTCTCTCTTTACTACTCACCAGCCTTTCTTAAAGGGCACAATTTTACAAATCATAACATTTTATTGGACTTTAAGCATGTTTAAAATATAATTATTTCAGTAAACCTATGAGGGAGTATAAATTATGCCGAATAATGAAAGTGTTGGTAAAAAAATTGTTGAAGCTTTGAAAAAACAAGCTGAGAATATGGATGTTCAAACTGATGAACAATTAAACAGTTTTACAGATAGTGTGGTTTCAGATTCAATGTCTGATGATATATTTGCACCTTCAGCTGAAGATGATATTTTTGCGGAACCTGTGAAACCTGCTAAGACAACTAACTTTTTTGATGATATTGAAGAAGAAAAAGATCCGTTCTTTGCAGAACCAAAACCTGTTCAGACTCCTGTTGTTGAAACTATGAGTGAGCAGTTTGAAATGCCTGCGAATATTTCTGTATTAAAGAAATTAATTTCTCAATTGCCAAGCGGTGTTTCAAGACATACCGGTGCACAAATTATTAAACAAACAATGGAAGCATTAGGTATTTCTATGAAGAGTGTTTTGCAAGATGCACAACAAGTTCAAGAAAACTTAAAGGTTTCTGCAAGAGAATGTCAAGCTTCTATTCAAGAATACAAAAAACAAATTTTGACTCTTGAAAAACAATCACAAAGCTACCAAAAACAATATTCAGCTTTAAATGATTTAATCAGCTTGTTTATTCAAACTACAAAATAAGTATTTAATTTATAACAAAAACGGCGGAAAATCTGAAGATTTTCCGCCGTTTTTGTTATCTATTGTTATAATTTAAATTTCTTCATCACCTGAAGCATCTTCGCTTGTCGTTGGAGCTGCAACAGTTACGCCTAATGATTCAAGGGCAGCACGTGCTTTTGGTGCAAGAGCTGTATCTGAGAAATTTTCTAAAATAGTTTGATAACATTCAATTGCTTCCGGTTTCATATCACGAAGTTTGTAAATATTTCCGGCTTTGTAATAAAGCGGTGCAAGTTCGGTACTTGTTGAAACAAGCATTTGATTATCAAGCTTAATTTTTATTCCAATAAGAGTTTCATTGTCTTGAGGAGACAACAATGCTCTTCCATAAATCTTTTCGGTCAACTTATCAATGTTGTCTGACATTTCAGCGATAGTTTCTTTAGAGAGTTTTGATGATTTTTTTGCTGCTGATACATCAAGTGAAATCGCTGATAATAGCAAGAAACCGACTAATATTGATAGAATTATTTTCTTCATTTTATACCCCAATGATATTATACCCTAATCTTATTATAATAAAAAGTTGCAATTTGTGGTCAGTTAAATGTATGATTGTTTTATGGAAAAATTAATTTATCAAATGTTTATTTTGGGTACCGGAGAAAAGCTTGATTACGCCTTGTCCAAAGGTTTGGGCGGTGTTATCTTTTTCACTAAAGATATTCAATCAAAGGAACAATTTAAAAGTTTAGTGTCTGAGATTAAATCTCATTCGATTGAGCCACCATTTTTGTCTATAGATCAAGAAGGCGGAAGGGTTGAGCGAACAGAACATATTCATGCAAGATATTTGTCACCAAGATTTGCCGCAGAGCGTGGAGATGAATTTTTAGCAAAACAGACAGAGAAGATTGCACTTGAACTTAAAGATTATGGGCTTAACCTTAATTTTGCTCCCTGTGCGGATGTTAATACAAATCCTAAAAATCCGATAATAGGTGAACGTGCATTTTCTGATAATCCGCAAAGAGTTTCTGAATGTGTAAAAATGGTATCAGAGATTTATCGTAAAAACGGTATAATTCCTTGCCTTAAACATTTCCCAGGACATGGGGATGCTGATAAAGACAGTCACTTGACGCTGCCTCAAATTAATTTAGCAATGAATGAGATGGAAAAGGTTCATATCAAACCGTTTAAGGACAACATTAATGCGGAAATGATTATGGTAGCACATTTGCATTGTAGCTGTTTTGATAAAGAGGTTTTACCTGCTTCTTTGAGCAAAAATGCCGTCGGATATTTGAGAGGGGTGCTCAATTACCGTGGTGTTGTTATAACCGATGATATGGTAATGAAAGGCGTGCAGAATTTTGGTGCAGTGGATGCTTGTGTTAGGGCACTTCTTGCCGGAGTTGATATGTTTATATATAGAGAGGCCGACAAGACGACTATTGAAGTTATTGAGGGATTAATCAGAAAATGTGAAAACAACGAGGCTTTAAAAAAGCGAGTGTTGGAAGCTAATAGTCGGATTTTAGAATTAAAAAGGCGGTTCAAATAAATTGAACCGCCTTCTAAGCTTTTTAGTCGGACTGATTAATCCGAATTTTATTTTATTTATATAGCAGCCTTTTCTGCGTCAAAACATTCTTTGCATAGAACATCTCTGCCTTGAGTTGGGTTAAAAGGTACTTGAGTTTGTTTTCCGCATTTTGCACAAACTGCATCATACATTCTCTTTTTACCTCTGTGTTGTTGTTTTTTAGCCTTTCTGCAGTTTGGGCATCTTTTTGGCTTATTTGTTAAACCTTTTTCTGCATAAAATTCTTGCTCACCTGCTGTGAAAACAAATTCACAACCGCAATCTTCACAAATAAGCGTTTCATCTTGGTACATCACGTGTTCTCCTAAATAATTTAATAAACCGAGTACTTTAGAGTACTTCTGACCTAATTCTAGCCTTTTTTTCAAGGCTCGTCAAGAGGTGGCCGTTTAGAAAAACAAAAATTGCAACAAAACTTATTACTATTTACCTGTAGAACCGAAGCCGCCTGCACCACGTTCTGTGTCGGATAATTCAGTTACGACTTCAATTTTCGCTTGTTCATATTTTGCAATCACCATTTGTGCAATTCTTTCGTCCGGCTTGATTGTGTAAGCTTCGTTTGAAAGGTTTACGATTGGGATGCAAACTTCGCCACGATAATCTTCGTCAATGGTACCAACGCAGTTGATAAGGCTGATTCCGTGTTTGATTGAAAGTCCTGAACGAGGTCTGATTTGAGCTTCGTAACCATGTTCTAATTCAATTTTAAGTCCTGTAGGGATAAGTTTCCTTTCAAGTGGTTGAAGTGTAATTTCTTCATCAATTGCGGCACACAAATCCATGCCTGCAGCACCTTCGGTTTTATATTCAGGGACAAAACGGTTGTGTTCCATTCTAAAAATCTTTAAAATCATACTTTCTCCTAAAAAACTTTAAATTAACATATTTTAGTTATTCCCTTTCTTTATAGGAAAGGGCTAGGGTGAGGTGTAAATTTAACCTCTAATTGATAGTTTGGACATATTTGTCTAACAAAAACTTAATAGTAACAAACTTAAGCAGTGATAATTGTTTTTCCGTCTATAACTTGTTTTGGGAATATTGTAAGAGTTTCAATTCCTTTGATTTTATCAGCTTTAGTGTTTTGAACAGCAGGATTAGCTTTTTGAGCTTTTTCAACTGCTTCAGAACCGCCGTTAGCCATAGACATGAAGCTGTTAGAGTATCTTATAAACAAATTTCTTCTAGGTTTGCAATTGTCGTTTACTGAAATTGATGAAATATTCATTGAATTTACCTCACCTCATTATTGTCTGGCAGATATGTTTTCGTGTCAATAAAAATATAACATTTGTAACAAAAAGTTTTTTATGCTAGTATTTATGTGTCGAGTTTGACAATTAAACTATGTCGTAGTGGCACTCTGCCGAGAAAAACAATTGAGTATTGTTTTTCGAGAGGGAGCGAAGCTCTTCCGCCAGTTGTGTCCTGACGATAATCGTTGAAAGTTGAATACAATTATGTCGTAGTGGCAAGAACTCTGTTGAAAGTTGACTAAATGTCAAGTTTCAATAGAGGTAGGCGAGTCCGAATGTAAATGAGGTGAGCCGTATAGAAACTCTATACCGATACCGCCACATGGCTTGACAATTGAATATAGTAAGAATTATGTCGTAGTGGCGGAATCGGTATACGTGCACGTTTGAGGGGCGTGTGGAGCAATCCTTGCGGGTTCAAGTCCCGCCTACGACATTTTTTATTTTTTGACATTGGACGTACGAGGGACGCAGAACCCTCCGAACGGAGTGAGGTTGTCGGGTTCAGCGAGGAGTGAGCAGAGTGCGTAGGACTTTTGCGAAAAGAACGGAGTTCTTGATAGCAAAATCCGAAGACACGTTTAATGCGAACGCCTCAAGACAGTCCCGCCTACGACATTTAACTTTTTAGAGCCTACACAATGAGGCTCTTTTTTAGTATTTATCTGCTTTTTGCGGGTTCCATAGTCTTCCAATTCATTAACGTCAGAATGTTTATTGTTAAGAGTTTGTTTCGCTCTTTCTGAACGGCATTTATCGTATATATTTATATAAGAATATTTTTGCATGTTAAAATATTATAGAGGATATATTATGTATACGATAAAAGAAGTTGCGGAAAAGATGGATTTATCAGAGCACACTCTGAGATTTTGGGCAAAAAGCGGATTTTTCCCATTTGTTACCAGAAACGAAAACAACATAAGGCTGTTTTCAGAAGATGATTTGAACTGGGTGCGAATTGTAAAGTGTTTACGTGCAATCGGTACTGAAACAAAGTTGGTGAAACGATATATAGATTTATGCATAATGGGTGATTCTACTATTCCAGAGCGATACGAAATTATCAAAACGACCAAGGGAAAAGCCTTACAGCAGATGGATGAATTAAAGAAACAGCTTGAACTTTTGGACTACAAAGAAGCTCATTACAAGAATCTTATTCAGAACAATTTGTGTGACAATTGGAACCCGATGAACCAAATGAGTCAGATGAAACAAGAGTGTGCAGGCTAGTTTTTGTGAACAATAAAGGATAATAATTAAATGTATGTAAGTATAATAGGTGCCGGTTTGGCAGGCTCAGAAGCAGCATTACAGCTTTCTAAGCGAGGGATAAAGGTTAAACTGTATGAAATGCGTCCTAAAAAGACGACGGGTGCACACGTGACTGGGGATTGTGCAGAGTTTGTGTGTTCAAACAGTCTTGGCTCAGCGGATATATCTAATGCAAGCGGACTTCTTAAGAAAGAAATGGAAATTTTAGGTTCTGAGCTTTTAAAAATTGCTTACGAAAACGCAGTCCCAGCGGGGAATGCTTTGGCAATCGCTAGAGAGGATTTTTCTAGAGCTGTAACAGAAAAGATAAAGAACGATCCAAATATTGAGCTTATTCAAGAAGAAATTACTAAAATCCCTGACGGGGAAGTTATTATTGCATCAGGCCCGCTTACAAGTGATAGATTTGCCGATGCAATACAAGAGTTCACAAAGAGCGAGCATTTGCACTTTTTTGACGCAATAGCTCCGATTATTGAAGTTGATTCAATAGATTTTGATAGAGCATTCTGGGCTTCAAGATACGACAAAGGCGAAGCTTCATATATTAATTGCCCTATGAATAAAGAAGAGTATGAGAACTTCTATAATATATTAATTAATGCTCCAAGGATTGAGCAGCATCAGGTTGATAAGAATTCTAAATACTTTGAGTCTTGCTTGCCGGTTGAAGTTTTGGCTTCAAGAGGAGTTGATACATTAAGATTTGGTCCAATGAAGCCGGTTGGACTTATAGATAAAAGAACAGGGATTGAAAACTATGCTGTAGTGCAGTTAAGGCAAGATAATTCAGCTAAAACTTTGTTTAACTTAGTCGGGTTCCAAACTAATTTAAAATGGGGTGCTCAAAAGGAATTAGTGCATTCTATCCCAGGGTTGGAAAACGCAAGTATCGTAAGATATGGAGTTATGCATAGAAATACATTTATTAACAGTTCTCAGGTTCTTAATCCGACGCTTGAGACAAAAGCTAGAGAGGGTTTGTTCTTTGCGGGGCAAATCACGGGTACTGAAGGCTATACAGAATCAATCGCAACCGGCATGTTGGCTGGGATTAACATGGCACGCCGTTTAAATCAACAGAGTGAGCTTGTACTGCCAAGAGAAACAATTTTGGGTGCAATAACTTTTTATATTACGGACAAAGCCCATCTGGAGCATATTTCGTCCAGAGACGGCTCATTAAGATACCTTCCGCCACAGCCTATAAACTCGAATTGGGGTATTTTACCACCAATCGAGCTTCCAAAGGGTGAAAGAAAAAATAAGAAGCTTAAAGCAGAATTGTTAGCAAAACGCTCTATTGAAACTATGACCGAATTTGTTGCTAATTGGAGCTAATCCAATCTATATATAATATAGCATTTTTTGTAACGAAATGTAAACATAATTTATTTCATGAAGCAATTCTCCGGAGAAAAAAAACTTTATATATACAACGAGTATTATTAAGGATTAAAAAGGAGTATAAATCATGGGTATTGATGTTGCAAAACTAAACGAGTTACAACAACTTGTTTCAACCGCTGACACACAAGGTAATAAAAACGGAAAGATTGATACTGAACAAGAAAACTCAATTTTTGAAGATGGTTTGAATAAACTTGTTGCAGATGGTAAAGTTGAAGAAAATGAACTTGAAGATATCAAAGGATTATTCGGCTACACATCTAAACCAGAAGTTAAAACAGTTACAGATGCAGAAGTTTCAAAAGCAAAACCTGGTAAGGCTGAAGAAAAATATATCACAAGAACATTGAATACTATAATGAATGAAAATGTTGAATTAAAAGACATTCCTCAAGCATTACAAGACGCAACATCAAGAAATTATACACCGGAATATGCTAAATTGATTGCTGAAGTTTCTGATATGATTTCAAAAGTTGGTACAATCAATTCTAAATCAGATGTTGAAACTATTGAAAAGAATTTGAAAAAAGTTTACAAAAACAACAAACAATACGATGATTTCCATAAAGATGTTATAAAAATGTTGAAGAAACATGCTGAAACAATGCAAAAGGCTAAAGAATACGACGAAGTTAGAGGAAAATTTAATGAAATTTATGGTAAAGGCGGAGTAACTCTAGAACAAGCTTATAAATCAACTAAAGAATACTACAAGAATGAAAAATCATACTATAAAGATGCATTAAAGACTCTTGAAAAAGTTCACGTAAGAAGTCTAGCAGATGATTTGCGTTATCAAGCAATGTCAAAATCAGAAAGAACATCTTATGGTGACGTTAGAAAAGATACTAACGCTGAATTGAAGAAAAATGGTCAATATGATAAATACACTCATATCGGTCACCAAAGATTAGACCAAGCACTTGGTGCTAAAGAAGAATCAAGAGTTCAAATCGCTCTTCACAACCAAAAGAGAGCCAATAAGGTAGAAAAAGCTAAGGTTCAAACTGAACAAGAAGTTCTTAAAGCACTAGGTGGCAAAAAAGATGTGTTACAAGCATTGGTTAACTCAGGCTTGATTGAAAGACAAGCCGATGGTAGATATGATTTATCAACATTGTCTGCTATAATCGGTAATGAAGTTGGTGCTGATAACTATCTTGACAGATCTTCTAAGAAATTCCAAGCTATTTCAGAAAAATTGGGTACTTATACTGAATTGGGTGAACGTACCGGATTGGATGATTTAACTGATGATGAAGCTAAAAAATTAGTTAAAATGTGCGGATACGAAATTGAAGGCAAAAACTGGGGTAAAGTTCTTCTTAAGACAACAATCGGTGCCGCAGTCGGTGCAGTTACAGCTGGTGGTGCAGAAGCAGGGCGTAGAGCTCCTGATTACACTTACAGAAGAAATGAAAGCATAAAAGTTACACAACACATTGAAACAGGTAACGCTGATAATAATTCTTACAAGATGTTTATCGACGGTAAGGAAGTTTCAACAGACTCAGCAGATAGCCCAATACAACTTGTAAAATCTGGAAATGGTGACGTAGTTGTTGATGTAATCATCAATCTTAAGTCATTACGTGAAATCATCTTCCAAGGCGGTAAGTTCGTTTTAGGTAACGCTTTGAGAGGTGCTGTAATCGGTGGTTTAGCAGGCTTAGCTGATGGCTTAATGAAGGATGACAAAACTGAAATTCCGGTAGCAGAAATCAACTTCGATTGTATGTCACTTAAAGAATATACTGACAGAGTATCTAAGAAATATCCTGAATATGCAGACATCTTTACAACATTAGCTGCAACATTCAGAACTGAAGATGGCGAATGGGATTGCGAAGGTTATAGAGCATTCTTAAGAAAAGCTGCAGGTAACGATATCTTGAACAAGAAAGAATTAATCGCAGCATTACAAAACTTGAAATCAAACATACCAGCTGATGAAGTTCCGGAAGAAAAGAAACCGGAAGAAAAGAAACCTGATCCGGAAAAGAAACCTGAACCGGAACCGGAAGAAAAATGTATGTTAGATATTGAAGAAACTCACGAAGACATAACAGTAACTCACAAAATTAAATTCGGTGACTCTTGGGAAGGTATCGTAAACGCTTACTACCCAACTTGGAAAAACTGCTACGGCAGAATGTACGGCAAAGATGGTGCAATCCGAGCTCTGAAGAGAGCACTTGCAGTAAATGAAGACGGCTCATTCAATGCTCAACTTTATAGCAAATTGCTTGCAGGTTACATTCCAAGCAGCATCAAACTTCCGGAAGCATTGAGCGATTGTAAAAGAAAAGATGACGGTCAAGTAAAATTCAAGAAACCGGTTGGCAGACAAAGAGGTAACATGGGCACTGTTGGTCGCAGAATCACAAGAGATGGCGTTACATTAACAAACGGATGCGACTCAACTCTTAAAGGTCACGGCAGAACTGAAGATGAAGCTCTTGCAGATTACAACAGAAATGCAGCAGCTAGAGGCAAAAAGCAAATGACAAAAAGAGATATCGTTGGCAGAGACTAGAATATGGTTGTTTTTTGAAAATAAAAAAGGCGGTTTCGCAAGAAACCGCCTTTTAGTTATTTCCAGTTATTCTTTATCCAAGAATGCCTTTGATATCATCTATGATACCTTCGTGGTTTTTACCACAATTACAATTGCAAGTTACTTTACCAGTTACATCAACTGTAATCTTGTGATCTTTGATTGCATCTTTGATTTCATCCAACTTAGCAAGGATTTGATCCAATTTGTCTAACAATTGTTTGTCATCCATAGAACCAGCCTTGTTAGCAATTACGGTTAACATATTCATAATGTTTTTGTATCTGTTATCGTTCTTGCCAAATTCTTTTTCTAAAGCATCTAAGATTGATTTAGTTGTTGCGTTAAGAACATCAGTCTTAGCATCTATGCTAGATAAGATGTTGCCATTTTTCTTAGCTTGTTCAAGAAGTTCAGCCATCATTTTTTCTAAGCTTGAAAGATCGATGTTACCACCTTCAACCTTGATGTTACCCATAGCTTCGATAATAGCTGCAGTGTTCTTATCTTGGTTCTTCAATACTTTTTCTAACAATGATCTAAGTTCATCAGTTCCCTTGTTGCCAGTCTTGATAGCGTCAAGTACTGCTGAGAAGTTTCTGTTCATTTCGAAACCAACTGCTGCGATGTAGTTAAGGATTTGTTTACCCATTGCGTCTGCATCTTTACCATTCTTTTCTACCAAATTGTACAACTTGTACAAGATAGCATTTGTAGAGTTTTGGTGTTCAGTTTGTGATTCTAGTTGAGCAAGGATTAACTTCAAGTAGTTTTCAACGTTCTTATCACCATTGTAGTGGTTTTTGATGTTGCCGGCGATTTCATTCAATGAAGCCTTGATATCAGAAAGTAATTTGATAATCTTATCTGCAGCTTCTTGAGCAGTGATTTGACCTGATTGAAGTTCTTCAATAATCTTTTGCAACAATGCGTTGTTGTCTTTTGTTGCTTGAGTGTTTTCCTTGATAGCAGCAAGGATTTGTGCTGTTGTCATCTTAGCGATTTGAGCTTGAGTGTAACCTAATTTGATTAAGATATTCTTGATTTGGTCAAAGTTCTTGTTCATATCAAGGTTACCTTTTTCGATAGATAACTTGATAGCATCTAACTTGTCATTAGCAGCGTTATTGCTTTCAAGAAGAGCTTTAGTAAGAGAAACTAGTTCGCTAGAATTAGCGTTGCCTTCTTTTGCAAGTTTAATCAATTCAGCTCTATCTGCTTCAGCTTTTTCAAGAGAAGAAACAACTTTTGTCAACAAGCCCTTGATATCGCCAACCAAATCCAACAATTCTTTCATTGCTTCAGCAGCTGATTTCTTACCGCTTTGAACTTCTTCAATTAATTTTTGAATTAATTTAAGTGCTTCTTCTTGATTCATACCATTTGTAGAAAGCATACCGATGATGATTTTTTGGTTTTCAAGACTTTGAGTCATAAAGTTAAACATTTGTTCATAGAATGCTTTTGAATCATTACCTTGTTGTTCCATCATTGTCATCATTTGTTGCATAAATTTAAGCATTGTTGCCATTTGGCTTTGTAATTCTTTATTTTGGTTATTTTGTTGTTCCATCATTTGTAACAACAAGTTGTATAATTGTTCCCATTTGCCTTCATCTTTGTTATACACATAAACGTTAGTTGTAATGTTGATATCCGGTGTATCTACTTCGTGGATGTAGTGATCTTTTTCGCAAGATGTTAAAGTTGAAGCTGCACCTAGTGAGCTAAGTGCTACCAATGCTGCCATAGCATAACCTTTAACTTTGCCGCCTAATCTGCCTTGGAATGCGATATTTGATTGGTAAGGAGTTACGAATTCTTTAGCTTCTCCTTCTTGTTTTTCTTCAGTAGCAACTTCTTGCATCATACCAACTTTAGCTGCTAAGTTTGGAGTTGATACTAAGTTGTTCATACCTTGGAATGTTAATGCATTTAAACCTGATTCAGGTTTTTCAGCTTCCGGTGCAACTGTATTAGTAGCGGATTCCGGAGCTTCTTGGTTTTCACCGAATTTAATTTTTTTGTCTGTCAACAAAAGATCGATTGCGTTAATTTTCATAAGTTTTATGCTCCTTTTTACAAAACTTTGTTGTATTACATCTCTGTAGTTGTAGGAAAACTGCTAAAAAATCTTTTTGCTAGTTATTAAAAATTTTTGCCAATTATTTTTACAATTCTTAATATTGTAATTTTCTGTTGTCAAAAGGTTTATTTGTTTATATAATATATAAGAATATATTGCAGGTAAAAACTATGAAAAATATAGTGGTTCAGAAGTTCGGAGGAACTTCTGTCGCAGATACAGAAAAGATTAAAAATGTAGCTAAAGCCGTTATAAGAGAGAAAAATCTCGGGAATGGTGTTATTGTTGTAGTTTCAGCGATGGGACATACAACAGATTACCTTGTTAAGATGGCTAAGGATATTTCAGACAATCCCTCTTCAAGAGAAATGGATATGTTATTATCTACCGGTGAAGGCGTTTCAATTGCACTTCTTGCCATGGCTCTTCAAGCTCAAGGTTGTCCTGCGGTTAGCATGAATGCAATTCAAGTCGGAATTATGACCGAAAAAGTACATTCTAAAGCAAGAATTATTGATATTAAAACAGATAAAATCAAAAGTCATTTAGCAAAAGGCGAAGTCGTTGTTGTAGCAGGTTTTCAAGGTGTAACAGAAGATTTGGAAATTACAACCCTCGGACGTGGTGGTTCTGATACTTCTGCGGTTGCTCTAGCCGGAGCTTTAGAGGCAAAGAGATGCGATATCTACACTGACGTAGAAGGCGTTTATACGACCGACCCTCGAATAGTACCGCACGCATCAAGACTGGATATAATTTCTTACGAAGAAATGTTAGAACTAGCTCGAGTCGGAGCAAATGTTTTGCACCCAAGAGCCGTGGAAACAGCGAAACAATATAATGTGCCATTAAGAGTTAGAAGCACATTTAAACTGGATAATTTAGGAACTTTAATATTAGGAGTTGATGAAATGGAATTACACAGACCTGTTACCGGTGTTGCATCGGATTTGTCACAACTTAGAGTTGTTGTTTGTGATGTTAAAGACAACCCCGGAACTGCAGCCGTTTTGTTTAATGGATTAGCGAAAGAAAATATTTCAGTAGATATGATTATTCAGTCTTATGCAAGAAAAGCAATGAATACAAATGATATAGCTTTCACAATAGACAAAGGTGATGTTGATAAAACTCTGGAAATCTTAGAAAAAGTCAAAGAGAAACTTGAATTCAGCAATATTTTTGTGGATGACAAGATTGCAAAAATTTCAATTGTAGGTGCCGGCATGATTGACCGACCGGGGATAGCTGCTACGATGTTTAAAACTTTAGCAGGTTTGGGTATAAATATAAAGATGATTTCAACAAGCGAAATAAAAATCAGTTGTATAGTTGCCGAAGATAGAGCAAAGGAAGCTGTAGAGGCTTTGCATAAGGTGTTCCATCTTGACTGTGATAAAATCGCCGAGGTAAAAGGTGATTTACCTGATTTGGACTAATTTTGAACAATTTTATAAAAAAGTCGTTATATAAATAGAGAGGTTAATATGAAGAAAATATTATCTATACTGGCAGTTTTTTGTTTTGTATCGCTAGCTGCTTTTGCAGATACCAAACAAGAAGCATTGAACTTTTTCTACAGCTATGTAAATGCTGCAAATACATACAGCCCGACTATTACAGATATGTATTCACCATCAGCAACAATCATAAGACAAGTTGTGAAACCTGATGGAACAACACAAAATGTGAATACTGATACTGCAACTTATATTAAGCAAATGAAGTTGGGACAAGCAAGTGCGAAACTTAAGCATTATTCAAACAGCTATTCAAATGTAACCGCAACTCAAATTGCAACTAACAAGTACAAGATTTCATCTCTAAGACAACCTTCCGGCGAAACATATAAACTTAAAACATATATGATTGTTCAAAAACAGCCGAACGGAAAGTGGTTGATTGTGGAAGAATTGATGCAGACAAAAGTTCAGATTTTTTTGAAATATGCAAAATAGTTGAAAAAGGGCGGCTTCTTTGAAGCCGCCCTTTTTTATCGTTCGCTTAAACTCCGAGTGATGGAGCTATTTGAATAAATGTTCTGATTAAATCTTTGTCCCACTGCGTTCCTGCACCTTCTTTTAATATAGAGATAGCTTTTTCTATATTCATACCACGTCTGTATGGTCTGTCGCTGATAAGTGCGTGGTAAGTATCTGCAATTGCAACGATTTTTGCTGCAAGCGGGATTTCATTATTTTTCAAACCTTCCGGATAACCTTTACCATCAATGCGTTCGTGGTGGTATTTTACAATCGGAATTAAATCTCTTAGTGATGGATTTGGCGTAAGTACTTTTTCTGCCCCGATTACAGGGTGTTGCTTCATAATTTGCCACTCGTCATCAGAGAGAGGACCTTCTTTTTTAAGAACAGTTTCTGGGATACCAATTTTACCAACATCGTGCAAAAGTGCCCCCAATTTAATGCGTTCAACTTCTTCTTCCGGCAAGTTGATTGCACGAGCCAAAGCTTCTGAAAATTTGGAAACAGAAGTTGAGTGACCTTTTGTGTATGGGTCTTTTGCATCAATTGCACCCGCAAGTGAGGTTGCGATTTCGGAAATTCTATTTCCTGACATTGCGTGGTCTGCGTTAAACTTGGAAATCAATTCTTCTTCGAAGTTTAACCCGAGTTGAGCGTGACGTTTTCCAATAACTTCTGCGTATGACTGCAAAGCTATATCATCCCAGAAGTTGAAGTCAGCAGAGCTTATGATAGCAGACATACCATCTTTATAGCCTTTTGCTTGCGAAATATACATAGCTTGTTCAGCTAGGATAAGCAATTTTTCTTGGTCATCCGAGCAATCCGGATAAGTTGAAATTCCGACAGAAACCTTAACCGGCCCGATGTCGTCTATAAAGCAGCAAGAAAGAGTGTATGTAAGATATTCTGCGACATATTTTGCTTGCTCGCCGGATGTATTAGGGAGTATGATTGCGATTTCATCACCGCCGTATCTTCCCGCAGTGTCACTTTCTCGAATATTTTGACGCACTTTTTCTGCAACAAGCTTGATAACTTCGTCACCTTTTGCGTGACCAAGTTCTCTGTTAATTTTAGTGATATTACAAATGTCCATCATAACGATAGAAAGTTTATGGTTGTTAATCTCAGCTCTGGAGATTTCATTCCCCAAAACTTCTTGGAAGCCTCTGTGGTTCAGAAGCATTGTTAGGGAATCTGTATTTATGTAGCTTTCGCCCATTTCTAATAATTCGGAATTGTGAGTGAATAAAGCTGCAAAGTTTGCAATAAGCTTGTATAATTCAACATTTTGCCTTGCCGCACTGTCTTCTATCATCAAAACGCCAAGGCATTTGTTAACAGAAATTAGCGGGATTATCACAACTGCATTGTTTTTAAAGTATGCAAGCTTAAGGAAATCGACATCATCTTGGAATACAACAGTTCTGTTAGTAAATGAGTCAATAATCGGGTTATCGCTTTCTTTCAAAAAAATCTTTGTGGAATACGAGTTGCCGAGTTTGTCTTTAAGGTGCAAATTAATACAGTTTGATTTTTCTTTGTAAAAACCTACTGCCATAAACGCTGAATCTATGCTTTGGCTAATCATTGAATAAATCTTTGCGTAAAATTCATTGATAGAGCCGGCTGTTGAGAGCTTGATAAGCTCGTCAATTACAAGCCTATAGTTCAGAGTTAATCCTTTTTCATTGTTAAAACTTTTAGGAGTACTTACTTGTCTCAAAGAGTTCGCACAATTATTAAAGGTTAGGGAATTAACCTTTGAAACTAATTTGTCTTGAAAAATCGGTGAAGTTATCAGAGTTTTTTCAGGATTTTTTGAAATTTTATCGGTTAACTTGTTTTCTTTTTTCACACTTCCACCTTAAACTATAAAATATTTAAAACCAATAAAACGAAAAAATTGATTAATTATTACAAAAAATTTACATTTTATCAATATTCCTTTAATTCATATCTTAACATTTTTTTTGACTTTTTCCAGTCATGTTAAGTGCCATCTTTACAAATGTTAATAAGTCGTAATAAAAATACTAAAATTTGTGCATAGTCATAAATTTAGGCAATACAGAGATTGAAGATATTTTTTGTTGTTGAAGTGGAAGCATAAAAGTCACGGAGTTTGAAGATTTTCCATTTGTAGAGGCAAAGATTTTTCCGTTATGTAAATCAATGATTTTTTTACAATAATAAAGTCCGATACCGTGTCCGACTGTCGTATATTTAGAAGTTTTTTCCGTTATGCGTTCAAACATTGTTGAGCATTCTCTTTCTGATAAAGTAATGCCTGTGCTTGTAATATTGAAGCTCAGCGTATCGTTTTCTATTGAAATTGTGGTAACAATGCTTTCATTTCTGTTAGAATAAATTACAGCATGTGATAAAAGATTTATAATAACCTTTTTAATCTTCTCTTTATCACCATCAACTCGAGCGTCCACTTTTTGCGAAGCATATACAAACGTAAGATTTTTTTCTTTTGCAACAGCAGACATTTCTTCAAAACAATTCAATAAAAGTTCAGCCATATCAAAAGTTTCGAATTCTAAGCTTGCTTGACCGCTTTCCAGACGATATGTGTTAAGTACCATTGAAATCATATCCAAAATATATCGGCAAGAATCTTTTATCTGCAGCAAGAGTTCTTTTTGTTCCAAATTAACAGAGCCGATTGTTTCATGTTCAAGCAGCTCTAGTCCACGCAATTGTGCAAGTGTAGGCACCTTCAAATCATGGATGAGTGTTTCAACAAAATACTCTTTCTGCTTTTCAATTTCTTTTTCTAATTCAATATTTTCATACATTACAACGATATACTTAACTTCTCCATTTTCATCAAGTATAGGAACTTTTTGAACTCTAGCCCAGAATGTTTTTGAAGGGAACGGTAATTTTCTTTCAACGCAAATTGCTTTCTTACTCTTAACAATTTTTGCTTCTTCCTCTTCGACAAACTTAACGTAGTCCTTATCCATAACTTCCGGAAGTACGAGCTGCATATTTTCGTTTCTTTGCAGGCTAACAATTTTTTCAAAAGTAGAGCTTCCTGCAATATAAGTCCCATTAGGGCTTTTTAGATACGCACAAATCGGCATATTCTCCAAAATTGATTGCAACTGTTCGCCTTTTTCTTTCGCCATTTTGCTAGCGTTATATTCGTTTGTAAAATCTCTAGCTACCAAAATTGAGAAATTAGAATTGTCCCTGATTGGAGAAATTAGGATGTTAAAAAATCGAATTTCGCCAGATGGAGTGAAAAAATGTTCCGTGTAGCTTACAGATTTTCTCGTTTTGATAGCTTTTTCTGTATTTCTTCGAACCGTATTCCACATTTGCTTGCTCAAAGCGGCATCTTTAATATTGTTTTGAATAATATTATTGATATTTTTCTTCAAAATTTGTTTCTTTGGTATTCCAAAAATTTTGCTCAGAAAATCATTGCAGGCAACAATATTCATTTCTGCATCCTGAAATATAATAATGTCGCTTGAAGAATTAAACATTGTATCAAATATATCTATTTGATTTTTAAGCTCACGTTTAAGCGAGTTTTTAAGTCTGATATCTTTGATGAAATAAATAATTACAATAAACATAGTAGTCGTCAAAGCCATTATGTGGTTGGTTGTTTGAAATAAAACAACCAACGATATCATAAAGATAGTAAGCATAATTAAATCTTTTGTTGCGACCATATTTTTTTACATTTTATTATCTAACTTTTGACTATTATATATTACGATATGGAATTCATAAGATAAATTACCTACATGGGTAAAGAATTTATTAACGTTTTATGTAATTTGACATTATGTACCCGAAGATAGTCAATTCCAAGTTTGATTAACGGATAAGAATGAGCCGCTGAAATTGCATCTTTTAGCTCATTATCCTCTCCCGTAATCCCGAACAAGCTTTTTCTTGATATTCCGACCATAATCGGGCAATTCAGATAGAAAAGCTCTTTAATTCTATCCAAGATAACAAAATTATCTTCTCTTGTTTTTCCAAATCCTATCCCGGGATCAATAATAATGTTTTTAATACCAAAACTCTCCGCTAAATTGATTTTTTCATTCAGCTTAAACCCAATTTCTTCTATAATATTGTTATAACAAGGTTTATCTTCTGTTTTTTTTGTTGAATGTTGAATAATAATGCCTGCTTGATATTTAGCAACAATTTCTGGCATTTTAGAATCGTAATCAAATCCCGAAACATCATTAATTATTTTAACTCCGTTATTTAGAGCAAAGTCCGCAACCTCAGAGCTTCTAGTATCAATGCTTATAGGAATCTCCAATTTTTCTTTTTGAATAAATTCCAGCACCGGCTTTAATCTTAATATTTGCTCAGCCGCTGTAACAGCTTCTGCGTAAGGTTTTGTACTTTCTGCTCCTATATCAATCATATCTGCACCATCTTCAACAAGCTGTATCAGATGTTTTTGAGCCGCTTCTGCGTTTAAATATTTCCCACCGTCAGAAAAAGAATTCGGAGTGATATTTAACACGCCGACAAGCTTAGTTTTCCTAGATTTTTCCTCAAGAAAATTAATTATATCATTCCCTAGAATAGCCAATTTAAAAGGCTGTGACTTTAATTTGTCTGCAATTTTTCTTAATTGTGAAAAACTCCCGCAAAGAATCACGTCTGATAATTCAATTTTGCCTGTAATAACATTTCTATTCGTCGCACAATCAGCCCCAAAAATTAGTGCAGTCTGCTTTAAAATATTTGCCTGTGCCACCGTCAGATTGAATATTTTGATATTCTTGTAGTGGAATTTATTGGCTGCAACATTACGATAAGCTGCGTCAAAGCCAATATTCTCAAGTTCTTTATCAATATAGCTGTCGGTGATTTCTTTTAATACAAATTTAGTCATGCGAAAATTTTAGCATAACAGAGGCTAAATCTCAATTATTTCGAGCGAAATTGCCTTTACAACAGCTTGAACTCTATTATGTGCATTAAGTTTTTTGTATATGGATTCCAAATGAGCTTTCGTTGTTGCCAGCGATATGTTCATTTTCTCTGCTATCTCCTTATTAATAAACCCTTGTGCAACCAGTCCCAAAATGCATACTTCCTGTTTTGTTAATTTATTCATTTTTAAGAAATCCTTATACTTTCTTATTTAATTTTCATATAAAATGTATGCAACTGTCTATCAGCCGTTCGGCTATATTTATAATTTTATTGATTAAATCTTCTGTTTGCTTGAAATCTTATAGTGCGTATGTAATAATATTATTACTCTATATAAGTGTTTATTTTGTTCCTACATTTTTATAAATAGGGAGAGTAAGCTCTTTAATTATTGAAGTATACCCGTCGATACAAAATCGCCAGCGGGAAACGGATAAATTTAGGCACTCACCCACCTGCGAGACATTGCAGGTAACAAAATCGCACTTATATGGGGTTTTTATTTTTTATAGGGCATGCCAATATTAAACTATTTCTAATTTATTTTTTAATTCTTCCAGCTTTTCAACGCTGTCTGTTTCAAAATAAATTCTTAGCAAAGGCTCTGTGCCGCTTGGACGCACCAAAATCTTTGTCTTGTCTCCGAGCATTAGTTTAACGCCATCTTTTGTATCAATAGCAGTAACTCCGTATTCACCCACTGATTTAAACTTTTTTGCTTTTTCTAAAATCGGCTTGATTTCATCTTGACTGTCAAGCTTTAAATCAATTCTATCGGTGTAAAACTTTGCTTCAGCAAGCTTATAAAGTTCTTCTTGTAATTCCACCAAGGATTTCCCTGAATAAGCCATTGCTTCTAAAACGAGCAAATTCGCCAGCAAACCGTCTTTTTCCGGAATATGACCAAGAATACTCAAGCCACCGGATTCTTCGCCACCAATTATAACTTTATTTTTACGCATCGCTTCGCCAACGTGTTTAAACCCGACAGCTGTTTCAATAACATCTACTCCGAGTTTTTTTGCAACGCAGTCAATGAGTAAACTGGAACCGACAGTTTTAACGACAGCACCCTTAAAACCTCTATCAAGCAAGTGTTTAAGTAATATCGCAATAATTTCATTTGGAGAAACATACTCGCCGTTTTCATTAATTACCCCAAATCTGTCTGCGTCACCGTCGTTTGCTAAGCCGATAGTATTTTTGTTTGACTTAACTTTTTCGATAAGTTCTTTCAAAAATTTAGGCTTAGGATCCGGCATTCCGCCGCCAAAATTTGTATCATGGAACATATGCATTGAATCAAATTTTATTCCATTGTTCTTTAAAATCTCGTCAAAATATCCGATAGAAGCGGAATAAAGCCCATCAAATATGATATTAGTATTCAATTTGGCAAGAGATTTAATGTCAATTAGCGTTCCTAAATGTTCGTAATATTTAGGAGCAAAGTCAATTTTGTGCAACGCTCCTGATTTATCAGATTTTGGATAATCAATATCAAGATTAGCAACGATTTCATCCGTAATTTCTTTAGTCGCAGGGCCTGCATAATCCGGAATAAACTTCATCCCCAAGTATTCAGGCGGGTTATGTGATGCTGTAAACATAATTGCACAAGCGTTTTTAATTAATGCATTATAAGCAAGAACAGGTGTCGGAACAATTCTGCTTGAATAAAATACAGTAAACCCTTTATCTTTCAATATTTCAGCACATTCAAGCGAATACTCATCAGCCATCTTACGTGGATCGTACCCGATTAAAATTGGCTTGTCCCATCCAAAATTATCAGCAACATACTTGCCAATAGCTAACGTAACCCTTTTTACATTCTCTTCTGTAAAATCTTTATCTAATACAGCTCTCCAACCGTCTGTTCCAAATTTTATACCCAAAATAATTCTCCTTTTTTTACTATTTTATCACAGCAGAATTGTTTTGCGAAATTTGGAATAAAAAACGGGGCGACTTTTTTTCAAAAGTCGCCCCGTTTTTTAAATCTTCTATTTTGCTACTTTAACGTTCATATAGTCAATAGCGTAATCTGTTTTATCTGCTCCTTGAGTGAAGTTGATAGGAATTCTTGCTGTTCTTGAGCAAGCCTTAACTGTCCAGATTTCGCTCCATTTGTTGTTAGCTTTTGCCTTAGAAATTTCTGTATTTGTGATTGCAAAATCTTCACAACCCAAATCAGCAACTCTTAAAGAATAGTAGTAAATTGGCATAATCATTTCTGATTGGAGTTTTGAATCTGCAATAGATTTACCTTTTACCGGAATGGTTTTATCAAAACTATATGCAAATGCTGCAGTTGATACCATTAATAATGATAAGATTAATAATTGTAGTTTCTTCATCTGAAAACTCCTTTCGCTATTCTTCAACATATCTATGTGAATTCTAACACAAAATAACTAAATTACACAAGTTTTTTAATCTAAAAACAAAAGAGGGCTCGGGCTTCGCCCGAGCCCTCTTTTAAATTCTATTTATTAGCATCAAACATTTGCTTGATACCATCAACTGAACTTAAGATTCCAGTAGCTTCATAAGGCATGTAGACAACTTTGTTGTCCTTGCCGCTAGTGATTGCTTGCATAGTTTCTAAGTATTTCATAGCAATCAAATACTTGTCCGGTTGACCTTTGTCTGCTAAAGCGTTAATAATTCTTTGAATAGCTTCTTTTTCACCGTCTGCTTCAAGAATTCTTGCTTGAGCAACACCTTCTGCACGAAGAATATTTGCTTTCTTTTCCCCTTCGGCTCTGTTAATTGCAGCCTCTTTTTCACCTTCAGCTTTTAATACTGCGGACTTCTTCAAACCTTCTGCTTCAAGGATTGCAGCACGTCTATCTCTTTCTGCCTTCATTTGTTTTTCCATTGCAGATTGAATATCTGTAGGCGGAATAATGTCTTGCAATTCAACTCGGTTAACCTTTACGCCCCACTTGTTAGTAGCATCGTCTAAGATTGCTCTAAGTTCGTGGTTAATTTTATCTCTTGAAACCAAACTTTCGTCCAAATCAAGTTGACCAACAAGGTTTCTTAAATTAGTTTGAGTCAATTTTTCAATAGCTTCCGGCAAGTTTTGGATTTCGTACACAGCAGATTTTGGGTCTACAATTTGAAAATACAAAAGTGCGTTAATGCTAATTGATACGTTATCTTTTGTGATTACGTTTTGACGAGGAAAATCGTAAACGGCTTCTCTTAAGTCGATTTTTGTTCTCTTTTGGATGATAGAATAACTTGAGCCGTCAAAGCCTTTTTGTGTCACTTTCCAGTCTATTGCACGTGGTGCTTCAATTATCGGAATGATAAAATTGAACCCTGATTGGAGTACTCTGTCGAATTTACCTAATCTTTCTATTATAACTACTTCTGCTTGTTGTACGATTACAACACCCTTTGATACAAATACGAGTGCAAGTACAATCAATAAAATCGATAAAGATATCATAAACTTCTCCCTTATATTTTTTCTACATACATTATTAAACTGTCATTTCTTAGAATTTTAACCTCTGAACCAGCAAGTATCGGCTCGGAATTCTCGCACCTTGCTTCCCAACGTTCTCCGTAAATTGTAATAACACCTTTTGTTGAGCTAACTTCTTCGGCTACTTTTGCGGTTTTGCCGATATATTTACCTTCCATCCCTGTTTCTGTTTCTTTTGTACTCTTGCTTAATAAAATTGGTCTTAAGAACACGAAGGACAAGAATGATAGCAAAAAGAACGCTAAAACAAGTGCAAACTTATTTAACGTTATTAGAGATATTGCAGCAGTAATAAATGCTGCAAGAGCAAAGTTTAAAAAAAACATGCTTGGTGTAAAAATCTCTAAGATTACAAATGCAATCCCGATTACACATAAAAGTTGCCATGCTAACAAGATAATTCTCCCCTCTTTTTGGAAAAAGTTGGGGTGAAACCCCAACCTACGCTTTTTATTCTTCAATAATTGAGTTAATTTCAGCCACCATTTCATCAGCGTTAAAACCGTGAACTTTAGCACCAGCTTCAAGGTTTTCGAAATGTGCAGCAGCACAGCCAATACAGCCCATGCCATATTTTTGGAATACTGCAATAGCTTCTGGATGAGCTTGTACAATTTCCATAATTCCCATTTCTTTAGTAATTTTAGCCATTTTTTACTCCTTCTTTCAAAATTATATTACTCTTTTCTTGACTTACAAAAACAAATAATTAAATTAATACAGTGATTATAACATAACTCAGGAAGGAATTAAATATGGAGTTTATCAAAAATTTTTTCAAACATGATTCAGTAATCGGCTTGTGCGGGTTAAAAAGAAAAACCGAGTATATTTATGTCGAGGTTCCGAAAAATTATAAGAAAACTTTTATCCAAAACACTGATAATAATTATTTGTTGATATAATGCTACGATTTCACAAAAAATAACCTGACTTCAAGTGAAATCAGGTTATTTTCTTTATTATAGATAATTAATTAATTATTCAATAATTTTATCTACAACACCGGCACCAACTGTTCTACCACCTTCACGGATAGCGAATCTCATACCTTCTTCGATAGCTACAGGAGCGATAAGTTCAACTTCCATAACTACGTTATCACCAGGCATTACCATTTCGCCGTCGAATTTGATTGAACCAGTAACGTCAGTTGTTCTGATGTAGAATTGTGGTCTGTAACCAGGGAAGAATGGAGTGTGACGTCCGCCTTCATCCTTTGTCAAAACGTAAACGTTAGCAGTGAACTTAGTGTGTGGGTGGATTGAACCAGGTTTTGCAAGAACTTGACCACGTTGGATTTCAGTCTTATCAATACCTCTTAACAATGCACCAATGTTGTCACCAGCTTGACCTTGGTCAAGTTGTTTTCTGAACATTTCAACACCAGTTACTGTAGTTTTCTTAGTTTCGCCTAAACCAACTAATTCAACTTCGTCACCAACCTTAACGATACCACGTTCTACTCTACCAGTAGCAACTGTACCACGACCAGTGATTGAGAATACGTCCTCAACAGGCATCAAGAATGGTTTGTCCAAATCACGTTCAGGAGTTGGGAAGTAGCTATCAACTGCATCCATCAATTCCCAAATTTTGTCAACCCATTTGTCTTCGCCACGTTGAATGTTTGGATTAGCTTGAACAGCTTCTAAAGCTTTCAATGCAGAACCGTGGATGAATGGAATGTTGTCACCGTCGAATTCATAAGAAGAAAGAAGTTCTCTTACTTCCATTTCAACTAGTTCTAACAATTCAGGATCATCAACCATATCGCATTTGTTCAAGAATACAACTAGGTTAGGAACACCAACTTGTCTTGCCAACAAGATGTGTT
>CAKVIM010000011.1 GCA_934754775.1 uncultured Candidatus Melainabacteria bacterium | reverse complement strand
GGTCTCGCAAACAGCTGCGACCTGTCTTGGATTATTCGGGCGAGCATAACATTCCAATGCCAACAAATCCTAGCGGATTTTTTTAGGCATTTCCATGTTATATGCTCTTACGGGCTAGCTCGCTTACGCTCGACGTCGCCCTACCGAAAATCCGCTCTCCTGTTAGGCGAGGTTGATGTCTAACAATTTTCCACTTTCCATTGTCCATTTTCCATTAATAAGCACCCAACCAGTAGCTCCACGCCCAGTTAAATCCCCCCCCTATTCAAAACGCCCAACCAGTAGTCCCACGCCCAGACCAATACCTTTACCCCTTTACCCCCCATTAAGAAACGCCCGACTGGTAGTCTCACACCCAGCCAATTTCATTTACCCCCCCCCCTAGGTGGTAAGGAATGAACTGTATTGTTGTTGCATTTGAGCGATTAGTAAGTCCATTGCGGAGAATTTAGCTTCTAATCTAGCTTTGTAGCGTTCAACTTCTTTGTTAGCTCTAGTGATTTTTGAGTTGAGGTTTGTAATCTGCTTGTTGTAAGAAGATTCTGTTGTTGCAAAGTATCCTGAAACTGATTGCAGTGTGGATTCTACGAGTGTTTCTACTTTAGAGAACACACCTTTGTTGCTGTTGCTACCGATAAGCAGTGCTTTAACAGCGTCTTGGTCGGCTTCGTATGCTTTCAGGAATTTATCTTTGTCGAACGTCATGTTAATAATGCTGTCGTTTGAGGTTGATATGTTTGTACCGCTGGCAGCACTGGTTCCGACACCGATTGAGTCGAGGTTGCGGAATATTGTTGTGCCTGCGTCAGTGCTTGTCATAAGGCTTCTCAATTGGTTTCTGATAAGCTTAAGTGTGCTTTCGTTCTTGAGGTTTCCGTCTTTTGCGATTGATTCATCGACTTTTTTCATCAATTCGTTGTAAGAATCGACGATATCTGAAACAGCGTTTGCTAGGGTTTCTTTGTCACGTTCAACTTTAAGCGTAACGGTTGAACCTTCTGATAGGCCTTTTAGGTTAATTGTCAAGCCCTTGATTTTTGATACATCACTTGTAATTGTATTTGAAGTAGATGTGTAAGTTGTGCCGTTTATTGATAAACGAGCGTTATTTCCGACTGCTTGAGATTTCATGTTCATTTTTGTGCTGTCAACTTTGCCGTCGCTAGTCCAAGTTGAGTTTGTGAATCCGAGAATATCGGTAAAGTTGCTTGTTCCAGCTTCGATGTTAACGAGTGCAGCACCTGTCGTTCTGGATTTGATGACGAATTTACCGTCTACGTTATCCCAGTATGCGGTTGCGTTAGCTTTGTCATTTGAGTTGATTTGAGAAATAATATCGGACATTGTTGTCGTTGCACCGATTGTGAATGTAGCGTCACCGACGATGAATGTTCCTTCTATAACTTTGCCTTTGCGGAAGATGCCGTCTTGTGTGATTACGGAATCAGTGTTCACGCAGTAAAGCTCACGGGCACTCTTTGTTCCGCCATTGCCGTCACTTGTAATACCTGTTATGGCACTAAAGTTACTTGTGTCTGTTGTAGCACCGACTTCTACGGTATTTCCGGCATTTGATGTAATTGTCAGATAGCCGTTATCGAAGCCGAGGAGTACATCGGAGAATTTTGTAGATATTCTATTTTTGAGTGCACTGAAATCGTCGTTTGCTTCTATGTTTATTGTTGCTTTTTCACCGTTTCTGTAGATTGTTAGTGTTCCTTCTTTAATGTTAAGCATGCTCAATTTTGTTGAGTCGCTTGCGTAATTTGATACAGAAAGTGTTTTTTCTTCAATGTTTGTGGTTGTTGATTGAATTGTCAACTGGCTTGCAGCGTAGCCGCCGAACTTATCGTTGTAAGTAAGTCCGATTGTTGCAGCAAGGTTTGAAGTTGTAGCGGAAGTATCGTTGATTTTGAATGTGTTAAATCCGCTTTGTATAAAGATTTTTCCGTTAGACATTGTGGCTTCGAGTCCGAGGTTTTTGAATTTTTGTAATAGAGAGCCGAAGGTTTCGTCTGCTGAAATTTTGATTATGTTTTCGACTCCGTTAACTGTGATAGATAGATCACCTTCAGCAGTAAGTACGCCGTTGTCGAAGTAATTTACAAGAGTTTCTTCGGTTGCAGCTGAGTAGATTGTTTCTACTTTTGAAGTTTGTTCAAGTCCTTTGTATTCTTTTGTTTCTTGAATACCGTTGACGAACAAATCTACGACGTTGGAAGCGTTTTTGCCATTTGATGCTGAAACGTAGCTGTCGCCTTTTCCGATTATTGAGAGAACAGCACCGTTAGGACCGTCTACAAGACTTGTTTCTATGCCGAAGCTCTTGAGAGTGTCCATAAGTGAGCCGATAGTTTCGTCAGTTGAAACCATTGCTGTGTATTTAACGCCGTTGTTGTAGATGTAGAATTCGCCGGTTGAAACGTATTTGTCTTTACCGTCGGCATCTTGTCCTACTACAAGTTCGGAGAGTCGAGTATCTCTGGTTGCAGATACGTTGGAAGTCGTTGTTTTGACGACATCTAGGGTCGAACTCTTGTAGGTGTCGGTTTTAACCCAGTCGTCTGCCTTAATTCCGATTATGTCAAGGATGTTAGATTTCTTTTCGCTTCCTGTGTAGTTTTGGAGTAAGCTGTCGCCTGTATTCTTGATTATGAGTTGACCTTTGTCATTGATTACTGATTCGAACCCGTGTAGAGCAAGCTCGTCCATAAGAGTTCCGAATGTGTCGTCGGCAGTGAGTGAGATGTTCGTTTGAACACCGTCTTTTACGACGGTGATGTAACCGTCAGAGTATGTGCCTTCGTTAATGCTTGATAGTTTTGTATCTCTGGTAACTGCACGGACTTCGTCGGTTGGAATGTCAAGTCCGTTTGATTTGTAGATGTTAACGAAGTTCCATTTTTCAAACAGGTTATTAACGATGTTTGAATTATCTCCTGCAAGAGCAGAGGTTGCCAGATAAGTGTTGTTGTATGCACCAACAGACATTGTGCCGTTTTCATCGATATCGGCAACAAGTCCGTATTTAGCAAGAGTTGCCATCAAATCGTTAACTGTCATGTCAGAAGTAACGGTTTCTGTGTTTCGGACTCCGCTTGAATATACATAGAACGCACCGTCAGTAATGCCGAGGTTCTTGCCTGTTGTGTCTTGTAAGTCTTTTAATTTTGTTGAGCCGGTTACGACATCACGTGATTTCTTTTCGTATTTGAGGTTGTCGCTTATGCTGTCATAACGTGTTGACCAATCCCCTCCGATACCGATTTTTGTAAGTATATCGGAAGCATTTGCGGTTGTGATACCGGTTGTTGTTAAGTAGCTGTCGTTGTTACCTTCGAAATACAGACTTCCATTTTGCGAAATCTCGATTGAGATTCCGTATTGGGAAAGCTTGGCAGCAAGAGTTTGAAGTGTGTCGTCCGTGTTGATATTTAGCGTGCTTCTTGTACCGTCTTGGTAAACGTAGATTTGTCCGCCTTTTATGTTAAGGTTGTTTCCGCTTGCGTCCAAAAGTTGTGAAATCTTAGTGTCCATTGTAATTTTGTGTACAGATTCAGTTGAATCACTCAAATAATTACTGTTTTGTGTAATTTGATTTTGTGTCCAATTTGTTAAGCCAAAGATTTCTAATATATTTGAACCACCTGTTACAGAGCTTAGGTAGCTATCGCCGACGCCGGTGATTGATAATCTTCCACGATCGTCGATTGTGCTTGAGAAACCGTATTGAGAAAGCAGATCCTTAAAATCGCCTACCG
The DNA here is from genome assembly GCA_934754775.1 of uncultured Candidatus Melainabacteria bacterium. Taxonomy (GTDB): domain Bacteria; phylum Cyanobacteriota; class Vampirovibrionia; order Gastranaerophilales; family Gastranaerophilaceae; genus CAG-196. The sequence goes on along the minus strand of CAKVIM010000011.1, from coordinate 53,492 downwards.
TTAAGATGTTTGTAGTGTCGATGTTAATAGTATATTTAACACCTTGTTGTGTAATTTCTATGTCGCCGTTTGTTATGCCAAAGTCGGTGAGCCTGCTGGAATCACTCATGTTGACGATAGTTTTCTGAACAAGGTTTGTTGATACATTGTAGGTTGTATCGGTGCCGTAATTTTTTGTATATGTACCCATCAAGAAGCTTCCTAACTCTCCGGACAGGTCGAAGTCGTTAAGAGATGAACTTGAGATTGAGAATCTTCCTGTTGTATCTAGTGATGCACTGATGCCGTATTCTGATAATTTGCCGATTACGTCGTATATAGAACTGGTTTTTGAGAATTGGAGTGTAACGTTTTTGTTACCGGCGTCAGAGTATGCGTCGATTACTAAGTCTACCTTGTCGCCTGTGAATGTAATACTTGTTCCGTCGGCCTTCATTAGGTTTTCGAGTGTTGTTGTGCCGGTGGCAGCGACGGAAACAGTATGGCGAAGTGTTGAAGATGTTTGGTTAACAGTTACAGTCTGAACATTTTCTTTGAGGTTACTTAATTTTAATGCACTAAGGATGTTTGAGCCACCATCAACTGCTTGCAGATAAACATTTCCGACGCCTGTAATTGTAGCTTTACCGTCAGAATCTAAAGAACCGATAAGTCCGTATTCAGAAATCTGATTGAAGAATTCATCGATTGTTTTGGATGAGTCGACTGAAATTGTGACGTATGTTCCGTCAGTTTTGTGTACAATTAGACTACCGTTTCCGTTGTTGAAGCCCTCGATTTTAGACAGAACGGTGTCGCTTGTGAGTTTCAAGCCTGTTTTATCTTCTTCTAAACTGTTGGAATCAGTGTTAATCCAAGTTTCATCGACTATTGTTGTCCAAGTGTAACCGCTTCCGACATTCATTTTTAATGCGGCTTTAAGGTTGTCAGACATTTCGGATATGTAGTATCCGTTTCTGCCGGTTAGTGAAAGCTTGCCGTCTGAACTTACCGTGCCGGATATTCCGTAGCCTGCAAGGGTTGTTAGAAGGTCATCTATTGTTTGGTCGCTTCTTACTGTGATGAGACTGTGTACTATATCTTTTCCTTTAATTTCGATTGTGCCGTCTGCAGTTAATCCGATATCAGCGAAGGTTGAATCAGTTCTCATCGTTCTTGTGTAAGCGTGAGAGAGTGAGCTTGAATTTGTATTGCCGACTTCGTTATGGGTGGCACTTGTGTATGTGTAACCGCTACCGACGTTGAGGTTTAATGCTGTTTTGATGTTGTCAGCCATTGATATAATGTAGGCGTCGTTTGAGCCGACCAAGGTAATTTTACCGTCGGAGCTTACAGAACCTGCGATGCCATAACCTGCAAGTGTTGAGATTAAATCATCTATTGTGTCGTTTGGTTTAACTGTGATTACGTGGTTTGTACCATCCGCTCTTACTGTAATCAACCCGTCTGCACCAACATTCAAGTCAGAGAACTTAGTTGCAGTAGTCAAGTTTTGTGTCACACTTGTGCTCTGTTGGTCTGAGTTTGTGTTGTGGTATTTTTTTGTAGTTACTTCTGATATTGTTATATTGTCAATATCTTTAGGATCAAACTGCAATGCATTGCCTAAATCCGAATCTATCCCTTTACAGAATCTTCCATCACTGAATTTTAATTGAATTTTCCCATCGTCAATAATAGAACCTTCGATTCCGTACGCAGTAAGGCAAGTGAAGAAATCACCGATAGTCATATCTTTTGTGACTGTTACTTCGTAGCCACCTTCATCATATCCAATGTAGAAATTATCTCCTACACTGGCACCTATGTCAGTAAGTTTCGTATTTGTGTCGATAGTTTTTTGAACAGTAGTATTTAGTTCTCTTGAATCAGAGTTATAAGATCCTGTCCCGTATGTATAATTCAAACCTGACCTTAATTTTAATTTAGAAGCCAAATCAGAACTAATGTCAGTTATATATGAATCATTATTTCCTTTTAAAACAATTCTGCCACTAGAATCTATTGAACCTTCTATACCATAAGCCGCCAACTGTGCAAACATTGTGTCAAATGTTGTATTTGCACCGACGGTTACGGTACGTATTTTGCCGGATTGATTGACTGTAATAGTTCCATTTTGTGTGATAGCAACATCACTCAGTGTGTTATTGCCTGTTATATCTCCATTGAATGGTACTATATACAGCGTTTTATTCATGAAATTGTCATAAAATCCACCACTAAATTCATACAAACTAGCACTTGCGGAATTATTTTCAACAATTTGTCCATTGACCAATTCGGTTGTTATGTAGTTACTTGCAGCAGCTACAGCTTCTGCTAAAGTAGTACTACCATTGAATTTTAATTGGGTCGGACTTGCGTCCCCATTTGCATATGCATTCAATGTATATTCATTAGTTGTCACAAGCGTAAGTGATCTCGCACTACCCATAAGCGTTATTGGTTCCCACCAGCCATTAGCATTAGTAAATCCTGATAGGTTTTTATCACTTTCTAACTGTTCAAGACCACTCGCAGTAACAGAAACTACGCTGGAATCAGAACGATATAGCTTGCTATTAAGGTCCATTTCAACCAGCTGAGAATGATAACAATTTGAGATATTTAATTTGTTATTAGAATATCCACTCGTTGCGTGGTCAGCTGTAGCATTAAAATAAACAGAATGTCTGTAGTCATCTGTTTGAACTATGGAGCCATCCACTACGCAATTTGATATATTAAGAGTACAATTTTGACCATCTACAACTTGCATGTATCCAGCGATACCAGCACCATAACCGCTTTCAGCATCTATATTTCCACTAAACTGACAGTTCTGAATGTTAAGAGTTTTATTACTCCTATAAGAGCGAGAATTAAATAGTCCAACGATACCTCCGCTAATATAGTTATTATGTAAATCCGCAGTTGAACGACATTTTTCTATGAGTGAAGTTGTAGCATCGTTATTATTAAAACCATTACCAACCCCAACGATACCACCGGTAGCTATCCCCCCACTTCCGGTAAAAGATGTAGCACAATTAGAAATAGTAACAGAGGCAGCTGCACCAAGAATTCCGCCGAAATTCCAATTGTCATTGCGCATAAGATTTATTGTAGAATTAGTTACGGTTACACCACTAATGGTTGCATCTTGACCAGTTGCAGCAAGAATTCCTACATTATAATAGTTTTTATACGTTCTTGCTGTTTGATTAAAAGTGAAACTATCAATATTGAGGTTCTTGACAACTGCTCCACTTTCCAGACCATAAAACAATCCAAGATTTCCTGTTAATTTTGAGTCCGTTCCATCTATCGTTATAGACATATTACTAATTGTATGCCCTGCACCATCAAATGTTCCACTGAATGAATAGCCACCATTTTCTACAACACCTATCCCTGTAAAATTAGTGCCACTCAAGTCAATATCATCCATCAAAACAAATGTTTTGCCTTGCATAGTGTAGCCACGATTTACAAGGTTTTGCAAATTTACCAAATCTTCAGCTGTGCTGATTCCGATTACAGTACCTGTAACGCCGGAAGCTGATATTGAGCCATCAATTTTATTATATTTAACAGAAACTAGCGTAGAAGTTGCATTAGCGGTTGTTGTAGTATAACAGTTTACTTTTGCAGTAGAAGTTGAGGCTACACCAAGCGTTCTTTCCATAGCACCAATTCCAAGTTCCTCTAATAAGTCTGATTTAAAATAAGTTCCAATAGAACCATTGTCTATTTTAATTATACCATCTTCTAAACTAGCACTCGCATCAAAGTTATTAAGAACAGATAATAAATCTCCAACGGTAGCATCAGTACCCAGCGTTGTTTGCTTTGTCACAGGCCTAATTCCCTGAATAAGAAAATTACAATCGATAACCCAACCATTTTCTCCTGGGTCAGTTATACCTTCGATATCTATAATCTTAGTATTTTCATCTACAGCAACAGTTGTAGTGTATGTTAAACCTATAGTGGATATTAGATCTGTGCCGGTTGCTGTTGTTGTGACAGTAACTGTAGTTGAGGTTGTTCCGATACCAAGTGCCGTTGCCAATGTTCCGCTTACATATCCGTTGCGATTATCACCGGTGAATGAAATTACACCGTTATTGATATCACCCTGTATACCATAGCTTGTGGCCCAATTAAATACATCCGCTAAAGTAGAGGCGGTTGTGAATGTTTGCGTATAAGTGCCATCAGAATTAGTTGCTTTCAAAACAAGGTTGTCATCTTTTATCCCCAGTTCACCCAATGTTGTATCTTTTGTTGCAACTTTTGTAGATGTATAAGTCACTCCTGCTGTAGAAGTTGATGTTGCACCGGAAGTCGTAGTCACAACAACTGTGGTTGTTCCAACGCCAAGTTTATCGAATAAACCGTCTTTAACATAGTTTCCGTCGTGCGATACCATGCTGATTACGCCGTCATTAATCGTCGCATTAATATTGTAATCACCTAATGTTGTAATCAAATTGCCAATAGTAGACCCTGCTGCCATTGTGATAGTCGCAATCGTAGAATTGCTTGAGTCATATACATTGAATGTCAAATCACTTGACAAATCAGACAACAAAGTATCTTCAGTCGCCTTCAATGTCTCGGTATAAGTAACGCTCAAAGTAGAAGTCGAAGTCTTTGCAATAGTTGTCGTCTGGTCTGAACCACGTTCGCCTGTTATACCGATTCTTTCCCAGAACATTTTTGTATACAATGTATCTAAGTCTGTTCTTTCGGTTGGTATCCAATTACCAGCTTCTGAGTGAAAGTGTATAACACCATCGGTAATACTTCCTTCTATCCCGTATTCCTTGAGTGCTTCAAAAAATTCTCCGAATGTAACATCTTTTGTCCTAAGATCATATGAAATATGACCTAAACCGAATCCGTCTTTATCGTGGATTTGAACATTGAACGGATAATCTGATGCTGCAGGTATATCGCTCATCACTTCATTCCAAACTGTATTGATTAGGGTGGATTCACTAATCTTAACTCTGTCTGTATAAGTGATACCGATTGTTGAACTTTGGGTTGTATTAACGACTTCTGTAGTTGTGAGTGAGTTGATTCCCAGTGCTGTCGGAATTGTGCCCGTAATATATTTGCCTTCAGCTGAAGTTAACTTGATTACGCCGTTTGCAATTACACCGTCAATGCCGTTATTCTTTAACCCGTCAAGAAATTCTCCGATAGTAGATGTGCTTGAAACCTCAACCGTCGTAGTAGCTTGAGCAAGGCTGTTATAAATTACATATGTACCGTCTGAGATACCCAAATTAGCAAATGTGGTATCTCTATCCGCATAAACTTCTTCTTTGCGGTACAAAGTGTTTCCTGTAGCTTCTACAGAAGAAGTGTTAGTCACAGACTTCATGCCCAATGCATTTGCAACTGTGCCCGTAAGTGTTCCGCCGTTTATTGAAAGTCTGCCGGTATGGTCAAGAGAAGCCGTTCCGCCCGCAGCATAGATTTTGTCAATCAAATTATTGACAGTGGTTGATGCAGAAACATCAATTGTTTTGCCGTTGAATGACAAAGTGTACCCGTCTTTTACTGCATCTGTTGTGCCGAGATCTGATATTATATGACCTAATGTCGTTTCGCCGGTAACAGCAGCCGTCGTTGTAACACTCATTACAGAACCCAGTACATAACTGCTTTTGTTTGAAGTTTCAAGCCCCATGCTGTTTTTCAATGTTGCGTTCTCAATATATCCGTTATTGATAGTCAAGAACCCGTTTTTGAGCGTTGCAGTAATTCCGTCTGCTTCGTTAATCCAGTCAAGCAAATTGCCAATAGTTGTTCCTTCAGAAACAACAGTAGTTCTTGCGACGCTTCCATCATTGTTATAAAGGGTTACAGTCCTATCCGCATCGCTCATCGAATTCTTTATGCCGTAATTAGACAATAAAGAATCTCTCGTCGCATCAATAGTAAGCGTTTCCCTTGTATACAAATTATTAGAAGTTGTATATTTGCCGGAGATTTTCTCTGTTAAATTCAACACGTCTTTAATATTAGAATTCCCGCCCGTTAGCGTGGCGTTTTCAATTGTTAATTTGTGCGTGTCGTCATTCCAGCTCGCTGCAATACCGTTTGTGCTCAAAATGTTTATCAAATCTTGAATAGTGTTTGTAGCATCAAGGTCTATTGTGCGGTATTCATCTCTAACCTTGAATATTGCCGTGCCGTCTACTGCCTCTCCATTTTGTCCTATAAAGCCCAAATTCATTAGTGTTGTCGTCAAAGATGCGTCAATCGTATTTGTAACAGTATGTCTCAGAGCTTTTGTCTTTGAATAAGTTGAAGCAACTGTGATTTGGTCTGTAGAAATCGTATCAGCACCATACAAGCACGTCAGCAAATCAGTTCCCTTAACATATCTGCTATCAGGTTCAACAATAGTTTTGTTCGCAACAAGAGCTGCAACATCTGCGTCAGATAATGTCTTAAACGCTCCGCCCGTAATCGTTAAAATGCCGGTATCTTCATCAAGGCTTGTGTTGATGCCTAAATTTCCCATATCGGTCATAAAGTCTGCAATAGTTTGACCTGAATAGATTTTCTCATAATACTTGTCGCCATTAGCGTCTGTGACTTCCAAATATCCTTCTGATACCTTTAAATCATCAACTAATTTTGTCTGCAAGTCAACAATATTATGCACCGTAACCGTCTCTGTCAAAGATTTACCCGTAACCATAGCATTATATGGCTCTCTTTCCAGTCCTAGTGCCTTAACCGCATCAAAAGTTCCACCCTCAATCGTACCGCCTGTGATTTCAACCGTGCCGTCAGAATTCAAAGCAGCATATAAGCCTGCATTTGACAAGCCTTCCATTAATTGACCCAATGTAGTGGTTGTGCCGACAGTCAAAGTCACATACTCGTTGCTTGAGTTCTTAACGATAACAGTTTGACCGTCCGCAATAGCCGTGCCGGAGCCTAAATCCTTCAACAAAGTATCGGAAGTCGCCGTCGTAACTTGAGTTACAACAGTCGAATGGGTCAAATCCTTCGTCGCTTGTGATTTGCTGAACGTATTGATATCAAATCCCAAAGCATCCAGAATTCCGGTCTTGCCTTCGTTCGTGATTTCTGCGTCCGAAATTGTAAATACACCTGTAACGTCCAATTTGTTATCAATATGGCAAGCGTTTAAGTCGCTCATGAATGTGCCCATTGTACTATCTTCGTAAATAGTAATATTGTAATTGGTGCCATTCGCTTTAACCGTTATGACGCCTGCTTTAACGCCTAAATCTGATAATAAAGTAGCTTCTGTTGCCGCAGAATAAATCGTATCTGTAGAAGATGTTTTTAAGTCATTACTTTGATATCCCTTGTTAACTCCTTGTAAATGCAGTGCATCAACGATTCCCGTGCCGTCAATATCTCGGATGTCATTATCACCCACGTTAATACTAAATACGCCGGTATCCTCGTTATAACTTGCATCAACCCCAATATTTTTTAACTTCTCAATAAAAGTAGCAATAGTATCGTTTTCTGTAATAGAAACGCCACGTTCGACACCATTAACCATAACTCCGATGTTACCTGCTTTAACGCCCAAATTAATTAACTTGGAGTCATTCGTTGCAGTCGTTGTCTGGATAATAGTTGTCATGTAGCTGTAATTACTGTTGGCTTTAGTTTCAGATGCCAGTTTGTCGACAAGCACATTATAAGTGGCCTCTTGAGCTTCGGAAGTAGCAGAACCGGTCAAGACGTCCAAATTTGACGAAGTAGCTAAATTCTGTGCAAATAAGTCCATTGATGTGACGCCAAATTTTGCATCAGTAACTTTTTCCAGCATTGAACGGAAGGACGAGAAGAAGCTCTTAATGCTGCTAAGAGTTTCTTGTAATGATTGGATGTTTGTTTTTTCCTCTTCTAAAGCAGTGACTTTAGCTTTCTTCAAAGCTACAAGTGATTCTACCCAAGAAGATGTATCTAATCCGGATGCCAATCCGCTAAATGATATCGTCACAATACTGTCCTGTTTTTGCTACTTCTTTTGTAACAATGCAATTTCTCTTAGGTTTGGGGTAATTATCTTCTATCCTTGATATTTTTTTGATTCGTTCCAGTTGAAAAATATTACATCGCTACTTTATATAAATATTATACCATGTTTCCATATTTATTCAAGGGGGGGTAAATATATTTGGCTGGGCGAGGGACTACTAGTTTGGCGTGGGGGAGTGAGGGGTAAATGGGGGGAGAACATCATTCGCATGTTCCCTCGCCAGTTGGAGAGGGCTAGGGTGAGGTTCAGCCCGTAGGGGAAAAAGTAGGTTGGGGTTTCACCCCACAGGGAAAAAATAAACACCTCACCCGCATCCGTAAGGCTCACACAGTTCGCCAACGGCTGCGACCTCTCCTTTAAGTAGAGGTTGATGGCTATTAAATTAACGCATCTTGCGTTCCCTCTCCTTACAGGAGAGGGTTAGGGTGAGGTGTCTTCCCGTATGGAAAATTTGATTAGGGTGAGGAGTTATCTTACTAGGGCAAATATTTAAACAATTTTCCATTTTCCATTTTCCATTCAAACCAACACCCAACCCGTAGTCCTTCGCCCAAACCAATATATTTACCCCCCCCCTAGAAATCCGACCATGCTATAATACTCATATGAAAGACTATTTGATAGACACACACGCACATATCGACATGTTTGAAGAACCTATTGAAGCCACTGTTGCACAAATGCAAGAATATGGAGTCAAAAAGGTTATTATTCCTTCTGTCGAAGTTGCGACAATGGATAAAGTACTTAAAATTGCTGAAGAAAACGAGAATATTTTTGCTATGCTCGGCATTTTTCCGTCCGAAGCTAAAACTTATACTCCGGAAATCAAAGCAAAAATGATTGAAATGGCATCAAGCCCGAAGGTTAAAGCAATTGGCGAAATTGGTTTGGATTATTATTGGGATAAGAGTTTTAACGAACTTCAGCAAGAAATTTTTGCAAAGCAAATCCGACTTGCTAATAAACTCAAACTTCCGATTGTAGTGCATGATAGAGAAGCTCACAAGGATAGTTTTGATATCCTTAAAACCGAAAACAAAGGTTCTGACGTATTGTTTCATTGTTTCTCCGGTAGTGTTGAATTCATGCGAGAATGCGTCAAAGAAGGTTGGTATATAGCTATTGGCGGTGTTGTAACTTTTAAAAATGCAGTCAAGATGAAAGAAGTTGCAAAAGCTGTTCCGCTCGAAAAACTTGTTCTGGAAACGGATTCACCTTATTTGACACCGGTGCCGTTTAGAGGAAAACAGAATAAGCCGGCATTTGTCAGATATGTTGCGGAAGAAATTGCAAACTTGCGAGAGATGCCGTTAGATGAACTAATTGATATAACAACAGAAAACGCAGAAAGGTTGTTTAAGATTTGAAAAAAGAAAGATTAGATAAATTTCTTGTTGACTTAGGGTATTTTGAAAATAAGAGCAAGGCGTCTGCGGCGATTCTTGCGGGCAATGTAATGATTGGAACCGAAGTTGTTACGAAAGCAGGTTTTCAGATAGATCCGTCTAAAGAGTATGATTTCAAGGTTAAGACTATGCCGTTTGTTTCACGTGGCGGGTTTAAACTGAAAAAAGCTCTTGAAACTTTTGATGTTGTTGTAAAAGATCGTGTTTGTTTTGACGCAGGAGCTTCAACCGGCGGATTTACCGACTGTTTGCTGCAAAACGGTGCGAAGTTTGTTTATGCTGTGGATGTCGGTTATGGTCAACTTGATTGGAAAATCCGCAGTTCTGAACAGGTTAAGACGATTGAGAAAACAAACCTCAAGATTTGTACACAAGCGGATATTTATTCAGAAGATGAACCGTTGGCGGACTTGTTGGTTTCTGACCTGTCGTTTATTTCTCTGGAAAAAGTTTTGCCGAACTTGAAAACTCTTTTGGCTCCGGAATTTCACGAGATGATATGCTTGATTAAGCCTCAGTTTGAAGCCGGTAAGGATTTTGTCGAAAAAGGCGGAGTTGTTCGGGATAAAAAAGTCCACGAACTTGTTATCAATAATGTTCTTGGTTGTATCAAGGCCTTGGACTATGTCGTAAAAGGTTTGACTTATTCATCAATTAAAGGCCCTGCTGGTAATATTGAATATCTCGTATGGCTTGCGACTGCGGGCGAAGAGGTAGACGTTTCTGTCGCAGAAGTCGTCGACTCTGCTCATGAACATCTTTAACATGTCCCCTCTCCACAGCACTTTGTAGAACATCTTTAGCATGTTCCCTCTCCAGTTGGAGATTTTTCGCTTCACTTTCCAACTCGTAGTTAAGCCTACAGGTATGGAAGTGTGGTGTAAAGGGTGAGGTTTAGCCCGTAGGGAGGTTATCCCGTAAGGGCAAAAAAAACGAGGCGGTCAGGCTATGCCTGACCGCCTCGAATTCTAAAAACTTAATTAAACAAATCGTACAATCTTTCTCTAATTTCTTTATCGGACATTTCTTGTGTAATCTTATTTAAATCCATCGTCATTTGGAAATACTCAGCGGCTAAGGCTTTGTCGCCGATTGCTTGATATGCACGTCCGAGGTTGAAGTATGCTAATGTGTAATTTGGATTGATGTTGATTGCGTTCTTAAAATACTCAACCGATTCTTTCGGGTCGCCCAAACCGTCAAGGTAAACAACGCCCAAATTGTTTTGCGAAATCTCGAATTCAGGATTAAGTTCAATTGATTTGTGGAATGCAACAATTGCTTCTTCTAAATAATCCTTTTCCCACAAAGCTAAACCTGTTTTTGCGTATGTAAGATAATTTTCAGGGTCAACTGAAATTGCGTCGCAATACGTTTTAATCGCTTTGTCTAAATCGTTTTGAGCCATGTATAAATCGCCCAATGATAATTGAATGTCAACATTGTTCGGATCCAAAACCATGCCTGCGTTGAAAGTTGCTTCAGCAGCTTCGTAGTTGTTTTTGACTTCGGCATAAATAGCACCGAGTGCATGACAAACGATTGAAGTCCATTCAGCGTCAGGGTTCAATCTGATTGCGTTTTGGTAATATTCGATTGCGTCGTCGTATAATTCAGCCTTTATATAAGAATAAGCCAGTGAGTTGTTATAGTATGGATTTTCAGGGCATAATTCTTGTGCTAGTTTGAATGCAGTAACTGCATGGATTTTGTCTGACTTATTCAAATATAAATGCCCTAGTTCGTAATAGATTTTGTCTAAATCGATACCGAATTCTAGTAACGAATTGTAGTAGTCGATTGTTGTGTCAACGTTTTCCGGATAGTATGTTTGATTAATTGTTGCCAATTTAATCAACACTTCTCTGTCGCTTGGGTTGAGTTCGTAAGCTTTTTTGTAGCATTCTACGCTTGCTTCGATGTCGTTGCATTCAAGCGACAAATCACCCATTTTTTGATAGAAAAGATTTCCTTGAGAAGTTTTTTCTAAACCTTTTGTGTAAGCTTCTAATGCTGATGGGAATAACTTCATTTTTTCAAATGTTTCGCCCAGTGTTTTGTAAGAAAAAACAGAGAAATCGTTTGCTAAAAATTTATAAAACATCTTTAAAGAAGGACAGTCCCACATAATCATCATGCTCCCGGATAGAAAATAGTACAAAAACTTCATAACATCTTTTACAGATGAATCATGGTTCTTGATTCTTGAGAATAATACTTTTGACAAGAATAATCTTGGTCTGGCAGAATTCTTGCCAGAGTTAGCAACAGCGAGCTGAAATTCTTTTTCAGCTTCTTCGAAATCCCCGTTTAGGCATTGGAAATAACCGGAATAGATGTGTGCGTTAACGTTGTTTGGTTCTAATGAAATAGCAGTTTTGCACTGCTCAAGAGCACCTTCAACAGTTATTTGACCTTTTATTAGTAGCAAACTAGCAAGCCTGTAGTACGATTCTGATAAAGATGGATTTGTCTTTATAGCGTCTACATAACATTCTATTGCTCTGTCTAAATCGGCATCTTGTTGTTTTATTAAATATTTTTCGTGAGCGGTTCTCGCTTCTTTCAAGAAAAATGTTGCATCTTTTTCCAATGTTATTGTTGGGGTATCTGTCATATTATCTCCGAACCATAATTTACCGTGTATATGTTTTCTTTCGGCAGCGGATTTTTTTTCTTTAGTATTTTAGAAAATAAATCATCCATCTGGTGGGGGGGGTAAATGTATTTGGCTGAGCGAAGGACTACTGGATTGGCGTGGGGTGAATGTATTTGACTTGGTGTGGGACTACTGGTTGGGCGTGGGGGGGGAGAAGAGAACGTCATTCGCATGTTCCCTCTCCAGTTGGAGATTTTTCGCTTCACTTCTCAACTAGTAGTTAAACCTATAAGTATGGAAGTGTGGTGTAAAAGGGTGAGGTTCAGCCCGTAGGGGAAAACAGAATAGTGATGAGTGAATGTGGAAAATAATAGAACATCGACCTCTCCTTACAGGAGAGGTCGCAGTCGTAGGTGAACTGTGTGAACCGTACGAATGCGGGTGAGGTGTCAACCCGTAAGGGAAAATCTTATAGATAAAATAACAGTTAATAAAAAGCTGGATCCTTCACACTAATCGTGTTCAGGATGACGTGGCGTGGGATTACCAACTTGGCGTCATTCTGAGAAACTGTGTTTCGAGGAATCCAGCCTTTTAATAACTATTTTACTAGTATAAAGTAGATTCGGGTGAGGTTCAACCCGCAAGGGATAAGAACGACTTTAGCACCACGAGCGTTCTTTAGCGAGTGTGAAAGTGCAGGCTTTGCCTGCTACAACCATTCAAATTACGCCCTATGGGCGTAGAAATAATAGCAGAGGTTCTCTTTCTTTTGGTACTTTTCTTTCTCTTTTATTGCTTAAGCAAAGAGAAAGAAAAGTACATATTTATGTAAACATTTGTAACGATTTTTCTCAAACCCCTAAAGTTTTGAAAAAACATGCCGATATATCTAGTAAAGATACTATGAAAAATCTGGAGGGATTATGGCAATCGGTGATAGTTTTAATATAAGGGAAGCAAAAACTTCGCAATCATATGCGTACAAATGCTGGTATAACTATAACTATGGTAACAACACCATGGGTATATCCTCAGGTGATATCGGCAAAATCATAACAACTTGGAAAGACCAAATCCCGAGTTGGAAAGCTACTGCTGAAAAAGATGAAAACCGATACGAAATCGACGACACAGGCTATGATGATTCAAAAGAAGCCGGCAAAAACCACGCCAAAGACCGTACCGGATATGATGGTAAAAAAGGTGGAATGATTGCACGTGGAATTGGAGATGCGGTATCAGGTATAGGTAGTAGTGCTGCACAGGTGATATTTGGGCATGCTGCAAAAAAAGCAACTGAAAAAGCGGCAAGCCACGCAGCTGCCTCAGCAGCAGCTGCTGCAGTAGAAAAAAGTGCTATAGATAAAGGAATTGCAGGAATTAGTGAAGCTACTAGTGCTGGAGCAACTAAATTGAATGAAGCGGCACTTTCTGAAGCAAACAAAAAAACTGCTAATAATGCAAAAAAAGCTGGTTTTATTATAGGTTGTACATTAGGCCTTGCAAGTGGAATAGCATATAAAGTAAAAAAACCCAACAAAGAACAAAAAGAGGCTTGCGATGAGTTAGTAAATGTGATGAATGATTCTCAAGCTGCATTAGAACAGACTCAAGCTGAAATGGCAGACGCTGATGATGCTCATGTCGAGATGGCAGAAGAAGCTCAAGCTACTACAGAAGACGGTAATGATGAAATTGAGGATAAAAAGACAACTTTAGATTTATACAGGGCTCAATACGATGTTCTGATGGAAAAAGCTAAATCCGGTCAACCGTTATCAGAAGATGAAAAATCATTCTTGAAAGAGGTTGTTCCTCTTATGCAAGAACTCGGCGGTGGTATAAATGATACTGCTGAAACTGTTCATGACGATGTTTCAGATATTTATGAAGAGATGAGCGATAACGCTGATGAAGTATTTAATGCAGCTTCAGAAACAATGGGCGAAGTCGAGGGTGCGACTGACTATGCAGAGAGCTTTGATGAAGCAACAAGAACTATGTGCTATGTCGAAGGCGGTGCACAGACTCTTAATGTGGCAAGTTCTGGGAAGGCAGCATTCGATGCAGGCAAATTCGCTGCTTCTGGGGGATGGGTTACAGCTTGGGCATGGGCATTTGCAGGAATGGGTGCTACTGGAGCCTTGTTTAGTGGAGCAGGAGCAGCAGAACAATTTAGCTGGGCAGGCAAAGTCGATGATGAAATCGATTTGCGTGAAGCTACACAGGATTTGAACTCAACAACTTCAGAGGTGTTTGATGAGCGTGTTGATGATTTCGACGGATATATGTCAGGTATTGAGGATTTGACTATCGAAATGCCAAAGGATTTGGAAGAAGAAATCCCGACAGAGGAAGTACAAATTCCGGAACAAAATGGTGCAACTCCAAACGCACAACAATCCGGCACAACCCCACAATCCGGTACTCAAGACAAAGACGACAAGGACAAAGATAAGAAAGTATAAACATTCCTTCCCTAGCTAGGGAAGGTTGGGATGGGTGTCAGCCCGTAAGGGGAAAGACCAACACCTCACCCGCATCTGTAATGCTCGCCAAGGTCTCGCAAACAGCTGCGACCTCTCCTGTTAGGCGAGGTTGATGCTTATTTGAATTAACGACTTTAGCACATCCCCTCTCCTAACAGGAGAGGGTTAGGGTGAGGTGTCAATTCGTAAGGGCAAAAGAACATCTTTAGCATCACGAGCGTTTTTAGCGAGTGTAAAAGTGCAGGCTCTGCCTGCAACAGCAATTCAATCCACGCCCGAAGGGCGTAGAAAACAATGCGTCATTTATTTTCTTTTGCTTCGTTTTCTTTTCTTTCTTCGCAATAAAGAAAAGAAAATGAAGAACCTTTTTGAAATAAAAGACTTGCCCTTACGGGCAAGTCTTAATAACAAATCAGCGAATATTCGCACTTACACCCGTCTTTTTTATTTGGAATCTCTTCCGACTCAATCGAATTAGCTGCTTCAATAAGTCTAGCCCTATATTTTTCGCCCAATTCCGGAGTGTATTCAATTTTCACTTCTTCCCTATTCTTCAAATCAATGTAGACAAAAGTGATATCCTCTGTGTTAAAAAACTCTTTCACAGCAAGCAAGTAAATCATTGTTTGGAAATCAAATTTTGCATTTTTTGGTGCAGAGCCTGTTTTATAATCCAGAATATAATATTTATCATTATCTTTAACTAATGCGTCGAGTCGTCCGCCGAAAAAGTGTGATCCGATTTTAACCGCAAGATTATATTCTGTGTTAACGACTTCGAATCCGAAGTATTTAGATGATTTGAGGTATTGCCAAACTAATTTTTCTCTCTCCGTCAGTGCTTCTTCCATCTTATCAATATTTTCGCCTCTTAGGTAATAAGAAGCCAGTGCGTGGATGTTTTTCCCAAATTCAAAGATATCATCGTTTGTTGGCATGGAAATATGTTTTACGTACTTGAAATAGAACTTTTTCGGACAAAGTTCGTATGTTTTTAGCATGTTTGGTGAAAATTGTTGAAATTCGTTCAAGTAATACTCCTTCTTTTTTTGTAACCTTGTTTACACCTCACCCGCATTCGTACGGCTCACACAGTTCGCCAACGACTGCGACCTCTCCTGCAAGTAGAGGTTGATGCTTAACCTAAGAGCGACTTTAGCATGCTCCCTCTCCAACTGGAGAGGGGTGATGTTCTATCCTTCCAAGTACGTATAATCCGGATTTTCCGTAAGTGTTTTTTCGATTTGTTCGAAGGTCGCAAGGCCTTCTGTCGCACCGAATTCAGAAACAACGAAAGATGAGTTAACAGAAGAATACATCAGAGATAACCCGATATTTCTGTTAGTTCTTTCCAGTGCTGCGAGGAAGGTTGAAGCGAATGCATCGCCCGCCCCGAGTGTTGACACAACATTAGAAGGGAATACAGGGCAGAAGTAGAATTTTTTGCCGTCGTATGCATAAGCACCTTTTCCACCGTCTGTAATAACTATAATTTGGTAGTCTTTAACCTTCATCTCTTTAAGCATGGCTTTTATATCTCTGTGGATAATTTCGTGCGAGAATTTTTCGGTCTTTGTATCAGGTCTGACTTGAATTCCTGTAGTCATGCTTGCTTCTTCTTTGTTCATAACAACAACATGAGCAGCTTGTAGGATTGTCTTAATATGCTCAAACCCACGCTTGATACTCGTTGTGCCTGCATTAAAGCAGATTCTTGTGTTGTGTTCGTTTGCGTATTTAACGATTG
Source organism: uncultured Candidatus Melainabacteria bacterium (assembly GCA_934754775.1). GTDB lineage: Bacteria > Cyanobacteriota > Vampirovibrionia > Gastranaerophilales > Gastranaerophilaceae > CAG-196. The sequence continues at coordinate 37,207 of CAKVIM010000011.1, read as the reverse complement.
GCTCAAGAACTTTGTTTGACTCGCCGTTAAGCGGTGCTACATAGATAAAATCAGCATCCTTGATTGCTTCAAAATTGATTTCGTCTTCACGAATTTCAGCGTTAGCACCTCTGTGTGCAAGTACTGTTCTATCGCCTTGGAAACTTACTAATATAATAGAGAATCCTGTAGAAGTGTCTTCCTTTTGGATAATATTATTTAGGTTAACGTTTTTGTTCTTGAACGAACTTAGTACACCTTCTGAATATATGTCTTTTCCTATTTTAAATATGGCAGATGTTTCAAACCCGAGATTTGCGAAGTTCGATGCTGTGTTAACTCCGCCGCCGCCTACGTTTGAAGAAAATGTCGTAATATCTATTTTTGCACCATAAGGATAACTCATAAAATCTGAGTTTTTGTTTTTTGAGCATACAGACACGATATTAGCGTCGTCACATTCGACAAAAACATCCATTGTTGCACTACCAATTGTAATAACCTTTGCCATACTTTGCCTCCATATATACTTATATGATATCATTAAACACTTTAATGTAAATATTTGTAAAACTTTCGATTTTATACATGTAAAAAATATTGATTTGGTCTATAATGTGTATATCAAGGGTATGTGGTTTTTAGAAAAGAGAGCCCCTTGGGTTAGATTAGGGTAGAAGTGCGTTTGAATAGCACTTAGAAAGATTAGGATATGGCGATAACAATTAACACGAACATGGCTTCGCTAATTGTGCAGAAAAATTTGAGCTCTGCTACTACAAGCTTAAATGACGCAATTGAGAGAATGTCAACAGGTTACAAGATTAACCACGCAAAGGATAATGCAGCAGGCTATTCAATTGCATCAAGTTGGACTACAAAGCTTGGTTCTTTAGATGTTGCTACACAGAACGCTTCAATGGGTGCAGATTTATTAAAAACTGCGGAAGAAAACTATTCTTTAATCACGGCTCACTTGCAACGTGTAAGAGATTTGACCGAACAAGCTGCTAACGGGACATATGGTTCAGATTCTTTAAAAGCAATCAAATCAGAAATTACAGCACGTTTAACAGAAGTTGATAGAATCGCTGCGAATGCCGAATTTAACGGTATCGCTTTGATGAAAGGTACAGGTACTGCAATTAACCTTCAAGTAGGTTTGGATGCTACTGCGAACAGTAAGATTACTCTAGAAGCTGCATTATTTGCTGCTGCTGATGCAAAAACACTTCTGGGAAAGGAAATTGATGCGTTTGCCACAGATTGCGTGGGAGCAAAAACTGCAGCTGCTCAGCTTGCAACAATTGATGAAGCTATCAGTACGAAGATTTCTACTCGTGTAACATCAATTGGTGCTGCTCAAAATAGAGTTGATTCTGCAATCAGTGCGTTGGGTGTTCAATCTGAAAACTTGACTTCATCATTATCTACAATTAAAGATGCTGATGTTGCGGAAGAGTCATCAAACTATATTAAAGCACAAATTTTACAGCAGGCTTCTGCAACTTTGCTTGCAACTGCTAACCAAATGCCAAGTATAGCTTTAAACTTGATATAATAATTAATTTGTTGTTGATTGGGATATGTACTTATATATGAGCTTGATTCTTTCAAGCTCTTTTTATTTGTATGTTGCACTAAGATTGTGTTTTTGCTAGAATTAATATGTAGATTAGGTAGAGAGGAGTTTTTTATGGACTTAATGAAAGGTAAAAAAGGTATAATTTTTGGTGTTTCTAACACTCACGGTATCGCTTACGGTATTGCAAAACAATTGCATGACGCAGGTGCTGATATAGCATTCACTTATGCAGGTGAAGCTATGGAAAAAAGAGTTCGTCCAATCGCAGAAGGTATGGATGCTAAATTAATTATGAGCTGTGATGTTACTAACGAAGCTGAAGTAGAAGCAGTTTTCAAAGAATGCGAAAAAATTTATGGCAAACTAGATTTCGTAGTTCACGCAGTAGCATTCGCTCCAAAAGAAGATTTGATGGGCAGATTTGTTGATACATCTAAACAAGGTTGGGATATCGCTCTTGGCGTTAGTGCTTATTCTCTTGTTACAATTTGCCGTCACGCAGAACCTATTATGAACGAAGGCAGCTCAATTTTCGCTCTTACATATCTTGGCTCAGTTCTTTCTGTTCCAAGCTATAACGTAATGGGTGTTGCGAAGGCTGCATTAGAATCAGCTATGAGATTCTTGGCTGTCGATTTAGGCCCTAAAGGCATCAGAGTTAACTGCTTATCTTCAGGCCCTGTTAAAACATTGGCTTCAATGGGTATCGCAGGATTTTCTAAGATGCTTAAAGCTGGTGCTATGAGAGCTCCAATGAAGAGAAACGTAGCTTTGGAAGATGTAGGTAAAGCAGGTTTATATTTGGCTTCTGAACTTTCAAGCGGTACAACAGGTGAAGTTATTTATGTTGACTGCGGTTGTCACTCAGCATATGCTTCAGCTGAAGAAATGGATGTTTTGGCTAAGGCTGAATAGTTTTAAGAGCGGCGGATTTGCTTTGCAAATCCGCCGCTCTTTTATCAAAAGAAGGGGTTTTGTGATGAAGAAATTTGTGTTGTTAGCGTTAGTGGGCGTTTTAGCCGGCATGTTGCCATCTATGGCTATGACTTATGAAGAAGCTTTGAATGCATCAAAGCCCATGGCTTTACTGATGTACGCTCCTTGGGCAGACGGAGTTGATACCGTAACACAAAACTTCAACGCTATGCAACAGACTTATGGTAGTCGTTATAATTTTGTCAAAATTAATATAGCAACTGCTGAGGCTAAGACTTATAACCAAAAATATCACATTTATCCAAACTTGCCTTACGTGCTTTTAATGCGTGATAGAGGTAAAATTTCAAGATACTTACCAAAAAGCTGCATTAATGAAACATCTTGCTTCCAAACCAAATTGGATTTGTTCAATAATTAACTATAGATTTTCAGCTTTTGTATAATCTATTCCGCCAACTGCGTTGTATAGAGAAATCGTTGATATCAAGTTGTCAACTTTGGTTGCAATATTTCTTTGTCTTGCAATAAGCAGATTGATGTTAGACTTCATCTCGTCTAATTTTGATGAATCGCCGATTGTGTATTGTTTTTCTGCAAGTACGTGTTTGTCTGTTTCAAGTGAAAAATCTTCGTTTGATTTCGCAAGATTTGCAGAGGTCATGCGACTTTCTGCAAGTGCGTCGTTAACTTCTTGGATAGAAGTTAGCACAGTTTTCTCGTAGCTTTCAACTGCTTTTTTGTATTCATATTTGTTAATTCTGTATTTCGCAAGCTTGGCTCCGCCGGTGAAAATATCCCAACTTGGAGCTATGCCGGCATTGGCTAAGAAGTATTCGCTTGAAAAAATTCGGTTATATTTGTATGCATTAAATCCTAAATTGCCGTATAAGAAAAACTTCGGCAAGAATTCACGTCTTGCAATTCTTACGTCTAAACCGGTTTTCTTTGCGTAATTTTCGGAGCTGATTAAATCCGGACGATATTGAATTATCGTTGTGGATATGCTTTCGGGTGCTTGTGGATAACTTATGTTATCAAAAGAGGTGTGCTCAATTTCTTTATCTGTTTTAAGTGCAAGCAGTGTTACCAATTGGTTGTTCAAAACTTTTCTGTTATCAATCAGTTTGTTCAAATCTTCTTCAAACTTAACCAAATACTGTTTTTCTTCAATAACATCCGTAATCGGTGCAAGACCTGAATTAAACTTCTTTTCAGTCATGCTGACTATTTGGGTTTGAAGATTTATTATATCTCTCAAATTTTTTTCTAGTTCATCCAGTTTTACTAAGTTATAGTAATTCGCAACAAAGCTTGAAGTTATGTAGATATAGCCGGCTCTTTCTTGTTGTTCAACGATTTCTTTTTGAACCTTTGCACTTTTTCTTGTTAAGTAATTTTGTCCCCAGATATCAATTTCGTAGGCTGCACTAAGCGGCAAAAATATTTGGTTTTGTGCGTATTTTGGGATTATTGTGTTTCCAAATTGTGTTTGCGGACCTTTGAATATTCTTGAAAATTCGCCGTCAAACCCGACTTGCGGTAATTGGTTTGCTCCTGCAAGGCGGATGTTTTCTTCAGCTTGTTTAGTTTTGAGTGCTGCAATTTTTAAATCGTGGTTGTTGTTATATAAAGTTTGCAAGTGTTCGAGCAAAATCTCGTCATTGTAGTTTTTCCACCAGTCAAAATTCATGTAATCAAGTTTGTTAACGCTCTCTTTGGCAGAAACCGGAAGGGAGATAAGTAATAAAAATATTATAAAGATTTTTTTAAATGTCATATTTACACTTTTCCTTTGTGTTATTATAATAACACAAAGGAAAAGTATGCAACGAGAAGTTTTATTAAAACAAAAAATAGGGATGCGTTTGTCACGTATTGGCTTGTTATCAAAGGTTTTTGCTGTTCAATCTTTTTTGAAGGAAGGATTTTTGCTAACGCCGGAACAATTTAGTGTGCTTTATGCGCTTAAAGAAAATGATGGTATGTACATACGTCAGTTGGCAGGAATTACGTTCAAGGACAGGCCAAACATGACAAGAATTGTTTCTATATTGGGAAATAACGGGTATGTAAATTCTGTGCTTGAATCTAAAGGGCGTCAGGTTAAAAAACTTTATATAACAGAAAAAGGATTGGATGTTTGTGAAAAAATGCTCCCTGTTATTTTGAGCGTTTGGGATTCTTCTGTAGAGGGACTTAGCGAAAACGAGGTTGATAACTTTTTAGTGACTTTGAATAGAATAGAAGATAATCTAAGGAAGAAAACAGTTTTACAGAATTAGGTGGTATTATGGCAAAAAAACAACATGAAGATAATAATGATAAGGAATTTATTAAAAAAGCAAAGGCTCGGTTGAAAAAAAGACGTCCGGAATATAAGAAAAAAAGGGTTGTTGTTCCGAGTATTACGGCTGTTATTCTCGTGATATTGGGTATTTCAGCAGTAATTCATTCGACTTATTTTCAGTCTACGGACGATGCTTTCGTGGAAGGTCGTTTGGTTTCAGTGGCACCAAGGGTTGCGGCACCTGTAGTTAAACTACTTGTTGATGATAACCAAACCGTGCATGCCGGAGATTTGTTGGTTGAATTGGATCCGAAAGATTTTGAGGTTGCATTAAATCAGGCTAAAGCTAAGTTGGACGAAGCTCAAGCTGGTTTGAATATGTCTAATAAAAAAGTAGATGAAAGTTTATCAAAAGTTAACAAGTCTTTTGAAGATATTTCTGCCGCTGAATCAAGGTTAGATTTTGCGAGAAAAGACTTTGCTCGTTATAAAGATTTGTATAAAGACGGAATTGTTTCTAAACAGGATTATGATAAGAGTAAAACTGCTTTAACTGTTGCAGAAGCTGATTTTAATGCTGCTCAAGAAGAGGCTGAAGCAGCTCGTCACGCTTTAGAATCCGGAAAAGCCAAGGCAAAAGCGGATGCTGCTACAATCGAAAAATTGCAGGCTGAAGTTGAGCAAGCAGAACTTAATTTGAAGTATACAAAGATTTACGCTCCACAAGATGGTATGGTTGCCGCAAGAAGCGTAGAAAAAGGTAATTATGTCAATGTCGGACAACCTTTGATGAATATTGTTCCAGAGCAGGTTTGGGTTGTTGCTAACTTTAAAGAAATTCAATTGACAAATATGAAGCCAGGGCAGCCTGTAAAGGTTAAGGTTGATACTTATCCGAGGAAAAGATTTAAAGGACATGTTGATAGTATTCAACGTGCAACCGGTGCGAAATCAAGCTTGTTCCCACCTGAAAACGCTGTAGGTAGTTACGTAAAAATTGTTCAAAGAGTTCCGGTTAAGATTGTTTTTGATGAGGATATATCTCATTATAATATTGTTCCGGGAATGTCAGTAGTACCAAAGGTAAGAATTAAAAATGGAAAAGAAAGCAATTAATCCGTTTATAGTTGCAATTGCCGTTTTGCTACCGTCATTTTTAGCACTGGCGGCATCTTCCGGTACAAACGTAAGCCAACCGCATATTGCAGGTTTTTATGGTGCAACTCAGTACGAAGCAAACACTGTAATTACTTGCTATATTATATCCGGTGGTTTAATGCTGCCTGTTACAGGGTATTTGGTTAGACTTATCGGCAAAAAATTGCTTTTTTACTATAGCATAATTCTTTTTGCTTTCGGCTGCTTGCTTTGTATTCTGGCACCTAATTTGCAAGCTTTAATCTTGGCAAGAATAGTTCAAGGTATTGGAAGTGGTGCAATTTTGCCTCTATGCCAGGCTGTGTTGTTGGAAGTATTTCCGCCTGAACAAAGAGGTGTTGCTATGGCTCTCTTTGGGGTTGCTGCAATGTTCTCGCCTCTAGCAGGGCCTTTTGTAGGTGGTTATTTGACGGATAACTATTCTTGGCAATGGATTTTCATAATCAATATTCCGCTGTGTTTACTTTCATTGATTTTGATAAAACTTTTTGTTGCTGATGAGACTCCTGTTAAACAGAAATATAACAAGAAATTTGATGTCATAGGCTATACTTCTATTGTAATAGCTATGGGTTGCATGCAGGTTGTGCTTGATAAAGGCCAACAATACAATTGGTTTGACGAACCTTGGATATGCTGGACGACCGGTGTTTGTATTTTTTCTTTCGTATTTTTCTATGTTTGGGAGCTCGAGTACAAATATCCGGTTATTGATATAAGAGTGTTCAAGGATAGAAACTTCATGTTTGGAACACTGGCAAGCTCGTTTATCAATGTAATCCTTTATTCAACTCTTTTGCTTGTTCCGATGTTTGTGCAGAGTTTGATTGGGTATAGCCCGTCAATGTCAGGTTTAACAATGTTTCCGAGAGCAATAGTTTGTTTTATTGGTTTGCTTGTTGTTGGTGAAGTCTCTAAGTATGTTAATAGTAAACTTTTGGCATCGATTGGGTTTGTTGTGATGGCAATTGCACTTTTGATGTTAACCCAGATGAACCCGAATTCTTCAATGGAAAGTGTAATCTTGCCAAATATTTTGCTTTGTATCGGCGTTCCGATTGCGTTCGTTCCGATTACTGCACTTTCATTCCAGACTCTTCCTGCGACTAAGAATGCGGATGCAGCATCTTTGCATGCATTGTTTAAAAATATTCTGACAGCTGTCTCAACTTCAGCTTCTTCAACTTTTATAGCGAGAGTTTCGCAAGTTTATCAAAACTATTATGTTGCAAATTTGACCCCGCATAATCCTATGTTTTTGGTTAAGTTCAATGCGTTTCAGCATAAGATGATGACTTATTACCCGTCGGTTGTTGCTGCAAAAAAAGCTAACGGACTTTTGTACAAACAACTTTTGGCACAGGCAAGATTAGGGGCGTTTTTCGATATTTTTACCTTAATGGCATTATTATCATTATCTGCAATTCTTATTATTATACTTCTAAAAGGAAAGAAGAAAACAAAGAAAGCGTCAACATAAACTTGTTATTTAATCTTAGTAGAGACATGTTAACTTTTGTAACGTTTTTAGAAAATCTTGCAATTTTCCTTTCTAAAAATACTTTATTTATATATACACGTTATATATTTCGATATTAAAGAAAGGAAGCATATTATGTCAGCAGTTGGAAATGCTCATGGTGTTTCATCACCACACGCCGGATCTAATGTAAAAAAGAAAGACTTAGACAATGCTCAAGTAGGCGGTGCTTACATGGCACACCTTCCGTCTGGTTCTGTTTTTAGTGATTCAAAGGTTAATTTGACTGAGAAACAAAAAGGCGTCAGCGTATTTAGTTAAAAAAAAAGGAGATATTGTTTATCAACATCTCCTTTTTTTGATATAATCTCGGTATGAGAGAATACCAAAAGATGATTGCGGGTGAAAAATACGACCCGATGAGTGGATATTTAATTGGCTTACGAGATAAATCTCGTGAGACTTTGTGGTGCTTTAATCAAGAAAAAGATGCGGATAAGAGAGCTGAACTCTTGAAATCTTTGTTGGGTAAAATGGGTGAAGGATGTTACATTACACCGAGTTTATTCTGTGATTACGGCTGTAATCTTGAGTTGGGCGAAAGAGTTTATTTTAACGCAAATTGTGTTGTGCTTGATTGTGCAAAAGTTACTATTGGCGACAATACATTTGTCGGCCCAAATGTTCAGTTTTATACGCCAATTCATCCACTGGATTACAAAACTCGTAATTCTTTTGTTGAATGGGCAAAACCGATTAAGGTTGGCAAAAATTGCTGGATAGGCGGAAGTGCCGTAATTCTTCCTGGAGTTACAATTGCTGACGGGTGTGTAATTGGGGCTGGAAGTGTTGTGACAAAAGATATTCCTGAAAATTCTCTTGCAGTTGGAAATCCTGCAAAAGTTATCCGACAAATTGAACAATAAATCCAAAATAAAAGAGGCTTAATCGCCCCTTCTATTTTATCGTGTTTTAATGTTTGCCTAGTTATTAACTTTTTGTTTGTAAACGTGACCTTTTCTGTCTTGTTCGATATTTGGTGTGTCAATTTCGAACACATAAGCGTCGCAAGGTGCTAAGTTTACGTTCAATTCATTCTTAGCAACTTGGAATTCACTTTTTTCACCGTAGTCAGGAACCATATTTTCTAGTTTTTGTGTTTCTTTAAGTCCCGGAACATTGATTTTTGCAGTGATATTTCTGTTAGGGTTTTTGTTTGCTACAACAAGGATTGTTCTTCCGTTGAAGTGTCTTGCAAATGCAATGATTTGGTCGTTTTTGTCGCCTACTTTGTCTAATTCAATATAGCTGCTTGCTCTATTAGCCAAAACATCTTGGTTTTCTTCTCTCATTTTGAGAGCACCTTGCATAACTCTTTCGATATCAGGACAATCTCCACCAGGTTTTCTTGCTAAGTTAAATAATGCGAGGTGGTAGCTGTGTTCGTTCATATCGTGTTTTGGAACAAGCTTTCCTTTGTTATCAAACTTCAAAGTTGTAGTTTCTTCGTTGTATTCGTTTTGGTATTTATAATCGTAATAATCTCCGGTTTGAAACCCGTCAATAAAGTATGGGTTGCACATTGGGATTGTTGATTGCAAAACTGTTGTAAGTTTGCAGAAGTTTTCTCCGCCGTGGAGCATTGAAGAAACATCATCGTGAGTTAAGAAAGAACCGATAACGCTCTTGCCTGCAGGGAGTTTGTGTGATAAATCAAGGTTAAATTTTACATATTCGTTGAAATCGCTAGCCTTCCAGTCTTGGAAAATGTGGTACTGACCATAATATTCGTCAAAACCTGCTTTTAGCAAATCTTCAGGTCTATCATACGGCATGTTAACCATAGGTGAAGCACATTCATAAGTATAGCTTTCTGCCAACCAACCGAATTCAGGGTCTTTTTGTCTTGAATATGTAATTAACTTATCCCAAAATTCAGAAGGTTTCGCTCTTGCTACATCGGCTCTGATTCCGTCGATACCCAAATCTACACAAGCATCTACGTATTGTCTGTGCATTTCGTATAGAGCAGGGTTTAAAGTTCTTTTGGTCTCATCTTCCCATGGATCAAACATTCTGATATCATCCCAACCTTGAGGAGTTTTGTCTTCGTGGTTTCTGCCGTATGCCATTAATTCCGGTTCTGCTTCAAACATATCAACAGAAGCACAGCTTGGAAGGTCTAACATAACAGAGATGTTGCGTTTGTGGCATTCGTCGATGAATGCTTTGAACTGCTCATCAGGAGTTCTTGGGTCATCTTTTTCGATAAGCATCGGGTCAATTGCTAAGTGCCCGTCATCTGTAACATATTTTGCAGGTGAATAAAGTGAACCTGCTGTTCCTTGTGCATTTTTTCTTCCCATTGGGTGAATTGGAAGTATGTGAATATTGTTTATACCATCTTTCTTCAATTCATCTAACCTTGAGATTGCACTAAGGAATGTTCCGTTCTTTTCACCTAATGCGAATGTAATTTTGTCATCACCGTTCAAATCTTCTGCTGTGAAGATTCTAGGTGCAATTGCTAATGTTACGGTTTCGTTATTTTGAATTCTTGAACGCAAATGGTTTTGATATGGTGCTTGTACTTTAGATGCCAAATCAACTTTTTTTACCGCAGGAATATTTTGCATTGCAAGGTTTTGCAAATACTTGCTTGATAATTCGTTATCATAAGCTGTTTCTTTGCGATTTTCTTTAACAGAAGTTGTGTATTCTGCAGCTTTAAAGCTTGTAGGTAAAATTCTATTTACTTGCATCATCGCTCACCTGCCTTTGCATATTATGCGGATTTCTTATTTTCCCGAACCAAACTTGTGCCAGAAGTGTTGCCCCAAGAACAACTCCGCCGATTTTAGAAGCTTTTCTTAACCATTTTTGGTTGCCGTATCTTCTTTCAGCTGCGTTTTTAAATGTGTCAACGGAGTTCTGTGCTACAAGGTTAAATTTTGATATTCTTGTTTGCTCTGATTTCGTATAATTCTTTAAACTGTCATCCAAAACGTGATCAGGTTTTGTGAAGTCAATGTTATTATTGCCGATAATATCTCTGAAACGCTTGATGTATTTGTTAAATCTTGTCATTATGTTGCCGTTTTCGATTTTATCTTGCTCTTGCATAGCTTTTTGAGTCAAGCTGTCAGTTTTGCCTGACCAAACTTTCCACATAATCTCTTTGTATAAATCAGGGTTGTTGATTGTGTTAAGTTTCATTGTGTGTTCTGCAGAAGTTGCCTTTAATAAAGCTTCTTTTCCACGCTTGATGATATCTTCGCTCAAACCTGATTTCGGATCAGCTGCTTGTTTGTAGAAGTCTAGCAAGTGCAAGATTCTTTTTTCAGAGTTGGTTGCACCTTGATATCTGTCTATAATTCTTGCAACTGTAATGTTTTTAGCTGAACCTACGCCTTTAGCAGATTCTTTTACATACTCAATACCTTCTTTTTGAACAGGTTTTGCAACACCGTCTAAGATATTGAACAATTCTTCACGAGAGTTAACTGAGTTTGCTAAACTGCCTACATCTTCCTTCACAAGCATTTCAATCGTATGAGAAAATTTACCGCTCTTGTTCAAACGTTTAGCAGTATTGTTGTAATTGTTTTCAATTGCATTAATCAAATCTTTTAGGTGAGAACTATCAGCAGATTTACCGTTTAAGGCAACTTCTGCTTCAGACATAACTTTCGCAAGTTTGCTGATAGCTTTTTCGTATTTAGCATCATTCTTAACAAGTTCGGAAATCTTTCTATCAATGATTTCTTCTGCAATCTTGTCTGATTCTCTCATTTGTTTCATTTCTTTAAAGCTGATGTTAAGAGATTTAATCAATGTGTCTTCAAATTTTGTGTAATAACGACCAAGAACTGTTTCAGAGAAATGTTCAACTTTGAAGTTTTTGCATTTGTCTAAAACTTTGTCGTTTTGTTTGAACTCGCCTATGATTTTTGCGAAATTAACAGTATCTTTGATTTTGTCATCGCTTACAACTCTAACGGTCTTTCCTTTAAGTTCTGTAGTCAATTTATCAATAACTCTGTGTTGGTAAGTCTTTAAGAATTTTCTGTCAACTTCAGCTTCTTTTTCAATTTTCCCTGCAAAGAGATTTTTTAAGTTGCCTCTGATTTTCTCAATATCGTTTGTATTAAGAATTTTTTTCATTTCATCTTCTGTAGGAACGAAAACTCTTTCAAGAGTGTTTGCGTTTCTTGAAGAAAGATTTGCTTTAACGTACTTAACCATTTCTGCAGGTAAATTTTTGTTATCTTTGATTTGAATTTCAGGTTTGAACAAAGCTTCTAAATCTTTTTTGATACCGTCAGAAGTTTTCGAATCCAATTCTTTTGTGAAGATTTTAACAAGATTGTCGAAGTCATTTTTTGGTAGTTCTTGTCCTTTGTAATCAGATAACAATTTTTCTACATTCTTGCTAAGATTATTTACTTGAGCTTCTTCTTCTGCCATGGCTGCTGTTCTCTCAAGAGCGTGCTTAATTCTTGAGTTGTAGCTCAAGTTTCTGCCGGTTTCAACAATCGGTGCAACGACTTTTTCTAACCCGCAGCATATTAGAGCTGTCATAACAGGAGTTGCAAAACCTGCTGATAGCATCCATAATGTGTTATTTTGTGTTGCAATTTTTCTCATTTGTTCACGAACTAAATCGTGGCGGTTTTTGATATCTCTAGGGATTCCCAATTTGTCGCCGATGATGTCTAAATCTTCGCTAGGATATTCACCTTTGTACATGTCAAATGGGATGTAGTTGCTGTCTTGGAATACAGATTTTTTACGTCCTTGATCATCAATATATTCTAACCCCGGGTCAAAACCGTAACGAGCTCTAGCCGGAGCTTGGATTGCAATTTTAGGGAATAATGACATTGAAGCTAAGAATGCTCCAAGTCCGAGGTATTCCATAACTCTGCCCATAGGGTTCTTTGTTCTGGCTGCTAACATTGTAGCAATACCGATACCACCTAGTTTTAAGCCCACATCATTCAGTCTGCCTAATTGGTGGTCATTTGCGTCACCTTTAAATCCGTCTTTTACAGCCTTAAGGTCGTATAAAAAGTCTTTTACAAAGAATTTTGGCATAGAAGAAAGACGATCGTTAATTAAATGACCTTGAGGTGTTATTGGCTTGATGTTATCAGTTGTGTTGATAGAAGCCTTCGCATCTCTATAAGTCTTTTGAGATTTAGTATTATCGATATTTACTTGTATAGGATTTACTGTCATACTAAATCACCGTACTTTCTTTGCTTTCATCAATAGCTTTGATGTTTGCTGTTTTACCCATGTTTTTAGCTCGTATAATAACGTTTGCTACGCTGCCGATTGTGATACCGAGAGTTGCTAAAATCCAGCCCTTGCCGGCATGCTTCATAAATCCTGTTGTTCCTGCTTCGCCATTCCACAAAGATTTGCAAGATTTTACAAATGATGAGCAGAAGGATTTTGAAATATCTACAAGATTTGTACCGGAATTCTTTAATTTGTTACCAATTTTACTGAAGAAGCCTTCGCCTTCTTTTGGAAAATGGCGTTTTCTGTTTGAAATTGAGTTGAAGAATGTTTGCCAAGAATCTTGAACTGCAAGTCCTACGCCGAGTCCTGCCCAAGCATAAGAAGAAAGACTTTTTGCCGTTTTTGTCATTGATACGATGCTTTGAATAATCGGAGTTGTTTCAGATACCGGATCGTTAAGATTTTCTCCGAGGTTAACTTTTTTTGCAATGTTTTCGTAATACGCATTACCATATTTAGGGTCTTTGTCGATTAAATCTTTTCTGAAGAATTCTTTACTGTCGTAAACTTTTCTTTGTTGAAGTTGTGGCATAATATTTGCATTAGCACCTGCTTCTTTCGGTAGAGGATTGTAAACATGTTGAACCGGTAATTCTATGTCAACCCCTGTCCCCCAAGCTACAGGTCTTGTTACAAAGTCGTTTGATATGGTTTTCATTAAGCCGTACAAAACAACGCCCAAAGCCATTTTTTTGCCATTGATACCAGCTAAAATTTTTGAGTTCGGTTTTAAGTCTTTGAGCAGGTTAAACATTACCATAAACATTGCACTACCGGCTAAGTATGGAATTATGCCCATTGATAAGAATTCGTAAAAATCTGAGTTAACATCCCCTCTTAAGCCTTTTACCGGATATTCTAAAAAGGCATTGGTAGTTTTATGGTATTTTTGGTACATTCTCGTTTGCAAATTGTTTGGCAAAATTCTTGAGTCTTTGTCAAGATTTTTGTCCTCAGGCTTTGCTGCGAAATTTATACTGCTATTTTCTAATCTTACCGGTTTAATCATACGAACCCCATCTGGTATCTATATATTAAAAGTCCTATAAATCTTTTTTTTTGCTAGTGATAGAGCATGTACTTAACATTTTTTTACAATGTTTAAAATGACAATAACACACATCATGAATGTATCAAAAACAAAAATAATTTTCAATAAAAAAAAGGACTATACAGTCCTTTTTAGCTATGTTCGTTCGCTTAATTCTTTGTCCATCAGAAATAGAGAAGTTTTATCATCTCCAAACAGTTTCAGCCGCTTGATTATATCCTTTATAACCTGTTCTTCTTCAACCTGCTCATTAATAAACCAGTCAATGAATGCTAATGTGGTTCTGTCGCACTCTTCTTCTGCTGTTTTGGCGATTTTCATGACTGAACTCGTGATGCATTGTTCATGTTCGTAAATATGATTAAAAATGGATAAAATTCCATTGAATTCAAATTCCGGTGTTCGAATTTGCTTAAGAGTTACAAAACTGTTTCTGCTAATCAGGTAATCAAATAGCTTTAAGCCATGCTCGACTTCTTCTTTGGCTTGAAGTTTCATCCAAGAAGCAAAACCGAATAAGCCCAGTTCTTTTAAGTTTGCTGACATAGATAGGTATAGATATCCGGAATAGAATTCTTTGTTAATTTGTTCGTTTATTATGTTGTTCATGTTTTCGCTAATCATATATGTTTTCTCCCCATAATCCGTGAATGTTGCAGAATTCAACGGCTTCAATGTTATCGCCGGTGTCCGAAATATCAAATTCGGCAGTGCTATTAGGTTTAAAGTATTTAAGACGAACTTCGTCTTTATCCTTGCTTTGAACTTCTATAAATTGGATGTAATGTTCAGGAAGCATTGGGTGAGAGTACACACCGACAAATTTTTTGTTATCTCTGAATTCGTATTCAGGAGCATGCTTTTCTCCAAGTTCGCTTTTATCGTGCTGCGGAGTTAAACGTTTCATAGGCTGATTGCAACAAACTAGTTCTCCTGCCCCTGAGAGAACCACTTGTACAAGATTGCCGCAGATTTCACATCTGTAAAACTCAAGTTTTTCTGTAGACATAAAAAATCCCTTTCTTTTCTTTCTCATTTTAGTTGTTTAAAGCTTATTCTCATTGCCGTAATGGGGGATTTATGCTATTATCGAATGTATGGATAATTTTTTTTCATCAGACAAAAAATCGTTAGCATCTCAATATGATAGTTTGAAAGACAACTATGAGAAGATTTTTATTGCTGCAGCAGAAAGTATAAGAAAAGAGCTTGATGCGTTTAAGCCGGAAAATCCTTGCGACAAATGTTCTGTTAAGGGTTGTAAGATTGATAAAAAGGATATTTTTGCTCAATATCCGCCTAATTGTAAATACCGTGATTGGCAAATCCAAGCGTTGGCGTTTCTTGCAGGTGATTATAAACAGAAACTTAAAAATTCCTATAAAGTTCTTATGCAGAAGAGGGAAGATTATTCTTGTAATAAATGCGGTGCTTGCTGTAAATTGGCGACTAGCGAATATTCATATACACAGTTGAAACAACGTGCACAAAGAGGCGACAAGTTTGCAGCGGATTTCGTTTCAGTATTTGTTCCTTACGAAACAGAAGATGAAGCAAAAAAAGTTAATCCGGAATATTTTGAACTATTGAATAAACTGGTGGATGATAAAGTTTATTACTATCATTGTCCGAAGGTCAAAGATAATTTGTGTACAGATTATGAAAACAGACCGTCAATATGCAAAAATTTCCCACACAATCCTCTTAAACTCCTCCCTTCTGAGTGCTCTTATAATGCTTGGAAAGATGCAGTGGGCTTAGAGGCAATGCTTTTGAAGGCAAAAGTGGATATACTTGATTTTTATAAGGAAAAATTACAATAATGATACTCGCCGGAATGAAACTTGAAGAACTTGAAAACTTGATGACGGAACTTGGAGCAACAAAGTTTCGAGCAAAACAAATTCACAATTGGATATACGCTAAATCAGTTGCTACGATTGATGAAATGACTAATCTTTCTAAGGATTTTAGAGCTCAGCTGCAAGAAGTTGCTTCTGTAACTGATACTAAAATTAAGGTTAAGCAAGTCAGTTCTGATGGTACGATTAAGTATTTGATAGAATATCCGGATGGCGAGTGTGTAGAAACAGTCTTGATGAGATTTGATAATCGTGCTAATTTGACTGCTTGTGTAAGCTCTCAGGTCGGATGTGCAGTAAATTGTTCATTCTGTGCGACCGGCAAAGGTGGATTTAAAAGAAATCTTACTTATAAAGAAATTATCGAACAAGTGCTTTCTATTCAACGTGATACCGGGTTAAAGGTTACAAATATTGTTTTTATGGGACAAGGCGAGCCGCTTTTAAACTTGGACAATGTTCTTAAAGCTCTTGAAATTTTCAATAATGATTTTCAAATTGGTGCACGTAGAATAACAATTTCTACAAGCGGTATTATTCCGGGGATAAATCGTCTTGCGGATATGAATTTGCAATCTACATTGGCGATTTCACTTCACGCACCAAATCATGATTTGCGAAAAGAGCTTATGCCTATAGAAAACAAATATCCGATTGCGGATTTGAAGAAAGCTTTGATGAATTATGTTGAAAAAACCGGCAGGAGAATAACTGTTGAGTATATTTTGATTCATAAATTTAATGACACTCCGCAGGTTGCAAAAGAGCTTGCTTATTTTTTGAAGGATATCAAGTGTAATGTTAATTTGATTCCATACAATTCTGTGGTCGAAAATGATTACAAAAAGCCTTCTAATAACGATATTATGAAGTTCAAGTACTTGCTTGAACATTCAGGGAAAAAGGTTACCGTAAGATTGGAAAGAGGTGCGGATATTGACGCAGCTTGCGGTCAATTGAGAGGTAAAAGAGGATAAATCTAATTAATAAAGACGAACGGCAGAACGAAAGCCGAGCTGACTTTATGTATGTGGGATGAGATGGGGATTTTAGAATGAGTAGTAATGTTTATGCAAGAAATATTAATGCGTTAGCTCAAAAAGATTTTGAGCTTGCGAAAAAACTCACTGATTTTGTTATGACCGAACAGCCACAATTGGTTCAGGAAAACGGGTTCTATAATTTTATCTACAAAAATACTCATCTGCATAATCCGCAAAATCCGCTCATGGAAGCAAAAGAAATCTTTGCTCAGGCTGAAAATACTCCGGTTGCAATACATTTGATTTATGGAATAGGTCTTGGATATCTGTTTCAGGTTGCTTCAGCTGAATCAAAAGGTACGGTAATATTGTATGAGCCGGATTTGAATGTGTTGAAAACTGCATTTATGTTGGTGGATTTTTCGGCTGATATTCTGAAAAAAAATGTTTTTATTGCAGAAAATTTGGATAAAGCAAGCGAATACATATACCAAAAATCAAATATGAAAAATACTCCGCTTCTTTTGTCTTTGCCGGCTGCTAGGGCTTTAGATGAAGATGGGTTCAATACTCTTGTCGGGAGTTTGCAAACTCTTGTCGGACGTTTTTCTCTTGATTTAAACTATACAAAAGAAAGATTTTATAGACAATTAAGATTGTTGATTCGTAATATTCCAAATCTTGTAAATGAAACTCCGCTTATAAAAATTAAGGATGGCTACAAAGGTAAAACTGCGGTTGTTGTTTCAGCTGGCCCGACTTTAGATAGAAATATTGAAACAATTAAAAAATATAGGGATAATATTCTTCTTCTTGTTGTCGGTACTGCTGCAAAAACTTTGGCAAAGCACGAAATTAAGCCGGATTATTTGTGTATAATTGAATCATACGATTCTTCAAAACAAATTGAAGGATTGAATTTGAGCGATGTTAACCTTATAACAGAACCGTATTCGCATTTTAATTTAAGAAAATTTAATTTTAAACACACTTATTCGCATATTTCAGCCAATATGCCTATAAATATTCTATGGAGTGAAATTTGCGGTGAAAATATTGAAGAATATTGGTCTAAAGGTACAGTATCATACACTGCAATGAATGCTGCCAGAATTCTAGGTTGCTCAAAAATTGTTCTCGTAGGTCAGGATTTGGCATATATAGACGGACAATGCTATAGCAAAGACTCGGCTTATAAGGATTTGATTTGTTCCTATAATGAAAATTTCAAACGGTGGGAAATCTCTGCAAAAGATTTTGATGCGTTTGCAAAAACTCTATGCAACAATCCGGATGCTGATGTGCGTAGAAAAAGTGCTCAAAAACGTTTGGTGGACTTAAATAGTTCACTTCATTATGTAAAAGGTATCACTGGAGATATGATTCCGACAGAATCTGTGTATGCTGCGTTTATTCAGCCGCTAACAGAATTTACGGAAAAATTTAGTGAGATTGAATATATTAATACATCTCTAGTCGGAGCACAAATTGACGGATTTAAGAATATGCCTTTAGAGGAGGCTCTTAAAGATTCTACTTTGGTAGAAACTAGAGATATTGAGTCTGATTTTAAGTATGATGTTTCTAAAATCGTAGAAAATTTGAAACGACATTTGAGTATTTTAGAACAGATTGCTCCGAAGATTGAAGAGGGAGCCAGATTAATAAAAGGATTTAAGAATGATTTGAAGCGATATCGTGCGGTTACTGTGGAACTTCTTAAGTCCTTGAAAAAACTCTCTGTTAATTACTTAGATTTAAGTACAAATTACAAGAATACGTTTTTTGATTATATTACGGCTTCTGAAAGAATTAACATGGATTATGTGATGAAGATGACGAGTGATTTCAATTTAGAAGCACTGAAAGAAATCGAGGAAAAGGCATCTGCTTTTTATTCAATAGCTCAAGAACGCTCTGTGGCATTGAAAGAGTTGGTGGATGAAATTTTAAAGGAGCTTGCATGAAGGTTTTGATACAACGGGTAAAAAATGCATCAGTAACTATAGATGGGAAACTATTTTCTTCTATTAATCAAGGACTCTTGGCTTTAGTTGGGATAGAAAAGGGCGATACGATTGAAGCAGTGCAAAAATTAGCGAAAAAGGTCGTAAATTTACGAATATTCTCTGATGAAAACGATAAGATGAATAAATCATTGTTGGATATTGAAGGCGAAATGCTTATTGTTTCGCAGTTTACGCTTTGTGGTAATTGTAAGAAAGGCACACGCCCGAGTTTTGATAATTCTGCTCCGCCTGATGTTGCAAACAGTATGTATGAAGATTTTATTAAGGAAGTCGGCTCATACGGGGTTAAAACCGGTACCGGACAGTTCGGTGCAATGATGAATGTTGCGTTGATAAATGACGGGCCTGTGACATTTATGCTTGAAAATTAATTGGAGATTTTAATGGACGATTTTAAACACTATACGGTAATGTTAAATGAGGCGGTTGACGCTTTGGAGTGCGAGGATGGTAAAATATATGTGGATTGTACTCTGGGTGGTGGCGGACATAGTGAATTAATTTTGAAACGTATATCTCCAAATGGTAGACTTGTTGCGTTTGATATAGATGATGAAGCTATACATCACGCTTCTGAACGCTTAAAAGAGTACAAAAATCTTACGATTGTAAAATCCTCTTATACAAATATTAAGCAAGAGTTGGCTAAACTTGGTATAGAGAAGATTACAGGTGGTGTAATTCTTGATTTGGGAGCATCATATCACCAGTTAACGAAACAGGAGCGAGGTTTTTCTTTCTCTAAAGACGCACCTCTAGATATGAGATTTAACATGCAGGCGGATTTTTCTGCTTATGATGTAGTGAACAAGTATTCAGAGGACGATTTGGTAAGGATTTTTAGCGAGTATGGTGAAGAAAGATTTTCAAAAAGAATTGCAAAAAAGATTGTCGAAGTTAGAAGAGTTGAACCGATTAGAACGACGAAAGAATTGGCTGATATTATACTCAGTGCGACTCCTCGTGTTAAGTCTAATATACACCCTGCTACGAGAGTGTTTCAGGCTATTCGTATAGAGGTAAATAATGAGTTAAAAAATGTTAACATAGTCTTGCATGATATATTAGATTTGTTAGATAATGGAGCTATAGTTTCGGTAATAAGTTTTCATTCTTTAGAGGATAGAATTGTAAAACGTATCTTAAAGTTTGAAAGCCAAAAGTGCAGATGCAATGATATGATTTGCAAATGCCCGCCGCCAAAGATTGAATTGGTGAATAGAAAACCGATTATGGCGAGCGAAAAGGAGATTTCGGAAAATCCACCATCACGTAGTGCAAAACTAAGAATTGCAAGGCGTATCAATACATGATGGCTTGAGGAGTGAGGAGTAGCAGACATTGGTTTCGGCATTAAAAATCAACAATAACAAATCAACATTAGATAGCTTTATAAAAAAGATTTCGGGCGAGACAAAAAGAGAATATACGGTAGAAGAAGTTGATAACAACAAATCTTTTATTGATAAATCTGTTCAAAATCTGGCTGTTAATAGTATAATAGAAGGGTACTTTCCAAAGGAGAATTTCGTAAGAGATATGGCAATAAAAAGAGTAAACAAAACACTATGCGTCATATTAAGCCTATTGATAATGGTTGTAGTTGTTAGCTACTACTTTGTAATATCTTGCGAAATGAAATTGAATGATTTGAGCCGACAGACTGTAATATTGAATAACGAAAATGAAGAACTTCAAAATAAGCTCGATAGCTTAAAATCTTTCAATAATGTTGATAAAACATTGCAACAAAACAATATGCTTCAACGTGCCGGTCAAGTTATTGAAACCCCTGAAATTACAATTGATACAGCGGCTTCAGCTAAGCATTCTGCAACGAAGAAAATATTTAATTACGCAATAGGATTCTAATGTTTAAACTTGTATGCGGAGCAGGAAATGAAGATACAGAAAGCGTAAAACGTTTGGTCTACGTTTATGCAAAATCCGGTTGTCGTTTTTTTGATTTATCCGCAAGAAAAGAAATTTTAGCCAGTGCAAAAGAAGCTTTAAAACTTGCTAACGTTAATGATGCTACATTGTGCGTAAGCGTAGGAATTAAAGGCGATCCGCATATTACAAAGGCTAAGATTGATGAAACAAAATGTCTAAAGTGTGGAAGCTGCTTGAATAGTTGTCTTAATGATGCGATTTTATCATCAATTACTGTTGACGAAAAAAAATGTATCGGTTGCGGAAATTGTGCGAGGAATTGTTCGGCAGGTGCTATTTCGATGTTCGACAAGGATGTTAATGTCAAAGGAATTTTGCCTTATATGGTTCAAAATGGGGTTGAAGTTCTTGAACTTCATATTATGGGGCATGATAAAAAAGATTTGGCTGCGAAATGGAAAGTCATCAATGAGTGTAAGCCAAAATTTGCGTCTATTTGTATTGATAGAGAAAATTTTGGTAACAAAGAAGTACTCAATAGAATTCGTGAGATGATAACGGATAGAGAGCCTTATACTACTATTGTTCAGGCGGACGGAATACCGATGAGTGGAGCTGATGACACATTTAAAACAACTTTGCAGGCTGTTGCTATGGCGGAAATTATCCAGAATGCAAATCTACCCGTATACATAATGATTTCTGGTGGTACGAATTCAAAAACGAAGGAGCTTGCAAAGCTTTGTGGTATTAATTATTGGGGAATAGCTGTTGGCTCTTGGGCTAGAAAAATTGTTAAATCGCAAATCCAAGCTGAAGATTTTTGGGAAAACAAAGCAACTCAAGAACAAGCTATCAAGATAGCGAGCGAATTAGTCAAATCCGCAAGTTAGTTTTCTTATTTTGCTAAGATAGATAACTTTTGACCTTCATCAACAGTTTCAGCTTTCTGATACGGGTTTGAAACAAGGTTAAACTTCTTGTTGTAAACCGGTTGTTTTCCTCTGAAAGCGATTTTCTTAAGTATCATAACACCGTTCTTAGCAGTCTTACCGTCAAGGATAATTTTGCCACCGCCTTCTCTAACAATTGCTCCGGCTTCGTTTACAACGTATCTTGCTTTGTCACGTAGATTTGCGTTCAAGAATACCGTTCCTACAGGAAGTGCAATCGCTGAACCTAACAAAATTGAATCCATTTCTGTTTTTTTCTGGATTGGCACATATCTGTTGTCTGGATTAATTGATTCAATATTGTTTTCTTCGAAGAATTTTTTGCGGCTTGCTTCGTCGTTCAAACCGTATTCTGCGAAGTAATCGTGTCTGTTATCGTGACTAATGCCTGCAGCGTTGAATACTGTGATTGTTGCATCTCCATTTCCACTTTGCATCATAAACGCAACTTTGGCCAAATCCTTTGAAAGTTCTCTGCGTTCGGTTTCTAATTCGTTACGTTTTGTTGTATCTTGTTCTGTTTCGAGAAGCTTGCCAATTTCTGCGATACGCTTTTGAATTCCTTCTCTGTTAAGTCCGTGAACTTGAACATCCAAACCGTAAGGTGTGCCATCATTTAGAGAGTGCAATTCAGGATTACTTCTGTTTGCTAAGGCTCCGTTCATAGAGTCCATAACGGCTTTTCTGTAGTTTCCGATTAAGCTTTCACCTTCAACATCACTCCAAGGAAGAGCGTTTCGGTTTTGAAGGTAGATGTTTTTAGCTTTTTCTTCGTATCCGGTTAAGCCCATTTCATCACCACTATACATTGCAGCATTTCCGAATAAACCGCCTAAGAATTCCATAGTCATAGATGCTTTTTTGACAGCCGGTTCTGTAGCTTTTTGGAATACAGTGTCAATAATCTGTTCTTTGTTTGCAATTTCTTTTTTGCTGTTGTATTCAGCTTGTTTAATTGCCATAGTCATTGCAGTTTTGATATCTCTTGCGGCATAAGCATTTTTTGCCATGCTGATTTTAGAATCTTCATAAGCAGGCAAACCTTGTTTGTTTAAAGCTTCTTTATTGAATTTCTCTGCGAAATCTTTAGCAGCGTTATTTAACGCATTTTTGATATTTTGGTTTTCGCCTGTATAAGAATCTCTGATTAATCTGCCGAGTTGAACTGTTAGCAAGCTGTATTGAGCTAAGTTGCTGCTATGACCTAATATATCTCTTGCATATTGTTCGTTTTTGCTTTTTTCTTCATCAGAAAGACCTTCGCTCCAGTCGAAATCACCGACTGCAAGATAGTCATTGTATTTTGTTTCGGCGTTTGCAAGTATGTTATTAACTAACTCGTTGCGTTCAGTGTCAGAAAGTTTAAGTCCATGTTTTTCAGCCATATTTACAATTGCTTCAACAGATTTTTGAAGACTTGATAACTCTTCTACCTTGTTTGTTCTGTAGTCGATGTTGCTTCCTATTCCGAGGTAATTGCCATTTGCAAGGTCAATTAACGCTTGGTTGATGTTTCTTATATCTTCACTAGATGCGATGCCATTAAGATTTTCATTAACAGTATCTTTAAGCAATTTGCTCATCGCAATTGCTCTTGTGCTGATTGTTTTCATATAATCATTGTCACGACCGCTCAAGATGAATTCTACAGGAGTTTCTCTCAAACTGTCTGCACCTGATAACAATTGCAATGACTCAAGTGCGTGAGCTCTTTGATTTTCTCTGTTGTGGAACAAGTTCATATCAAGTGCCAAACCGTGAAGCAATCTAGGTTTATCGTGGTTGCCCATGAATGTGTAAAGATTTCTCATATAATCAATGCTTCTGGTTTGCATCAACAAATCTAATCTGTCTTTGAAGCCGTCGTGGTTCGGGCTAAGTTGTTGTCCTGCTTCAAAATCTCTTGCAAATGAAGTTAGCAAGTTTGTGAAGAAGTAAGAATAACCGGCTTCAGAAGTTATGCCTGTTTCGTTGAAGAATTTTGCCATAAAATCAGGTTCGCCATTGAACTTTTGTCCAATGTCAGTAGACCCGTTATAAGGGCAAGAATTTTGACCGTAAGTGTCTTTCATCAAGTACTCAATATCTGTGATTTCTGCGACTATGTATGAATAAGGGTTTATGTCTTTAACACTTTTTACAAATTTGCTCCAGAACTTGATAACGTTATCGAAGCCATCATCAGCTGTATCTTCTTCATTTCTGATAGCATCCATATCCATAACGTCTTTTGCAGCGTCTAGACGCCAGTCTAAGCCTAAGCCGGATTTATCAGCCAGAGCTTCTCCAATTCTAAAGCTGAATCTGTCAAGTCCTTGAATACGTTTTGAGATAGAATCTGCAACGTAATCTATGTCGTTTGATGATAATGCTTCCAAACCTTTTCTCATTTTGTTTGCAAGTTGCTCTGCTTCATCTTCCGGCGATGGTGCATTAATACCGAGTGCTTTAAGTGTTGTGTCTGACTTGAGCTTTTCGTAATCATATGTTATTTCACCGTTATTTAGAATTTTTGTTTTAAGATTATCTTTGCCAAGTGATTTAAGGAATGCGTATTTAGCGATATCTTGTCCGACAAGCTCCATAACGTATTCGCCGTATTCTGTGTAATCACCGCCTGCATCTAATAATTTTTCATTAGAATTTTGGTTAACTTTCTTTATTACTTCATCTGCGAAGTTTTTCACTTCGTTTTGGAAGAGTGCGTTAACATTCTTGTAGTTTTTAGCATAAGGCTCTACAAGATGCGGATTGTTTAGTTTAGATAAATCAAATCTTGAAACTCCAATTGTCTCGTCAGTTGTGGCTCTATTTGAGAAATATGATGTAGCCAGTACTCCAACCGTGTTTTCGCCTAATTCTAAAGCATCAAGAGGAAGCTTCATGAGGGCTTTAACTGTAACGTCATCTTTTGGCAATTCGCCTTTTTCTGAAAGCATGTAACGCCTGTTAAGGATATTATCCATAGTTGCATCATCGATTTTTGCTTCTTTAGGAAGTTTGCCTTCTTCAATTAATTTGTCGATATCTGCAGCAGTTTTTGCGGTTGCAACTGTTTGAGCAATGTACATAATCTGAATATCTTTGACGCATTGTGTCCAGTATTTGCCTGCTTGAATTGTCATATCCTGAATTTCTTTTGCACCACGTTCAATCATTTGTTTTTCATAATCTCGCATAGATTTAGAAGGAATTGCTTGCAAAAGCTTGTCGTCATATCCGGAAATGCCGTAATTCATTTTAACCATATCTGTGTTAGCATCCCACATAGACATACCGCCGTCTTTAACGTTCGGTTCAATTCTAAAATTAGAGAATTGTGCAGCTAAAAGAGTTCCTTCAGGAGTATTTAATTTGATGTCTTTGCCGAAGTTTTTGTTCAAATCGTTAATTACATCAATTCTTCTTTGGTATTCTTTTGGATTGATTTGGCAAATGTAGTTAATCAATGTGTCATCGTAATTCTTGATAGAAAGTTCGTTTCCTGAACTTAGATTTTCGTAACTTTCAATTGCCTTGTCCAAATCTTTTGTTTGAGCTTCCGTAACTTGAGAAGCGTCATAGATTTGTAAATAAGTTTCTTTGTTAGCGTCGTAGTTAAGATTTTCTACAGCTTTATATGTGCCGTTTGGTTGTAATTCATAATTAAACGGAGCGTTTACAATTCTGTGTCTTAAGTTTTCTCTGTTACGTGGAATAACACCTAAACCGAGACTGCTATTTTTAAGTCCGCTCATTCTGAACCAATAGTAACTTTGTGGCTTTTGGTTAGCCCATCTTAAAGCGTATTGGAAATGTATACCTTCTAAGCCTTCTGAAGTGAAAGTACCATCGTAATTATATTTCATACCGTTTGCAAACATGTTTCTCATAAATGAGTTAAAGTTTTCTTTGTTGCCCATTCTGTCTGCAATTTGCATGTTGTTTTTGTTCCAATAGCTGTGAGAGGAGACGCTATCACCGTTTGCAATCGGAGTAGAGAACATTTCTTTGTAGCCGTTTTGTCTCAAATAAGGTATTGCAGCTTCAAGTCCTGCAAGATTTCCGCCAAATCTGTTGGAGAATGTTCTAATAGTGTTTTCCATTCTCTTTTGGTGGTCTTTGTCGTAATAGATTTCACCGGTTTTATCAGAATCAAATCCGTAATATTTCATCCCCGGTTTTAATGAATCAGGAATGACAAGGTATCCAGTTCCTTGTACCATAGGAGTTGTGCCTTTTCTTGTAACAAGGGTGTGTTTATAATTTTCTACGGAGTCGTTGTTGTAATCGTTTGTTTGGTATGCGTAAAGCTCTTTGTCGCCTTCTTTTACGCCTTTATAAGCTTTATCTTGGTGTACTCTAAATACATATTCACCGTTTTGATTTTTCATCTTAACGCCGGTGTCTGCTCCAGCCCATTTTATTTCGCCTGTAGCCTTATCTCTTCTTACAATTTGGTACGCAAAAGGCTCGTCTTTGCCAAGATTTGTGATTTCTTGAAGGTCTACATCAGTGCCTTCCGGAGATAACTCAATGGTTGCAATAGGTGTTGAATCAAGTTTGTAATTATATTTCTCCGTCGGTGAAACTTTATAAATCTGAACTTCGCAAGTTTCATTTTTGCTATCGTACGGGTAGTTAAACTTCATAACAGTGTTCCCAACGTCATTTTTAACGTGTTGGTAACCCTTAAATCCTATTTTTGAAATCCCATTAATCTTATTTATAAACACCTTTCGAGTACTCCTTCATATATATAAAGACTGTAAAATATTATTTTTTGCTAATCCTTCGGCATGAAAGGTAAAAATTTTTACAAAAATTAATATTGTATATAATACACATAATTAAACGTATTTACCGTCTTTTATTTTAAAATAAACAACCCTAAATATCAACACCTGACATCATTTCGATGAGTGTGTCGATTGTGTTTTGCATGTTTACACTGTCGGTCGTTCTTTGTTGTAAAAAGGCGTTAATTTTTGGCATCATTTCGATAGCTGTATCCAGTTTAGGGTTTGTGCCGGGTTGATACATGCCGACATCAATTAAATCTTTGTTTTCTCTATACATTGCCATAATCTTACGTAATTTACTTGCAGCTTCCTTGTGTGGCTGAGATGCAATAGCGGACATAAGTCTGGAAATACTCCCCAATATATCAATAGCAGGGTAATGGTTTGCTTCCGCAACTTTTCTTGATAAGAAAATGTGACCGTCCGTGATACCACGCACTGTATCAACGATAGGATCGTTAATATCGTCACCTTCCATTAGAACTGTATAGAATGCTGTAATAGAACCTTTAGGGCTGTTCCCGGCTCTTTCAAGAACTTTTTGCAGCCAAGAGAATATTGAAGGCGGATAGCCTTTCATTGTAGGTGGTTCGCCGATAGACAAACCGACTTCACGTCCTGCCATTGCACAACGAGTTACGGTATCTGTCATTAAGAAAACTTTCTTCCCCTGATCTCTAAAATATTCGCACACAGCAGTTGCTGTTAGTAAACACTTTTGTCTGATTAACGGTGGTTGGTCACCGGTAGAACAAACCAGAACTGATTTTTTCATACCCTCGGGTCCGAGTGCATCCTCGACGAATTCTTTAACTTCTCTTCCACGTTCTCCGATTAGTGCAACGACGTTTACATCGGCATCAGAATTTCTTGCAATCATACCCAATAGTGTACTTTTACCTACACCTGAGCCTGCAAATAAGCCCATACGCTGACCGCAACCAAATGTAAGACAAGCATCTATCGCTCTTACGCCGGTTGAGAACATTTCTGTAATAATAGGTCTTTCAAACGGCCCCGGAGGTGGTCCTTCAACAGGACGCCAAGTGGCACCTTCTAAGTCCAGCGGTTTGCCGTCAATTGGTTCACCCATCGGGTTAATCAATCGTCCTAAAAGAAAATCTCCAACAGGGATAATAATAGGCTTACCTGTTGTTGTTACAAGGCTTCCTTGACCGATTCCTGCTCCATCATATAGAAGCAGTAATTGAGCAACGTCACCTTTGAATGCAACAACTTCAGCCGGCTTTTTCTCTCCTGTAGCGGCTTCAATATAGCACAAGTCACCAATCTTAAGCCCAGGAAGTTTAACTTCAACAGTTAAACCCAAAAGCTTAGAAACGCTGCCTTTAAACTGGTACAAATCGAGGCTCTCAACCTTGTTATGCACTTTTTGTTTGAGTTCGTCTATATATTCTTGATTAACGCCATCCATAAGAGTCATTTTAGCACATATTAGCCACGAGCACAAATTGTTTGAGCAACATACACTCCTGATGCTGAAGCTTGAATTAAACCTCTTGTAACGCCTGCTCCGTCGCCGATTGTGAACAGATTTTTAACTCCTTCTGTCTCAAGTTCGTTTGTTAATTTTACTCTTGCAGAATAGAACTTAACTTCGATACCATAAAGTAATGTATACCTAGAAGCTGTTCCGGGAGCGATTTTATCAAGTGCAAACAACATTTCAATAATGCTCTTCATTTGTCTGTATGGAATTACGAGGCTCAAATCCCCAGGAGTAGCGCAACTCAATGTCGGAGTGATTATGCTTGATTTAATTCTGTCTGGAGTTGAACGTCTGCCTTCCAGTAAATCCCCAAATCTTTGGACTAAAATCCCGCCTGCAAGCATGTTAGCAAGGCTTGCGATATGTTGTCCGTAGGCAATCGGTTGTTTGAAAGGCTCTGTGAACTTTTTGCTGACTAATAATGCGAAGTTTGTGTTATTAGTCTTTATGTTCGCATAGCTGTGACCGTTTACGGTTGCAATTCCGTTGTAATTTTCTTGTACAACTTCGCCATTCGGGTTCATACAGAAGGTTCTGACTTCATCCCCGAAAGTTGGTGAATAGTAAACCAATTTTGATTCATACAATTTGTCTGTAAGTGGTGCAAAAACAGGTGCAGGCAATTCAACACGAACACCCACGTCAACTGCATTGTTGACCATACCAATTTTGTTTTTTGCAAATTCGTGTGTAAGCCAGTCAGCTCCTTCTCTTCCCGGAGCAATGATTGTGTATTCTGCTTTAATAGTGTCACCGTTATCAAGCACAATTCCTTTTACCTGCTCGCATTCAACGATAAGGCTTTGAGCTGTAACGTTATTCAAAATAGTAATTCTTTCGTCAAGAAAATCTTGCATATGTTTCAAAACATCAAGGCTTCTTTCTGTTCCAAGATGTCTAACAGGGGAATGAACGAGTTTGAGTTCTGCTAATGCTGCTTGGCGTTCAATTTCTCTAAATACATCCATATTTGTGCCAAAAACTTCGTCTGTAGCTCCGTGTTCGAGGTACATATTGTCAGCATATTTGATTAACTCTTCAACCTTTTCTCTTGACATATAATCAACAAGGTGACCACCAACATCAGGTGTTAACGTTAATTTCCCGTCAGAAAATGCACCAGCTCCGCCCCAGCCGCAAAGTAAGCCACAGCGTTTACAATTAACACATTTGGGTGAACCTTCTCTTATTGGACATTTTCTTTTTTCGATTTTTTGCCCTTTTTCGATTAAAACAACTTTCCACTCAGGACGCAGCTTAACGATTTCCAACGCAGAAAAAATCCCCGCCGGACCGGCACCAATAATTGCAACATTGTACATCTTAAATACCCCACAAACTACCCTATTACTTATTAAGATTATACTAAACAAACCCCTAAATCAATATATGAGCTTGGATGTAAAATGTATATATAGTCACCCATTGTAATTATATACTCATTACCCGATTGGGTGATTTTTCGTAATTTTGCTAACAATTCTTCACATACTTATTGCGAGCTTTATATATTTATGATAGAATGTATCCAAGAAAAGTGTAGAAATTAACTGAAAACAACTAACTTAAACATATATGTGTGTAACAAAATTAATATAGGAGAAAAAGAAATGAAATTGATCTCTAAAGAAACGAAAACAGTTAAATCTGCATTTAACGATGAGTTTGAAAATTATTTGAAAAAACAACAAATCAAAACAACTTTTAATGGTTCTGAGCTTGAGTCATTCTCTTGGTATAGAAAAGCTCTAGGGCTGGTTTAGTCTTTTTAGTGTAGTGTGTAAAGATACAAGACGGCGAACTGCTTTAGCAGTTCGCCGTCTTTATTATAAAAATTTTTAGTTAGCAGTTTTGTTTCCGACTTCGTTACCGGCACACATCAAAGCAATCGGGATTACTCTGGCAATCCAATGTACAATTGGTGATGAAGATATGTATGATGCTGCAACGACTGTATCATCTAAGTGGGCAGAAAAGTCGGTTGCTTTTATACCTCTGTCAGTTTTCGAACGGAATAGAAGGTCATTTAACTTGTTCATTGCGAAGTTTGCTAAATACACGCCACCTATAATCCCGCTTATTGCACCGCAAGCCTGTGCAACTTTGCCGTATTTTTTACATTTTTTTGATAGGAAATCAACCGTTAATATTGGGATTGAAACATTACCTATTTGCATAAGCGTTTCTCTTCTTTTGGCTCTTCTGTTTTCAGGATTTTTGTCAACCATATAACCGCCTGCCAAACCGCCAAGGGCTGAGCCTATTCCTATTGGTATGACTTCTTCGTCGTGATATACGACTTTTGCTAAATATGAATTCTTGATATTTTTAAACATTTTGGAAGGGTTAAGTGAATATCCTGCTCTCTTAGCTAATATTGCACAACTTGCTGCTGTGCCGAGGGTTGTCATTCCGGCAATAATCAATTTGTCCTTTTTCGAATACGGACTTTTTTTCTCAGAAGTTTCGTGCCCGAAACTCGTATTATTATATATGTTGACGGAATTCAATTTCATACTACTATAACCTTCCGGCTATAATAAAACACGAGAAACTCTAAAATTGCGTAAATGTTAAAAAATCTTAACAAATAGGAGAATAGAACTTTGATATTTCTTCAAAATACTTCTCTAAAGCCTTATAGCCGTTATATATTTCGTTAGTGACGGTAGCATATCTGCTTGCCACAATGTATTTCAGTTCTTTGCAACGTATTTGGAGCAGATTGTCAGCATCTTTTCTCAAAAGTTCGTTACCTGATGTTGACCATTTTTTGAGGTAAGACAGTTCTTCATTAATCTGCTTGATAGTAGAGAATTCAAGAGTGTTGAAGTCGTATTTTTTAAGTAATTGCAATTCAGCGTTAGAGATTCTGCTTTGCACGGCTTGAAAACGGTATACTTTCTTTATGATTACATAATTATCAGCAATTCTTCTGTGAGAATACGGTACAGAACTTTTTGCTAATAACGCAGAAGTAGAAAGTGCTGTAAAAGCATCTTCATCTCTGGAAAAAGTACTTTGAATAGGATTAACCGTTTCAATCTTCTTATTAAACACGAGCCAAAACTCCTTATTTCCTCACTACAAATTAATCATATAAAAAGCATGCTTTCTTGTCATTATAAATTAAGAAAATTTTACATAAATTAAAAAACGGTTACTATGGTCTAACGCATCTTACGTTCCCTCTCCTAACAGGAGAGGTTCAGATATAGATTAAAACCTTTTAAAGTTCTTCATTTTCTTTTCTTTATTGCGAAGAAAGAAAAGAAAACGAAGCAAAAGAAAAGAAATAACGCATTGTTTTCTACGCCCTTCGGGCGTGGTTTGAATGGCTACAGCCGGAGAACCGGCACTCTTACACTCGCTATAAACGCTCGTGGTGCGAAAGATTGCTATTTGTAGTTATTGATAGAAACCCCAACCTACTTTCTAACGCATCTTGCGTTCCCTCTCCTTACAGGAGAGGGAAGGGTGAGGTGTTAGCCCGTAAGGGAAAAACAACCTACTTTCTATTGCGGTTGGTGCTAAAGACGTTTAATAATCGAGTTTTGCATTCCTTCCCTTGTTAGGGAAGGTTAGGATGGGTGTTAACCCGTAATGGTGCTAATAAAAAAGACGACTTTTGAGAAAAAGTCGTCTTTTTGAGAATAATTCTAATCAACTAGCAAACAGCACAAGAGCTATTTAAAGACTTTTTTAAAGTATCAACCTTGTCTAAAGCTTCCCAAGGAAGATTTAAGTCTGTACGTCCCAAGTGTCCGTATGCTGCCAATTTTTGGTAGAATTTACCGCCGTTTTTAGCAGGCAAGTTTCTCAAATCGAAGTTTGAAATAATAGCAGCCGGTCTCAAATCGAAGTTTGAACGAACCAATGCAGAAATTTCATCATCAGAGATTTTACCTGTGCCGAACGTGTCAACGAAGATTGAAATAGGTTCAGCTACACCAATAGCGTAAGCTAATTCAATTTCGCATTTTTCAGCAAGTCCTGCTGCTACGATATTCTTAGCAACGTATCTTGCTGCATAAGCTGCTGATCTGTCAACCTTCGTTGGATCCTTTCCAGAGAAAGCACCGCCGCCGTGACGAGAATAACCGCCGTATGTATCTACGATAATTTTTCTACCTGTTAAGCCAGAATCGCCTTGAGGGCCGCCAACTACAAATCTGCCTGAAGGGTTAATCAAAATAATTGTTTCGCTATCAGGCTTGATTGCTTCTGTTTCAAATACGTAGTCGACAACACATCTCTTTAAGTCTTCTCTGATGATTGATTGAACTTTAGAATTGTCGCTAATGCCGTTGATTTCAGCAGCGTGCTGAGTTGAAAGCAATACTGTGTGAATTCTTGCAGGTTTTCCATCAACATATTCAACAGTAACTTGTGACTTTCCGTCCGGTCTTAAGTATTTTAAGATGCCTTCTTTTCTAACTTGAGCTAATCTATAAGACAATTTGTGAGCTAAGCTGATTGGAAGCGGCATAAGTTCCGGTGTTTCGTTACAAGCGTAACCAAACATAATACCTTGGTCGCCGGCACCGATGTTTTCAGTTTCTGATTTTGAAGTGTCAGCATTTTCGCTTCTGCTTTCCAAAGCCTTATTTACACCGCCAGCGATATCTACTGATTGTTCATCTATGCTTGTAAGTACAGCACAAGTGTCGCAATCAAACCCACCGCCTGATTGTCCTTCATAACCAATGTTTCTAACAGTGTTTCTAACTACTTGCGGAATATCTACATAACAATTCGATGTAATTTCACCACAAACAAGAACCATACCTGTTGTAGCAGTTGTTTCTGCAGCAACTCTTGATTGAGGGTCTTGTGTTAGGAATTCATCTAATATTGCGTCTGAAATTTGGTCGCAAACTTTGTCAGGGTGTCCTTCTGTAACTGATTCAGAAGTGAATAAAAAATTTTTAGATGTCATTTTTTTCTCCTTAATTTATATTACTCCGGTAAGGTTTTTAATTCCGACCCGGTTACACATTAGCAACATCTTAGTACGAATGTAAATAAAAATCAACAATTGTACTTTGTACAATTGTTGATTTTGTCATATATTGTAATCCTTATTTACTGCACTGAAGTTACGACTTTATCGATAAGCCCGTATTCACAAGCTTCTGCCGCTGAAAGATAATGGTCACGTTCGCAATCTTCTTTTACCTTGTCGAATGGTTGACCTGAGTTTTCAGCCATAATGCCGATTAACATATCTTTCATTCTCAAAATTTCTTTAGCTTCCAATTCGATATCTGTAGCCTGACCTTTTGCACCGCCTAATGGTTGGTGAATCATAATTCTGGCACTAGGAAGAGCCATTCTCTTACCCTTAGCTCCGGCAGAAAGTAAGAACGCACCCATTGATGCAGCTTCGCCTAAGCAAATTGTTTGTACGTCAGCTTTGATTAGGTTCATTGTGTCATAAATCGCCATACCTGCAGTGATAACGCCACCTGGAGAATTGATGTAAAGCATAATATCTTTTTCAGGGTTTTCACTATCAAGCAACAGAAGTTGTGCAACAACAGAGTTAGCAACTTCATCGTCAATTTCTGTTCCTAGGAAAATAATTCTTTCTCTCAATAGTCTTGAAAAAATATCAAAAGACTTTTCCCCTCTTGAAGATGATTCAATTACTGTAGGGACATAGCTCAAAATCTTTCTGTAATCAGTTGTTTCTGTTGTCATAAATCTCTCCTTGTTTTCTTAACATTATTTTACAATAAAGTTAAAATCTGTGCAAGAACGATTATTTATGGTGTCGGTTGCTATCCCAATGCGTTGGCGGCACCGCATATTTCTCCATCGGTTAAATCGAGCTCTTTAAATGCGTTTTCCAAATACTCGAACTTAAATTTCGCTTTGTTATTTTTGACATAATCTTGCAAATATTCGTTTTTAGATGAGTCTATAATTTTGTTAACATCTCTAAAAGAGGCTTTTCTATTGTACATTCTTTCAGATAAATCTTTGAGTTTCTTTTCGTTTTTACTAATAAAATCTTTTCCGCTATCCATTTTTTCTATGTGAGCTTTGCACGCTTCAAACAAACAGTCTGTTTCAGGATAGTCAATTCCAATTATATTCTTGAATCTGCTCATTGCGGCACCATCAAGATTATTGTTTTTCGGAGCAATGTTTGTTGTGCCTATTATTGTGACGTTAGGTGTTTTTTCTGCAATTTCATCTATGCAATTTAATAATACTGAGCGTTCTTCAAGCTTAAACATAGAATGACCTGTGCCAGATTTTCTTAGTGCATCCGCAGGCATTACAATAGCGTCAATTTCATTAAATACTACAACAAATTTTTTGTTTGGTTCTGCTTGGGCATTTGCAATTATATCTTCAAAGACGCTCGTAAACTGCTCTATATGTTGTCCTGTCCAAGTTGAATTAAAGTCAGAAAACTTGACTTCAGTGTATTCAGCATCCAAACTTTTAGCGTAAATTTTTGCAAAATAGGATTTGCCAGTGCCCGGAGGTCCATATAAAAGCAATCTTTTCGCAGGTTCCGGTGTCCCCAGCTTTTTTATATCATCAGGTTTAACTTTTGCATAATCAATTTGTGTTTGTAAAAATTTTTTCAACTTCTTGTTGACACTTTTGCACTCATTTAAAGTCGGAATCTCTTTGTTCTCTTTTAAACTTGCAAAGCCTTCTGCTAAACCGCTCCAAATCTTTGAATTGGATGTTGCAGAACTGGAATGGCCTTTTGAAGTTACAATACTTATTCCGATAATGGCAGAGCTCAAAAGCATTGAAAAAATTCCGGCAAACAATAACTTATTTTTTTTATCGTTTTGGGATTTTGTTATTTGTAAATAGTCTGAAATGTCGGCATTAAAATTCGTTCCGACACTTTCTGGTACAAAATTTACTTTTGCCGGATTTTGAGATTTGTTATTATAATAAAATTTGTTGTTTGATAGATTGGAAATTGGGGAAATCATACCTGACTCCTATTTTCTAGTTTCCCTTGCTTTCATTTTTCTTTTTCTGTTCGTATTTGTCACCTGCATCACCACCGGCTTTTGCTGCTATGCCAGCTGCTACAATCGGCAGTAGTGGTATGCCAATGCCTATTGCAGACAGTGCCGTTACTCCAACTAATGCCCCTGCAGCACCTAATATAGAGCCTATTGTACGTCCTTTATCGCCTTTAAATTGTATGTTTTGTTCGCTTCTTGCTTTTAGGTTAGACTTTCTTATCGGTCTTGAATAAACGACATTAATCCCATTAACTTTCACTGTTTCACACTCCTAACCATAATATATACAATATTATCTTATGTAATAAAAGTGTTGTGACAATCAGCTAAACGGCTACTTTTTTAATGCGTTTTCAAGAGCTTTTTCTAAGACTTCAATTTTTGATTCTAATACTTTTACTTTGGAATTGCTTTCATCTGATGCGATAGATTCTTTTTCCAGTTCTCTTTTGTAAGAATTGAGTTTGGCGTTCTTGACATTCATCTTCAATGTCATTAAAAATACAGCAAGAGCAAAACCGAATAAAAACATTGTTACCATAGGAATATGTCCGGTTTGGTTTAGGAATGTATAAGCAGCACCTGCTATACAAGCTAGGGATAATAAAATCAAAAATGCGTTTTTCATAATTAACTCCTTACAGAAATAATTGTACAATAAAATCAAGTTTTATGGTAAACTGTTAACAGCAAAAACGAAAATCCAACGGAAAAAGAAGAATGGGTGATGAAGATAAACAGTTTGACGCCACCCCCCAAAAGCTTGAAAGAGCAAGAAAGGAAGGGCAGGTTGTTAAATCGAAGGACGTGTCAACGGCATTGTCTTTGCTTGTTATGTTTACTTTTATCAATATGCTAGCTCCGCTTATATGGAGATTAATTGTAGGACTTTTTAAGACTCTTTATGAGCAGATTCCAAATCAGCACTTGTCGGAAGTTGGGCTGCCGTACATGCTTTCCGTTACGCTGATTCCGGCAGTAGCAATTATTGGTTCTATTTTGTTTGTTGCAGCATTTGTAGCAATTATTGGTGACTTTATACAAGTTGGGCCACTCGTTGCAACAGCTCCTTTGGTTCCAAAATTAGACAAATTAAATCCTACAAAATATTTTAAAAACTTGTTTCAAGTGAAAACCCTTTTTGAACTCTTTAAAAATATCTTAAAAGTAGCAATTTTGGGGCTTGTAGGTTGGACGGTATATCGTGCTCATTTGGAAAGTATACTCATGCTGGCTGCGATTGACAATCATTTTGCGGTTATGATTGAGTTCGGTAAATTGATTGTAGAATTTATCTATAAAGCTTGTATCGCCTTCCTGATAATAGCTGCAGCCGATTATGGTGTTACGAAATGGAAATTTTTGAAAGACCAGAAAATGTCTTTTAAGGAAATAAAAGATGAGTACAAAAACTCAGAAGGTGACCCGCACGTCAAAGCCGCTTTAAGGCAACGTCGTATGCAAATGTTGCAACAAGGTGCAATGGATTCTGTACCTGATGCGGATTTTGTCGTAAGAAACCCGACCCACGTTGCTTGTGCACTTAAATATGATTCTGAAACAATGCAATCTCCGACCTTGACTGCTAAAGGTACAGAGTTGATAGCAAAGAAAATTATTGATATTGCCATAAAACACAATGTTCCTGTTATTGATAATGCTCCGGTTGCCAGAGCTTTATTCAGAATGGTCGATATTAATCAGCAGATTCCGCCGGAATTATATAAGGCTGTTGCTGAAATCTTGTTATTTGTTTACGGTTTAAAAAACAAACAACAAGGGAACTAGCATGATGCAAGATTTTTACATCTTGAAAAAATGTTAAAATCTTGGTATGATATACTCAGGTTTAAATAAGAAAAGATGGATAATAAAACTTTAATCAAACAGTACATCGGTATTGTTCAAAAAATAGCTAGAGTAGAACACAGACGAATCCCTAACCATATGATTGAATATGAAGAATTGGTTAGTATTGGTATTATTGCTGTGCAAACTTTGATTAAAGGTAAAACAGAAGAGCAACTTGCCCATTATAATGATGCGTATATTGGTACTGCTGTTAAGTGGGCAATTAGAAACGAATTAAGACATCGTTATAAATGGTATACGCTGAAACATAAGAAAGAAGATGATGATTCGTATGTTTCGGATTCAATTGCAGAAGAAAATTCAGAAGACATGGGATTTAGCATCTCCCCAACAAAGGTAAGAGAAGCTGTTTATGAAACAATTTTGTCTATTGACGGATTAGCTGCGGCTGCAACTGATAATGCTTCACCATTCGATTTCATAAAAGACACTGCGGCTCTTCCGGATGAACAAGCTGAGATTGTTGAAATGAGTAAACTCATTAAACAAGCAATTGCCAAACTTCCGCAAAAAGAACGTACAGTAGT